>JAFZIY010000016.1 GCA_017554105.1 Prevotella sp. | reverse complement strand
TATATATAATATAAAGAATAAGACACCTAAAAACGTGAGTTCCGAAAGGGCATTTGTTGACTGTTGACTTTGTTGACTTTGTTGACTATTGTTGTCACCCATCACCCCAAAAAGGGACCCGCCTTGCGGCAAGTCCCTTTATATAAGCATGTTAGGTGAAGAAATTATTCGAAGAGTGCAGTTGCAATCTCGTCCTCATACCACTCGCCCTTCTTGCGGTCGTAGAGTCCCATCCACCAGAGTCCTGCGGTACTGTACTGGTTGAACTTCTGCTTGAAGTACTTGGCGTACTTAATGCGCTCGGCTATAGCTGGATGTGTACCTATAGCACCGAACTCTCCGAAGAAGTATGGCATTCCGAGCTCGGTGAGGAAGCGTTTCTCAACACGCTGGAAGATGCCATCAATCTCAGCCTGACAGTTGTCATCGAACATATTTATGTAATAGTCCTTTGAGTTGTTGTCGTCGTTGCAGAACCAGTATGGGTCGTAGCTGTGGACGGATGCGAGCAGGTGTGCGGAATGGATGTCGTTGGGGCACTGGAAGCCTTCGAGTTTGGCTGTTGAAGTACCTGCGGTGTACGGGTTGACGATGAGGTTGCGGAACTCATTGTTTCCTCCTGTGGCTCTCACGGCATCTACGAAGTCTTGTTCAAGACGTGTCACCGCAGTATATGCAGAGGCGTCGGCGGGATCGCCCCAGTTATCCTCGTTGTCAAGAATCTCGTTGAACGCCTCGAAGAGCAGATGGTCACCATAGTCGCGGAAACGAGTGGCTATCTGTGTCCACAGTTTCTTGAACTTAGGACTGGTGGAAGGATACTCATCCATATTGGCCTGTATCCAGCCTGCGCCGTCGGTGCGCGAGCCACGTGTTCCTGTGTCGTGCTGGGTGTTGAGAATGCAGAAGCATCCCGAGGCGATGACATAGTCGACTACCTCCTGTACACGTGCCATCCACACCTCGTTGACATTGCCATCGGCGTCCATATGGGGGAACCATGTCACAGGAATACGTATGACATTAAATCCCTTGGCCGCGATAGCGTCGATAATCTCCTGTGTCGTCTTTGGCTGTCCCCAAACAGTCTCCCAGTCGAGGTCACTCGATGGATTGAACCAGCTGGCGGTATTGGGGTCGGTGATGTCAGGGTCGCAGTCGAGAGTGTTACCGAGGTTATATCCCATCTTAAGGTTCTCTATGAACTCGAAGGCGCTCATGAAGGTGTCGCCCGGGTCAGTGTTGGAGCCTTTCTGTATAATGGTGAGCGTGCGTGTGATATTGCCCGACTTGAAAGTGACGGTTGCTGTACGCTCGTCGCCCTGGTTCTTGGTGAGCGATATCTTGTCGTAGCTCAACTTGTTGGTGAAGCCGTAGCCTGCATAGTTGGAGAGCGTCACCCAGTCGGCGTCCACCGATGCTGTCCAGTCGCCGTCGCAGTCGATGCCTATGATATAGTTGCTTGCTCCGAGGGATAGTGTCAACGTTGAGATCTCGTTCTCGTCGCCGTCGAGCAGCGCCATCCTTGTGGCAGCACCACTGCGGCGCCCGTTATCCACCTTCCTTGTGGTGTCGCTGTCGCTGCATGCTCCTGCCACGAAGGCGAGGAGCAGCAGGAGTGCGACGTTAAATATATTCTTTTTGTTCATAATTCTTTTATTATTAAATTATTACTCAGCGGGAACATAAATCAGGCGGACGTTATCAAGATAGATGTCAACAGAAGATGCGTTGCCTGTCCAGTTCATGTGCATCAGGCGCACCGTGTTGATTCCCTCTGCAACGACATCAGCATAGGTCTTGCCGGCATATCCGTCGAAGTTGCTCAGTGGAACGACGTGGCGATACCACTGTTGCTTCGGCTGGGTGTTGTCGATAGCACGGAGTGCCTTCTCCTTATATACCACCTCATTTTGTATGAAATTGGCAAACGAGTAAGTCGCGGCATTGTCCTTCGTCTCAATCTGATAATGTATGAACGGATATTGTGCATCACCGAAGTCGGTATTGTTGTCCCATACCTCCATAGCGAGATATACTTCGCTGGTAGATGCTGTAGAAGGAATAACGTCGTAGGAAGGAAGTGGGAACGGAGTATAGACAGGATTGTCGTTCACCCAATCTACATGGTGGCAGAAGTAGCACATCGTAGCCCACCAGTTCCAGCCGTTGTCGCTCGACTTGATGTGATAGTAATTGCCGTCGCTTGTAAATGGCAATGAAGAAGATGTTGCCTGATTAAGAATATCTCCGTAAGGAGACCATCCCATATCTGACTGATATCCACTCTCAAAACTGAGCAACAAGCCTGAAGAGTCATAGAAGCGTTCGTATGTTGCAACGCCACCAGGAGTGATAACTTTGAGCGTTATGCCCGAGCCCGGTGTAGGCTTCATGTCGCTGGTGAATGCTATCGTGATTTGGTCTTCAGACTCAGCAACTGTGAACTGGTCGGGACTGAGGGTGATGTCACCAAAGGTAACGCTCTCCACCTGAACGAACTCACGTCCCTTGATGATGAAGTCGGTTCCTGGGATAGGCATGTCGGTGCTGATATCGGTGATTACAGGTTTGCCTGGCACCTTGGTGTAAGGCAGATAGACGATGCCTGCGGCACACTCGATAACGAGGCAACCCTCATCGAACGGGAGGTCGGGAGTGGTGAGTGCAATCTGCGATGCCACCTCATACACTTGCTTGGAGTTGAGATAGCGGTCTTGTTTCACCACGTCGTAGTTGTCGATGGCGTAGTGGTTGCCAGGCACCTCATCCCATGTTGTGGTGGAGAGCTCCTCATATGTGGCGTCGGTGAAGTACATGTCCTCGATGCTAATGAGGTTGAGACCGTAGACGTTGAGGATGTCGCCTGCCGAGCGCGGGTAGGATCCCTGAATGCGCGTGATGGAAGGATAGGCTCCCAACACCTTGAAGGCATATGTAGCCGTTCCGTGTGTCGTCTCGACGCGTATCTCGTCCTTCAGTTCAGAGTTGAATGCCGTCAGCTGGAAGCCGTCAGTCTCCGAAGGCACTGTCACTATGATGCTGTGGTCGGTGTTCATCGTAGAGCTGAATCCCACTCTCTGGTCATTTATATATACGGCTGTGGCGTTGTTGAGGTTCTTACCGATGATGGCTATCACCTGTCCCTGTGCGGACTTTGTGAATAAGCTATCGGCCTTTGCCGGGTCGCAGACGCGCACACCGGTTATCTGTGGCTGTCCGCCACCGCCACCATCGTCGTCGCTACATGCGGTGAAACCGAATGTGATGACGGCAAGAAGAACTGCCATCAGGACTTCTTTTCTTATTCTTATTATCTTTTTCATATCATTGTCATCGTTAAAATGTTACTATTCACCGAAATCATAGTTCTGTGCCGGCTCGTTGAAGTAATGGTTACGAAGCACGTCAGACTCAGGATAAGGTAGGAAGATGTTCGACTCGCTCAGCGTGACAGGGTCGTAGCCGTCCTTCGAGCGGCATAATGCGTCGAGGTCGTAAACATATCCTTGGTCCCTGGTCTTGATGACCGTCTCAGAGTCTTCCTCACGCATGCAGTCGTTCCAGTAACATCCACGCGGAGACATTTCCTCGTCGTAGAAGTACCAAGGACTGGACTGACGGTTGGGGAATGTGCGGTAAGAGATGGTGCGGTCTTCGTTGAAAAGCACGTCACCCTGATTTATCATGAACGCGCGGTGCTGCTTGTTGTTGAAGAAGTCGAGCATATACTGCGGCTTCCAACGGTACCATGTGACCATATCATACCAGTTTTGGAACTCCATACAGAACTCCTTGCGACGCTCTTTGATGATGTCCTCGAGAGTGTATGAGGTGAGCATGTCGCGTACCTTGGCGCGCTGACGTATGGCGTTGATGGCGGCAAGTCCCTCGGCATCGGAGGTACTCTCGGAGTTGCCCAGGATGGCCTCTGCCTTGATAAGGTAAATATCGGCCAGACGCTGGATATAGGTATTCAGCGGGGAAGCCATATCGGCGAGGTGGCCGTTGCAGTCAGCCTTGGTTCCTACCACCCACTTCTTCAGCTGGCAGAACTTCTTGGTATATACATATCCGTAAGCGTTCTTATAGCCATTCTCCGGGGTTTTGTCGGCAGCTGACACAAGGTCGTTGCCAGTGTCCCAATAGTCATAGTAGATGCCTGGAAGGCAGAAAGTGGCCTGGAAACGAATGGAGTCGCTGATGTCCTCGTTGTAGAGGTCGAGCATATCGACAGAGGCGTAGATGCCACCCCATGCGGTGATGTCTGACGAACCACTCCACGCAAGGTCGGAGAAGTTGGCACTCTTCTCGCCCCACTCTGCTGTAAGCGGGTCGGCCCAGTGAAGGGCGAAGAGTGTCTCGGCGTTCTGCATCGAGAAGTTGTTATGGTCATACTTGAACAGGTCGGCGTAATTCTCCATCAAAGAATAAGAACCGTTGTTGATAATGTCGTCGCAAAGCTCCACCACCTCGTTGAGCATAGACTGGTCGCGGGTGCCTCCGTTGTTCCATCCGCTTAGCGCGAGAAGTGCCTTGGCGAGCATTCCCTCGGCGGTGTACTTCGTGGCGTGCATGCTAGTGCTTCCCTTGGGCAGCAACTCAATGGCGCGTCGGAAATCGCGGATGACGAACTTCAGCACGTCCTCCTCTTTAGTGAGAGGTATGACGGGGTTCTGTGTCATCGCCACATTGTCCTCATATACTATCACATCGCCCCAGAGGCGCACAAGGAAGAAATATGCCGTACCGCGCATGAGATATGCCTCGCCAAGAGCGAGGTTCTTCGCAGTCTGGCTTACCTCGCTTGTGCAGTACTGGTTGATGTCGGAGATGAGCTGGTTGGACATCGAGATGACGAGATAGAACGACTTCCACGCATTAGCGAGGTTGGCGTCGAGACCGGTCACCTGGAATGTGGCCCACTCAGGGTTGTTGTAGGGGTTCCATCCATCATTGGCGCGTGCGGAGCCCATACCTATCATGGCGCGGTAGTTGTAGTTGAACCAGGCGTAGTTGTAGAGTGGCTCAACGGCTTTCAGAACTGCCTCGTCTGATGCGTAATATGTGTCTGCTGTATAGTCATGCTGGGGTGCCTTATCAAGGAAATCCTCTCCACAACTTGTGGTCAACGTTCCCATAACGACAAGGGATACTCCCATCAGCAATATATTAAGTTTTTTCATATTCTGTTTACCATATTAGAAATTGAGTTTGAGACCGAAGTTATATATGCGCTGTGAGGGATAACGTCCGTTATCAAGTCCCTGGAGTATCACACTCTGTCCCTGGGCACCAATTTCAGGATCGTAACCGTTGTAGCCAGTGATGGTGAACAAGTTCTGGATGTTGGCATATACCTGACACCAGTCGACACCAATCAATGAAATCCAGCGCTTAGGAACGTTCCAAGCAAGGGAGAGCGACTTCAGGCGGATGTATGAGCCATCCTCGACAAATACTGAAGAGACGCGGTTATTGGAGTTTTGACCGCCGCCTGAAGGCTCGATTCGCCAACACTCGGCAGAGTTTGCGTTTGAGATGTAAACGTTAGAGATGTCACTCAATGATCCTTCGGGGTCGTACATCGATATATGGGCGCAGTTGGCAACATAGGCCATCTTGTTGCCCCATCCCTTCGGGTCGGTCTTGGTCTGGCGAAGCACGTTGTAAACGTCGTTGCCGTAAGAACCACTGAGGAAGAATGAAAGCTCGAAGTCTTTCCAAGTGATGGTATTGTTAATACCGAAAGTGAACTTCGGGTTAGGATTACCAATATATGTGCGGTCGGACTCGGTTATCTTGCCGTCGCCATTGATGTCCTCATAGATATAGTCACCTACCCAGATGCCGTTCTGCTTGATGTCGTACATGTTACCGTCGCTGTCAGCAGGACGAGCCACGGGAATGCGGTTACCGTCCTTGTCTATCATAAACGCACCGTTGGGGTCTTTCTGATAGAAGTCGTCCTCCTTGGTATACATTCCGATAACGTTGTATCCGTAAAAACGGCCCACAGGACCGCCTACCTCGGAAAGGGTGTAAGGCTCGCTGCCCACGCGTCCCTGCAACGAGGAGTCCTCGCTGTTCAGACGGGTCAGCTTGTTGCGGTTGAACGAGATGGTGGCACCCGTGCGCCACTGCCAGTCCTTGTTGGAGACATTGACGGTGTTGAGGGTGAACTCGATACCCTTGTTGCGTATTGCGCCTGCATTCACATAAGGAGGCTTGGCGCCGAAATACCACTGATATCCCTCCTCGTCGATGAGGTATGTAGGAAGGACTGCATACATCAGAAGGTTGGAGGTGTTCTTATAGTATGCGTCGACGATGAACTCGATGCGGTTTTTGAAGAATGAAAGGTCGAGACCTACGTTCCAAGCCTTTGTGCTCTCCCACTTCAAATCGGGGTTAGCGTAGTTGCCGGCATAGTAGCCGTTACCCCAGGCTGTGGCCACAGTACTCATAGCGACACCATAGGCATAAGAACCTGCGCTCTGGTTACCCACGAGTCCCCATCCGAGACGCAGCTTGGCGTTGCTGAGCCATGTCAGGTCTTTCATGAACGGCTCCTGAGAAATGCGCCAGGCGAGGGCCACAGAAGGGAACCATCCCCAGCGGTTGTTGGGACCGAACGAAGAAGAACCGTCGGCACGCAACGTGGCAGTCAGAAGGTAGCGCTCGAGAAGATTGTAGTTGAAACGTCCGAAGTATGACTCGATGCTCCACTCGCTGCCTTGCTCATTATTGGTGGCAGTTGTGGCATCACCCACATGAAGCGAATGGATACCGTCGGAAATATAACCCTTTCTCGTACCCGAGAGATTTGACCAACTACCCCACTGCGACTCATGACCTAACATTATCTGAAGATGATTGTCCTTCATCGGGGCGAAATCATATGTGGCATATTGCTTGAAACTATGATACTTGTTGTCGGCAGAAGAGCGCGAACCCAAAGACTCCACCCTCTGGTTGTTTGAGCCGTAAGTGTACTCTGGACGGAAATAGTAGGAATTGGTCCATGAGAAACTACCACCGTATTCAACGCGGAGCGAGAGATTTTTTATCGGGGTGAGGTTGGCGTAGAGGTTGTAATCGAGCTGCGACTTCTTAGAGTGATTGTCAATCATCTGAGCCTTGAACAGAGGATTCTCGGTGTAGTTGAACTCGTTCTCGGCACCTGAGTCATAACTGCCGTCGGCATTGCGGGCGGCCACATCAGGAGTCATAGAGATGGCATCGCGGATAACCGTTCCTCCCTGGCCGTCGGCATCATCGAAAGTGATGATTTGTCGGGTGCGCGCGAAATAGCCGTTGGCGCCTATCTTAAGCCATTTGTTGACATTTGTCTCGACATTGGCGCGGAAGCTGGCGCGGGTAAAGCCTGAGCCGACACCTATACCCTCTTGGTCGAGATAACCGCCAGAGAGGTTGTAGTTCATGTCCTTTGTACCACCGCTCACGCCAAGCTGATGCTGATGCATGAATGCGGTACGGAAAAGCTCGTCCTGCCAGTCGGTACCCTCAGTAAGAAGAGATGGGTCTTTATATTGCTCCAAAGCGCCCCAGCCCCAAAGCTCGGCACGTGAGTTGTAGAACTGGGCATACTGCTTCAGATTCATCATGTCAAGATGCTTTGGCAGCGCTTGCCAACCCATCATGCCCTCATAGACGACCTTCGGCTTACCTTCCTGTCCTTTCTTCGTCGTGATAAGAACAACACCATTAGAGGCACGAGAGCCGTAGATGGCGGTTGCGGAAGCATCCTTCAATACCTCAAGAGAGGTGATGTCTGAAGGGTTCAGAGTGCTCAATACAGAAGAGTTATCACCTGTCTGGCCTGACATTGCGACACCGTCAATAACGTAAAGAGGCTCGTTGCCGTTCAGAGAGTTGATACCACGCACCTGCACAGAGATACCACCGCCAGGGGCACCAGAGTTCTGGGTAACCTGGACACCGGCAATACGTCCCTGCATCGCTTGTTCGATAGAGGTGTTGACACCTTGCTTGATGGCTTTCTCATCGATAGAAGACACAGATCCTGTAAGGTCGGAGCGTTTCATCACACCATAACCAACGACAACGACCTCGTCCATCATCGTGGCATTTTCGGTGAGCTTGATGTCTATGACACCTCCTTTAGTGACTTTGGCTGTAGTGGTGTTGTAGCCAACGTAAGAGAACTCAAGGGTGGAACCGGGAGCAACAGAGATGGAGTAGTTACCCATCGCATCAGTTATTGTACCTCCGGTGGAACCCTTCACTTTAACCGTCGCACCGATTACTTCTTCGCCTGTGGCGCCATCGGTAACGGTTCCATGAACATTCACATTCTGGGCAAAAGCGCAGAGAGGAATGAACAATAACAGCATGAGAGTGATGCGCCTGCACATAGCAAGCCCACGACTCTTTTTTGAACATGTTTCTTTCATAAAATCCACGTTTCTTTCATATAACAGTTATTAAATACAGTAGTTTTTCCCAATAAAAAAATATGCAGTTTGTCTTTTCAGTAGGCAAAGTTAAATAATTTTTTCCAAATATAATTTTTTTTTCTGTTTTTTTTCAAGAAATGTCAAGATTGTACATGTTTTTGCAAAGATTATACTATTAAGACATGTACTACTTTGAGCGTTTTTACTATTTCAGAAAATATAAAACAACACAAATTGTCATAGTTATTTCTGATGCAGAATTGCCAATAACAACAAGTCGGAGCAATATTAAAAAGAAATCGTGCCGTCAACAACCGACAACACGACTAACATATTGAAATAATTATTATTGTAAAACATTAAAAAAAATCACATGGCCAATAAAACATCATGTCTTATCGCTTGATTCACGTATTTTGAGAATCATAGGCACAACTATCTTGCGTATCTTATGGTCACCTGCAATGTGATTGAGCAGCAGTTCACACACTTTCTGCCCCTGCTCGTGCGCCTGATCCGCAATGACACTAAGGCGAGGAGTGACGTATGCGGAGGTATCGCCGTCGCTAAAACCTATTATCGCCACATCCTTGGGAATGTTGAGGTTGAGTTCCTTGATGGCATCGAAGGCGGCATAGGTTACGATGTCGTTGAAGGCGAGGATGGCATCGGGCCTGTCCTCACGCATAAGCATCTCCTTTGCGGCGGCCTTGGCAACGTCATAGTCTATCTTACCGCATGCCACAAGGGTACGGTCGATGGGAATGCGGTTCTCCTTAAGGGCCTCGAGATAGCCGTGCTTACGGCGGCGCACCATGTCGAGGTGGTTGGGCCCTCCGAGAAATGCTATACGCTTGCTACCGTGGTCTATGAGGTGCTGCGTGGCTTCTTGTGCCGCCTCGTCGCCATTTGCCACCACACACGAGAACAGTTCGGGAAGACATGTCCTTGCAAAGAATACAAGGGGTATGCCCATATCATGAAGTTCCTTGAAGTGGGAGTAATCGACGGTGTCCTGTGCGAGACATGCAATGATTCCCTCAACGTGCATGCTAACGAAGTTGTCAATGGCTGACTCCTCTCTGGTATGGTCCTCGTGGCTATTGGCGCTGATTACCGAATAGCCTTGCTTGGAGGCATAGTCCTCTATTCCGTCGAGCACGGCAGCATAGTAGTGTGTCACCATGTTGGGTAGCACCACTCCGATGATTCTCGGCGCCTCTTTGCGAAGACTCTGAGCAAAGGGATTTGGTCTGTAGTTCAGTTTTTTTGCCAGTTCCTGAACACGCTTCTTCATGTCGTCGCCTACCTCATGAGAGTTTCTCAAAGCACGAGACACAGTGGCAATGCTAACTCCAAGTTGCTCTGCCAAATCCTTTAATGATGTCCTCCGTTGTTTCATTTTGATTTTCGATTACTATGCCACCGTAAACTGTAAGCCGCAAACCCCTCATCCGCCTCTCCTCACTCAGGTGAGGTCGCGAGGGAGCAAAGTCCAATGTTGATAATTTGTTGCAAAAATAAACAAAATAATTGTAATTCAAAACAAAATGGAAAGAAAATTGCAGTTTTTCGTAAACGTTTACGTAAATTTTACAGATAATTCCTTGTTTGTTAATTATTTTTCCATAACTTTGCAACCGAAGAAACAAATGAGTAATGAATAGTTGATAATAAGTTAGTTAGAAATGGACCGGGACAGTTGTGAAACTCTCTCGGTTTTTTCATGCCCTATAATAAAGACTTTCGCAAGTTCCATTACTGAAACCTGCGAAAGATGTATTAAATAAAATTATGTACACGCGTGTTAGAAAGTCATGCGGAGCATAAACCTGACACCATGCTTATGTGCCGTGGGAAGGTCAAGATAGTTGAGGCGGCGCACATACTCCACATGCAGCAACTTGAAGATGTTATGGATACCTGCCACCAGTTCCACGTATGGACGTTTCTTGTCCATCACCGACACTCCCTCAGGGAAATACATCAGACCTGCATCACCTGCATTCTGCTCCAGGAACGGATTGTTCTTGTCGGACAAAGCACCCCAAAGACACTTCACGCCGATATACTCCCTCCACTTCAACTTGTGAAGCAACGGAATACGGTTGAATATCTTGCCGTTCATGTCCCATGCAATATCAAGTGAAGCATAGCGGTCGTTGAGGAACTCCATATTGTTTACGAGGTTGAATGTCTCGTCCTCCACGATATACGAGAGGTTTGCAGCAGGAGCGATAAGCAGCGGATATGGCACCTTGCTCCATTGTATTCCACCCTTTACGAACATGTCTATCTTTCCCCAACTGTTCAGCCATATGCGTTTGTACATCTTTATCTCAGAGAAGTGATATGCATGCTCGCCACCGAGGAATCCCTTCATTCCTATAGTATGCGACAGGTAGAATACGGGGGCGTCGAGGTTTATCGGGGTTCGCCTCTGCTTGGTGTTGATGTAGGTCTCACCAGGTGCGAATCTCACTCCAAAGCTAAGCTCAGTGGTGCGCAACTTCCCATGCCCATGGAAATATTCTGTGATATTGGGATCGGGCAATTGTTCTTCGAGGTTCATCGGCGTGAAGAAAAGGTTTCCTGTAGCCTCAAGTTGCTCAGCCTTCACTCCTGCCTCCAGTTTCAGTCCTCCCTCAATCTCATATTCAAAGGCCAGTTTCTGCCTGTTGTAGAACATCATCTTATCGACCTTGCTCCACTTGAAAGCCGTGAACACATTATCCTTATCAGTATTGACGAACTTGTCACTTGGCGAGCATACGTCGTAGGTACTGGTGAATGTCAAGGTACGACGCGGGAACTCTCTCGGCAGATAATCCTTCTTATTGAAACTGTAAGTGAGTTCTCCCTTATAATAGTTCTTCTTGCTCTTCCATCCATGTGCATAATATCCTGACAGGAACCAGTGCTTGCTGAGATTTGCCGTTGTCTGGGCACTGATACGAGTACGGAGACCGTCAACAAAGTTCTTTGTTATCATGGTGTTCACAGGGCCGATATCGACCTTGCTGGGATGTTTCTTGCTTCCTGTCTCCACGAAGTTTTCTATCAGGGCCTTTGCAGCAAAGATGATGAACTTATATCCCTTCATGTTCTCCATGCCCTTGATGAAATCGCCCATCGAACTCTCACTCTTCGAGAGGTCAACAGCACGATACTGTTCCCAGAAGGCCTGGTCGCGCATCATAGCATCCGCCTCCCGTCGTTCTCGCGCCTTTCCCTTGAAGAGTTTCTTCGGAATCTCATCGAAAGCATATTCACTCTGGCGTGTGGTTCTCATCACGACCGCCTTGGACAGGAACTTGGTAAGCGACAACTCAACGAACATATCGTCAACCGTCAGCACCCATTCTCCATTTGGCAACTGGGTATATTCCTGTGCTATCTGCAGGTTATCGACGAAGTTCACGTCACTTTTCTTGGGTATCGTGAGATTACATTTCTTGACGTGCAGCGTTGAGTCGGCAATAATAAACAACTCACCACGGAAGCCGAAGTCTTGCTGGTTGTTGGGAATGAACTGAAGATGATAGCACGAGTCATTGCCCACCTTTACCGTGTCCTCTATATAGAAACGGTAGAAAGCGACGGCATTCTTTCCTATTGGAGAGGTGAAAGGATACTGCAGAAGCCTTATCTGGTCATCGTATAGGTCAACATCGGTAAAGATATCCTTAAGCACAACGTTAAGGATGTCACCCGTCTCGATGAGGTCGTTAATACCCGTTGAGTGCTGTCCTATTATAATGTCCTTCTCCGACTTGGGGTCCTTACGGTAAATCTTCTTCGTCACCGTCTCGTCAACACTGATAGGAAGTATCAGTTTTCCGGTGTAGGGACTCGGTTCCACCTGATTGAGAAGCCATTTCTTCTTCTGGAAGAACTCACTCTCCAGTTCCGCTGGCTTAAGGTCGTTGAAGGCAAGCGTAATCTTCTGGTACTTATTATACTGATAATAGTCGTGATTGGCAAGGTCGGTGCGTTTCTTTGCCTCCACTACCCTCTTCATAAGTTCCACCGCAGGATTGTCCTTACGGGAATACTTCTTTCGCTTAGACCGTACCGTCACACCCTGAAGGGCTTGCGCCTCCGATGGTTGAAGTTTAATAACAAGATTCCCGATGGTGTTTGCGTTGATGGTCACCTTCTGCGGCTTATACCCTACGGCACTGAATGTTAAAGCCCATCCATTATGCCTTGCAATGGTGAAACGGCCACCACCGTCACTCGACACCATCACATGATGCCCCTTATAGATGGCGCTTGCATATGGAATGCTGTCACCTGTGGAAGCATCGATAATCTGTCCTGTGATGTTCTGTGCCTTAACTCCTATGGCGATGATAATCACCATGAGTGTCAAAAATGTTTTCTTCATCTATTCTCTGTCGTTATCCTTTATTTACCTTAAAGATATTTATTAATTCATCGAGTCGCGTTATAACCCTGTCGGGCAGCGTCTCGTCATATTGTTCATCCGTCCATCCCATGCCCTTAATCCAGATAGCATGACATCCGGCCTTCAGGGCAGGAAGGATATCCTTGTAGAAACTGTCGCCCACTACGGTGACATCACTCGCTGGCAGTCCTAAAGCCTCCACTCCAAGGGTGAAGATTCTCGGGTCGGGTTTTCTTATTCCCACCACCGCGCTCTCAATTATGGTCTTGAAATATCCGTCAAGGGAGAACTCCTTCAGTACCGTTGATATGTTACCATAGAAGTTCGAGACCAGCACCATAGGATGCTCTGCCTTAAGTTCATCGAGTACCTGACGGCTCTCAGAAACCACCTGGCACACCTCTCCATATAGAAGGTCAAGCACTTGGTCATGCTTTGCGACATATTCCTTTTCGCTGACATTCCAATAACCCTGCGTCATCAAGTATTCCATTTCGATGCGCAACTTCATGTCGAGCGTTTTCCGGAAAGTATATGACGGCTGTATGATAGGATTGCGCCCGAGAGTCCGCTCCGCATGCACGTAAGCCTCACGGAACTGCTCCTCAGTAACAGGGATGGCGCAACGCTCATAACCTTTCCACAGCACTTTACCCCAGTGGTCTCCGCGCGTGTCTATGGTGCCGCCATAGTCGAATATCAGTCCCTTAGTATTCATCTGCCAATTATCCTTTGTCAATTATCATTTTGCAAAGCGCCTCGTGCTTCTTGTGCATGTATATATATATAACGTTCAGAACGATTATCTCCACGAGGAGATATACCCACGGACAGTTCAACAGACATGTGACGTATAAGGTTATCGCCCTGACATTGAATGTGAGGATGTTGGTATATTTCATCAGAGGGCGACTGCCCTTGATGAACTGTTCCTTCAAATCCGAAGGCATATTCTCCACACCGCCATACTGTTCCTTTATCATTTCCATCATCTTCTGGAACTTCGGTGTCCGCTTCTCCTGACTCTTGCAGTAATTGGCATAGTTATAGAAGAAAAGGCGGTCGAGCCATTTGCTCTTCGGAAGGTTCTCGTAGATTTGTCGCTGCTGGGCATAGTTGTCCAGTTCGCTGCCTTCCTTTCCCTTTATGAACAGCAGGTGTATCTGCCGGTAATAGTCCGCAAGCGAACTCTGGGGCGAGTGGCACATCACACCCGCCACGAATGCAAGTACCCATATTAGGAAATGCCAGTGAACATCCGTGCCGGGAATGTTCTGATTGAACAGGCGTATGCAAATTGCACTATATATTGCTACGAACCACACGTCGCCAGAAAAGCCGTCAAGCATCCTGCCTATCAAGGTCTTCTTACCTGTCAGGCGGGCCATCTGACCGTCGGTGCTGTCGCAGAAGTTGGCAAACATAAGCAGCAAAACACCGGCAATGTTGTGCCATAGGTCGGTATATCCGAACATCACACCTGCTCCGACACCCAGAAAAATAGACAATATAGTAATGACATTGGGATGAATGCCCAGTTTATTCCATAAGATGGCAAACACCAGTCCTATCGGACGGGTGAAATAAACATCGAGCCACTCCTCAGTGTCCTTACTCTTAAATGATGCCTGAAGCATCTCCTTGAATGTTGCCATAATAATCAATCAACTCCTAACTCCTAATTCCTAACTCCTAACTAGGCCCGCTATCGCTCCTGCCGCTTCTTCCCGACATCGCGAGAAACTAGGCCAGTCGTTAAAGTCGATAATAGCGAAGGTTCCATCATCGCGCACAATGCAGTCGCCTCCATATATGTCAAGGCCAACAATGTCGGCAAGCCTTTCGACAGTTGTCATAAGACTCTTCTCGTCATAGGCATAATGGTGAGCCGCACCGTTCACCCGTTCATCTCCGAATTTACTATCCCCGTCGTCAGTGGGATAAAAGCACTTGAAGAATCCCGTGCCTCGTATGCCATAGAACTTCACAAGGTCGCCTACGACATGTGCAGTTACCACGACATCGGTTATTCCTCTCGAGTTGAATTCTGCCTTCACACGGTCCCTTTCCTCTGCATCACGGGCATACTTCACGTCTCCCTCCTGCTGAGCGGCACCGTCACCACGTTTCAGCCAATAGCCATTATCACCATCAAGGGGAGCAGCAGGAATCGCGTTCTGGCGCATTAGCCTTTCAATTACGGAACGCTGTGCATTCCGTACTCCACGACTACTGTTCACCGTACGCTTGCCTTCACCCTCTTTCCGTGCGAGCCATTCAATGGTCTCAGGCAGTCGTCCCATCGAAAAAATAACATCGGCATCATCATCGTCACTGAGGTTCTCCTCTGCGACATAAGTCACGTCGTCACCTCTGTTCCATAACTCCTCACCGACAGCCTCCAGGATCTTCTTGTCCTTGTCAACGCTGTTCGGAGAAAACTGTGATGCACGATAGACCATCAAAACCTTCTTCATTTAGATGCCTCCTGAGTATTTAGGTTTAAAAAATCCTCCGCTTTAGACACGTCCTCCTTATGGTCGATATCAAGCACTTTGGTGAACGGATGGGCCTTTATATTGAAGCCCGCAGCCACAAGGGCACGCTGAAAGTTGCGCATGCGACTCGTACCCTGCTCTATCTGCCGTCTCGCCACATCCTTCGCCTTAGCCGAAAGTCCATAGATGCCCGCACTGACATAACGGCAACCATGAGGCTCGTCATAGAATCCAGTGATGGTCATATCATCCCCAACACCGACATATAGAGGCTTCTCATCGTCAATATAGTCTGTCACAGGGAAATAACCGTCAGCATCACTCTCCTCGAAAGCATTGACATAGCGCGAAAACTCCTCCTCGCTGAATACCGTGTCAACTGTGGTAAGCACGAACTTTCCATCGCCCAGGAGTGACGTCAGTTCGTGAAAACTGTGCAGACTGCTGGGGGTTGACTTCACGATATAGCGCAGCGGAACATGCCTACCGCCTATACCTTGTTGCCGTACCTCCTCAAGATGTCGGCTCACAAGCGATGTAATGTCATTACATATAACGACAATCTCCTCCGCATTATTGTCCATGAAAATGCGAAGCAGACGATCAATCAGTCTCTCATTCCCCACCCTTACAAGTGGCTTCGGCTCCTTAACACCTTCCTGAGCAAGGCGCGAGCCTTCGCCAGCCGCTATTATCGCATATCTCATTATCGCTCAATTACAGCCATCAGGCTTTTCTTCCTAATGTATAAATTTCTGCAAAGTTATTAATAATTCGTCTAAGGAGGAAACTTTTTATAATATTTTTGGTTTTCCTTAATTATTAAAACACTAACGGAAAAGGACTAATATCTCTCCCTTTTCAGTACCTGAGTCATGCAGTGGGCCGCACCATAACCGTCGATAAGACTCTCCAGCGGAACCCACTCCACCGTCACGCCAGCATCGCTCAACCGGCGTCTGAATGTCTCCGACTGACCACCTACAGCCATAATGTGACGAGGGGCGATGGCAAGGTAGTTGTTGGCATAGTGCAACTCATCATCGCGGTCAACGGGGATAATCTCAAAACCTCGCGACTTTATGTATTCCACAAAAGAGAGACCACTGCTAATCATAGTGTACTTCTTTGTGCCTGGACGTCGAGCCCAGATGTCACAGGTGTTATACTCCGCATCGCCGGGCTGGGCGTAGAGTCGGCTGCTTACCATAGTACAGAGGTCTTTGTCGATGATGTTGAAATGGGTGTCAAGATGCATCTGCATCTGCCACAACTTATGGTCGCGAACGACAACAACAGTATCGTGACCGAAAGCATCGGCTTCCATCATCTGTCTTATTCCCTCGTCATTGGTCCTCATACCGCAGCCTATCAGCGAGATATTGCCCGCAGGAATATAGTCACCGCCCTCAAGACGTCCTTCCCCCTCTATGCGCAGGACAGGCCTCAGACCGAGATGGTCGTAGCAGAGTTCTATGATATCGGTCTCCGCAGCACGTTGGCTGCTATTCATCCTGCAAAGAACATGTCCACGAGGTGTTGTGATGCTTTGGTCGCGAGTGAAATAAAGGTTCATCAGGGGATTCTGAATATACTGCGCCTCGAGGCCTGTGTTGTTGTCTGTCTTCGACAACTTCACCGTAGGCTGAAACAGAATGCAGCGAATAAGGTCTCCCCTACTCATCCGACTAAGAACCTCCTGACGATATGCCTCACTGCCGGACTCATCTTCGTCGCCCAATGCACTAGTGTCATAGACAAGCACTTTGCCAGCCAATGAACGTAGACTATCAATACATATCTCGTTAAGTATATCCCTTACTGTTAGTACTTTAATACCATTTGCCTCAAGCATTTCTATATAGCCGCGATGTTCCTTCGCTGCCTCCTCAACATCGAAGTAATCCTCGAAAAGAGCGGCCAAAGGATGGATGACACCGTTAAACAATTCTTCACCTGGAGTATGCATCAGGATGACACCCGCACGTGACCATTCAGCACGGGGATAGTCCATCATAGAGTCGCATGCGATAGCATCTCTGAGGGACTTTACGCTATCGGTAAACTCATCTGTTGTGGAATATGGCACGACTGTCTCCTGCGCACAGACATCCATCATAGCCATAATGGCGGCTATAACTACTAAAAGATACTTCTTGGTCATATTTATGTGTTTTTTCAAATGATGAAGCAAAGGTACAAATTATAATAGACGTTGTCAAGAAATATGGCAAAAAAAGATGCTTTTCTCGTCTAAAATGGAAGATGACAACAAAAACTATGTTTTTATTGGCTTGTTTTTCTTCATTTATTTTGCATTGTCAGAGAAAATCGGTAACTTTGCACCCTATTTCATTTATTGACACACAAAGAGATGAGCACTGACAGATTAAATCAGACTCTTACGCAGGCGATAGAACAACTATCGGCAAGTGAATCACTGGAAGGTATCTTCCATCAGCACCGCGAGGGCGACCCTCTGCCATCAAGCAAGGCACTCGGAGAGATTATTGAACTCTCCCGTTCTATTCTTTTCCCCGGCTATTTCGGGAAGTCGACCGTGAATAGCCAAACAATAAAATACCACATAGGAGTAAACATCGAGCGGCTTCACAAACTGCTCACCGACCAGATAATGGCAGGACTGTGCTTCAACCGCTGCGACTGCAACGTGATGGACAGCGACCAGGAGCAGTGCCGCACAGAAGCGAAAAGTCTTGCCGCACTACTAATAGAGCGATTCCCCAAGATACGGAAAGTTCTTGCTACTGACGTGGAAGCAGCATATAACGGAGACCCTGCCGCCGAGAGCTTCGGGGAGATTATTTCATGCTATCCGGTTATCAAGGCACTTACGAACTATCGTATCGCTCATGAACTTGTGGAACTTGGTGTACCTCTCATCCCAAGGATTATCACTGAGATGGCACACTCTGAAACAGGTATCGACATCCATCCAGCCGCAACCATTGGCGACCATTTCACCATCGACCACGGTACTGGTGTTGTTATTGGTGCCACATGTATTATAGGCAACAACGTGAAACTTTATCAAGGTGTCACACTCGGAGCGAAGAGTTTCCGACTCGACGAGAACGGTAATCCTATCAAGGGTATTCCACGCCATCCTATTATTGAGGACAACGTGATTATCTATGCCAATGCAACCATCTTGGGACGCATCACCATAGGCATGAACAGCATTGTGGGAGCCAACGTATGGGTGACACAAAGCCTTGCGCCAAATACCAAGAAGTACAAACAAGTCAAGTCTGACAATATAGACTTCGAGTACCTTGACGGAGGTGGAATATAAAAAGAGTTAGAAGTTAGGAATTAGGAGTTAGGAGTTTAAAATTTATACAATAAAATAATACACTAAACATAATATGAACGAAGAATTTGAACTCATTGCCAAAACATTCATGGGACTTGAGCCTGTACTGGCAGAAGAGTTGACCAATATGGGTGCCAATAACGTTGAGATTGGACGTCGTATGGTATCATTCACCGGCGACAAGGAAATGATGTATCGCGCCAATTTCCAGTTGCACACCGCAATAAGAATACTTAAACCGATAAAGAAATTCAAGGCTCGGAGCGCTGACGATGTATATGACAAGGTAAAGGAATTTGACTGGAGCAAACTGATGAACAACAAGATGACCTTCGCTGTCGACTCCGTGGTGTTCTCTGAAGAGTTCCGCCATTCTAAGTTTGTGGCATACAAGGTAAAAGATGCCATTGTTGATCAGTTCCGTGAGACAACAGGTGAGAGACCTAATGTGTCGGTAGCGAATCCTGACCTGCGCCTGCATATACATATCGCTGACGAGGATGCCACCTTGTGCCTTGACTCTTCGGGCGAGAGCCTGCATCGTCGCGGCTATCGTCAGGAATCAGTTGAAGCACCTCTCAACGAGGTTCTTGCCGCAGGAATGATATTGATGACAGGATGGAGAGGTGAGACCGACTTCATCGACCCGATGTGCGGTTCCGGAACATTGCCTATCGAGGCTGCTCTCATTGCACGTAACATTTCGCCTGGAGTGTTCCGCAAGGAATATGCCTTTGAGAAATGGGCTGACTTCGATAAGGAACTGTTCGACAATATCTATAACGATGACTCAGCAGAGCGTGATTTCGAACATCACATCTACGGCTATGACGTTGACATGAAAGCCGTGGCAAAGGCAAGACTGAACGTAAAGGCGGCAGGACTGACGAATGACATTACCATCGAGCAGAAGGACTTCAAGGACTTCACACAGCCAGAGGAAAAAGCAATTATCGTCACTAACCCACCATACGGTGAACGCATCAGCACACCAAATCTTTTGGCGACCTATAAGATGATTGGCGAGCGCCTGAAGAATGCTTTCAAGGGTAACAACGCATGGGTGCTTTCTTACAGAGAGGAGTGCTTCGACCAGATAGGACTGAAACCGTCAATAAAAATCCCTGTATTCAACGGTTCTCTGGAATGCGAGTTCCGCAAATACCAGATGTTTGAGGGAAAATTCCGCGATTTCCGCAAGGAAGGCAACGAGATAAAGACTGAGGAGGAAAAGGCAGCGATGGCAGAGAAGCACCGCTTCAAGGAGCATCGTGAGTTCAAGAAAAGAATAAACGAGGATGCGGAAATGGAAGCCGGCGACATTCGCACATTCACTTTCAAGCACCATCCTGCATACGAGATAGCACAGCAAAGACGTGAAAGGATAGAACGCGAGCGCAATGCCCGTGACCGAGAGAGAAAACGTGAAGGTCGTGACAGAGGATTCCGTCGTGACAATGACGATGCAAGACCACGCCGTAAAGGAGGCGACAAGCCTTTCAGGGGTGGTGACAAACCATTCAGAGGGGGCGACAGACCTCTTAAGGGAAAAGGGAAACGAAACTTTAGAGAAAGAGGAGGATTCGATGATGAAGATTAGAAGCATACTAATTCTTCTTGCAGTGTTTTTTTCAACAATAACAGCGATGTCACAAGATAAACTCTTCACGCTTGAAGACCTCAACTACGGCGGCACCAACTATCACAATATGACGCCAGAGAACAAGTGGTTTGAGTGGTGGGGCGACGAACTTGTACGTCTCGACATCGAAGGCTGCTATATTGTTGACAAGAAGACAAACAGCGAAAAACTGCTGATAGGCATAGAAGACATAAACAATTGGGCAGGAACGAGCGACTCGCTGATGTTCCGTCATTTCTATTATGCCACATTCCCTTATGGTGACAAGCCATATGTGATGATGCAGAACGTGAATGAGCGTATGCTCATCGACTTTAATGAGCACAACGTGGTGTGGCGTCAGTCGTGCCGGGATGAGAACAACGAGGAATGGAACAAGGATAGCCGTGCCGTTGCCTACGTTAAGGATAACCAGCTTTATGTGCGCGATTCAGATAATATTGAGCATCAACTGTCCACCGACGGTTCTCGTGAGATAGTATATGGACAGAGTGTTCACCGCGATGAGTTTGGCATTACTAAAGGAACTTTCTGGAGTAATGACGGTTCAAAACTGGCATTCTATCGAATGGACCAGTCAATGGTGACCGACTATCCCCAAGTAAACATAGACACAAGAATAGCAAAATGTGAGCCGGACAAATACCCTATGGCTGGCGAGACATCACATAAGGTAACCGTGGGTGTATATGACCTTAAGACTAAAGAAACCGTTTACCTGAAGGCAGGCGATCCAACGGACAGGTATTTCACAAACATCTCATGGTCGCCAGACAACAAGACCATCTACATATTTGAACTCAACCGCGACCAGAACGACTGCCGTCTGGTTAGTTACGATGCCGCAACAGGAGAGCGCATTGCCGAAATATTCCGTGAGACATCAGAGAAATATGTAGAACCGCTGAACCCGATAGTATTCCTGCCCTGGGATAACTCGAAGTTCATAATGCAGAGTCAAAAGGACGGATACAACCATCTATATCTCTTCAACAAGGATGGGAAACAGTTAAAGCAACTCACCAAAGGCAACTGGGTGGTGATGGAGATGTATGGCTTCGACAAGAAGAACAAGGCGGTGATAATCGCTGCTAACGAGACCAATCCCATCCAGAAGAACATCTATAGCGTGAGCATCAGCAACGGAAAGATGACACGTATCGACAACGGACGCGGATGGCACAACGCTTTCTTGTCCGAATCAGGTTCATGGCTTTACGACAACTATTCCGAACCCGACGTCCCACGTGTTATAACTATTGCAGCAACAAAAGCCCTTCCCCCCCAGGGGGGACAAGAGGGGGGCGCTTTCTTCACCTCTCCCAATCCATGGGAAGGTTATCAAGTGCCAGATTTCTCATCAGGCACAATCAAGGCTGCAGATGGTGTGACCGATCTCTATTACCGTATGGTAAAGCCAGCAAACTTTGATGCTACCAAGAAATATCCAACCGTGGTTTATGTCTATGGTGGTCCACACGCGCACAATGTTGACGCACGCTGGCACTGGTGCAGCCGCTCGTGGGAAACATACATGGCACAGAAGGGCTACGTGCTTTTCATCCTTGACAACCGAGGAAGTGAGAACCGCGGACGAGACTTCGAGCAAGCCACGTTCCGACAACTGGGACAGATAGAGATGGAGGACCAGATGAAAGGCATCGGGTTCCTTAAGTCACTACCCTACGTCGATCAAGACAGGATTGGTGTTCACGGATGGAGTTTCGGAGGATTCATGACCATCTCGCTTATGGTGAACCATCCCGAAGTATTTAAGGTGGGAGTTGCCGGCGGTCCTGTAATCGACTGGAAATGGTACGAGGTGATGTACGGCGAGCGTTATATGGACACTCCGCAGACTAATCCTGAAGGCTATGAGAAGACATCACTCATATCAAGAGCTAAAGACCTTAAAGGTAAGTTACAGATAATCACTGGCTACAACGACAAGACTGTAGTTCCGCAACATTGTCTCTCGTTCATCAAGGCATGCACCGAGGCAGGAACACAACCTGATTTCTACGTATATCCTGGCGAGCCTCATAACATGAGAGGTCATCAGAGCGTGCATCTGCACGAACGCATAACACAGTATTTTGAGGATTATCTTAAGGGGGGCTTCTAAAAATGCCTCAAAGGATAGCAGTCATCGGAGGTGGTGCGGCAGGCTTTTTTGCCGCAATAAGGGCTAAGGAAGTAAATCCTGAAGCCATAGTCACCATCTACGAGAAAGGTGAGAAACCACTTGCCAAGGTCGCCATTACGGGCGGCGGCAGGTGTAACCTCACCAATTCTTTTGCTCAAGTCACAGACCTCAAGAAAGTTTATCCACGTGGAGACAAACTGATGAAGAGGCTATTCAAGACTTTTGACCACCAAGATACCATCCGTTGGTTTGAGAGTCATGGCGTCCCTCTGGTGACACAAGAAGACGAATGCGTTTTCCCCCGGTCACAGGATGCTCAGTCAATAGTGAAATGCCTTACCAATGAGGCACGGCGACTGGGGATAAGCATCGTCACGAGACATAACCTTACAGGCATTAAAAGAGAAGAAAACAAGACGTTTCTTTTATTTAACGACAACAATAAACAAATTGAGGCAGAGCGTGTTATCATCACGACTGGCGGACATCCCAAACACTTTTCATTTGAATATCTTGCACAATTAGGACATGAGATATCTGCCCCTATCCCGTCGCTCTTCACATTCAATATCAACGATAAGGCTCTTCGCAATCTCATGGGTACTGTGGTGGAGAATGCCACGATAAGCGTTGTTGGTGAAAAGATGCGTGCGAACGGTCCAATTCTAATTACACATTGGGGATTGAGCGGTCCCGCAGTTCTTAAGTTGTCATCATACGCGGCACGTTTCTCACATGAGCGTCAATACCGCTTCAACGTTTCTATAAACTGGATAGGCGAAACAAATACATCTATTGTTGCTGAATTAATTAAGAATACTGCTGAAGCAAATGCTTCCAAACTTGTCACCAATGCTCAACCACTCCTCCCCCACATTGAGGACAAGAGAGGATTTGTTAATTCTTTCCCCCGGGCCTTCCCTACCCGACTTTGGGACTATCTCATGCAGAAAATCGGCATGCCTACCGACAAGAGATGGAACGAAACAGGCAAGAAATGGCAGAACAAGATTGTCGAAGTACTAGTAAACGACATCTACCACGTAGAAGGAAAAAGCAGTTGGCGCGAGGAATTCGTAACATGCGGAGGTATCTCCCTAAACGCCCTTAATCCCACCACTCTTGAAAGCAAGCATGTCCCAGGCCTTTTCTTCGCTGGCGAAGTTACCGATGTCGATGCAATCACTGGTGGCTTCAACCTCCAAGCAGCATGGACAATGGGTTATGTAGCAGGCGAGAACGCTGCACATTAATAAGAGAATTCCGTATCGTATGGATATAACCGTGATTTGAAAAGACTTGGCTGAACATCAACAGAGACTACATCTGCTAAATCTAATTTGTCACGAAGAGCAGAAACAACTTCATTATTCTCCAACTTGTTTAGAAAAGCTTCCTTTTCTTCTGTTGTCAGCACATGATCTGTTTTCTTTGCTTCCTTTGCTTCATTTTCATTCTTTTTTTCTTCAACCTCGATATCGTAATTACCGTCGTATTCCGATCCATCGACAATGTCGCCTAAATGCTTGTATTTGTTTTCCAAACAACCATAGCAAAACCATGATAAACTTGGAATTTCTCGCCCGTTATTATCATTTAATTCATTTGTATCTGTCCTGTAAAGCGTATTATACTTCCATATGACTTTATGATTCCATCCAAAGAAATCATCCACAGCATAATACTCCCCTAACTCAAACAGTTCGTGCACAGCACGGTTCATCACATTATTGTTTAATACCGGTACAAGTGTGTCACACGGCAGATACTCAGGCCAACCACGTCTTTCAATATCCTGTACGTCACCAATAAGTATTCTTCGTGTCAAACGAAACAATAAATCTAATGTTTTTTTCTTTTTAGAAGGCATATCTCGTTTCTTACCGGTATGAAGTTTTCTTCTTCCAACATATAAGAAATGAATATACTCCTCTTCTTTTAGCAATGACTCGTCAGCACTTAAACGCTTCATAATATTATCTCAATTAATAATTCATCTATAATATAACGTTGCCACTCACTATTTCATCAAAACGCTCACTTGCATCAACCATCCAGTCTGGAAGTTTCGTCATGACTTAACCATTAGCATCTCCCACTATCCTTAATAATTCAGACACAACATCTTCAAGTTGTGCTCTATAAATCAACCCCTCGACATACTCCTGCGGAATCGAAGAGAAACCATACTTCGCACCAAGTATGGCACATGCGACAGCAGCATTTGTATCTGCATCGCCACCAGCACAGACTACAGATAGCAGTCCTTCTTCAAAAGATGTAGCATTCCAATACGCCCAAAGACCAGCAGCCAGTGTTTTTAGCGTATAACCAACAGAATCTTCATCCTGTAACTCCAATGCACGAATATCTGTATTCAACGACAAATCTATAAACTCTGTAATACGTTCGTCGTATTTGCGACCGATATCTATCATCTGGTGATATGTAGGTTTGGGCAAATCATACACCAATGCATGTATCAGATTAGAAACAATGACACATGAACCGACACAACGTGGGTCATAATGAGTGAGCCGGCATATATTCTCTGCACATACCTCAACATCTTTCGGGAAAAGTCCGACAACCGATGTTCTCATCAGTCCTCCATTTGCTGCAGCCTGCTTACGGCTCATTTCCCATACAAGTTTTGATACCTCAAGGGGCTTTTTCACATAATCGCCTATACTTAATACTTTATATGTATTCAGCCCGATACCCATTGGATCCCCATCTGCCCAGTCCTTAAAGTTCTGAGCAATTGTATTAAGGTTCACGCCCTTGTCCTTTATGACAGCATTTGCTATGCATAACATCATGTCGGTGTCATCAGTCCAGTCCCCTTTCTTCCATCTTTTACGGTGCCTGTCCTGAAATATCTCGTCATAATGCCTTATTCCATTTGGATATTTCCATGCCATATCCTCATCGGTCATACCCTCCGTGCCAAGACCGAGCGCATCACCTATTGCCTGACCATATATGGTTCCTTTCAGTTTGTCTTCAAAAGTCTTAATAATCTTTGTTTCCATAATATTCACAAGTTACTTTCCCATTCAACCAGATTTCTGTCTAAAGATATTTTCTTTTCTTGTCCTCTCCATCCGAAAATATAATAGTTCTTTGCCAAATAGTCATTTCATTATATCATTCTGTTTACCACATCATCAAAACGCTCACTCACATCAACCATCCAGTCAGGCAGTTTCTTCAGAGCCTGATAGACGAGCGTGTCAGGCATCGACCGATAATAAGCGTATGCCATAGGACCAGCAATAGCAGCAAGCGTGTCGGCATCGCCACCAAGAGAAATGGCGAGTTTTATGCAGTCAACATAGTCCTTCGATTCCAAGAAACATATAATAGCAGGACCTACGGTTCCGGCACATGTCGAATAAAAAGAATATTCATCATGGAACTCATCGTATTTCTTGTTCGCCCACTCTGGATAATACTCATTCAGTACATTCTCACGAACGAAGTCCTTATCCTTACCGTTCTTTAGATGGAATATTGCAAGTGCCGTTGCCACCGCGCCCTTAATACTCTCAGGGTGGTTGTGCGTCGGCATTGCTGTCTCTGTTGCCATTCCCACGCATTCCTCTTCAGTCTTCGCCAACCATCCTGCCGAAGAGCAACGCATGGCAGAACCGTTGCCAAGACTACGGTACGGCTGTGGTTTATGACTTGCCATCCATTCTTTAAACCTTTTGCTAAACCCTGCATGGCGATGCTCGTTAGCACATTTCCATAGGTTCATTGTCATATCGAGATGGTCGATAAAAGCCTCTGCACAAGCGAATGTCAGCACAGTATCATCCGTAAAATGAGCGTCTGTACCAAACAACTTCACCTTATCATAATCCTTTATGCGCTTATCCTTTCCTTCATAAACGCTCCCTGCAATATCTCCTATAGCCTCGCTGATCAGATAATTTTTCATAATTTATTCCCGCTGTTTATTCCATATATCTAATATTTGTCGATAACTCACCATAAACAAATACCTTTAACTCCACACAAAGATCATATCATTTCCCCATAAAAAATCAGGTTCCATATTCAACCTGTTTTTTACGTGTTGCATACCAGTATATACATCATATTCACACACCATCGTAAATCCAATGATTTCATATCCTTCCCAGCAATCGGACCATCCAAAAGGTCCGCTGTTATCATATTCCTTAAAGCAAATTGAAATGTCATCATTCTTCTTTACTCCTTCATATACCATACTTATCCCATTCCTCATGTAATGGAGAAGTTCCTTGCCACGCCAGTCGTTACCAATCCAATAATTAATTGCATTATTGACATTTGATTCTTTCTTTCCCCTTGGCTCTTTATATGCAATAATTGGGATACCCTTCACGGGTGCTGGAATTATTTCATTTTCCCATTTTCTTAAGACAACATACTTATCTATCCATTCTTCATTGTACATATCAAACGAAGGGACATAGTGATAGGCTATAGGTTTGGCAATTGAATTATCTCTACCAACAAACAAGCAACCTTCCTTCAATTCATGTAATTCATAATCTATGGCAAATAACACTCCACCAGGTCGCACGTAGGCTATAAGATACAGACCGTCTGCAGGAACTGTTACATCCCTTGACATAATTCCGACCCAATACTCCTTGACAGACACAATCTTACTAATACTGAAAACAAGTTTTTTAGATGCCTCATAGCAGTAGGCACAAATATAATTGTCACCATATTCTTGTGAATACATAACACACGAGATGTGCAGTTTTTTTGCATCCACATCCTTCTTATACGTGACTTCATAGACGACTTGTTTCCGAATCATCTCATCTATCGTTTCTTTGTCCATAGGTCAATTATTTGTCTGCAAATTAACTATATTTTTGAATATCCTCCACCCGTATGCCTTTTATATTTTTGAATCGCATCGCGAGGCACATACAGTACAAGAGAGTCAAGGTCTGCATTACCGAAGACAATACGGAAACTATACATCTCGTCCTCTTCATACTCCTCAACAACAGGAGGCGCCTCACTCGCAATGTAAATCTCCCTCAGTTTGTCGCAGCCATTCAGTAGTCGATAAGGCATTGTGTCCAACGGAGCATATAAGAACACCTGCCTCAAGTCCTCACATCCGTTGAACACCGCCATTTCTATATGCCTCACCGTTTCAGGAACAACCACCTTCTTCAGATTCCGGCACCCCTGAAATGCCCTTTCAAAGATGCACTTCACCGAGGCAGGAACCACATATTCGTCCACCTCAACATCATGCGGATAACGTAATAGCGTATCCCCACTCTCCGAGAACGTCACCTCCCTCTGGTTCTTGTCATACAAATAAGGACTCAAGGAATCCATCTCAACCTCATCACTCGTTGTCGCGACTACCCTATCATTAGACGATATATTGTTTTTACAACTAAGCAACGCAAAGAACGGCAACAACATGCAAAGTACAGTATTTTTCATATCTCACCTCTATCTATATCCATCAGTCACACCTTCCTTTTTTTACGTTAAAATGGTATTTCTTCTTCAAGGTCAAAAGCCTTGATTAACTTTTTCACAGCTTCATTATCTGAATTCAAATCCTTCAGACTGATTGGCTTTAAAGTACTTTTACTATTTTTCCGTACGCAAACCACATCGGGTTTTATGATGTCAAAATTTTCATCATTAGTACTTTTACGTTTCTTCCGTACGCAAACTACACCCGTTTTATCATTATAGTTCAGGAAAATGCTGTCCAAAGGCTTTAAGGCATTCTTTTTCACAATGATTTCTATCCGCCCACACAGGTCTCGTCCTATTTCATCTTGATAGAAGTGGTAATACTCGGGGCGATGCACCATCATGATAACATCAGCAAGGCCTTCGATAAAACTGGAGTTCATTAAATCCATCAATTGAGGCCGCTTGCCTTCAAACCCATCTCGGTATTCTATTCCTCTACTCAACATAGATCCTACTATAATAGGCACTTTGTTTAGATGAGCAAATTGCTTTAACGAAAGCATCACCTTTGCAACTCTATCAGAAGGATTATCGCCTTCATTGGTAAAATCTATCATTTGCAGGCAATCTATGAAGATGATATGTATATCCTTTTCTCTGATACAATTCCGTGCAGTTTCAGTCAATTCGTTAAGTGGCAAATCCAAACTGTCATGCATAAAAAGCGGTGCATCAAGCAAATCACCTAATCGCTTATCCAGCCTTTTCCACTCTTGGATTTCCATATTGCCTTGAAACAAGTGCATAACAGGTATGTCACAGTACATGGCCAAAAGTCTTTGTACATAGTCAGACTTCATGTGATTCGTAGAGAAAGCCAAGACGGGCAATTTGCTTTCTAAAATGATGTTTATCATCATTGACAGCATGAATTCTTCCTTTCCCATGCAAGGTCTTCCACCAATCACATATACTTTTCCTTTCTCGAAGCCACCTATCAAATCGTCTAAAGGCTGAAACCCCGTGGGGATTCCCATCGCACCTTTTTTTGCAGCCCTTACCCGTACATCAGATAAGCAATCACTCAACATCTCCCGTATGTTGATATAGTCGTCATTCATCATCTCATTCATCTTTGCAGTTATTAGGTATCAATATATATTTCAATACAAAATCAATGGCAAAGATACGAACTTGAACCTTTGCCTCCAAACGTTTATGCTCCACAAGGCTTGCGGAAATGAAAAGATCTATTCCCAGATTACGAGGTCTATACATCTCGCATCCTTTATTGTGGACACTCACGGCATTATAGGTTATAAAAGCGACCGAATTCAGGCATAAACCCCAATAGGAAACTACCCTTCTCTCCATAGATGTTTTTGGCCACTATTATTTTGGCAATACCTTTGTACTTCGGCATATCGCTTACAACACAGTAGTACTCTGGACGATGTAATAACAATATCACATCAGATTCTCTTCCGATATTACCAACCCTCTCTATATCAGCCAAACAAGGAACAATTCTTGAATATCTCTTTCTATCAGGCAGATATGTATTAACAATAATAGGAACATCCAATTCTTCTGCAACTTCCCTAATAGAATGCATGATGGAAGAAAACTCCTTTCGTTCACTTATTAAATCCTGACCGATGTTCATTAATTGGAGGTAATCGATAAAAATAATTTTGGCACCTAAATCAAATACTGCATGCTTTGCTTTTGATGAAAAATCAGAAACTAACAATCTGGGAGAATCCTCTATAATGACAGGACTATCATCGAATTTCTCGAGTCCTATTTTGTATATCGCCTTTTCTTCTTCATTCAAAGTATTGTTGTCTATCTTTCTATAATCCAACTCGCAGATGTTACTAATGAAGCGACATTTCAATTTCTTCTCAGACTCTTCCATAGAGAATAAAGCTAACGGAATATTTTGATCTATTGCAATGCTTCTTGCCAGCGATACCATAAAAGCTGTTTTCCCTAAAGCAGGTCTCCCTGCAACAATAACGGTACGAGTTTTGCTCCAGTTCGGAACATACTTGTCCAACTTAGTATAACCAGATATAATCGTTGCGTTCATATCATTAATCCTTATATTTTGCCAACCTTCCCACCATCTTTATCCAAATAGTTCTTGATAACAGTGGAATCAGTATTTGTTTGCAAATATACATTGTAATCTTAAAAAGACAATGACCTATAAGATAAATTTATTTTCCACAAGGCTTGCGATTTGTTTTTATTTGGAGAATTAGAATAAGAGTTTTATTTTTGCGGACAAACAAAAAAATGTATCGACTATGAAAAGAATCATTTTTGCAACGGCATTGATGTGCACGATGGCAATGAATTGCAATGCACAGTATTGGCAGGGACTGGAATATCCCACAAGGGATCTGTATGACACCAATTTGATGATGGAGCATATAAGGGCCGTCAGAGAAACGGCAGCCCAAAGACTGGAATTGTATAATTACTACAGCAATCTGGCCGTAGAAGCCTATTATAACCATCGATGGGTTGACGTTATTACTTATGTTAACAATGCATTTAGCACAGACTATGTCAGCGGTGATTTATATTTCATCCGAGGGTTCGCTTTCGAACAACTCGGTTATACCTCAGATGCCAAGAAGGATTACAAAAGAGGCAGTAAGAATGGCAGCATGAATGCAGCAATGGCACTTGAATCACTGAAAGCCAAGAAGAAAAAGAAATGATATTCAACAACATTATTAACACATAAAATCAAACCATTATGAAAAAAATTATAATAACAGTTTTGGCAATCGTTTTTGCCATCACAGCAAACGCACAGTACAACGTGGGAACATCTACGACAACAACCGACTATTTCGGTAATCAGGAAACAACCCATCGGAATCAGTATGGACAGATAACAGGAACATCCACAACGACAACTGACTACTTCGGCAACCAGGAAACAACCCATCGAAATCAGTATGGACAAGTGACAGGGACATCCACCACAACAACCGACTACTTCGGAAACACAACGACAACACATCGCGACAGTTATGGCAACACAACAGGAACAGCGACATCTAGCACCGATTATTTTGGAAACACCAATACAACCTATACCGATTCCTACGGTCGTTCCACAGGTTCATCAACCACATCTACCGATTACTTCGGCAACACAACGACCACCTATCGGAACCCGTATGGTCAGACGCAAGGAACGTCAACCACCTCTACTGACTATTTCGGCAACCGCAATACCCAACAGCAGAGTAATAATAGCAACACATCCATCTGGACCTGGTAAAAAAGCATATAAACACAACGGCAAAGGAGGCAATTACGTCTCCTTTGTCGTTTAGCAATTTTGGGGGGTATACTGAATACACAATCGAGTTACACCTCACTTATAAAAGACCACACAAACCTTGTCAAATTGTGTATTCTACTTCTCCCAAGTTACCATATCGCGAGAAAGAGTTATTCTTTTTGCCTCTCCACGCTCTCCTGTCACATAATAATTCTTGGCAAGAGACTCGTCGAATTCATTCGCAAATAAAGAACGGATACGCGCACATTTCTCGTTAATGGAATTGAGTAATGGATTTGTTACATCCTCTATACTTTTGATAACTCTATCATTCATTCCATGCGGTTTCAAATCAGAATAGATACTTGTTATTTCTTCACGATAGTCAGGGAGTGACTTAAAGACAATTCCCTCGGGATGTCTCAAGAACAGCAGATATACGGCCTTAACAATCGGCTCCATTTTTATCTCCTTATCACCTAACATTATATGGTAATGTTTGGTGATGGTAAGTTTTTTTAATTTTGGTTTTGCCTGCCTAATCCCTATTCTCATTGTAGTTTTCTGGCAACGTATACCATCATAATACTTGTTGAGGACATCAGCAAAAATATCATTAGGGGATACCAAATCAAAGAGAGTCATACATGATCGTACTTTTATGTCATCAGGACATCCCAAGATAGAATAGGCAGAATGTCCCTCTAAATCTAGAAGTGCTTTTGTAATCTCTCTAAGCCTCGTCCCAAGTATATGATGATTCAAATAGGCACGAGCCTCATCCTCACCACTGATACCATAATATTCTGAGTAATAGCTATGCCCTAGTCCTTTGATTTGCGGAAATACATACCAAATCCAATGTCCATATTTACGACCAGACTTGATTTCATCCAGTGCCTCATTGTATGAACAATGCCCTTCTTGTGCTTTTACAAATCTTTCTAAATCAAAATCTTGTTCAGCATCATTCTGCAAGGCATTTACAAAGCTACGAGGAAGGCTTATGTTATTCATCGTCAAAGCATCACGAAAGTGCTCTGCCATCTCTTTGTCTGTGAACCCCGCTATGCCACAGCCCACACGAGTTACCAAAAAGTGATTCTCTGGATGTGCTTTTGCATAGACAATAAATCTGTCGACATAAGGTTGTATGTCTGGAGTCACATTGCCCTTGCCAAAATCTACAGGTATGGCATAGCTTTGTCCTTGTATTCCTTCTGCTTGTCCCCATACGGCACCAAATCTCTTACGAGCCGTACCAGAGGCTCCTCCTGTATGATAACCTAATACGTTACTACCAAAAACAAAGATTTGATTTGGTAGTAGTCTGTCTATATACTCGGGGGTATAACCCAAATGCTTTTTCTCTTCCATATTCTACATTATTGCAATTGAATAATCGTCATGACCTATTAGGCCTTTCTTCCTCAAGCCCTTAATATGATTTCTAAGAAGAAAAGACTGATAGCAGTTCTTCAATTTCCGAATCACATCTTTCCCAAAGTCAACACTTGTCAATGCCATAGCAGTATTAACGAAATTGCTGTTCTTTGTCTTAGCATTGACTGTCTCTTTCAACTCCTCCGTATAATTATCAGAATGAGCCACTTCATACATCATTAATATATAATGAGCCAGTGTATCACTAGCCACAAATACAATACAATCTTTCGTTATCTTAAACTTTCCGCATCTGAATCCCTTCTCATCTAATGGGTCTTTGCAGTTAATCAAATATGGAGCATTATTAAAATCGGGCAAACAAGTGAATGAATGATGCAACTCACCAGTTTTCTTATTGTAACAAAAAGCCACACTGTCACCGTAACTCACCCATTGCCCATTTTTCCATACAGCTACTAAAGTAGCAAAAGAACCCTCATCATAGAACTTATTCAAGAACATTCCGCCAACAGACTTAGCCTTATCCTCACATTCGTTATAGAAAGGTTCCCATATTCCTTCTATCCATTTATCGAATGACTTATAGTTCTTAATTGGTTTATCTGGCAGTTTTTCTACCAAATACCGAGACCAACATTCAGCGAACACGCCTCCCCCACCAGCACCATCCGACACCGCTATTACGTTCTCTTTGGCGATGGTTGCATCCTCATTGATGATTCCTTCTTCAAACTTTGCTAATGATAATGCTCTCATTGGGGACTAATATTTGTGGGAGTTCCAATATCCATTAATTGTATCAGAGTTGATAAATCCGTATTGGTTGCCATAGCTACGTGCCTTGTATTCTCTGCATCGCCACGCAAATCACCAATGGGTTGATTATATCTTGAAGGGAGCAAACTCGACATATCGTAAAGCCATTCGGAGTACTTGTCATCTTTTAACTCACTCTTGCTAATAGGTAAAAGAATCTGTTCTTGGTCATTTGGCGTTATATGAATATTCCATAGTAGTACATTACCATCATTCGTAAACATGGCTTTTAGTTCGTTTGCAAGTTGTGTGTTGACTTCACGAGGATTGGGGATTCCATTGAAAGCACCATCAGTAATATTTATAATGGTTGGAGGATAACAATCCTTTTCATGATGTTCTTTCATCCATTTATCCAATAAAACCTTTGCTAAGTTAAATGCCTTATCGGCACGCGTATACTTCCCAACAGCAACGGGTATTAACCACTGGACTTTCTCTATCTCTTTCAATTGTACTCCCTTTCGAGTTCGTTTTTCCTCTTTAACAATTATCTTTTTGTAGGGATTGTTTTTTAGTTCTTCCGGAGAAACGAAATCACGACCAGCCAATGTCCCATTCCAACCATAACATGCATCATCACCATAGCCAATTACAGCAATGTCATAGTAATGTCTGACCTCATTCGTTTTGACACACCTATAAACCAACTCATTAATCTGATTATTTACAATTCTTGCCACAGCATCTGCCATGGAAATAATTTCTCCTTTGAAAAAAATCTTCCGACTCATCGAGATAGATTGGTCTACCATAAAGATAAATGCGGTGGGAGTATTCCTTGTAATTTGAGCAGTATATGGATTCTTTATTTGCAGGGCCATTGGTTTTGAAGGAACTGGGATACCAAAGTTGCCGATATTCTTGATATACTCCAGTGGAATGAAGTTCTTTACCAACACTTCAGCCTGAAAAAATGGCTGCTCTTCTTCTGGCAAATCAAAATGCTTACGAGCCTTTATCGATTGGAAGTGAATCATTTTGAAATCATCCAATGTACCTCCTTTATGTGCTCCCAACCTCGTAGCATTCATATTGGCATACTTGCTGTCTTGCCAAAATATTACTTCCGGATCTATTTCTAGAATAACAGGATTCGACAAACGACCATCCTGCATAGCCACATACATCATAGGATGCTGTGTGGTGAAACTCAACCTAACATAATGCTGTAAGTGGTCTCTTCTGTCAAGGTCTCTTGACAAAAGACCACCTCCAGGCTTCGCAATCTTGATACCTCTGTCCTCGCAATCGCCCCATGAATACAATCCACCATTTTTAATGATTGACTCAAGGTTATCCCTATCTGTAAAGTGATAGAGTTTCACGATCCCATGCTGGTCAAGGATAGTCTTATACTCCTGCCAATTACTTTTCTTTTCCATAATCGACCTCCTCTATCTGATTAAACAAATCTTGCTCAACAATATTGTGTCTCTTCCTTGTTTCCTTTGCTTTTGATTCCATTTTATCCCCATAAGGATATATCCCTTCCACGTATGCCTTTATCAGTGATGCATGGGACAGTGGTTTTTTCACATTCTCAACATCGTCGTTCGTATCGTAATCTAACAATACAATAGTCTTTGCTTTGCTTGCTTCTCTTAATCGCTCAATGATATCTACCACCTTATTTTCCAATACCCACTTGTAAGTAGGAATATATATCTGCTTGCGAGCCTCAATATAACTTAATAGTTCTTTACCATGTACACCTTTTCGATGTCCTAATGGCTTTCCAAAACGTCGAGCAGTCCGTTTAATCCCTTTCATCGTGTCATTCTGGAAAAGTGAGATGTCAACATCATGCCCTTTAAAAACTTTCAAACCTTGCCATACAGCCTCCACACATGTTGCAGTATAACCCTCACTAAATGGAACAGGTATACCACCATGCGGATAAAAAGGGCTAAACTTCACAAGCCCATCTTTCGCACCACTCGTCACATCTGCTAAAATTGCATTTGGGTATTTATTATATATCGTGGCAGACTTTTTTCGTTTTGATTCTATTACAATCATGGTCCTTCTTTTATGTTATATTGTTGAATCCATTTTAGCATACATTCTTTTTAATCAGTTTCATAATTAAACAAAGCCATATTAATAACACTAACATGAGATTTAACAACCTCCAATGCTGCTAATAATTGATTCTTATTAATCTTTTGGATATATCCTCCGGGATCAATAGCATTTCTATGAATAATAACATCTCTAATTGCGACATATTGCTTTATTCTATCATCAATATCAACTTCTATGTTAAAGACCTCCTTAAACAACTTCTTTTGTGTCGCAATTGTCTGGAATGATCTTTTACTATAAAAATGTCTAATTTTTTGCTTTTTTTCCTCAATATCCCCATTTCTTATATCAAAGGAATTAGAAAACCTTTCAACTAATACGTTATCTGATAGGATTATTGGCTCTGTATAAATCTTAATAAAAGAGTCGAAAACTGTTATTAGATTAGTAAACAACAAACCATAAACAAAAGACCTTTCTTCATCACCGAAACTATCGACGGAGTTTATTATAGACTCTATTTTATAAAAAGTGTTTATCGTGTCTACATAAATAGTATCTTTATTATACTGCACATCTGGTATTTCATGTACGAAAACATCTTCCTCTTCACTATCTAACCCTTGAATTATTCCATAACTATTGTATAATCCATTATATATTTCTATTGAATAACAGGCTCCACATTGACATTCATGTTTAAACAGACGTTTTGCAGTAGTTAAGTTATCTAAGTCCATCTCTGGAACATCTAACAATCCTGTCTTTGTAAGTGAGAAGCATTTCTTACACTTAAACTCAAGAATAATATTTTCGCCTTCAATATTGTCAAAAATAAATCTTGCCATTTCAATAATCCTCCATAATATTTGAATAATTCGGAAAATTTTTGCAAAAAGATTCCTTTACTTCCTGGGGAACAATAATCTGAGATATAGATTCTGACTTATAAAATGATGTATTATCTTCAAACCACACATCTTTACTTTGAATTATAAGTCGTTTAAAATTCCCGCATTCAGACAAAAAACCTCTATGAATCACTCTTACGGAACTTGGAATTGTTAACTCAGAGAGAGAGGCACAATCACTAATAGCTGAGTCCATTATATCAGTAAGGCCATCAGGTAAAAATATTTGCTTTATGCTCTTGCATCCATTAAAAGCATAATCACGAATCACTTTAATGGTTGAAGGAACTAAAACATACCTTTTGTTTGTTAAACATGCTATTAGTTCTTTTCTATCAGCAGTCATTAATAGTCCATTCTCAAAAACATAGTTTGGTGACTCACAAATAACTTCCTCTATACCACTACCTCTAAAAGGATTTCTTTTTATCTCTTTAACATTTTCAGGAATTGTTATTGACCTTAGTTTTGTACAGTTCCAAAAAACATCCTCACAAATTGTAATGATACTACTCGGTATTATCACCTCTTCTAAATTACTACAACAAGAGAATATATCATTTTCCAAAGTATCAACACCGTCAGGAATTGTTATCTCACGTAAAGAGTAGCAGTGGGAGAATGCACCATTCTCTATATATTTAATAGAAGATGGCAATACAATCCTAGATAGGGATTCGCAGCTAGTAAAAGCTCCAACTCCAATTCGAAACACTTCACCAGGAATCGTAAGATCCTGTAAATACTTGCATTCCCAAAAGGCATTCGACCCAATTACCTTTAGAGATAAGGGGAAATACACATTCTGGATTTTTTTCTCCCTTAAATCATGAAAAATATCACGTGTAACAATTCTTGTTCCTTCTTTTACAGAATATTCTACAATATCATCAGGAACTTTGATTAATTTATCATCTGAGTATTCGGCTCCGAAAGCATCAATAATCTTACTATTTCTTTCAGCTTCTGATATTCCGCTAGAGAAAGACTTAATCTCATTATTCTCTATAGAATTTAAATCTATATTATGAGCAACTAATCGTAGTCCAACCTGCCACCAATAGACGGATGGATAATAATCATCTCCTCCCTCATAATAAGTCCGACGCTCTTCGTCTGCTGCGATTTTAAAGAAGTTGTCTCTTCTTCTATTTGTTATTCGACATTCATGTGCATTGCTTGTAATGCAACCTCCTCTTTTTACATGTATTATAGGATTGTCTAATAAGTATGGTATTAAGCTCTTGTCAAATTCGATAAAGTCTTCTGGGGAATAATCATTCTTGCACCATTCATAAAGCCCTCCTGACATATCATAAATGCCTAGCTCATTCGGTTTTTTTGTTCTTACTTTACACAAAGGAAAACTATACCCGTCAGTTTCTTTACCATATAATGCGATTTCCCCTAGTGAATCTGAACCGGAATACTTGTAGCCTTTTGAATATTTTCCACCACGAGCGGCGTATTCCCATTCTACTTCAGTTGGAAAATCAAATTTGACATTTGTCGCCTTACTTAATCCCCGTATAAACTCAACACAATCTTTATAACTAACACCATATACAGCATTCTTATTATCATCATCACGACGTTCTCTTATATTATATGGGTGAACGCCGTCTGGATTATCTCCAAACCAAGGCCAGATATCCATTGTTATCAATGATTCAGAAATCCAAAAATCATCTACTGTACATTTTTCAACAGGACCTTCATCAATCTCAGCTTCATAATCATAATTAGGCAATCTCGAGTTATTATTTTGTGCTCCCTTATAAAAGGATCCTCCTTCAACATATATCATATTGAAGCAGGAACCATTGTACAAAACTTTAATTTTTTGGGGAATAGTTTTGTCGATTAATTCAAATGACTTGTTTGGTATGCGGAACCACGATAAGTCTACGTTTTTGAAATAACCATCATCTAATGCTAACTTCAAAATGGAATAGTTAGAATCTATAAAGTCATCTGCAGGATATAGAAATTGAATAATTTCGGATTCTTCAAAATTATAATAATCGTCCTTACAGAATAATAATCTATCACATGCTCCATATTTGTTTAATAAAGAAGGAGTCTTTGCAATATGATTTAATGAAAAAAAAATAGTGGCTATAGAAAAATCATCAATATACTCATTAAAAAGAAACTCTGTTCGATTTGGATGTTGGAAATCTGGTGAACCAATTTCACGAGTTTTTTGACCCTTCATGGCTGGCACATACATACCATCATAATCTACGAGAACGAGAGTTCCATCTTCACGAACAAGTATATTGTCAGGTTTTAAGTCACCATGAGCAAAGGGCTGGGGGATAAGCCATAGAGCCAATTGACTAAAACGATATGCCAGCATTTCGAGGGCATACTTATCATCAAGGTTTTCACGTAGATATTTATCGAGCGTTTTGCCTTCCACCCAATCCATCAGCAATACAGGAAATTCTGTTTCTTCTATTTGTGTAGAATCCACAAACAACTCCTTTTCCAAATAACTAATGGAGACGAGATAAGGTGAATCAACATCCTTCAATTCTTCTGCTATCTGGTGATAAGCCTCTTCTCACCCTTCTTGATCTTTTATAAAGCATTTTAGTGCATAGAATTTACTCGTTTCAAAATCCTGCATCTTGAATACCACAGCAAAATTGCCACTCGTCATCAGTGGCTGACCATCATCACTAAGCACTGGTCGAAGATTTGTCAACTCCTTGAGGTTGTCTTCTGCTGACTTAATGGCCTCGACATATTCTGATATTAAAGGATAGTTCATGGATTGTTAAACATTTTATCTGCAAATATACTACTTTTTATTATAACAACACCGTTTTTAGAATAATATTTTTTTTCGCAAGCCTTGTGAACGCAGTTTTATTTACATATCGATAAAAAACAAATAATTTTGCAACAACAAACAATTATTGAAATGGCTACGCGTGAACAAATTGAAGCATTGAAAATTGACGAGAATGTATTTGAACTGGCAGAGGACACCGAACTGGAGTATCTGGTACATTTCGCAGCTCCATTCACAGGGGCTGATAAATGTATTGTACCTAAGGGAACAGCCTTTGCACCTCATGGTCCAATGAGAGCAGATGCTTTGTATATGCACTTAGTAGAAGATAATGAAGAACTGTACAATAAGATGGAGCAACAGGTAAAAGTCGAGTATGAAGATCTTTTCACCAGACTGCAAGGATTCTCATTCTTCATTACGGAAGAGCAATTGCGTACACTACCCTTAAAATTCCGCAGCGGAAGTGCAGAATGTTTGCAAGAGATTATGAGTATGTTGAATTCTCCTTATACTTTCTATAAACACTTCTACAATTTGGCTTTAGATGCATATAACAACGGCAGATGGCAGGACGTGATTGAAAATGCCAACACTGCATCTTTGGTACCAGGAAATGTCAATAGCGATCTGTATTTCATTCGCGGATATGCTTACGAACAACTTGGATATATCAAGAAGGCAAAAGAGAATTATAGATGTAGTGATAGTGACGAGGCAGAAAAAGCCTTAGTCTCTCTTATTTGGGGATAAAAGGGAATTCTGATAACTTAGGCTACATTTCAACAATAAAAATAAAAACGATTATATTTTGTATTGTCTTCAATTTGCACTCGCTCGACGCTTGCGTCGCTTGCTTTTGCAAGAACTTTGACTTCGTCGAAGTTTCTTGCACTCGGAAATGAAAAGAAAAATGTTTTTCTTTTGCATTTCGCTCGTTTATTCGTAACTTTTGATAACTTAGGCTGCATTTCAACAATAAAAATAAAAACAATTATATTTTGTATTGTCTTCAATTTGCAAGAACTTTGACCTTAGGTCGAACTTACTCATGCTCGGAAAAAATCAAATAATATTTGTTTTTTCGCTCACTTAATCGTAACTTTGCAGCCATTAAGAAAATGAAAGCAATGAAGATATTACTGTTAGGGTCAGGCGGACGTGAGCACGCACTGGCATGGAAGATAGCGCAAAGCGCAAAGTGTGAGAAACTTTTTATTGCTCCTGGCAATGCCGGAACAAGCAATGTAGGTGAGAATGTGCCAATAGGAGTCAACGAGTTCGACAAACTGAAGGACTTCGTGATTGACAACGGCATCAACATGGTTGTGGTTGGTCCAGAAGACCCACTCGTAAAAGGCATATACGATGAGTTCATTAACGATGAGCGTACAAAGAGCATCCCTGTGATAGGACCATCGAAGAAGGGTGCAGTACTTGAAGGTTCAAAGGACTTTGCCAAGGGTTTCATGCAGCGTCACAACATCCCTACAGCCAAATACCGCACTTTCGACGGCACCACAATTGACGAAGGACTGAAATTCCTCGAGACGCTGAAGGCACCTTACGTGCTGAAAGCGGATGGTCTGTGCGCCGGCAAGGGAGTGCTTATACTGCCTACACTCGACGAGGCGAAGAAAGAACTCAAGGAAATGCTCGGTGGTATGTTCGGCAACGCATCGGCACAGGTGGTTATCGAGGAATTCCTCAGCGGCATCGAATGTTCCGTTTTCGTGCTTACCGACGGCAAGAACTACAAGATTCTACCTGAGGCAAAGGACTACAAACGCATCGGCGAGCACGACACTGGTCTGAACACAGGCGGTATGGGTAGTGTCACTCCTGTGCCATTTGCCACAAAGGAGTGGATGAAAAAGGTGGAAGACCGTATAATAAAACCGACCGTTGATGGTCTGGCAGCCGAGAACATCGATTATAAGGGTTTCATTTTCTTTGGACTCATTAATGTTGAGGGCGAGCCAATGGTGATTGAATATAACTGCCGCATGGGAGACCCCGAGACTGAGAGTGTGATGCTTCGACTGAAGAGTGACATCGTTGACCTCTTCGAGGGTGTTGCAAACGGTAATCTCAACGAGAAAACAATAGAGTTTGACGAGCGTTCAGCAGTATGTGTGATGCTTGTCAGCGGCGGTTATCCTCAGGAATACAAGAAGGGCTACCCCATCGAGGGAATCGATGACGTGGAGGGAAGCATTGTCTTCCATTCGGGTACTGCACTTAAAGACGGACAGGTGGTTACCAATGGCGGTCGCGTAATCGCGGTTTCTTCATACGGAAACGATAAGGAAGAGGCTTTGGCAAAGTCGTTCTGTGAAGCACAGAAGATACGTTTCACCGATAAGTATTTCCGTTCCGATATTGGAAAAGACCTTTAGAGTTAGGAGTTACGAGTTAGGAATTACGAGTTGTTCTCGCTTCGCTGCGATTAAGAATTATTCAATTAAGAGTTCTTCATTGATAATCGCCATAGACGACCACTCAACATTCAAAATTCATAATTCAACATTAAAAGAATGGTTAGGCGGTTTCAGAACAAGATAACGGAAAGCAGAAAGACGCTGCCTGTCGCATGTGTGATAGCGTTGGCGGTATGGCTGGTATACGGACTGGTGCAGTTGCATTTGTGGCTACCGTTCGTATGTTTTGCTGTTGCCACTTTCCTGATGGTGGAACTGAACAACGCTAATTCCCTGATACGTATATATAGTCGAATGATATCGTGTGCTTTCATAGCATTCGTTTGCAGTTCGGTCTATCTCTTCCCATCCGTAAGAGGCGGAATGATAGCGGTTTGCGCTGTTTTGTTCTATGTCTTGTTTCTCCATTCGTTCCAGGACCGCGAGGCAACGGGACGGGTGTTCTACGCCTTCTTCTGCGTTGGACTATCAAGTGTGCTATTCGTTCAGACGCTGTTCTATGTGCCTCTGCTATGGGTGTTGCTCGCCACGAACATGGTGGCTATGAGTTGGCGGACATTCTTTGCGTCACTTTTCGGACTGATACTACCCTATTGGTTCCTTGCTGGCTATTATGCCTATATCGGCAACTTCACGGATTTCGTATCACATTTCACATCCATCGCGGAATTCGGTAGAATAGCCGACATAACCTGCGTGAGCATTTATCAGATAATAACGTTCGCATTCGTGATGATATGTGCAATCATCGGAACGGTGCATTTCCTCCGTAACAGCAGCAAGGACAAAATCAGAACACGAATGATTTACGAGATGTTCATCACGATAAACATCGCCACGATAGTGTTTATCGTGATGCAACCACAGCATTTCGACATCCTAATACGCATTGCCATCATAAACACAAGTACACTCATTGGTCATTTCATCTCACTCACCAACACCAAGTTGACCAACATCACGTCGATAGTGCTTATGTGTATTGCGGCATTAATCCCAATAGTAACTTATTTCTTAGGCCTGTGGACGCCCTCACTGACTTTCTGATAGGATACGGCTACTGGGGTTTGCTCTTTGCGGCATTCCTTGCTGGAAGTGTGTTCCCGTTCAGCAGCGAGGCGATAATGCTTGCACTCTTGGCGGCAGGTCTCGACCCTGTGCAACTGATTGTATATGGCAGCATCGGCAACGTGGCGGGCAGTATGTTCAACTATAGTGTGGGCAGAATGGGAAAGACAGAGTGGTTTGAGCGATACCTGCACATCAGCAAGAAGAACATGGACCGTGCCAAGCGCTTCATGGGCAACCGCGGAGCGCTGATGGGTTTCTTTGCTTTCCTGCCTGTACTTGGTAGTGCCATTACCGTATTGCTTGGACTGATGCGAGCCAACATGCCTTTGTCCATTTTGAGCATTACCATCGGCAAAGTGCTCCGTTACGTCTTGCTTATCTATGGTGCGAGCCTTTTTACATAACATTTGTTATTTACCAAAAAGGCAACGGTTTTTGGTAATCGTCTTACAAGGCACTTGTAATCATGCCACCAGCCATTGGTGACCACCTTACCAGATACATGTAAGCACGTCACCAGCCATTGGTGACACTATTACCAGCCACAAGTAATCTTTCCTTTATACTTAAAAAAATAAAAAAGAACATGTATGATAGCCTTACTCTCCATTTAATATAGTATCTTTGCAAGTTGAAAGTGGAATCAGGAGGAAGGAAAGAGAAAGTAATTTGTGACATTAATATAATTAATCGAGTCAATGAAAAGATTTAGACTGGTTGACAACGTGTTTGGTTGGGTGGCATTTGCCGTTGCAGCCATAACATATTGTATGACCATTGAACCGACAGCCAGTTTCTGGGACTGTCCTGAGTTTATCACGACTGGTTATAAACTTGAAATCGGTCACCCGCCTGGCGCACCGTTCTTCATGCTTACAGCAAACCTTTTCTCGCATTTCGCAAGCGATGTGACGCAGGTGGCTCGTATGGTAAATACCATGAGTGCATTGCTCTCAGCAACATGTATCCTGTTCCTCTTCTGGAGCATCACACACCTTGTAAGGAAACTTCTCGTGCGCGATATCGGCGAGATGACGTTGTCTCAATTGATAACCATCGAGGCAAGTGGTATGGTGGGGGCACTCATCTACACATTCAGCGACACGTTCTGGTTCTCTGCCGTAGAGGCTGAGGTTTATGCATATTCTTCAGCTTTCACCGCCATAGTATTCTGGCTTATACTGAAATGGGAAGACCATGCCGACGAGCCTCATAGCGACCGTTGGCTAGTGCTTATCACATATATGACAGGACTATCAATAGGTGTTCACTTGCTGAACCTCCTTTGCGTACCTGCCATAGTGCTGGTATATTACTACCGCCGTTTCCCCAACGCCAACCTTAAGGGTTCGCTCATCGCATTGTTCATATCGTTTGTAATTGTTGCTGCGATACTCTATGGTGTTGTTCCTGGTATCATTACTGTTGGAGGATGGTTTGAGTTGTTCTTCGTGAACACGCTTGGAATGCCTTTCAACTCTGGCACAATCGTATATTTTATACTTCTCATCGCTATCGTGCTTTGGGCTATATGGGAAACATATACAGACCACAGCCATAAACGTCAGAACATCGCATACATTGCATCTGTCGGCATGCTTGGAATACCTTTCTACAGTTACGGATGGAAGGCTTTCTTCATAGGCGTTATTGTACTTGCGATACTTGCCTTTATCCTCAACTATAAGCGCAATGGAAAAGTATTCGTCACAACACGCTTCAAGAATACTACTCTGCTCTGCATGCTGATGCTCATGATTGGATATAGCACATACGCAGTGATTGTTATTCGCTCGGCAGCCAACCCTCCAATGGACCAGAACTCTCCTGAGGACATCTTCACGCTGGGCTCATATCTTAGCCGTGACCAGTATGGCGACCGTCCTTTGTTCTATGGACAGGCTTACACATCAGAGGTAAAACGCGATACCAAGGGATATGCAGTACAGTCAGACGGTGCTCCTATATACCAGCGTAAGGAGAAAGCATCGGCAGACGAGAAGGATAAGTATTTCATTGTTTCCTACAAGACAAACTATCTCTTCGAGCAGAATATGCTATTCCCACGCATGTACGATTCAAGTCATACTGAAGCATACGAAAGTTGGATGGGAGGCGTTGACGGAAGGATTGTTCCAGGACAGTTTGGCGACAACATCAAGATTCCTACACAAATGGAGAACATTCAGTTCTTCCTCTCTTATCAGTGCAACTTCATGTACTGGCGTTACTTCATGTGGAACTTCGCTGGACGACAGAATGACGTACAGGGTAACGGAGAACTGGAACATGGCAACTGGCTAACTGGTATCAAGGCTATCGACAACTGGCGTCTTGGTGACCAAGACCTGTTGCCAGATGAGTTAAAGGACAACAAGGGACACAACGTTTACTACTGTCTGCCATTGTTACTCGGTCTAATAGGTCTGTTCTGGCAGGCATTCTACCAGCGCAAGCGCAAGGTTAACGTCAATGGAAAGGTAACAGAAGAGGTTGATCCTGTCGGTATACGTCAGTTCTGGGTGGTATTCTTCCTGTTCTTCATGACAGGTCTTGCCATCGTCATCTACCTTAACCAGACTCCTCTACAGCCACGTGAACGTGACTATGCTTACGCAGGTTCGTTCTATGCCTTCGCTATGTGGTGCGGTATCGGAGTGGCAGCAATAACAGATTTGCTCGGACGCATAAAGATTAAGGGCATCATACCTGCCGCCGTTGTGGGTCTTGCTGCTCTCTGCGTGCCAATTCTGATGGCATTCCAGAACTGGGACGACCACGACCGTTCAGACCGCTATACCTGCCGTGACTTCGGACAGAACTATCTGATGTCTCTGCAAGAGAATAATTACCCGATAATATTCACCAATGGCGACAATGACACCTTCCCGTTGTGGTACGACCAAGAGACGGAAGGCATAAGGACTGACGCAAGGGTATGCAACCTCAGTTACCTGCAAACCGACTGGTATATCGACCAGATGAAACGTCCCGCATACGACTCGCCATCAGTACCTATTTCATGGGCTCGAATAAACTATGAGAGTGGAACCAACGACTGGGTTCTCATTGATCCTAACGGCAAGGAACAAATACGCGAGTTCTTCCAAAAGAATCCTGAGGCAGCACGCAAGCAGTTGGGCGATGATCCTTTCGAGATATCGAACATCTTCAAGTACTGGCTGCACAACGAGGACCCCGATATGCGTATCATACCTACCGACACCCTGCACTTAAAAGTTGACAAGGAAGCCGTGAGACGTAGTGGAATGTTTATGCCAAGCGACTCCATACCAGATGTTATGAACATCTCACTCGCAGGAAGACGTGGACTGTCTAAGGCTGACCTTATGATTCTCGAGATGCTGATGCAATGCAACTGGGAGCGTCCAATCTACGTTGCCACTACTGTTGGCGGCAGCAACTACATGAGCCTTGGTGACAATTTCGTACAGGAAGGTCTTACCCATCGCATCACTCCTTTCCAGACAAGTGTTGAGGGAAAGAGAGTCGAGGGAATGAAGGACTTTGACACGGAACGTGTTTACAAGAACATAATGACCCGCTTCAAGTATGGTGGTGTTGACAAGAAAGGCATCTACATTGACGAGACCGTGATGCGTATGTGCTACACACACCGTCGTCTCTTCGGACAGTTGGCATTGAACCTCATTGAGGAGGGAAAGAAAGACAAGGCCATAGAAGTACTTGATCGTGGAGAAAAGGTAATTCCACCATATAACGTGCCCATCAACTATATGGGTGGCGGATATGAGTTCGCACGGGCATACATTCTCGCAGGCAACACAGCAAAGGCTAAGCCTTGGCTGGAAGAGACGTTCAAGAATGCAGAACAGTATGTCAAGTGGTTCCTTTCGCTCAATGACAACCGCTTCATGCAATCCACACAAGACTGTATGAACCACTTGTATATCATGAGCAAGTGCATCGAAATAGCAGATGCATATGGTGAGAAATACAAGATGAATCTTGAAGACCGATATCTGAAATTGGGTGAAGAATTCAAGAAAAGAACAGGGTATGAATAAATGAGTTAACAAGTTGACAAGTTAACAAGTTGATTGTTTTGTTGCCTTTAAGCAATAAACCATAAACTCTAAACTATTAACTCGTCAACTTGTCAACTAGTTAACTCGTCAACTAAAGAAAAGAAATATGTTCATAGAACAGCCTGCCAGATGGTTGCGATGGCTTTACCCTAAAGCAACATGGAGAATGGACAAAAACGTCAGAGCGGTTTATCTGACCTTTGACGACGGTCCTATCCCCGAGGCCACGCCATTTATCCTCGACACACTAAAGGAACTTGGTGCGAAGGCAACGTTCTTCATGGTGGGTGACAATGTAAAGAAACACCCCGAACTTTATGAGCGTATTGTAGCAGAAGGCCATCAGGTGGGCAACCATACAATGAACCATATCGGAGGTTTCAGGCATTGGACTACGACATATATCATCAACACCTATCAGGCAAACGAACTGATACATGCCCATCTCTTCCGTCCTCCGCACGGATGGATGCGACATAGTCCATACTACTGGCTCAGCAAATACTACAAAGTGGTGATGTGGGATGTCGTTACCCGCGACTACTCCACTCGTCTGACGGCCGAGGAGGTGCTTGAGAATGTGAAGCGTTACACACGCAACGGCTCCATAATAACATTCCATGATTCACTTAAGAGCATCGGCAAACTGCACTACGCGCTTCCCGAAGCATTGAAGTGGTTAAAAGAACAAGGTTATGAATTCCGAACTTTCGAATAGAATAAAAGCCGAGGCACTAAGCCTTGGCTTTTCTGCTTGTGGCATAGCGCGCGCCGAGCCAGTAAGTTCTGACGTGGCGGAGGGATTCATGGCTTGGCTGCAACACGGAGGGCATGCCACAATGGCATATATGGAGAACCATCTTGAGAAGCGACTCGATCCTCGGAAACTAGTACCAGGAACTATGAGTATCGTTTCTGTGGCACTCAACTATGCTCCCGCCTCACGATTGCCTGAAGGAGAGTATCAGATAGCAGCATACGCATTAGGACAAGACTACCACGACATCGTGAAAGGAAAGCTGCGCGAAATGGCAAGCAGAATACCCGAGATATCAGCATTATCGAAAGAGGACGACACATCAGAAGGAGTGAGGGCATTCTCCGACAGCGCACCTATTCTCGAACGTTACTGGGCAGTGAAGGCAGGACTAGGATGGGTGGGAAAAAACCACCAACTCATAATCCCACGTGCCGGTAGCATGTTCTTCCTCGGAGAACTGTTTTTGCCTATAGAATTGGAGTATGACAAACCCATGGAGTCACATTGCGGTAACTGTAACAAGTGCATTGAAGCATGTCCAACAGGATGTCTTAACCCTGACACCATATCCTCAGAAACAGGGAAACCGTCTGGCCAACATAGTTTGATTTCTCCGCAAAGGACCTTTGCAGCAGATAAATGTCTCTCCTACCAGACAATAGAGAATCGTGGTGACATACCCGAAGAAATTGCAAAGGAAATGGGAGATACCATATATGGATGTGACCGTTGCCAGCAAGCGTGTCCCTGGAACCGATTCGCCCAACCGACCAATGAGCCTCTATTACAGCCAAAAGAAGAACTAATGGAGATGACACGCGAGCAATGGCAATCGCTGAGCGAAGAAGACTACCGCCGTCTTTTTAAGGGAAGTGCCGTGAAACGTGCGAAATATGAAGGACTGATGAGGAATATTAAAAAGATGACAAAGAAATGACCAAAGAAGAAGCAATAAGAGACGTTGTGAATATGTTCTTCCGTGAATATACAAGGAAGATAGCACTATCTGAAACAGGTAAGATGCCAGAGCAACTGGAACCTAAGACGCTTAAACAGGCAATGCTTGAGCACTATGAGGAAGTGGCTACTGAGTTCCATCTGGCCGTTTATCCCAAGATTGCAGAAATAAACGGATTGTCACAGGAGATACCTAACGAAATAACCCCCGACACGATGCGAGATATCTGCGTGTCGGAGGCTTTATTCAATGTAATGGCTGATGCCTATCGCCAAAACTTCATGTCATTATTACAGGGGAAAATATTAACATTCCTCTAACCATCTAATATCAAACAATCTCTTTTCCTTCCAGAAACACACGGCGGATGATGGGTGTCGTGTAAGCGTATGGAATGAATGCTATAGAAGGAATGGGATCGGTTATGAAGAAATTTGCAATCATACCTTTTCCTATTGAACCGTATTCTCTGCTTATCCCCATCGCCGCAGCACCATTTATTGTAGCAGCATTGAGTGCCTCTTCCGGCATCAAACGCATCTTGATACATGCAAGTGACACGACAAATTTCATGTCGCCCGAAGGCGTTGAACCTGGGTTATAGTCACTTGCAATGGCAAGGGGGAACCCTGCACTTATCATCTTGCGTGCTGGTGCGAAAGGCATATTGAGGAAGAACGAAGTGCCTGGCAATGCTGTAGGAATGGTGTCAGACGAACGAAGCATCTCTATGTCCACATCAGTCATGCTCTCAAGATGGTCAACAGAGAGTGCGCCATGTTTCACAGCCACCTCCACTACACCCGATGGTGCCAGTTCCTCACCATGAATCTTACCTTTCAGACCATAACGAGCCCCAGCTTCAAGAATCCGTGATGTCTCCTCTGGAGTAAAGAAGCCCTCGTCACAGAAGACGTCAATAAAGTCTGCCAGTCCTTCTGCTGCCACAGCAGGTAACATCTCGTTGACAACGAGATCTACATAACTGGATTGTGACATTCCACGGGCAACAGCGTGAGCACCAAGAAAAGTGCTCATCACCTTCAATGGCGCAGTTTCCTTTATTCGTCGAATAACGCGTAGCATTTTCAGTTCGTCTTCAGTAGAAAGGCCGTAACCGCTCTTTATCTCCACTGCTCCCGTTCCTTTCTTTATTATCTCGCGCACGCGGGTCATCGACTGTTCATATAGTTCATCTTCCGAAAGACTGTGCAGGCGGTCGGCACTATTCAGTATTCCACCTCCCCTTCGGGCTATCTCCGCATATGAGAGACCGTTTATCTTATCCACAAACTCCTGCTCGCGACTGCCAGCATATACAAGATGGGTATGACTGTCGCAGAAAGACGGCAAAACCATTCCCCCCTCTGCATCAATAATGGTATCATAGTCGTCAGTTCTCTGTGCTGCGGTGTCATCGCTGCACATAGGACCGAAGTCGGAGAATTTGCCATCAATGACGGAAAGCCACGCGTTATTTATGGAGGGAAGTACAGACATATCCTCTCCGTATCTTCTCCGTACTTTCTCCGTATTTAGTCCGCTTAGCGTTCCTATATTCTTTACCAGTAATTTCATCTACGCAGAAATTGTATAGAGAGTTCAATGTAAGGATACATCAGTTCGTCATTGAGGATGAACGGCACCACTTTACGGTATTCATCGTGAATCTCCATAATCTTGGGTGAGGACTTCAGCGGCAGGCGGAAGTCAAGAGCCTGGGCTGCATTAAACAACTCGATGGCAAGCACTCGCTCAGTATTAAGTATCACCTTATAAAGTTTTATGGCCGCATTGGCTCCCATGCTGACATGGTCTTCCTGGTCTTGACACGATGGAATGCTATCCACCGACGATGGCATGGCAAGACTCTTGTTCAACGATACGCACGATGCTGCTGTGTATTGTGTTATCATGAAGCCGCTATTGACTCCAGGATTAGCGACAAGGTAACTCGGAAGTCCACGTGTTCCCGACACTAGTCGGTATATACGCCGCTCAGAAATATTTGCAAGCTCGCTCATGGCGATGGAGAGGAAATCTATCGGCAACGCGATGGGCTCGCCATGAAAGTTTCCAGCAGAGATTATGATATCCTCCTCAGGACATATAATAGGATTATCAGTGGCGGAGTTTATTTCCTTGTCTATCACGGACTTAACATATCTAAGAGTGTCTTTCACGGCTCCATGCACTTGCGGAACACAACGGAATGAATAAGGGTCTTGCACATGTGGCTTTGAGTTTACAATCATCTGTGAGCCCTCAAGCATTTCTTTCATTCGTGCCGCCGTCTCCAATTGTCCCTTGTGAGGACGCACAAGATGAACAACCTCAGTGAAAGGCTCTATCCTTCCGTCATACGCATCAAGAGACATTGCGGCTATTTTGTCTGCCCAATCGCTGAGACGCTGTGCCTGAAGCAATGACCACACGGCGAAAGCACTCATATTCTGAGTGCCATTGAGCAATGCCAGTCCTTCCTTACTTGCCAGTTCTATCGGTTTCCATCGTTTACGACGAAGAATCTCCGCACCAGAAATCACTCGCCCTTGATACTCTACCTCGCCTAATCCGACTATAGGGAGACACAGATGGGCAAGTGGAACAAGGTCGCCTGATGCGCCCAATGACCCCTGCTTATATACCACAGGATAGATGTCGTTATTGAAAAATGCCACAAGACGCATCACAGTATCGAGTTTACAACCAGAATAGCCATAACTTAGCGATTGTATCTTGAGCAATAGCATTATCTTCACGATATCATTAGGCACACGCTCACCCACACCGCAGGCATGACTTTTTATCAGGTTTATCTGCAGTTGGGAGAGATGATCTTTTCCTATAGAGACGTTACACAATGAGCCGAAACCCGTTGTAACGCCATAAATGGGCTCTCCGTTTCTTTCAATCTTCTTGTCAAGATAGTTACGGCAACGCTTTATGCGCTGCTTGGCATCTTCACCAAGTTCAATCTTACAGTTGTTATAGATTATCTCACCAACTTTCTCTATTGTAAGATGTTCTGCACTAATTTGATGTACCATTTTAGAATAGGTTATGGGTTATTGGTTATGAGGTTATTGATTATTTCATCGTCAACAAGGTTGGGGAGTGTCACCTTCAGTTCTGGGGTTCGTTCCATCTCTCTCTTTATAGCATCGATAGAACCTTTGTTGCGAGCCCATGAACGACGGGCGATGCCATTGTTGACATCCCAGAACAGCATCTCGCGAATCTTACGTTCCGACTCTTCACTTCCATCGATAACCATACCGAAGCCTCCGTTTATGACTTCACCCCAACCAACTCCGCCTCCATTATGAATGCTTACCCACGTTGCTCCCCTGAAAGAGTCACCGATAACGTTCTGCACCGCCATGTCTGCACAGAACTGCGAACCGTCATATATGTTAGAAGTCTCACGGAACGGGGAGTCAGTTCCAGACACATCATGATGATCTCTTCCCAATATGACAGGACGGGTTATCTCACCACGACGAATCGCATCGTTGAAAGCAAGGGCTATCCTTGTCCGGCCTTCTGCATCGGCATATAGTATGCGTGCCTGAGAACCCACCACAAGATGGTTCTTACCAGCCTCACGAATCCAGTGCAGATTGTCGGCAAGCTGTCCACGAATGTCATCGGGGGCACATTTCAGCATATCATCTAACACTTCTGCTGCAAGACGGTCAGTAACAGCAAGATCCTCAGGTTTGCATGAAGAGCATACCCAGCGGAACGGTCCGAAGCCATAGTCAAAGAACATCGGTCCCATGATATCCTGAACATACGACGGATAACGGAATCTACCCGTGACATTTTCGTCCCAAATATCTGCGCCTGCCCTTCCAGCCGTAAGCAAAAATGCGTTACCATAGTCGAAAAAATACATTCCACGAGCCGTCAACTTGTTAATGGCATCAACCTGACGGCGGAGAGAGGCAAAAACTCTTTCTTTGAAGAGGTCAGGTTGTTCTGCCATCATCTGCTTTGACTCGTCAAGTGACATGCCGACAGGATAATAACCACCGGCAAATGCATTGTGAAGTGACGTTTGGTCACTGCCAAGATCAACCTTGATATTTTCTTCAGCAAGTCGTTCCCATAAGTCAACGACATTCCCGATATATGCCATAGACACGACTCTATGTTCACTTACGGCCTTGCTGATGGCAGGAATAAGTTCATCAAGATTATCATGCAACTCATCAACCCATCCTTGGCCATACCTTTTCTGTGCCGCAAGTGGGTTAATCTCTGCCACCACACTTACAACACCTGCAATATTACCTGCCTTGGGCTGTGCACCAGACATTCCACCGAGACCGCTGCTGACAAATAGTGGGATACGCTCCGGATGTTCACCCATCACTTTACGGGCAGCATTAAGCACGGTGATGGTAGTGCCGTGAACTATTCCCTGAGGTCCGATATACATATATGACCCTGCCGTCATCTGCCCATACTGGCTCACGCCGAGTGCGTTGTCGCGTTCCCAATCGTCAGGTTTGCTGTAATTAGGTATCACCATGCCATTTGTGACCACTACTCTCGGTGCAGTCTTGTGCGATGGAAAAAGTCCTAGAGGATGACCACTATACATCACCAGTGTCTGCTCGTCGGTCATCTCTGACAAGTATTTCATGACAAGACGATATTGTGCCCAGTTCTGGAACACCGCACCATTGCCGCCGTATGTAATCAACTCGTGTGGATGTTGTGCCACAGCCTTGTCAAGATTATTCTGAATCATCATCATGATAGCAGCAGCCTGCTCGGAGCGGTGAGGATATTCATCAATAGGGCGGGCATGCATGTCGTATGTCGGGCGGAAACGATACATATAGATGCGGCCATATTTCTTCAGTTCATCAGCAAACTCTGGTGCAAGTGCCGCATGCATCTCCTTCGGGAAATATCGCAAAGCATTGCGCAGGGCAAGTTTTTTTTCCTCCGCATTCAATATGTCCTTGCGTTTGGGCGCATGGTTGATGGTTGTATCGTATGGCGGCATTTCCGGCAAAGTATGCGGTATGCCGAGACTTATCTCTTTTGCGAATTCTGCTTTTGTCATAGTTATTTGAAATAAGGTAATACACTATATAGTTACTTATTAATTACACTTTCGACAATACCTAATATCTCTTTTTCTTCAGCGTTTGCCTTTTCTATAAGTTGATTTGCTTCGTCTATCAGATGGTCTGCGACGGCACTGTCTTTCAGCGATGCGGCATTTATTTTCACGTTAAGCCCAGCCCCCAGCACTGCGGCACGTGCAGCCAATGCACCCACACCGGCATCTGACACGCTGTTCGGATTGCCTGTCGTTGCCATAGCCTTGCAAATCTCGAACACACCATAAGATGCCTTCATGGTATGTAGTGGAACTTCAGCGGCATAAAGAGTCGCCTTCTGTATCGCTTCAGCACGCAACAGCTTCTCCTCGTCAGTTTTCTTAGGCATACCGAAAGCATCCATTATGCGGTTGAAAGCCTCAGTGTCTTCATCTACGAGGTGCATCAGTTCAGCCATGAGCATTTGGCCCTTTTCTGCCCACATAGAGAACTCACCACAACGGTCGTCCCATCCTGCCTTATGAGACGAAAGGTTGGCAACCATCGCGCCGAGGGCAGCACCTAATGCTCCCATGTATGCAGAGATAGTCCCACCTCCTGGTGCAGGACTCTCGCGCGAAGTTTCATGAGCGAAAACCTTCACCGACAAGTCTACTAACTGAGGTTTTTTATCCACATCTTCAAGAAGATATTCAATCACCTTCTCGCGCGGATTGAACGCTTTGAGGTCTTCAAGTCCGAGCGACTTGACGGCAATAAGTACTATGTCTTCCTCTGGAATGCCTGTCGAGCGGTTTTGCTTTTCAAGGAAATAGCGACCTGCCTCTATCAGCACACGTTTCGGAATGAGTCCGACAATCTCTGTTCCTGTGACTCGCACCCCTCTGTTCTGAGCGCAGCGGCATACCTCTTCAAATGCTTTGTGCAATGGCGTGACGTTGATATTCGTGATGTTCATCGATACCTGCGCAATCTTATACTCATCAATAAACCACCCTATCGCCTTTGTGCATTTCAAAGTGCCAGGTTTCATGATGACATTTCCTTCAGCATCAACTTTTGGCTTACCTATTATAGAATCCCCTTCTCTAACTGGACGGCCTTTTTCCCGCACATCAAAGGCTATGGCATTGGCACGTCGCGTTGATGTTGTATTAAGATTGAAGTTCACAGCAATGAGAAAATCACGAGCGCCGACGGCAGTACATCCCGTTCGAGCCATATGTTCGTCAAAAGGTCGAACACCATAATCAGGCTGTTTTCCTGGTGTTGACAACTTATCGCCTAATGCCTCATACTCACCTTCACGACAAACGGCAAGATTACGCCTTTCGTCAGTAAAAGCTGCTGCCTCATAGCAATAGCATGGTATCTCAAGTTCTTTAGCAATGCGCTTGGCCAAATCCCGAGCCATCTGCGCACACTCCTCAAGACTCACGCCTGCCACAGGAATAAGAGGAAGCACATCGGTAGCACCCATTCGAGGGTGCGCCCCATGGTGCTGACGCATGTCAATCAACTCTCCGGCTACTTTCACACTACGAAACGCAGCCTCCACCACAGCATCAGGTTCACCAACGAACGTTACAACTGTTCGGTTTGTCGCTTCGCCCGGGTCAACATCAAGCAAGCGCACTCCGTCAACATTCTCTATCACATCTGTGATTTGTCTTATTACGCTCAAGTCGCGCCCCTCGCTGAAGTTCGGCACGCACTCGATAATGCGTTTAATGTTGTCCATAAATTAAATTTAAGATGCGGAATATTTTCTGCAAATATATAACTTTCCATTTAATCTGCCAAGAGACCACAACTTTTTTTCAACGAGAAAACACAAAAAAATGCTCATACCAGACAATTACAGCCTCGTTTGAGCACTCTTTATGTTATTTACGATTCAATGCCACACCTAACTGGCAATGGCATCGTCATACCTTTTCCTATAGTTTCTCGTCATACGCATGGTGAGGATAGTCGATAGTAAAGTGAAGACCACGACATTCCTTGCGTTCTATCGCCTGACGGGTAATGAGATATCCCACATTAATCATGTTACGCAGTTCACAAATATCACGACTCGCCTTAACACGTTTGAAGAGGTTTTCTGTTTCCTCATACAACATGTCAAGACGATCCCACGCTCTCTTCAGTCGAAGGTCACTACGAACGATACCAACATAGTTGGACATTATCTCGCCCACTTCCTTAACACTCTGTGTAATGAGCACCTTCTCTTCGTTGGTCATCGTGCCCTCATCGTTCCACTCAGGTATCTTGTCGTTAAAGTCATATAGGTCAACATGCTCCAACGAGTGTTTTGCCGCAACATCGGCATAAACCACAGCCTCGATAAGCGAGTTGCTTGCAAGACGGTTTCCACCATGAAGTCCTGTGCATGAACACTCACCAATAGCATAGAGCCTCTGAATACTTGAACATCCGTTAAGGTCAACCTTTATTCCGCCACACATATAGTGTGCTGCAGGACGTACTGGTATATAGTCTTTCGTAATGTCTATTCCAAGAGTCTTGCACTTAACGTAAATATTCGGGAAGTGATGGCGGGTTTCGTCAGGATCTTTGTGTGTTACATCCAGACACACATTTGGTATTCCATGAATCTTCATCTCTTTGTCAATGGCGCGAGCCACTATGTCACGCGGTGCCAATGACAGTCGTTCATCATATTTCTCCATGAATGACTCTCCTGTAGGCAGACGCAGGATGCCTCCATAACCACGCATGGCCTCAGTAATAAGGAAGGCAGGATGAGTCTCTCCTGGAGAATAGAGAGCTGTCGGATGGAACTGCACGAACTCCATGTCCTGTACCGTTCCCTTTGCTCGATATACCATTGCCTCACCATCACCCGTGGCAATGATTGGATTGGTTGTCGTCTGATATACTGCACCACAACCTCCGGTACACATCAAAGTAATCTTAGACAGATATGTGTCAACCTTCTGCGTGTCTGGATTAAGCACATATGCACCATAACAGTTGATATATGGTGTGCGTCGGGTAACACGTGCACCAAGATGGTGTTGTGTGATAATCTCAACAGCGAAGTGGTTTTCCTTAACGACAATGTCAGGGTTATTGCGAACAGCCTCCATCAGTCCTCGCTGTATCTCTGCACCCGTATCATCTGCATGGTGAAGAATGCGGAACTCAGAGTGTCCACCCTCACGATGAAGGTCAAATGTGCCGTCTTCTTTCTTGTCGAAGTTAACACCCCAATTTACCAACTCTTGTATCTGACCAGGCGCATTTTTAACCACCTGCTCAACAGCAGCGCGGTCACTTATATAGTCGCCCGCAATCATTGTGTCTTCAATATGTTTTTCAAAATTGTCAACTTCAAGATTAGTAACTGAAGCGACACCACCCTGTGCAAAGGAGGTATTTGCCTCATCGAGCGCCGTTTTACAAATCATACATACACTACCCTTCTTGGCACACGCCACTTTCAGGGCATAACTCATTCCTGCAACTCCAGCACCGATAACGAGAAAGTCGTATTTATAAACCATAGTATATGATGTTTAGTATTATATGACTGCAAATATAATAATAATCATCGTAACAAACGAAAAAATCCATTTTTTTTAATTATCTTTGCATGCGAATAATGATGATAAGGAGTTTCGAACATCGTGTTTCATTGGCAGAAATTGCAGGTGTGGTGGTGCTTGCGATGGTTACATTGTGGTTTTTCTGGCACCGCACTCCTGTTAGTATATTCGCTGGCGGTGCGTTCACGATACTAACGGTATTGGTCATCGACCGTCTGTTGCACACCACATACGCCGTTGCCAACGACACTCTTACGATTAAGTGGGGACGTTTCGGCAGGGTAAAGGAGATAAAACTGAGCGACATAGACCGCGTGGAGAAGGTTAAGACGCTTTTCACACACTATGTCCTTGTGGAGTATTCTGGCAGGAAACATGCTGCAATAAGCACGATAAACGAGGATTCCCTGATAAAAGCACTTAATTCAAGAACACTAAACAGTAAGTAAGCAATAAACTATAAGCAAGATATGAAAGCAAAAAGCATCTTAATAGCAGCATTAATGTTCGTGGCAACTACGAACATCGCCGCACAAGGATATTGGGTTAACGACTCAACAGCACCAGAAAACCAGCAAAGCAGTTATGAAGAGCCGGCATGGGAAGACAAAATTGTTGACCGATTGGACGGACTCCTGAAGAGCAGCATCTTCAAGACTTCAACCGTTGGTATTGAGGTATATGACATTACTGACAACAAACTGCTTTATACCTATAACGAGCAGCAGACAATGCGTCCTGCAAGTACGCAAAAAGTGCTTACTGCTGTTACGGCACTCGACCGTCTCGGAGGATACTATGAATTCAAGACTCGCCTCTATTATAATGGTGAAATAGCCGACGGCAGCCTTCACGGAGACCTATACTGCATAGGAGGATTCGACCCAGCATTCAATGCCGAAGACCTTGAGTCCTTTGTTTCTGCCGTAATAGAAGCAGGAATAGATACCATTAGAGGAGGTATCTATGCCGACCTTCACTTCAAGGACGACGGCCGTTTAGGCGAAGGATGGTGCTGGGATGACGATAACCCAACACTGACTCCACTGATGGTTGCCAAGAAAGACAACTTCCTTCAACGTTTCTCTTCAATGTTAAGACAACGCGGGGTTGTAGTCTATGGCTCAACAGGCGAGGCCGACACACCTCACACGGCACGACAGTTGCACATAGTGACACACTCCATTGACCATATACTGAAACGAATGATGAAGAACAGCGACAACACTTATGCAGAGTCGATGTTCTACCAGTTGGGAGGCACATCAAAACAAGCCAAAGTTTACGTTAATGCAATAATTCAGAAAGTGGGACTTAACCCGGCTGACTATTATGTTGCCGATGGTAGTGGACTGTCGCTCTACAACTATGTGTCGCCTCACGAGGAAGTGATGTTCCTGCGTTATGCTTACGACCACAAAGAGATATTCGACCATCTCTATCCATCCCTTCCCATTGCTGGCGTTGACGGAACACTGGAAAAGCGTATGCGCGGAACACATGCCGAGAGCAATGTACATGCAAAGACCGGTACTGTGACGGGCGTTAGTGCATTGGCCGGCTATCTATATGCGCCCAACAATCACTTCATCTGCTTCTCTATAATAAATATGGGGATAAGGCAGGCTGCTACAGGACGTAATTTCCAAGACCAAGTCTGCGCTGCACTATGCAGACCCTAAAGCAATTGCGTCAATAATTTCACCCCAAACACACGGGCAAAGAGCATCTTCAAACGTGATGGAAATGACATGTTACCACAGAAGATGCCCCATTGTCCTGCGTACTTGTCCATACCAAGCAAAAGTACAGGCACTTTATATCTGGAAGTGGCGGTAATTTGTATGTTTAGAACGTGTGCATAATACTCTGAAACGAACGACAGAGGTTGTCGTTTCATTTCTTCTTTGTGGCTTTCCAAATAGTCGATATGTGCTTCGAGTAGACTCCTATGGTCCTCGGCACTGGCATTCTGTGTGATTCCTTTTGGATTATCCACATAGTGATAGGTGCCGTGGGAGGTCGTCACCACCCTTCCCTTCACATTCGCAAGCAACTTTGGAAGCGTATGCACGTCTTCAAAACACTTACCGACAGGAAATGTCACACCATTGAAAACATCACGTCTGAACACCTTATTCCATGCATAGGCATGCGCATAGGCACGTCCCTGAAACCAGTAATCGGCTATATTCTCCCATTCTGCATCAGCGATACCAAGTGGCTTGATGTCATTACCGATTACATGACGCATGACATTATACTCCAGTATTGAAATGTCATCGTCTGCCATCATGCGCTCAACGAGTGGCTTCAGCGTTCCCTCCGCAATATAGTCATCAGAATCTATAAATGTAAACAAGTCACCCTTTGCCATATCGATACCTGTATTTCGCGCCGCGCTAAGGCCGTTGTTGGTCTGATGAACCACATGGAATCGTAAGTCACGAGTTGCCCATTGCTCACAAATATCACCACTTCCGTCAGTAGAGCCGTCATCAACCATTATCACCTCGCAGTTGTCCAGGCCCTGCGACGCAATGCTTTGCAGACACTGCCCCAGTCTCTGCTCTACATTATATATAGGTATGATAATACTTAGCATCATTATGGTGCAAAGATAATAAAAAACGTTGATAACAACAAAATAATTGGGATACGATTTATGGCAAGTGGGATTGCAATAAACGGCAAAATGGAATGCAATTGATGCCAAATTGCTTAACCACTTGGTACTTATTGTCAACCAAGAAGTTATGAAAGGGAGATTTAATAGGTTTTTATCGTCACGTTTTTCGCTGCCGCATAACGCTCAAGAAGTGACTTGAGGAAGTTGGCATTTGCCCCTACTGTCTCGGCATTGCCATCATATCCGTTAATGAGAATCAGTACATGAGTGGTCGAGAGTTCTATCTTCGTGCGTTCGTTGTCACTTGTTGGTGTTCCCACTCCACCCTGCCCATCACGATAGACGGGCATTCCTTCTATGTTAAGCATGCCTCGACCTATGCCCTCGTAGGGTTCGCCAGGTTCTCCAACACCAAGAGTCAGCGTATCTCCGACAAATTTGTCGGCATCGAAACCACCTATGCTATAACCATATTTCATACTGGCAAGGTTGATGAGGTCGACAAGTGTGTCAATCTGATACAGTTCCTTACCCTGCACAACACGACGTATGAGAGCCTCAGCAGCGGGACGATAGCGCGAAGGATCCTTGCCACAGGCACGATATATGCCTCTAGTGGCTTCTATGGCTGCCATCTCCTTGATGGTTACTGTGGTAAAACGACTACGACAGTCCTCACAGATTGCATTTATCTCGTCCCATAATTCAGGACAATAAGGGGTGTTCTGCACCCATGCCTCGACTGCTGCACCTACGAAATCTGGACAAACGGAACGTATGTTTGGGGTAACTATGATATTCATTATTATGACGAAAGAACTACGAACTATGTTTTATTTCGCTTAATGACATGGTCAATTAACGATTATCTACTATCAGTTTCCCTGTTGTTGATAAATCCTAAGACCGAAATCGGGGGTGATGGCAATGATGTATTCCATTATCCTGGAGATGTCGTGCTCGTAAGGCACACCTCCTTTGTTCTTGAGGAAGAAGACGAATTCAACGGCAAGACCGTTCTGGGTGGCTTCTGCCTGTTTCACAAGTATGGTCATGTCAGGGTTCACCGCCTCGTCCTTGCTCAGCCATTGTTCAACATAACGGCGCAAAAGAGTGACATTCACCGCTTTAGGTTCAATGTCCTTATCTACAAAATAACCATTGTCCACAATTGTGGCACGCATTTTTTCGTCGGCTACAACAACACTACGGAAGTCATAGTAGATGCGCTTCACCACCTTTCTTCCCGCACTCTCCTGCATTCCCTTCCAGTTCTGGAATGAGTCATCGACAAGAGTCTTTGGCGAAATGGTCATTATCGTGTTGTCAAAATTGCGCACCTTGACCGTTGTCAGCGTCATCTCTTCCACAATACCGTCAATGCCCGACTTCGGAACAGTTATCCAGTCGCCCTTTTGCAACATATCGTTGCTCGTGAGACGCACGCCAGCAACAAGACCTGTTATGATATCCTGGAACACCAGCATCATAATTGCCGATGTCGCACCGAGACCAGCCAGCAACACCATCGGGTTCTTGTTGATAACGATGGAAATGACAATGATAACGGCAATGAATATCATCACTATCTTTAAGAGTCCGCAGAAAGTGTATAGATACTGCTGGGTTGCCGTGCGTTTTTCTCCCTCGAAGAGTTTGAATGAGTCAATGAAGGCAATGATGGTGATGACAGTCATCACCGTGATGTATATTGCTGTGATGCGTCCTAATATCATTCGCACCGTAGGGAACTGATAGAACACCCACGGAAGGAGCATCCATACTACGATAGCAGGCACGATATGACACGCGGAGTTGAGTACACTCTCATTGAATATGACACCATCCCACGTTGCCTTAGTCCTACGTGTGGCCTTTAATATAAGTGGTACAATTATCTTCTTGCATAGGAAACCTGCGCCGGCAGCAAGGATAATGGCAATTAATACCAATAAAATATGCCGCACCACAGGCACAGCATCACCCGTAAGTCCACAAAAGTTTATCAAACGTTCAACAAGCTCAACAATTTTCTCCATATATTATGAGATTAATTTTCGCAAACCATGCTTGCCTTAGTGACCCCATAACCTTTAAAAACTCTAAAACTCTTCCGGTCTCCACATGTGTCGCTTGATGTCAACACAATTGGAGTTCCGGAATGTAATGCCCTCATCACGTAACATATCTATCTGTTCATTCCATTCAGGAACAGTGCGGCCATTGGAGCTCACTACCCTATGACAAGGTAACTTAAGTTCTGCAGGAGCTTCCTTCAATGCTTTTCCCACCATACGCTGATGCTTTCCCCATCCAGTAAGGTCGGCAATGACACCATAAGTCAAAACTTTTCCTTCAGGAATTTGACTCACAATATTATAGACATCATTGTAGAAAGCTTCATGCATGGGTTTCATAGGCTTAATAGAATTAATGCTGCAAAGATAATTAATTTGTACGATATACACTAATTTTTTAATAAAAAAAATCCGAAGAAATAATTCTCCGGACTTTATTATTTTGGAAGAAAGGCTCTTAACGAGCCTTCAAGCAATTAGCATGCATCTTCCTGAGAAGCTGCGCGGAAGCTAACAAGGTCTTCTGCATTGAAGTTCTTGATGTATGCAGACTTGCCGATTACATCCTCTTCCGTCATGCGTACATATACCTGAGCACTCTTTGCAAAGAACTCTGGAGCCTTGGCGGCATCGCGGATGATGAGCAGACTCATTACCAGTTCTGCGGTCATGTCATACAGGCGACGGGCAAGGAAATCGAAAGCATCCTGATTGTCAAGACCCTTGGCATAGTTGAGTGCGTCCTCATATACAGGAAGCAGCTTCTCAACACGTGCTTTCAGGGTTGCATTAGCCTCTGCAGGCAGTGCGGCAATCATATCCTTGATGTTCTGAAGCATCGTACCGTTAGAGATATAACGGATTGCAGCAACCACCTGAAGCTGTGTAGTTCCCTCGTAAATAGAGAATATACGAGCATCGCGGAACAAGCGTTGGCTCTTGTACTCCATAATGAAGCCCGAACCACCATGAACGCTGATGGCATCATAGGCATTCTGGTTGGCATACTCAGAGTTCATTCCCTTTGCCAATGGAGTGAAGGCATCAGCAAGACGCTGGTATTTCTTCATTTCCTGACGCTCCTCTGGTGTGAGCTTACGGTCGCGCTCGATATCTTCCAGGCACTTGTAAACGTCAACATAGGCAGCTGTCTCATAAAGCAAAGAACGACCAGCGTCGAGTTTTGCCTTCATACGAGAAAGCATGTCATAGACAGCAGGGAAGTTGATAATCTTGTCACCAAACTGCTGACGCTCCTTTGCATATGCCAACGCCTCGTTATAAGCCTCTTGCTCCACGCCGACACTCTGTGCTGCAATACCCAGACGGGCACCATTCATAAGTGCCATCACATATTTGATTAGACCTAAACGAGTGCTTCCACAAAGCTCTGCCTTTGCATTCTTATATGTAAGCTCACAAGTAGGTGAACCATGAATACCGAGCTTATGCTCAATATGACGTACATTGACACCACCCTGCTTCTTGTCGTAAATGAACATTGAGAGGCCGCGTCCGTCCTTGGTGCCCTCCTCTGAACGAGCCAGCACGAGGTGGATGTCTGAGTCACCATTGGTGATGAAACGCTTAACTCCATTCAAGCGCCAGCAATTCTCTTTTTCGTCAAAGGTTGCCTTCAGCATCACGCGCTGGAGGTCAGAACCAGCATCAGGCTCCGTGAGGTCCATTGACATTCCTTCACCTGCACAAACACGTGGGATGTACTTCTGGCGCTGCTCCTCTGAACCGAACTCATAGAGTGTATCAATACAACTCTGCAAGCTCCAGATGTTTTGGAAACCAGCATCAGCAGCCGAAATCATTTCAGAAAGCATGGAGAACACGGCGTTAGGCAAGTTTAGACCGCCATAACGACGAGGCATAGAAACACCCCAAAGGCCAGCCTTGCGGGTAGCATCGAGGTTCTCGTAGGTCTTGCTTGCGTAAATCATACGGCCGTTCTCAAGGTGTGGACCTTCGAGGTCAACATCCTCAGCATTCGGTGCAATGATGTTAGCAGCCACGTCGCCAGTGATATCAAGAATCTGCTTGTAATTCTCGATGGCGTCGCCCAGGTCAACTGGGGCGTAGTCATATTCCTTTGCATCAGCAAAGCCTTTTTCCTTAAGCTCAACGATACGAGCCATCAGGGGATGGTTCAAGTAGAACCCGATCTCAGGATGATCGCTATAATAGTTTGCCATAATTATCTTATTTGTTTTCTTGATTCTTTTGATGTTGCCTACCTCCCCATCTTGCACCAAAACCAACTCCGCACATAATAGCACAGAATGTTATCAAAGCCTTCAGCTCTGCATTGCCGATAAAATAACTGACAACGAGCAATGCCATAGCGCATATGATGAGTAAGATATCTAAAGCTTTCATTTTACTTCGAGTTCTGCTTGTAGTACTTAATCAGCTTAGGTACAACCTCTTCAACTGTGCCGACGATAACATAGTCAGCAATCTTGTTGATTGGAGCATCTGGGTCGTTATTGACGCTGATGATGATACCTGAGTCCTGCATACCTGCGATGTGCTGAATCTGTCCAGAGATACCACATGCGATGTAAACCTTCGGATGAACGGTAACACCTGTCTGACCAATCTGACGATCGTGGTCTATCCAACCAGCATCAACAGCGGCACGGCTGCCACCAACCTCACCATGGAGAACCTTAGCAAGCTGGAACAACTGGTCGAAACCTTCCTTGGAACCAACGCCATAACCACCAGCAACCACGATGGGCGCACCCTTCAGGTTGTGCTTTGCAGCCTCAACATGGTGGTCAAGTACCTTAACAACAAAAGCCTCAGGGCTTACATACTTCGAAACTTCAGGATAAACAACCTCACCCTTAGCCTTACCTTCATAGATAGCCTTCTGCATTACACCTGAACGGACGGTTGCCATCTGAGGACGATGCTCTGGGTTAACGATTGTTGCAACGATGTTACCACCGAATGCAGGACGAATCTGATAAAGAAGATTCTCGTAAGTCTTGCCTGCCTTCTTGTCCTCAAAGTCACCAATCTCAAGCTCTGTACAATCGGCAGTAAGACCAGAGGTAAGTGAAGAAGAAACGCGAGGACCGAGGTCACGGCCTATTACAGTAGCACCCATAAGACAAATCTGTGGTTTCTCCTCGTTGAAGAGGTTAACCATGATGTCAGTATGAGGTGCTGAAGTGTATGGGAAAAGACCTTCGCCATCGAAAACAAAGAGTTTGTCAACGCCATATGGCAATATCTGGTCTTCTACCTTATTCTTAATGCCCGTACCGATGACTACGGCATGAAGCTCAACACCTAATTCATTGGCGAGTTTGCGACCCTTGGTCAGCAACTCCTGAGATACTTCCTGTACCTGAGTACCTTCTATCTCGCAATATACAAATACATTATTAGCCATATCTCTTTATCCAATGATTTTCTCTTCCAACAATTCTTTGATCATTCCCTCGATATCAGCGTCAGAAGCCGTCAAAGTCTTCGACTCCTTAGCTTGGAACACGATGTTCTTGATGGCCTTCACCTTAGTAGGAGAGCCTGCAAGACCACACTGGTTCACATCACCATCGACATCAGCTACGCTCCACTGATTAAGCGTAAGATAAGGACGCTCCTCATAGAGATTGTCATAAGCCGTACCTTCGGCAGGACGCTCCATAGGGCATGTAGCACGCTTGTACTTCATTACCAGTTTTGCGTTCTGAGGACGACAAGGAGCAGCACTACCATTAACGGTGATAACAACAGGCAGAGGAGCCTCAACAGTCTCCACACCACCATCAATCACACGCTTGATTGTAGCCTTACTATTCTCCACGCTGAGCACTTCCTCAGCATAAGTCACCTGATTAAGACCTAACTTCTGGGCCACCTGTGGTCCTACTTGTGCGGTATCACCATCAATAGCCTGACGACCACCGATAACGATATCAACATCACCAATCTTCTTTATTGCCGTAGCAAGAGCATAACTGGTAGCCAGAGTGTCGGCACCAGCAAAAAGACGGTCAGTAAGAAGCCAACCAGTATCGGCACCGCGATAAAGACCCTGGCGGATAATCTCGCCAGCACGCGGAGGACCCATAGTAAGAATTCCTACCGTTGAGCCAGGATTCTGCTCCTTAAGACGGAGCGCCTGTTCCAAAGCATTTAAATCTTCAGGATTGAAGATTGCCGGCAGAGCAGCGCGATTCACGGTGCCTTCGGCAGTCATTGCGTCCTTGCCGACATTACGAGTGTCGGGAACTTGCTTAGCAAGTACAACGATTTTTAATTTCATAAATGATATTCAATAAACAAATTAGATATTCTTTCGAGGGTGCAAAGGTACACTTTTTTTATTGTGTCACAAAGAAAAAGTATCTAAAAATGCACATTTGCTCAATAAATGTGCACAAAACAAAACTTTTGTGCAAATAATTGTCTCGCTCAGTCACTCACAAAGTATTATAAATGCCGACATCTGCATCGCCAGAATTTATTAAATAGATATAACGCCGTTCAAAAGTATCGAAAAAAATTAGAGTATTTCAGACTAATTTTGTAATTTTGCCGCCGTTAAGCAGATAATGGTAAGAATCCCGTAATACTGCAAGCAATTATTAATTTCCTATTATTATATATGAAGAAAACGCTATTTGCCCTCGTTTCACTTGCCGTAATGATGTTATCGGCAAGTTGCAACCATACCGAGACGTATGCCGACCAGATAGAAAAAGAGAACAATGCTATCAAAAAGTTTATAGTTGACAAGGGCATAAAGGTTATCAGCGAGACAGAATTTGCACAGAAGGGTTACACCACTGATGTGTCGAAGAACGAGTATGTACTGATTAATTCTTCCGGAGTTTACATTCAGATAATACGCAAAGGATGTGGAGAGAAAATAAAGAACGGTGAAACCACGAAAGTCCTTTGCCGCTTTATTGAGAAGAATATCATGACCGACTCCACTTCACTGAACAATTTGACAGCCGCGTATTACGCCGCTATTCCGGAGAAGATGACCGTAACGAATACCAGCGGAACATTCACCGCCTCCTTCGACACTAACAGTAGCCTTATGTACGAGGCATACGGCAGCGCCTCTGTTCCCTCGGGATGGCTTGCGCCTTTGTCGTATATTAATATAGGAAGACCTCAAAACGAGAATGATGAAAAAGCAAAAGTGCAACTCATTGTACCGCACACGCAAGGTCATAATTATGCATCCTCAAGGGTTTATCCATGCTTCTATACCATAACCTACGAGAAGGGAGTGTAAAGAAGTTTGGAAAATGATTTAGGGGATAAGTAGTTTTATATAATCTCCATAGGCTTTAATTAACTGCATTTAGGAAACATCACATAGAATAAAATGACTCTTATAAAATCGATTTCAGGCATTCGCGGAACGATTGGAGGACCAACGGGCGACACGCTCAACCCTCTTGACATCGTGAAGTTTGTTACCGCCTATGCCACATTTATCAGGAAGAACCGCCCTGAGGGTTCGGGCAAGATAGTAGTAGGCAGGGATGCTCGCATCTCTGGCGAGATGGTAAAGAACGTTGTATGCGGAACCCTGATGGGTTACGGCTACGATGTAATCAATATCGGCCTCGCAACGACTCCTACAACCGAACTGGCAGTGCGTATGTCAGGTGCTGACGGTGGTATCATCATCACCGCAAGTCACAACCCACGACAGTGGAACGCGCTGAAACTGCTGAATAACGAAGGCGAGTTTCTTAACAAAGAAGAAGGCAACGAGGTTCTGAGCATCGCTGAAAAGGAGAACTTTGAATATGCCGATGTTGACCATCTGGGCAAGTATATCGAGGACAACTCGTTCGATGAGAAGCATATCAATGCCGTTGTGCAACTACCTTTGGTTGACAAGGAGGCGATTCGTAACGCACGATTCAACGTCTGCGTTGATTCCATCAACTCCGTTGGAGGTGTCATACTGCCGAAACTCCTTGAGAAACTGCGTGTATCTTATAAGTTCCTCAACAAAGAACCGAACGGAGACTTCGCCCATAACCCTGAGCCATTGGAGAAAAACCTGCAAGGCATAATGGACGAGATGAAGCACAAGCACTATGACCTCGGCATCGTGGTTGACCCTGATGTTGACCGTCTGGCATTCATCTGCGAGAACGGAGAGATGTTCGGCGAGGAATATACGCTTGTTTCCGTTGCCGACTATGTGCTCTCACGCATGGAAGAAGACGGCAAGAAGGGACTCACTACGGTGAGCAATCTCAGTTCCACCCGTGCTCTTCGCGATGTCACCGAGGTTCACGGAGGACAATACTTCGCTGCTGCTGTCGGCGAGGTGAACGTCACGACTAAGATGAAAGAGGTGGGAGCAGTGATTGGCGGAGAAGGAAACGGCGGAGTGATTTTCCCCGAAAGCCACTACGGACGTGATGCCTTGGTAGGCATTGCACTCTTCCTCAGCGCATTGGCACGCAAGGAAATGAAAGTGTCTGAACTAAGACAGACTTTCCCTCCTTACTTTATCGCTAAGAACCGCATTGACCTGACTCCAGATACTGACGTTGACAAGATTCTTGAGAAGGTGAAAGAGATGTACAGCAATGAGCAAGTGAACGACATAGACGGCGTGAAGATTGACTTCGCCGACTCATGGGTACACCTACGCAAGAGCAATACCGAGCCGATAATCCGCGTCTATAGCGAGGCCTCAACAATGGAACAGGCAGACGCTTTGGGCAAGAAGATTATGCAGGTGGTATATGACATGCAATAGTTAGAGTTTGCTTTCAATAATAAAACGTGCTGGATTACATCGTAATTCAGCACGTTTTGCATTGCAATTGGGCATCTTTCGCATCACGAAAGGCCATCAATGGGAATGCAAAAGGACACCTTTTGCAGGACTACTTCATCTCCCTTGGCATTCCGATGCAGCCACTTGGCATCTGAATATGCACAAGATTGCACACCGTAGGGGCAATGTCGGTAATGTGAACCTCCGTAGAACATGAGCCGTGAGGCACGCCCCATCCCATCAACACAAACGGAATATGGCAATCGTAGGGATTCCAACATCCATGAGTTGTGCCCTCCCCTATCTCTTTCCAAACACCATAAACACCAGGCTTCAGTATCAACTGTATGTCACCGCTGCGCTCTCGGTTATACCCGTTGTACATCTTTTCACGGATAAATGACGGCACACTGGCAGCCGATATTTCCTCTAGGTCGACGGCATACATCACGAGTGGATTACCCTTGAAGTATTCTACGATATCTTTCCTCAGGTTTACGATATCGAGACCTTCAGCTTGTTCGCGGTTGATAACAACCTTATAGTCCATTATTCTACTAACCAATTTGTCATGACCAGGATACTTCTTGGCAAGAAACTCATTAACAGCCGGCTCCTCGCGGTCACCAAAGAATCCATCAGACGGAATCTTATGCTGCTGATTCTGCAATATGCCGTTTGCGGCACCATGGTCGGCAGTTAGGAAAGCGACATACTCTCCCTTCCCGATTGTCTTGTCGAGATAGTTGAAAAGGTCGGCAAGTTGCTTGTCAAGTTCGATATACTGTTCATGTGTTATCTCGGCATGGGTACCGAAAGCATGACCTACAACATCGGGACAAGAGAAACTTATGCACAGCATATCGGTCTCCCCGCGCTGTCCGAGTCTCTCTCCCTTGATGGCGCACTTGGCCATTTCCTCCACAATAAGGTTGCCGTAAGGTGAATACTGCACCATATCGGCAGGACGGTCAAAGTGTTTCGAACCTGCATCTATTGGTTTGAGTTTCTTCACCTCCTTCGCAATTGTCTTGTTATAGTCCTTAACCCATTCTGGAAGAGATTCCATGTAATAGGTGGAAGTGACGAAACACAGTTCCTTTTTGTCAAACCAGAAGGCACCATCAGCAGAATGTCCGGCAGGCATAATTGCCGCACGGTCCTTGAAGGAGACACCTATTACCTTTGACTTCCAGTTAGTTGCAGTCTTCAGTTCATCTCCTATTGTCGTTACCTGCAAGTTACGCGGTGACATCTTTCCTGCCTTCGTGCCGCTGCCGACAGTCATAACGGTGGAGTCGTCAGCACAATATGTCATCTTGCCATTGAGCAAGAAATTGTTTCCTGCAATGCCGTGAATGCTCGGAACGGAGCCGGTGTAAACTGAAGTGTGGCCTATCGCGGTCACCGACGGGATGTAATTTATCTGGCAATCCTCAAAGGTATAACCATCAGCGAGCATACGGCGGAAACCGCCAGTGCCATATTCGTTGTAGAAACGATAGAGGTAGTCCCAGCGCATCTGGTCAACAACGATGCCAACGATAAGTTTCGGACGAAAATTATCAGCCGATGCCGAGAGTACCGACAACAGCATGATGAATGCGGTAAGTGTTTTTTTCATATTATAGTTTATTTGTTTGAGAATCACATCATCGTGTCAGCGAGAACTTAAGACTCAGTCCGAAATCCTGAGTGGTAGTCGGATAACTGCTCGATGTCAGCAACGGAGTGTTCGTCTGACAGTCATAGTAGAAACTCATAGTAAGCAGTCGTGACATTGTATAGTCAGCATTGAATGCTAACTTGAATGCGGTATTTCCAGAAGAAGCCGAACTTGTCATCGTCGCAATGTCGCGAACGATGGATGCCTGACGACGATAACTGAGGTCAAGACGCAGGTTAAGGTCATGGCTGATGCCCTTTGACTTCGAAGAACTTTGCGAAGAACTGCTCTGTTGTTGGTCTTCGCCATCTTTCTTCTTGTTCGACTTAACCTTGCGATGGTTGCCACCACCGAACAACTTGAAGTCGACAATCTTATATCCCATGCCCAATACCCAGTCATTGCTGTAAGCCTCACTTATCTGCACACTCGTCATTGACAGCGAGAGGTTGCGTGTCTTACGGTATTCGAGCTTGCATGTCATGTTGTTTTGCAGCGTCACGTCGATTCCGAGCAGTGGAGCGAATGCCTCTGTGATGCTCACCGTCGATACGTTGAACATCGATGAAGGCACAGGGATTGATGTTGTGACATCGTTGACGAAGCCAAGTCCGTTCATATATTCCTGGAAGGTACTATAGGAACTATAGGAACCTACAGAATATATGCTCTTATATGAGTGGTTCAGATTAACGCTCTTGAACAAATCGCGGAACCAAGGCAGTTGCGAAAGACCACCATACCTTATAGACCAGTTAGGCAACAGTTTAGCCAATTTGGGGAAGATGGACAGTGCCGAACCGCCACTGCTTGTATAGGTAGAAAGGAATGCGGGTATCATAACGTCGGCACTATACAGCCCAAGCCTACCTTCTTCGTTAGCAGAAGAGTAAGAGCTACCCGCTTTTGACGAGTTAGCAGGATATGGGACGCCTTCATACTGAGCCTCAACACGGCTGCGGAAGCCTTCAAGAGAGTTGCAGAACTTCTCGAAGGAGGCTGAATGGTATCCGCTGTTTGCCGAGCCAATGCCCTCAAAAGCACTCTTCAGAGATATTGTGGTCATTGTGAACGTACCGCTCTGGGTGGTGGGGCGTCCTTCATACATATACTGAATGCTGCGCGACTTGTTCTCTGTGCGTGAGGCATTGAGGTCTATCTTCAGATTCCTCACTGGCTCAAGCGTCGTTCTTATCTGCAAATCGACATTCTGGTTTGTGGTTGCCGGCGTGGCCACACTGTCGTTCATCAACAGCCATCCGTTGTCAGCCGCCTTGTTGAGATAACTGTCGCCAATAAGTCCAAAGGCGAAGTCGAGTCCCGGCGACATGATATCGCCCCGTCGCTGACCGAAAATATCACCCACATTAGGCAAGAATCCAGGCACACTCATAGCATAGTGGTTACGATATGAGATGTTTACCGTACGCACCATCATGAGCACTCTCGCAACACATTGTGCCGTCTTGTACCATCCCTTATCCTCTATCGACGGCCTGGATGTGACAGTGATTTTCACCGTTGTCGCCGTATCCACCTTAGAGGTAATCTTTATCTTGTCCTGATCGACAACCCTATAACGCAACCTAAATTGCTTACCCTCGCTTGTCTTGGCACTTACCATCAAACGCTTCGACTTCCTACCGTGACTGATTGTAATGGTAGTGTCTGGCATAAGCGTAATCTCCTTTTCGAAAGAACGTTGGTTCTTAGGCAGTTCGGCTTGCTCCTTACCCTTCCCGTCATCTGTTTTCTTCGGAGTGGTCTTAGGAGTTTTCTTCTTGGGAGGAGTGCTTATGGCCTTATTGAACCTGTCGTTGGTCTTCTTCAGGAATGGTATATGGTTGTAAAGGCGTTCCATGTTGAAACCACCGTTGATGTTAAGGTCGCGGTTGTTGCTTATCCTGTTACCGAGTGAGGTGCCATCATCAAGGTCGGTTCCACGCACCCAGTTGTATGTTGAGGTGTAGGCGGCATCGGCAGTTACCCAATCAAAGATAGGAATAAGGTTCAAAGGCACCTGATAAGACAATGAGAACGACTGGTTATAGTCGAGAGGCGTACCGAAGTGTCGCAGCGAAGTCTTCACCGAATCTTTCCATGCTGTGTAACGGTCGGGATAAAGGTCCTTGTTGATTGGCGTGTATGGTTCCTCTATCTCGGCATGTGTTGCACTATGGAAGGTCATGTGAATGTTCTTCGTTAAGTCCCATCGAATTGAGAAGTCACGGTTCCAGAGGAACTGTTCGCTGAAAGTCAGAGGCAGTTGAGAGCCTCCGAGGTCTTCCATGTCTCGTTCCTGCAACTCATAGTAATTACGTGTTATCTCAGTGTTGAACGTCACGTTCTGAGGCAACCAGTTGAATCCGAACTTCTTAAATATCTCAAACCACTTACTCTTGCTCTTGATAATCTTCTTGAAAGGCTCAAATGGCTTGTAAACCGGAGTGTAACTATAGTTCAATGCACCACGCCAGTTGTCTTCCTTCTCATAAACGGTGGTCTCACCCGAGGTATAACGATGGCTGTGGCTATAAGAGAACGTGAAGTTGGCTGGGTCGTAAGGCATCGGATGACGTTTAGTCGCTATGCCGACACGTACATTTGAAAGCGAGAAGTTGGTGTTTGTGGTCTTGGTTACCGCAATACTCTCTATCGAGTCACGCTCATGCTTGCTTGTTGTTGCATCAAGTGCATCGTCAAGACGCATGTCGGTGTCGAGCGGATTATACTTCGGACGCGTCTCTTCCTTAGTCACCGAATAGTAAAGAGGCGCCGAAACCTTTGCCTTGTCAGGGAAGAACTTACCCAACTCGACATTAGCCGTGACACTATATGTCTTGTAGTTGTCCTGTGAACGCTGCATTACGCCCTCCTCAAGACCACCAAAGCCTTCGCTCATGTACTTGCCCGTGGCATTAACTGTACCCACATCGCTCAACTGAACGTTAAGTGCTGCCTGTGCAGCCCAGCCTCCTTCATTATTATATTCTAATAGGCGCAACTCATTTATCCACACCTCACCCGACTTATTCTCATGGTCGAGGTTGCGGACTCCAATAATCATGGTCTTCACTTCGCCCAAAGTCGGGTTACCCATGATGCTTACACGGTTGTTTGGACGGTCAGGATCATATTCGCTAAACTCACGGTTGTAGGATGCCGTTCCATTCGACTTGGCAATATTTCTTGCCTTCTTGACATTAGTAAAGACACTGAGGTCGATGTCAAGCATGTTCTCCTCTGGCCATACTGCACGACAGTCGGCTGAAGAATAACGGTCGTATCGGCCGGCAGGTGTCAGTTTCAGAGGAATCAGATACTCGTAATAGTTGCTCTTGTAGTCGCTTCCCAGACGGACGAACACTGCCAACTGGTTGTCATGCAGGTTAGTTGAGTTGTTCTCAAAGGCATTTGCATGAACAAACATCTGTAACCGCTTATATTGCCTGAAGTCAATTGTCGTATTCTTATAAACAGCCTTCGACTCCTCGTTTGACAGGTCGTTGACCTGAATGGCGAGGGCCTGCTCGTTGCTCTCTGTCAACTGTGGCTGAGTCGGGTCTTGCTCTCTGCGTATACCAGGAGGCAGGACATAGTTTACAGGAGTCTTGTCATTGTTCTCCTCAATGTTAACAGCGCTGACCGCCATCCTACCCGAACCGCCTGCTCCGAGTTGCTGCTGATAGACACGCCACTCTCCCCTGACAAGGTCGAAGCTACCGAAACGCAGTATCACTGGAAGTTCGAAACCTGTCATGAACATACGCATGAAGCGGATAGAGGTGAAGTCGGTGATGTTTCCAACACGACTCGTGAACTCTCGGATAGGAATACGGAACTGATACCAGTTGACTGTCTCACGATTGCCATTGCGCAAAGTACGCGTCGTCTCACGCTTGTCAACGATGAAGTTCTCACCCACTACGAGAGAGTCGGGATGTATGGCGATACGATACTGATAGTATTTCTCATACTCGTTCAGCGTATAATCCTGGTTGATATCCTCCACATCGGGAGATGTCTTGTATGATGTGTCGTATCCTTCGGAACGCATGTCACTGTCAGGAGAGTTACCCTGAGGCATGTTGATGCGCTTGTAGCGCTGAAGGATAGGAGCCTGTATTCGGTCAAAGTCGCTGCCACGGAAATAGTGATAGTCGTCATTGGCGGGGTCGGCCATAATACTGTCGAGTGCCGCTCCTGTCACCTTCTGTCCCACTGCGGTAAGGAAGTCCTGATAAGTGCTGTACTGACTTTCCTCCTGATTGGTAAGTCCGTTGAATCCGACGTCCTGAAGTTGGCGCGAACCGCTGGTCGTTGCGAAGGCGTATGTTACCGTCGACTGTGTCGGTATCTTACCCCATTGTGTGGTGGTAAAGCTCTGTGAGCCGTCAACTGGCATACCACTCTCATAGAACTTCTTTCCATCGCGAAGGATATCCTCGCTTACCTCACCTAAGTTAAGGAAGAGGTCACCACTATGGCGCAAAGCAGTACCGTCCTCACGGCTATAGATGAACGGGTCGAGCATCCAGAACTCGATATACTCAATGTTTGCAGCCTCGAAGTCGTTGGTGTCGAGTTTGCGCATCATACCTCCCCAACGTTGTTTCGGGTTTGGCAATGTACCATCGCTGTTCAGGTCGGGGTCGAAGTTATATGCACCTCTTTCAGAGGGATAATATGCGAGGTTCAGTATAGAAAGTCTGTTCGTAGCACCGCTGTATGTGCTTTGGTCGCGGTTTGGATAAAGCTCATCGACATATACCTCGCGTACATAATGGTTGGACAACTGGTTAAGGTCACTCTTGATATGTCCCGGAACAAGTGACGAAGAACGACTGGTGAACAATTGGTCGATGGTGTACCACGACAGCAAGGCACGATTATAGCCACTCTTCAACGACGACTTGTCGTTATACTCCTTGAACATTGTCGGCACGCTCGACATTATCCATGAAGTCGGAGAACTGACGTCAAGGGCATTCTTGGTGTTCTCGAAGTCATCGAGATATGAGGCATTGTCCTGAGTTCCATGTGACTTGCCGGCAATGAGTTGAGCAAACTCACCAGAGAAGGATATGTGAGACGGCTGGGTGCAATGCAAGAACGGAATCTTGTTTAGCATATTGGTAAGCCATTGACTCTCTTGCTTCCAGTTGATATTCACTCCCCACAGCGTATTGTTTAGCGGTTCGTTACCCATTGACACCTTTGTGGTAAGTGCCTGTTCCGAAAGATGTTGGAAAGTACCGCTCAATTGAAGGTTCTTATTGAAGTCATACTGCCAGTTAATACCTATCATCGTCTTTCGTTCCTGTGCATAGTCACTCTGACTGTCAAGGCTTACGCTAACCGAAGTACCTGCATCGATGATGCTTTGGTTAAGAATTGTCACCTCACCAGCAGAGTAATCCACACTATAGTCGGAACCTTCCACAAGCTCAACGCCACCTGCCGTAACCCTTACCGAGCCTTGCGCCACGTTATATGCACCAAGCGAGATGACATTTGCAGATGTTCCACGGAACTGTCCCTGAAGGAGATACTTGTCTTTCTCTGCTATCTGCTTTGCAACGGTCTTGGTCGAGTCGTACAGTTCCATGAAGCAATACTTCTCGGCTGTGGCAGGGGCAACGCCTTTTTGTGTGAGATAGTTATAGAGATACTCACCGAAAGGTTCCGCAGAAGGAAGGAATACGCGTCCGTTGGAAACGGTGTACCCATCAACATAGTCGAAGTATCCATTAGGATGAGCCTTCATGTTATTATCCAGTCGGTCGGCTCCAAGCACCTTTATGAGAATCTGGTCTTTTACCTGTGGCTCTGGAATATAGGAAAGATAGACACCTGCCGTGTCACTCTGGAACTTAACATCGAGTCGGAACTTGTCTTTCTCTACCGAAGAGGCGAGATAATAGACGTTCTTCATCATCAGGTCCCAGTTGGATTGCATTGGGTTGTTGCTTGTATTCTTCAGCGACTTGACGAAAAGTGCCTGTGAAACGTCTGTGATATCACTGGCAAACTCTCCCACCTGATAGGTCACTCCACCATAAGTATATTCGTAGGCTACGGCAAGAACCTGGTCGGTCTGCAGCGAAGAACGCAGCGAGATATATCCTAAAGCCTGGTTTACGGTATATTCGGAAGGGCTGAGCAGTCGGGCACTCTGTAACTTCTCATAGTCAGTTCCTCCCGTAAATGCCACATCGAGAACAGTTGACGACTGGTCGATGTCACGCGCCGCATTGTATGTTGTGGTAAGGTCGGAATAGAGACTGTTCGCATTGTTGCTCGGAACCATACCTTTTGCTCCCTCACCAAGGTCGGGCAATGCGATTATATTACGTGTGTTTGTGGTCGTTCCGGTCTTGTTGGTCACCCAAAGTTCTATGCGGTTGAGCGTAACTCCAGTGGTCAGGTTGGGCAATGTACGCATTGAAGCGTCGTAGCGGTCACGGAAATAGAACGAGAGGAAGAAGTGGCGGTTCTCCTCATAGTTGGCAGCGTCAATCTCAAACGGTGTCAACTGCACTCCGCCACGTGATGTCACACTCTTCGACGACGACTTCTTCTGCGACAATACGGTCTGCAGTTTCAGTTTGCCAAACTGCCAGTCAGTACGTATACCGAACAATGACGAGGCTCCTCTCACAAGCGACGAGTTACTTGGGAACGACACGTTACCTGCCTCAACGAGTTTAATTATCTCGTCTTCCTTACCCTCGTATTTCAGTTTTATGTTCTGAGCATCGAAGTCGAACGTAGCATCGGTGTTGTAGTTAAGGTTCATGTTCACCTTGTCTCCAACCTTACCGTTGACATTGAGGTTAATCTTCTCATCGAAGTCCATCGTCGTTGTCTTGCGGTTACGTATCGGCAACGATGGGTTGTCGATGTTCTTCAGGGTGGCACCGAACTTCAGTTCCGCCGTTCCTTGTGTCTTTATGCGCACTCCACCAGGACCGAAGATCTTCTCAGCGGGTCCTAAGTCAAAGTGCATATCCGTGAAGTCGAATTTCTCCTTGCCCTCTGCCTGCAGGATTTCGCTGTTCTTTGAACGGAAGAAGCGGTCGCGGTCGCGTTTCTCACTCCACTGTCTGTATTCCTCAGGAGTCATCATTATCGGTGCATTGACGTAGGTGTCGCCAATCTTCGAGCCAATGATGTAACGGTCGAGGGTGTCGTTATATACTACATCTAATTTTAGATTGTCGGGCAGGTCAAGGTCGGCAGGGTTACGTGTAAGGTCATCGAAGGTTATCGGCGAGATACGCTGCACACCCCAACGCGGGTTAAGCAATGAGTCAGGAATAGAGTCTTCGTCGTCGATAATCAGTTCCTGAACAACAGGTTTCTTGTCATCGTTTCCTTTCTTGTCTTTGTCGTCTGGCTTTTGGTTCTGCTGTCGGTTTCTGTTTCTTGTGGGGTCATCCTGAGTGTATGGGCTTTTCTCCGTGTGCTCCCTTATTATAGGCACAACGTTCCATGCGAACATATTAATGCTCACAGCCGCCATCAATAATATATATACCTTCTTCAGATTACCCACTTTATACTTCTAACTTTTCTTAATGAAAGAATTCAGGATGTTATTCCTGACATTAACTCATTTTATTTGTTTCAACGCCAGTTTCACTACTTGCTCAACAGGCAGGTCAGGCTGTTCCTTTAGGATGGCCACAACCACCTTTGATGATGGTGCCGGAGCAAAACCGAGCATTGTGAGAGCACCAACTGCCTCGTCGCGGACTTGTGTATTTGCTACGGTTTGCTGAGATGCAGCAGCAGAGCCGGCACCCACAGCCCAATCACCTTCAGGCAATTTGTCCTTAAGGTCAACGATGATTCGCTGGGCAGTGCGCAGGCCTATGCCCTTCACACTTTTCAAAATACGCTCATTACCATTAGCAATGACGTTGCACAACTCGGCAACAGTCAGTTCTGAAAGTATCATACGAGCAGTATTGGCACCAACTCCAGACACCGTAATGAGCAACAAGAACATCTCACGCTCCTTTTTCGTGGCAAAGCCAAAGAGAACATAAGCATCCTCACGAATGGCCTCATAAACCCACAACCGCACACTTGCGCCCTTGTCTGAGGGGAGCTGACCGGAGGTCTGAGGGGAGGAAGCTTTGCCCTGTATGGCGCTGAACGTATTAAGTGAAATGTTCAAGCCATAGCCAACACCATTCACGTCTATCACAGCAAAGGCAGGGGTGACATCAACGAGTTCACCCTTTACATATTCAATCATTGTTTTCTACTTTTGTATATATACATTCTATTTAACGCACTTTGCGCCCCTTTTATTGCATTCGACAACATTTAAAAACTAAAAAAAGGCTACTGACAGTCCCACTTCATACCTTTTGGAATGTCAAACATGTCTAATGGCATAACAAAGTTATTAAGATTGTTAGACAAAGTTATTAACTTTGTTAAGCCACTTGGTACATCCTGAGTTCCAGTTAATTACAAATGACAAAAAATGGAGTTATTTTTGAGATGTTTTTACAATAGGAATCAATCATTTAGATTAGGCCTTTTTATTGTATAACTATAGACAACGAAAATGGCATCTTTTAATACAAAATAAAATTAAACCGCAAAAAAATATCGCATTTTGTCGCCCGTTTACATAAAAATGTTTACTTTTGCAACCGATTTAACAAAAATGGATATAAACCCATAAATAGGATATGAAAAAAATAAGAGCAGCCGTTGTAGGCTATGGAAACATTGGACGCTTTGCTCTAGAGGCTCTTGAGGCAGCACCCGACTTCGAAGTGGCTGGCATCGTGCGCCGTAATGGTGCAGACAACAAACCAGCAGAACTGGCACAGTATGACGTTGTAAAGGACATCACCGAACTAAAGGATGTTGACGTGGCTATTCTCGCTACACCAACACGCAGTTGTGAAGAATATGCAAACAAGATTCTTCCACTTGGAATCAACACCGTCGATTCGTTCGATATCCACACTAATATCAGAGGTTATCGCGAAAGAATGATGGAACTGAACAAGAAAACAGGAACGGTGAGTGTCATCGCAGCAGGATGGGATCCAGGTTCTGACAGCGTAGTGCGCACAATGATGCAAAGTCTCGCACCTAAAGGACTCACCTATACCAACTTCGGACCTGGCATGTCAATGGGACACTCCGTATGTGTACGTTCAAAGGAAGGCGTGAAGAACGCACTATCCATGACAATACCACTCGGTGAAGGAATACACCGCCGCATGGTTTATGTGGAACTGGAAGAAGGAGCGAAACTTGAGGACGTAACGGCGGCAATAAAGGCTGACCCTTACTTCGCCAACGATGAGACACATGTCTTCGCTGTGCAGTCTGTTGACGACGTGCAGGACATGGGACACGGCGTGAACCTCGTGCGCAAGGGAGTGAGCGGAAAGACTCAGAACCAACGCATCGAGTTCAACATGAGCATCAACAACCCTGCTCTTACTGGTCAGGTGCTCGTTAATGTGGCACGTGCCTCAATGCGTCAGCAGCCAGGATGCTACACAATGGTTGAAATACCTGTCATCGATCTGCTGCTAGGTGACCGCGCAGACCTCATTGAACACCTTGTATAGTTATATAAGTTGACAAGTTGACAAGTTGACGAGTTATATGTTAATGTGTACAATTAACAAATCAAGCAACTTGTCAACTCGTTTACTTGTCAACTCGTCAACTCGTCAACTAAAAAATCAATACTCCATTACTGCAGGTAGTTCTCCTGCCTGGGCAATCATTTTCTCTACCTCCTTGAGTGCAGGAACACGGCGAACGAGATGCTTCTCCTCGTTTACTTCCTCAAGCTTTGGCTGGAGATTCTCTGGCTTGCGGTGCTTCAGTTCCTTTACGGTGTCAACACCTGCTGCCTCGAGCAGTTCTGAGAACTGAGGTCCAATGCCATCAATACGCATAAGGTCGCAGTGGTTTGTCCAAGTAAGGATAAGCTTTCCACTAATACCAGTCTCCTCTTCGAGAGCCTTGCGGCCTGCTGGCTTAGCACACTTCTCCAACAGTTTTTCTGTGTTATCAATACCTGCAGCAATAAGTTTCTCTGCATAAACGGGACCAATGCCCTCAATGTCTACAATCTTGTAAATCATAATAATGAGATTTTTATTGTTAAACTTAAAAGTAGGATTTCTAATTAATTACCGCAAAGATAACTCTTTCTATTCAAAAAAACAACAATAATACAAAGAATTTACAATTTTTAGCAAAGGGCATCATGCCAGGAAACGGATATATGCGCGATCGTCGAAACTCTTGTTGCCTTCCATATATGCCTTTGTTGCCTTGAAACTATGGATTAGAAGAGGGTCGTCATATAACAACTGCTGTAAGCGCGACTCACTCTCGGCGAGTGAGTTGCAAAGAAAAGGATAACCGTCGGTTGCCAGCACCACCTCTGCATTAACAGGCACAGCAATGACCTTTATGCCATCATTATAAATAGGTGTTCCATCTATGACGGCATAAGTCTTGTTCTGGTCGTGCATCGAGACTATGATATCATTAATAATCTGGTCGCGTCCGGCATCATGCCGACGTACTTCCTCAATCGAAAGACCATGCTCTATTATATATCGGCTGCGCTTCTCTGAATTTATCGCCTCCTGAGGTTTGGCATTATCATAATATCTGTCTCCAATAATACACTGGCAATCACCCACAAGCCACACCTCACGATGATTCCTGCTATATACCGCAGCGCTACAAGTGAGGCGTCGTTCCGGATGCTTACAAATCACATCTAGGTCTTGTTGATAGTAGTCATAAGCCTCATCGATAGCATCGGTAACAATACTGCAGAACTGACGCACCGTTATTTGCGCAGGAAGTGACGACACAACATCACTAACCAACTGCATTGCAAAACGCCCGTTCTGCATCTTTGGGTTTACACGCTCTGATGTTTTGCTTGTACTACCGTCAATAACAGCAATAAAATTGTCGGTAATCACGATGCCATCCTCACAGGTTTCGTCATCGTGCTTACCGACAATCAACTGCTCTATGATTTTCATGTGCCTATCAGTTATCCTCTGCAAACAAAGGATCGTCAGGAGTCAGCATCGTTGGTTTCTGCTGAGCCTCACGAAGTAACTTCTCTGGAACATACTGCTTGTCAACAACAAGGCGGAACATATATTCGTTGAACCATTCGTTGGTCATTGTCAGATAACCTCTTTGACCAGAGTCTGCTCCCCATGAATTCTCAACTTTCCACTTCAATGGCTTCCCATTCACATCAAGGTCAACGGCAGTAAGCGTCATAGCATGTGTCGAGCCACTGTCGAAGGTGGTGATGCGCTGTGCTTTGTTCATTGAGAACTGAGTGCCCAACAATGACTCGTAGTCGAAATTGTCAAGCGCGAGCACTCCGTTCTTACGGTCGAACTGCTTACCAACATCATAACTGCTGTATAGTTTTCGTCCATCTTTCAAAGAAGCGATGGCAAGTTCCGCTATCTCTTCCATAGGAAGGTTAAGATAGACCCAGTTATGTCCATCGTAAGTGTGACGGTCATACTCCACCTCATAAGTCTTATGATACTCATGACGGGGGTCGTTCATTACCATTATGAACGTTCCGTTGAGTGATCCACCTACCACTTCCCTATAGAACTCCTGTGGAGTGTATGTCCGAGGAGTTCCTACCGTTTGACCATTCTTGTTCTTAAAAGCGTACGTGAACTGCTGTGGAGGATTGCCAAGCGTGAGCGTCAGCATGTGATAAACCACACCAAGCATTTTTGTTTTCTCCTCATTAATCTGCTTCTTGCTCTTTCCCTCGGCAACCATATCGCGTAATTTCAGTCCCTGTTCACGCAGTTTGCTGTTGAGAAGGGAACGCATCTTTGACGTATTGTCGGCACTGAATGTCTCGGGCATAACACTCTTTGGCACAAGACCGTATTTCTCTGTCAAGTCGGCCACGCCACAGAACGTACCTCCATCGCCAATAGGAGTCTTAAAGAAAAACCTAACCTTGGGGTCGTCTATCGGCAATTTGCCTGTATCTATCACACCTTGCAGGAACAGGTTCGCCTTCTCCAACTGGTCATAGAAGAAGAGATAGTCGTGAGAGAAATCCACTCGCAACGAGTCGGTTTTCTTTGCGAAGTTTGAACGCAGCACGTTGAACCCACTGAACATCCAGCAACGACCGGAGCTTTTCTGGTCAGTGATGCTCTGTGACGGTGTCTCAACACTGAAATGAGTGTCTTTCTCGGCTGCTGTCATATAGTTGCGGGCCAAATTGTCGATGCTATTTCCCGCCATAGCATTGAAGATTGCCTTGCTTGCGGGCGAACTTTCCTGGCTCTTCACTATCTGCTTCAACATCTCAGAGGAGATTCCTCCATCTTTTGTTTGCGCATTGGCAAAGAGAGGCAGAGCAAACAACAGTACTGAAATAAGAATCTTGTTCATGGGTAATTAGTCGTTTGGGAGACTGGTCGTTTGGTCGTTTGGGAATTGGGAGATTGGGTGTTGAATACTATTCTATCACTACTGTGGTCCACCCATGGATGTCCTCATCAACTCCGTACTGAATATTGCGCAGGTGTTTGTATAACTTCTCGGAGATTGGACCCGGCTTTCCGTCCTTTGAGATGACATAGCTCTTTCCTGTCTCCACATCGTCTATGCGCGATATAGGACTTATCACGGCTGCTGTTCCACATGCACCAGCCTCCTCGAAAGTCTCAAGTTCCTCTTCTGGAATCTGACGACGCTCTACCTTCATGCCGAAGTCTTCAGCCAACTGCATAAGACTCTTGTTGGTTATTGACGGGAGAATACTCGTTGACTTAGGTGTAACATATGTGTTATTCTTTATTCCGAAGAAGTTTGCAGCACCGCACTCATCAATATATTTCTTCTCCTTAGCGTCGAGGTAGAACTCACATGCATATCCGAGGTCGTGTGCCTTCTTGTTTGCGAGCAATGAAGCAGCATAGTTTCCGCCCACCTTATATATACCTGTCCCAAGAGGAGCAGAACGGTCGTGTTCACGAACAATAACGTAAGGATTGGTTGCGAAGCCGCCCTTGAAGTACGGACCAACAGGTGTTACAAAGATAAGGAACAGATATTCCGATGCCGGATGCACGCCCACTTGTGCACTTGTACCAATCAAAAGCGGACGGATGTAGAGCGTTGCCCCACTCTCGTAGGTCGGAATCCATTCTTGATTCAGGCGAACCACTTTCTTTACCATCTCACAGAACAGTTCTGTCGGAACCTCTGGCATCAGTATTCCACGGCAGGTAGATTGCAGACGGGCTGCATTCTCATCCATGCGGAACACGCGAACCTTACCATCGGGACAGCGATAAGCCTTCAATCCCTCAAATGCTTCCTGACCATAGTGCAGACTTGTTGCCGCCATGTGTAGTTTCAGATACTCATCGGAGCATACTTCTATTTCGCCCCACTTACCGTTTTTGTAGTAACAACGAACATTGTAATCGGTGGGCATATATCCAAACGACAGATTAGCCCAATCTAAATTCTTCATATTTTAATGTTTTTATAAGTACTTATTATTGGTGCAAAAGTAAGAAAATAATCGCATAGTTGCAACTATTTTATTGTTTTTTTACCACACGAGATTTCATTAAGAGATTTCATCAAGAACGTTTTCGTCTCTCGACCTGAAAAGACCGGCAAGAATGGTGCCGCTGATGCTATGCCATGCACATGAAATGGCACAGGGAAGAACCGACAAGGGTTGTGCAGCAAAGAAAGTGCCTGCCAAAACGGTTGCAAGACCTGCGTTCTGCATGCCTACCTCAATAGATATAGTGCGTTTCTTGGCGGTATTAAAACCAGCAATCCTACCCGACAACCAACCCAGCAGATACCCCAGAGTGTTGTGACAGAACACCACAGCGAAAGTCCAGATAAACAACATGAAACCACGTTCTACCAGCGGGTCGTGAACAGTAGAGATTACTCCACCCACGATACAAGCCAGTAAAATGACGCTCGCTCCAGGCATCAACGCCTGCATTGTCTTGAAACTATCACGCTTGCTATAATAGTAATTCAGCACGCATCCTATGCTGATGGGCAGGATTGTCACTATCAGAATGTTCAAGAACATACCCACCGTGTCTATCTCGATGATGGCGCCAGCAGTAAACTGCATTAGCAACGGAGTCATAACAGGTGCAAGCACCGTAGAAGCACACGTCATGCCCACAGAGAAAGCCACATCGCCATGACACAGATAAGACATGATGTTACTCGAAACACCACCAGGACAACAACCCACGAGGAGGATTCCCAATGCCAACGCAGGCTCTAAATGCCACACATGCACCAACAACCATGCCACACCTGGCATGATGACGAACTGAGCCACGGCTCCGACAAAAATGTCAAAGGGGCGTTTCAAGACAATCATAAAGTCCTTGGTGGTCAGTGTTAGTCCCATCGTCAACATGATGAGACCAAGTATCACCGTCTGTGTGTTACCATGCACCCACTTGAAAAGACCCGGAACAAAGAATGTTATCACCGCCACTGCTATGATAAAAACCGAAGCATGACTGGCAAGTCCGCTACTAAGTCGCGTTAAAGCTTTCATTCCGCAACAAACAAACTAATAACTTATTAATTTAATCCTACCGCTACAGCATTTTCTTTATCTCCTCATCGGTCTTAGTGAGTCGATCACGGCATAGTTTTATCAACTCTTGAGCACGTTTCAGTTGGGTTATCATCTCGTCGATGCCCACCTCGTTATTCTCCATTTTCGACACTATCTGCTCAAGTTCTGCAAGTGCTTCTTCGTATTTCATATTTTATTTAATGTTTATTGTTTAATTACTGGCATCCAATGTATTATCTACTATTGAATGAATAACACCTTTCTCCACTCTCGTCTCAATTTTATCACCTGGTTTCAGTTGTAAGATATCACGTACGGTCTTGCCATTATGAGTAGTGATGCTGTACCCTCGCTTCAGCAAGAGTTCTGGGTCGAGAGCCAAGGCACGCTGCTCCAGCATCTGAAGTTTGTGCTTCTCCTCCATCAACTTGCGATTTGTCTGTGGTTGCAGGTTACCTGTCATGATGTCAATCTTGTGGAGATTGTCCGAGACAGAACGCTGTGCAGCAGAGAGAACCGCCTGTTTCAGCAGGTCAAGCATGTGCTCCTGCCTTTCCCTGACAAGCGAGAAAAGTGACGGAATCTTCTGTGAGACGCGCAGAAGTCTCACCTGCTCTTCCTCCATACGTTGCTTTGCGATAACGGCAAGTTCGTTCTTGGACTCCTGTAGGAAATCCCAAACACGCTTCAAGTTATCTATAAGAAGTGCCGCTGCTGCCGTTGGAGTCTTCACCCGGATATGACTGACCATATCAAGGATGCTCTCGTCACGCTCATGACCGATGCCTGTAATTATTGGAAGCGGGAATTGTGCCACGTTTTCCGCGAGGGCAAGTGTGTCGAAACCTGACAAATCGCTTGTAGCACCGCCACCCCTGATGATAACAACACAATCGAAATCGGAGTGATTATCAGACATCACGTCGTATATCTTATTCAGTGCGGTTATGATACTTTGCTCCACACCCTCGCCTTGCATTGTTGCAGGGAATAACTGCGTATGGAACTGGAAGCCATAATCGTTGCTCTCGAGTTGATTAACGAAGTCACCATAGCCAGCAGCATTGGCACTGCTTATCACCGCAATATGCTGACAGAACAATGGGAGTTCCAATTCCTTCTGAAGATCGAAGACCCCTTCCTTCTTCAGTTGTTCGATTATAGCCTGCCGTTTGCGTGCCATATCGCCCAAAGTGTAGGTCGGGTCGATGTCGCTTATTATCCATGAGAAGCCGAAGGCAGGGTGAAAATTGGCACTGACAAGCATCAGCAACTTCATTCCTGGATGCAACGTCTGTCCCGTTACCTTCTCAAACAATGGTGAGACAGTACTCCATGTGTTTGCCCAACATTTGGCAGAAGCACGTGCTACAGGTGTATTCGAGTCCTCGCTTTTCTCTATCAGGTCGATATAACAATGCCCACGCACCTCTCGAAGCTCAGAAATCTCAGCCTCTACCCAGTACTCTCGTGGCATTCCTGCGTCTATAACATCAGCGAGAATCTGGTTAAGTTCAAGGAGCGATAGCGTCTGTCTCATTCTTGCCTTGTTTCAATGCTTTGGTGAAATCGGGCAAACCGTAACCATAGACATTGTCAGGATGCCCATAGTTGTTGCCGCTTTGTCTCACCAGTTCTATTATCTCACGTGCTGTCTTGTTGGGCAAAGCCTGCCAGAGACATGCCACCAAGCCACTGATTACTGGCGTTGAAAAGGATGTTCCCCTTTCACTCGTCAGTGTACCGCGCCCACTTACCACAGCCGTAGGTGAGCCAAGAGCCACTACGTCAGGCTTGACACGACCGTCAGAAGTAGGACCAAGACTGCTGAACGATGCGTTCACGCCCTGCGGAGTCACGGCACCCACGCTGAGCATATCCTCTGCATCGCTCGGGAAGTTAATCTTCTTCCATGTTCCCATGCCGTCGTTTCCTGCACTGTTCACATGAATGATACCCTTGGAGGCCAGCATCGACGATGTGCGTGAAATCAATGAGGTGTGTCCGTTCTGGTCGTAGTAGTGATAACTGGTCGTTGTATCGTCGAAGTCATGGTATCCCAGCGAACTGCTTATCACATCTACGCCCACACTGTCGGCAAACTCCGCCGCCGCTGTCCAGTAGTCTTCTTCAGCACTTGTCTCCGTTGTCACATCCTCACACCTGAACAACCAGAACGACGCCTCGGGCGCGGTGCCAATGAATATGCCTGGTTCGTTAACGCCAATCACGGAGAGTGTCATAGTGCCATGAGCCTCACCGTTATACATGTCATCTGTATTATCAGACAGGAAGTCGTGTGTTCCCACAATGTTTATTTTCTTCATGGCAGGTATTCTGTCAGCATTCATAAAACCCGCGTCGAACACCGCTATTGTCATTCCATAGCCTTTATAACCTCGATTATGGAGACCGAGACCGCCAACCATCTCTATTTGTTCACGAGCCACGCCGTAATTGTCATCATAGATGGTGTCGAGTTGATTGAGTATTGTGTGGAATCGGTCGCGAACATCTACCTCCTTCTTTTTCTCAGGTTCTGTATATACCTTTTTTGTGTCGGCGACAAAAGGCAAATCGCGCAATTCCTTGTATTGCGAAGCCTTGTCGATGCCCACCAGAACAGTGTTGTTCCACTTGCTCTTTACCACTACTTTTGCTCCTGTTGCCTCGATTTCATTGATATACTTCGGAGGTATCGGCAGGTCGGTGGAATCAATTCCGAGATGCTGGCGTTCCCTTCTTTCTATTGCCTTCTGCGAAAGGAAAGTCTCTGGCTTGCCTAATGAGAATGGAGTTCCTTTCTTATCGGTCAGCGTGAGGCGGTAAAGATATTTGTGCCCTCCGCCATTCGCCATAGCCATAGGGCAACCTATGATTGCAAGAAAAAACAGTATTGTGGTTATTCTTCTGTACATTTGAATCGTTCTCTATTCCCTTCAATATAATTCGATGGTTTGTAATTTGCATAGGAACGCCGACATTCGGCGTCTCCACTATTGGCTGCAAAGATAAGAATAATCCTCCAATAGACAAAGAATAAAGATGTTTTTAATTGGGAAAGCATATCTTTGAGGTTTTAAAAGGTCATCTTTCATGTGACGAAAGGACATCTTTTGGGATGTAAAAGGGCACCTTTCAGGAGGCAAAAGGACATCTTTCAAATGACTACTCATGTCGTTTTGCTATTAAAAATTTGGTAATTCGCTGTTTATGCACTATCTTTGCACCATTAATTATGGATAACAAGAAAGCGACATTGGCCCTCGGGACGGAACCTGTGGGCAAACTTTTGGTGCAATATGCCACACCTGCGATTGTGGCGATGCTGGCATCATCGCTCTACAACATGGTCGATAGCATATTCATCGGGCAAGGTGTGGGGCCGATGGCAATATCTGGCCTCGCCATCACTTTTCCCTTTATGAACCTCAGTGGAGCGTTCGGTGCAGCGATAGGTGTTGGAGCCTCCACCACGTTATCCGTAAGACTGGGGCAACGCGACTATAAGACAGCCCAGCAGATACTTGGAAACACCGTTGTGCTGAATACTATTATAGGCGTCGTTTTCGCAATAGTATGCCTCTTTTTCCTTCACCCCATACTCAGGTTTTTCGGCGCAACAGACAACACATTGCCATATGCCAGTGAATATATGGTGGTGATTCTCCTTGGAAATGTTATCACTCACCAGTATCTTGGACTAAATGCCCTGCTCAGAGCAGCCTCGAAACCGAGGATAGCAATGTACGCAACGATATTCACCGTGGTACTGAATACAGCCCTCGACCCGCTCTTCATCTACGTGTTCGACATGGGAATACGCGGTGCGGCGATAGCAACAATACTGGCACAGACCGTCGCCCTCTGCTGGCAACTGCGCATTTTCGGAGACAAACGCGAGATGCTGCACTTCCAGAAGGGATGTTTCCGCCTGCGAAGCGATATCGTGAAGAATATCCTCGCCATCGGAATGTCACCTTTCTCCATGCATGCATGCTCGTGTATTGTGGTGATTTTCATCAACACCACTCTGGTTAAATATGGCGGTGACATGGCTGTGGGAGCATACGGCATCGCCAACCGCATAGGCTTTCTGTTCTTTATGGTGATAATGGGAATAAACCAGGGAATGCAACCTATAGCGGGCTACAACTACGGAGCATTGAAGTTCGACCGTCTGATGCGTGTGCTGAAACTGGCAATCATAGCCGCTACGTTGGTGATGACAGCCGGATGGCTTGTCGGCGAACTAATGCCCTACCCCTGCGCTCGACTCTTTACAAGCGACGAAAAACTCCTGCAGATATCTGTAGATGCCATTCGCATCAACATGATTTGCTTCCCTCTAATAGGCTTCCAGGCAGTAACGACCAACTTCTTCCAGTCGATTGGCAAGGCAAAGGTAAGCATGTTCCTCTCGCTCTCACGCCAGATGATATTCCTTTTACCATTACTCATCATCCTTCCACCGATGATGGGTGTCAACGGAGTATGGACATCGCTGCCTTCATCTGACACTATCTCATTCTTTGTGACATTACTTATCCTTATCATTTACATGAGGAAATTCAAGAAGAAAATACCATCGGCTTCATCAGCCACAAAATAATGAAGACTATATGGACGACAAGAAGATTATTATCAACATCGGACGCCAACTCGGTTCGGGTGGTAGAGAGATAGCATTGATACTTGCGAAAGACCTCGGATGTAAGTTCTACGACAAGGAATTGCTGAATCTCGCAGCCAAGGAAAGTGGCTTCTCGGAGAAGGTTTTCGAGCAGAACGACGAGCAGAAGGGGTTCCTGCGTTCATTGTTCCATCCTCATGCGCCTCACATCAGCGACAACAACTTCTACGAGAACGGCTTCTCGCAGGAGAGTCTGTTCCAATTTCAGAGCGACGCAATAAGGAAAGCAGCAGAAGAAGGGTCGTGTGTCTTCGTGGGACGATGTGCCGATTATGTGCTGAGAGACATGAAAGGAGTAATCAATATCTTCATTACCGCAGACCTCGACCAGCGCATTCAGGCAGTATGCAAACGACATGAGTGCGACCGTGCAACTGCCCGTAAGATAATAAACAACAAGGAAGGACAGCGCTCCTCATTCTATAATTACTACACAGGACAGAAATGGGGCAATGCAGAACACTATCATCTATGCATCAACTCCTCAGTTCTGGGCATCGAAGAAACGGCAGAATTCATAAAGAAATTCATCGAAAATAGAATTAACAAATGACAACCAGTAATTGGTCTTGAGATGAAAAAGATAGGAATAATCAGCGACACCCACTCTTTCTGGGATGAAAAATATCTCCATTACTTTGAGCCATGCGACGAGATATGGCACGCAGGAGATATCGGGTCGGCAGAGGTGGCTGAGAAACTTGCAGCATTCAGGCCGTTCAGGGCTGTCTGTGGGAATTGCGACGGAGGCGACCTGAGGCTGATGTATCCTGAGATTCTGAGATGGAAATGCGAGGATGTTGACGTGCTGATGAAACATATCGGAGGCTATCCTGGAAAATATGACCCAAGCATAAGAGAGAAAATAATGGCTCGCCCACCACAACTCTTCATCAGCGGGCATTCACATATTCTGAAGGTTCAGTATGACAGGAAACTCAACTTACTGCACATCAATCCTGGAGCGGCGGGAATACAGGGATGGCATAGAGACCGGACGCTGGTTCGCCTCACGATAGACGGTGACAAATTCCGCGATGCCGAGGTAATTAAACTTGCAGAACGAGGTCAGGACAATTTATTTTGAAATTCCACGTTATAAATATATAAATATAATTTACACATACTCACAAACTTAAAAACTCAAAAAAACATCATAATATGAAGACAATCGTTATCACCGGTGGTGCCGGATTCATTGGAAGTCATGTTGTAAGACTTTTCGTTAACAAATATCCAGAATACCACATCATCAATCTCGACAAACTGACTTATGCCGGAAATCTGGCAAATCTCAAGGATATTGAGGACCGTCCGAACTACGAGTTCGTGAAGATGGATATCTGCGACTTCGATGCTTTCTACAAACTGATGCAGGAAAAGCATGTCGACGGCATAATACATCTTGCTGCTGAGAGTCACGTTGACCGCTCTATCAAGGACCCGTTCACCTTCGCCAAGACAAACGTCATGGGTACATTGTCGCTCCTTCAGGCTGCAAAACTTTATTGGGAGTCACTTCCCGAGGGTTACGAAGGCAAGCGTTTCTACCACATTTCCACTGACGAGGTGTATGGAGCACTTGAGCTTACACATCCAGAAGGTATCGAACCGCCATTCACAACGACGGCATCGTCATCAGAGCATCACCTGGCTTATGGTGACAAGTTCTTCCTTGAGACGACCAAGTACAATCCTCACTCACCATATTCGGCAGCGAAGGCATCGAGCGACCACTTCGTCCGCGCCTTCCATGACACATATGGAATGCCTGTGATTGTAACCAACTGTTCTAACAACTATGGCCCATATCAGTTCCCGGAGAAACTGATACCGCTGTTCATCAACAACATTCGCCACCGCAAGCCACTGCCAGTATATGGCAAGGGAGAGAATGTGCGCGACTGGCTGTATGTCGAGGACCATGCACGTGCCATCGACCTGATTTTCCATGAGGGAAAGATTGCTGAGACATACAACATCGGCGGCTTCAACGAATGGAAGAACATAGACATCATCAAGGTGGTTATCAACACCGTTGACCGTCTGCTCGGACGTAAGGAAGGCGAGGATATGGATCTCATCACATTCGTTACCGACCGCGCAGGACATGACCTCCGTTATGCAATCGACTCCTCTAAACTGCAGAAAGAACTTGGTTGGGAACCTTCACTCCAGTTTGAGGAAGGTATTGAAAAGACCGTCCACTGGTATCTTGACAACCAGGAATGGCTCGATAACGTAACATCGGGAGACTACCAGAAGTATTACGAGAAAATGTATAAGGACAGATGAAACCATTAATAACATTACTTCTTTTAATATCATGCATATCAACTCATGCACAAGACATTGAGTTGAAGACACATAATGATTCCTTGTCGTATGCTGTGGGAATAGTAATGTCAAATGTTGTTTTTCCAGGATATGCGGACTATATTAAAACAGAAAATGATATCGAGAGTTTTTTTGAGGGAGCGGAAGAGTCTCTTAATGATACAATAAGTGACATAAATACGATTCCTCATCAAACAATAAATCCGCAAATAATTGGCAAGGTATACGGTCTGACACTTAAAATGTTCAGTTCAGCAATTGAGGGACATCCAGAAATACAATTAAATCCCTCCTTTATTCTGAATGGACTAAAAGATAAAGTAAGAGGTCGCCGACTGCGATTATCTGATATGCAAGTATATAAATTGTATCATTCCTTATATAAAGATTCTACGGAATTAAAAGAAATAACTGAGGATAAATGAAAAAAATATTATTACTTGGCTCAGGCGAACTGGGCAAAGAGTTTGTGATTGCAGCAAAGCGCGCAGGACAGTATGTCATTGCATGCGACCGTTATGAGGGTGCTCCGGCGATGCAGGTTGCCGATGAGCATGAGGTGTTCAGCATGCTCGACGGTGATGCTCTTGAAGCAGTAGTACGCAAACACAATCCAGACATCATAGTACCAGAGATTGAGGCAATTCGCACAGAACGCCTTTTCAACTTCGAGAAGGAAGGTGTGCAGGTAGTACCGAGTGCACGTGCGGTAAACTTCACAATGAACCGACGTGCCATTCGCGACCTTGCGTCAAAGGAATTAGGTCTTCGCACGGCAAAATACTTCTATGCCAAGACCTTCGAGGAGTTCAAGAAGGCAGCCGACGAGATAGGATTCCCATGTGTGGTGAAGCCTTTGATGTCTTCGTCTGGTCACGGACAAAGCTACGTTCACAACGACGACGAACTTGAACAGGCATTCCGTGAGGCAATGGAAGGTAGCCGCGGAGATGTCAAGGAGGTGATTATCGAGGAATTCATCGACTTTGAGTCGGAGTTCACACTGCTCACCGTAACTCAGAAGAATGGTGAAACGCTGTTCTGCCCTCCCATCGGACACGTGCAGAAAGGTGGCGACTACCGCGAGAGTTGGCAGCCATATGCCATCAGTGACAAAGCACTGAAAGAGGCACAGCACATGGCTGACGAGGTTACACGTGCCCTCACAGGCTATGGAATATGGGGAGTTGAGTTCTTCCTCACAAGACAAGGCGAGGTTATTTTCTCTGAGTTGTCGCCACGTCCGCATGACACCGGAATGGTAACACTGGGACATACCACGAACCTCAGCGAGTTCGAACTGCATTTCCGTGCCGTGATGGGACTCCCGATCGCCGGCATCCATCTCGAGCATGCTGGTGCCTCGGCAGTAATCCTTGCGCCGAAGGATGTCACAAATGAAGAGATGCCATCGCTTCAATACAACTTTGAGGACGCGCTGAAGGAAGACCGAACACGCATTCGCATCTTCGGAAAACCAGAGGCACACTTCGGTCGACGCATGGGTGTTGTGCTCTGCTACGGTGATTTGGATGCAGACACCACAGCACTGCGTGACAAAGCGAAGCGACTGGCAAAGACCGTGCTGGGCACTGACCCATATATGAAGAAATAAAGACATGAGATGAAGGAACTTGGACAACTTATAGAACTTCAGAAAATACAGGACCCAAGAGGTAACCTCACGGTGGCAGAAGGCATCACTCAAATTCCTTTCGACATCGCGCGTGCCTATTGGGTATATGATGTACCAGGTGGTGAGAGCCGTGGCGGTCATGCCCACAAGCGACTGAAACAACTTGTGATTGCCACGAGTGGCAGTTTCACCGTAACACTCGACAACGGAAAGGAACGCAAGAAGTACCTCCTTAACCACCCCTGGCAAGGACTACTGATAGATACAGGCATCTGGCGCACCCTTGACGATTTCTCGTCAGGTGCCGTATGTCTTGTTCTTGCATCACACCGTTTTGAGGAAGAAGACTATATCTATGACTACGACGAGTTCCTAAAATACGTGGGATGTTCGAAATAAAGAGATATACCAAAGAGCAGGAGAACGAATGGAATATGTTCGTGGCACAGTCGAAAAACGGGACCTTCCTTTTCGACAGGCAATACATGGACTATCATTCAAAACGTTTTAACGATCATTCTCTTATGGTATATCGAAGTGGCAAACTATATGCCCTTCTGCCAGGTAATGTCGCTGACGAAACATTCTATTCCCACCAAGGACTGACCTTTGGAGGTTTGGTGATGAACGAAAAGGCTACGGCTGTCGACGTCATCGATGTCTTCAATTTAATAAACAACAGTCTGCGCAACGATGGTTTACGGCGAGTTGTATATAAGCCTTCACCATGGATTTTCCATCGACAGCCATCAGAAGAAGACCTTTATGCCATCATTAAGATATGCGGTGCAAGGTTATGTGCGAGGGAATTGTCATCAACTATCTCGCGAGACCATTACAACAAATGGTATCACATACGCAAAGATGGTGCAAAAAAGGCAAAGGGATTGGGTGTTACGATAACTAAAAGCGACGATTTTCAAACCTTCTGGCATATCCTGACTGAGAACCTGAAAAAACGCTATGGGGTGGTTCCAGTCCATACCATAGAAGAAATACAACTGCTTAAGCAGCGTTTCCCCAACAATATACGGTTAGTAATAGCCAAAGAGGGAGAGAATATTGTTGGAGGTACTGTCCTATATGTATATGACAGAGTGATACACTCTCAGTATATTTCCGCAAACGACAGGGGAAGGGATATTCATTCCATTGACCTGTTATTTGAAACAGTAATCAGAGATTCGCTGATAACACATCCTTATTTCGATTTCGGCATCTCAACGGAGAAGCATGGTACGTTCCTAAACGAGAAACTTCTATATCAAAAAGAGGGTTTCGGGGCACGGGCTGTATGTTTCGACACCTACGAATATAACCTTTAGGCATCAAGAATGACTTCAGGTATAAAAAAGATAGACGTAAATGACTTTAAGAGAAATAATTAAATACATTATCCCTTACGGGCTGGAAAACGATATGCGCCATTACCGCGACAAGAAGAACGGACATCTTCTTGTTGACGCCTATCTTGAATACCTGCGCAATAATGGCGATACTAAACTTAAGGAAGAGCCTTCAAGATATAAAAGCATAATTGCCGTACAGGGCTTCGGCAACAGTGGTTCGAGTGCCGTTCTCGATTTCCTTCGCGAAATGCGCAACATACAGGTCTTCGGTGATGTTGAGAAGATAGCAAGTGTGGCGGAAGACGATGAGTATTCATACGAGGTCACCTTTCCACATCTTTCTGGCGGATTGTTCGATATCGAAAAGTACATCGACTCCAGCAACATATTCCATAACGACAGTGTGATAAACCGCTTTGTAAGTATCATGGAGCACTCGTTAATGTATCGGAACTCTCCCGAGGTGCGTCCTGCTGTGTTCAAGTTCCTGGCACAGATAACTAACTTCATGCTGCCTAACCTTAAACAGAAATACTACAATGCGGCACTCAGTCCCATAACAGAGAAAGGCTCTACCATATTCACAATGAAGCATTTCGACAGAGAGAGTTATCGCACGCTGTGCCGACACTTCCTGAACGAACTGTTCAATTCCTTCAACTTATCTAAAGAGATAGAACATATAGCACTCGACCAGTTCTTCTGCGATCTGGAGTTCGACATGGAACGCTATCTTGAATATTTGCCTAACATAAAAGTCATTGTAGTATATCGTGACCCGAGAGACATATATGCATTCTCTAAGATGAGAAACGTGGAATGGATTCCCCATACCGATATTGAAACGTTCGTTGAATGGATACGTCTTTCCACTGAAAAGTTCGATTTACATAGCCATGAATATCTGTCTGTACGCTACGAGGACTTTGTGCTAGACTATGAAAAAGAAAAGAATCGCGTAACAGACTTCCTAGGCATAAACTCAGAGAACCACGTTCACAAACGCAAAGCTTTCGACCCCGATGTTTCGAAAAGACTCGTAGGACTTTGGAAACAGCATCCAGAAGACAACGAAAAATATAAGTTCATTTACGACAATCTAAAAGAATATTGTTACGAAACACCCACATAAACAATAGCCAACGACATGAAAAGCGACAACAGCTATAAAGAGGGACTGAAGTTCACCTCCATTTTTGGGGGTGTTCAGTTTTTTCAGTCTTTCATATACATAGTTAAGTCGAAGATTGTCGCTGTGCTTCTCGGACCAGATGGTATTGGAATCATCGGACTTCTTAACTCTCTCATCCAACTTATTCTCACCATCTGTAACGTAGGTATCACACAGACTGCCGTGCGCAACCTGTCGCTTGCCGACAGTTCTGGAGACAAGCAGGCATTCAACAAGGCTGCATCTGTTTTTTTCCGACTAATACGTCTTACGGCTGTAATCGGCATGTTGCTGTGCCTACTTCTTTCTCCTTTATGGAGTTATCTGACCTTCGGTAATTTCAACTACACTATTGCTTTCCTGGTCCTTTCATGTTCCGTACTTATGAATCAGATGAGCAACGGAAACAACGTGCTAATGCAAAGCACAAGAAAGATGAAAATGCTTGCAAAGTCAGCAATATATGGAAGCATTGTCTCACTTGTCATTTCTGTACCTCTATATTTCTTCTGGCACAACGACGGTATTGTGCCCGCTATAGCGATTACCTCCATAGCCGTTTTCCTCATTTCAAGATATTACGCACGCAAGATAAAATACGAGAAAGTACCCGTTACAAATAAAGTCGCTATTAAAGAAGGTCGCAACATCATACGTCTTGGATTCTTCGTCACTTTGCAGGGATTCTTTTCAATGCTGACGACCTATCTCATTTGTATTTTCGTTAACCATATCGGAAGTACATTCGACGTTGGCATTTACAGGTCGGGATTCATGATTGTTGACACCGCAGTGAGCATGGTTTTCGCTGCAATAAGTTCTGAATACTACCCGCGACTATCCGCATGTTCACGTGATGTCAACGCATTCAACAATGCCATAAACCAGCAAATGCATATCTCACTTGTGTTTCTGGGTCCTATTCTCGCCCTGTTCACGATGTTCTCCGAACTTGTTGTGTTCATATTCCTTTCCCCGAAATTCCTTCTTGCGTCCACAATGATGCAGATTGCCATGTTTGGAGCATTTCTCAGAGGACCGGCTCTGTGTCTCGGATACACGTTCCTTGCCAAAGGTGACACTAAGGCATTCTGGCTAAATGAGTTCACTTCCAAGTTGTTTGAACTAATAGTAACACTACTGTGCTACTACAAATGGGGAATAAACGGTCTGGGCTTGGCATACTTTATCACTTACATAGAGTATCTTCTGCAGTCTGCCATTATCTGCAAGTACAGATACAACTACTCATTTGACACCAAGTTGCTATACCTGCTCATTCCACAAATGCTCATCGGCATAGCCATCTTCATCATCGTGCGTACCCTCAACGGAGTATACATGTATTCCGTGGGCTCCATACTCTGTATAGTAAGCATCGCCCTGGTATATAAGGCTTTGAGGAAAAAACTCCTAACCTCCAAACCCCATAACTCATCACCTGATAATCCATAACTAGAATGATAGAATATTTAAATCTGAAGAGAATAAACGCCATACACGGCGAAGAGATACAAGACGCCATAAGACGTGTTGTAGAAAGCGGATGGTATATCCATGGTGAAAGTGTCAAACACTTTGAGCAAGAGTTCTCAAAGTATCTGGGATGTCGTCACTGCGTTGGTGTTGCAAACGGGCTCGATGCTCTGACATTAATACTTCGCGCATATATGGAATTAGGAGTAATGTGTGAGGGTGACGAAGTGATTGTACCTGCAAACACATATATCGCCACAATACTCTCCATCACAGAAAATCGTCTGAAACCAGTACTTGTGGAGCCACTCATAGACACCTTCCAGATAGACGACACATTAATAGAACAAGCAATAACAGAACGTACCCGAGCCATAATGATAGTAAATCTATATGGATACCCTGCATATACTGACAAGATAGGAGAGATTTGCAAACGTTACAACGTAAAGTTAATCGAAGACTGTGCCCAATCACACGGCCTAAACCTCCCCTCCTCAGGGAGGGGTCAGGGGTGGGCATCTGCCTATAGCTTCTATCCTGGCAAAAACCTCGGTGCGTTGGGTGATGGTGGTGCTGTAACGACTGATGACGACAAACTTGCAGAAGTGGTCAGGGCACTCGGCAGCTATGGTTCATCACAGAAATATGTGTTCCATTATAAGGGAAGAAACAGCAGGCTTGACGAGATTCAGGCTGCTGTGCTCTCTGTCAAACTGAAATATCTTGAGGAGGATAACAAACGGCGACGTGACATTGCATTGTATTATCACAAGAACATAAGCAATCCCGAAATCACCGTTCCTTCACTTCAGTATTGCCAACGTAGTGTTCACCACATATTCCCTATACTCTGCAGTCATCGCAACGAACTGCAACAGCAACTGAAGGGGCATGGAGTAATGACTATGATTCACTATCCGATTCCTCCACACAAACAAGAATGCTATAGGGAACTAAGTGGGCTAAGCCTGCCTGTGACGGAGAAAATCCATCGCGAAGAACTCAGTCTGCCATGTAATCAGGCCATGACAAATAGCGAAGTAGAAGAAGTCGTCAGGGTATTAAACGGGATTTCCAATAATGTGTAGGCTCATATAGAGTGTAACTATTCCTTGATTTGCATACTGAGGTATACAATAGAAAATAAAAACTGCGTAAAAACGGTAAATCAACTATCATTTCATGAATTGGGAGTTGATTTGCATTTTTTGAGAGTCGTCATATCCATTCTTTTACTATCTTTGCAGTGATACTGTTTTTTGAATGACATTTTAATCAAATATTGACATTACTAACCTACAATAATTATGAAGAATATTATTCTAATTACATTCTGTTCACTGATGATGTGCTCATGTTTCTTGTTTGACAAGAAAGAGCAATCTGCTGCCAAAGATGCCTCATGGGACTATTGGCTCATCGGCTCGTGGCACTATAAAGACTACGACAGCGACACACATTCTGAATGGCCAGAGGGCATCGAGTGCTTCTATGGTAATGGTGACTATGAAAACTACACTCAGACCAGCGACGGCAAGAAAGCTCTTGTGAGTGGCCAGTGGAAGTTAAGCCAGAAAGAAAAGTTTGTCGTATTGGTTCACACCACGAGTGTGAAAACCTCAGAAGGCACCGTAAGTAATAATGAAAAAACGGTGAAATATGTTATTAACAGTATAAAACCCGGATCAACCCTCACATACATGGTCGGCAAGACTTTCCGCGCCGCCATGTGGGCTGACGACGATTCACCGAAAAAGAAATAAGTTATGAAAAAGACCGATAATTCTACAAGACATTTCCGGCGGCTTTTATATTTGCTGCTAGCATTTGCCATCCCCTTCATCACCCTATTGGCACAGGGCTACAATCCCAAACTGTATTTGGAAAATGACGAAGGTGGGACGTCATATGTGAACACTGAGGCTCCCGGCGTTCATAAAGAATATGATTCGAAATACGGAGGATATGTATGGAAGACTGGCATGGGTAGTTTCTTATGCCGTGATGAGAACATGAAGCCCGCCCAAGACATTGACAAGAATGTTTTTTTCGACGGTGACAAGAACAACACTTGGGTTCACAAGGAATGGGACAGCAGACGTGGATGTTACATCTGGAAGGACGATACCGGCAACTTCTTAGGTCGTGACAAACCAGAAACAACAGAGGTGAAGAACTGGCTTGAGACTGATGATGATGACTGGTTGATAGATGGTGACGTGCCCAAGGGCGCACTTTCAGAAAGCAGCAGACTTACCAGAGAAGAAATAAAGAAGAATCTCCAAAATCTTGAGATGGCCCAATATGATGCCGAAAAAGAACGTCAGCACCAAGAGGATGAGGTTGACAGGAACAGTCGTCGCGGTGGTTCTATTAAAGGTGGCGGCGATGATGAAGGCGACGCGGGCGGTTCAATGAAGAAAGATATAAAGTACGAGGATGTGGACTATGCCGACATCGAGAACCTATTGAATTATCTTGATGGGCAGGTAGCTGTAATGTCGAGTGAGTTGGCAAGTGCAAGGAAGATGTTGCACCAGAATGGCTACACCGAATACAGCACCATGATTGGCAATGCCCAGGCAACCCTCAACCATTACAAGCAAAAACGTCAGTCAACACGCGACTTGGCAAAGATGCTCCGCTACGCTGATGCTTCAGTGGAAGAAATGGACAAGCATCTGAACATCATTTATCAGGCTCTTATAGATGCCGGAACCGTCGGTCAATATGGCGGCACCGTCAACAAGATGCACAATGCCTTGAAAAAATATCGCGCAGACCGCAAGAAGATACGTTTCTACGGTGAATAAACCATTCGCTACTATTAATTGGCAACTATATATTATCACATCCCAATGGGGAAATAGTATATAGTTGCCTTTTATTTTTTCCCTCCGATATTCCAGCGAGCACCGACTTGGAGGTTGAAGTTAAGTTTCTTGTCCTTGAAGTAGTTCTGGACATTACTTCCATTGTCAAAGTAATAGCGCGCACCAGGCTCAACATATACTCCAAGATGAGGCGTAATCTTCACCTGCGCACCAAGGGCAGCATTTGCAGAGAACTGCACATCGTCCTTCACACCGTCTGTCTCAACACCCTCTACACTGCTCTTTGCCTTCACGTTGAAATCTGCCTGAGCACCTGCAAGGCCATAGAATGACAATGGACCGACATCAAAGATACGATAACCAACACCCAGTGGAACACCGACATAATGGAGTGCCTGCTCAGATGTGAGTTCACTGCCACGCATCTCCCGAACAAACGTAGATGACAACTTGCTATACTGCACACCCGACTCAACCCACATCCTCGGTGTTATGCTATAACCCAACTTCAGTCCTAATGTCAGGGGCGCCTTATGTTCGGTATGTTCCTCGAAATCGGGAAGGAGAGACGGAGAACTCATAACCATGCTACTGCCCTCAGCAACACCGCCATCCCTATAAGGAGAAAGCATTACCGGACTCATAAGCACACCTGTGGTGCTCTTGCTGTTGACCAATGCCACACTTCCTGCAGCAAGGCCAGCAGAAAAGCGCTGATAGAAGTGGGTCCTTTTGCTGGATGCCAAGTGATTGTTAGCAGGGGGCTGTTGTAGCGGCATAGATGAACTTCGCATTGAGCGTTGAAGATTCTCCTTGCGCGACTCCATTGACGCATATTCCTCTTCTGCATCTTGTATCTCATTTATCTTATCTTCTACTTTAATAGAGAACCCAACAGGTTCACCATCAATAACTTGAGATGACACGATAAAGTATTTATTTCCAACACTGATGCGTACGTTCTCACTCTTACTTGAAGTAGCCTGAGCAACTAACTCATCAGAAATATCGGTATTGGAGATGTCATCAGAACTACTATTTGACTTATTGTCAAAGACATCACTAACGGAATTGACTACGTCACGCGCAACGACATTCTCGCTATTGTCACTCTTCCATAACAGGCCAAGCCCTACTCCACCGACAAGCATAACGGCCGCGGCAGCAGCAATCCACTTCTTCAGTGGCGTCACCTTTGCCTTGCGCCCAGTAGGAAGAGCCGACTCTATCTGCTGCCACAATCCCTCGGGGGCGGGAGTCTCATGGTTCTCCAGCCTCTCTCTCAGTCTTGATGTCCAGTCTTCCTGTTTCATTTATCGGTTTTGTTTTATATATTCGTTAATCTCTCGTGCAAGAATCTTCTTAGCCCTAAGCAACTGTGACGCTGAGGAACTGACTCCAATTCCGAGTCTTTGGGCAATTTCCTTGTGTCCCATGCGTTCCATCACGAACATGTTGAACACCGTTCTATAGCCATTAGGGAGTTCTCCTATCAGTTTAATGAGCACCTCCATCGGCACTTTTCCCACGTCTGGCTCTTCCTCCTCGGGCATATCGGGCAAAGAGTCGGTATCCGTGAAATGTACCTGTCGCCTCAATGCGCTCAACGCTTCGTTTACCGTCACCCGGACAATCCAACTTTTCAGTGTCCCCTCACCCTTGAAAGATATTTCGCTGACGCGTGTAAGTATCTTGATGAATGCATCCTGAAGCACGTCACAAGCATCGTCCTTATTGCCCATATAACGCATACACACGGACATTACGATGCCCGAGTAACGGTCGTAAAGGCGTCGCTTCGCCTCCATTTTCCCGTTTTTTATGTCATGCAGGATTTGCTCTTCAATGCCCACGTTCTATTTCTGCACTTTCTAAAGAGTTGTATTTCATCCAGCCTTTTATTGCCTCGCCATAGTCCGTGCATGAGTCTGTGCAAGCACTTCTGCACTCAGCTATGTGAAAACAATACTATATCGGCGCCACATGTACTAGTTTGAGTGGCGTGTGAAGCGTCTTTTTTATTCCGTCAACGGCTATTTCGCTTATTATCAGCGTTGAGGTCAGCATTCTACTTGGCGTATATGTTATCATTGCCGTACCTGTCACATAAGCCTCTATTTGGTATGTTTCACCTTCAATCATCACATCGAAGACATAGGTGGTTGGCTCAAAGACATAATATACAGAACCTTTGTTGCTTGCATAGCCTGTCCTGCTCCACTTCAAAGTCAGGAAACTGCTTCCCTGTCCATTATTTCCATTCACCAGTGATGCTTCCGACAAAGCGACATCCTCAAATACCTCAGCGCATATTACACGCCATGGAACTGAGGAGAAAGTCAGTTGGTCGTCGTTCAGCACTATTGTGCAATCATCCACCTTGTTGTCATCGACAATCCAATAGCCATACTGCTCTGTGAATACATTGCGAGCATTCATCCATATCTCCTCGTTGACGGGCAGGTCGTCATCACCCGCACAACCAACAACAAGCACTGTTGCCAACAATGCCAGAATACAAGCAATGCTCTTCCTAATATCCATTTTACCGACACACATCAGTAGTTCTGCACAATTATTTCAAGTATAATCTTATTATAATAACACAACAATGCGGGAAATCTTGCATTACATGCACTCTTTTTTTTCATTCAACTCTAATTGGTATCTAATCAGAGTGCGTTTTGCCATAAACAGAACAACAAAAGCACATCAAATGGAGTGCAATTGATGACCTTTTACAGAACAATCGGCGTGGTTTTGCGTAGCCATGCTTGCCATCTTTCAATAAGTTACAGAACGCTTTAAATAAAAAAACACAGGCACAGGTTACACGAACGACAAAGAACTATCATAATCGTCTGCAAAAGACAACACTTCTGTCCTTATAATCCGCACAACCTGTGCCTACTTATAGGATGCTATGGCACCAGGATAACAGTAACACTACGTGCCGCCTGCGCTCCCATCACAAGCACTTGCGCTATATCGGCAGTTTTCGACGGACCGCTGATGAACGTGCCGTAGCCATAGTCGTTGAACTCAACACGCTTGTATGCCTCGTGCATATTGTTGACAATCTCTGTCTTCTTCAGCAGTATTACAAGATTCTCCGAGATGAAGCACACTGCCTTCTCAACCATCTGTTGTGGAACCCAGATACATCCGTTCTCTGCAACACCGAACACTCCGCGGATGACTCCCACGTCAGTGTTGTTTAGAGCCTGTGGCGAGCCAATGGTGTCAGGGTTTCGAGTGGCAATAGTAATCTCCGGAAGATTACTTGCAATCTCTTTGGCTTCGGGATAGAGTTCACGAATAAGGTCGTTAATGTCTTGCCCAGGTTCCAGTTCTACCACCTTGCCTCCTACTGTCTGACTCATCGAGATGAACTGTACAAGCGGGTCGGGATAGGTAATGCCTTTTATGTCGTCAAGACTCGGCATGTCGAACTGCTGCTTTATATTCGCTCTGTATCGTGACAGAATATCTTCTTTTTTGCTCATGAACTATAGTTTTTAAGATTTTAGTCCTTAAGTTTCAAGTTTATAAGTTTTAGAGTATCAGAGGATGCTATCTCACCATTCCGCTTTTGAACATGTCGTGGAACGACTTCTTCGGGAAGGTCATCATCTTATGTCCCTTAGCCCATGGGTTAAGACCGCACTCGAGGATGAATGACGGCACATAGTTGGCTATAGGTGCGAACTTCAATGCCGAATTATATACTCCCGCACTGCCATAGAGGAAACTCATGGCCTTGCACATCATCTTCTTCTCTTTGTTGGCTGTGCCATACTCATCGAGGTGCTGACGCCACTGATATACCTGGTCTCCGAGGTTCACCTTTACCGGACAAACCGTCTGACAACTAAGACACAGTGTACATGCTGACACATTACCAGAGTGAATCTGCTTGTTGCGCAGCATTCCGAGGTTTATGCCGATAGGACCAGGGATGAAGTAACTGTAACTATATCCTCCCGAACGACGATATACTGGACATGTATTCATGCATGAACCACAGCGTATGCACTTCAGTACTTCCCAATGCTCTGGATCGGCAATCCAATCAGAACGCCCATTATCTACAAGTACGATGTGCATCTGTTGAGCTGTCGGCCGCGCCTTACGGAAATGACTGGTATAAGTAGTCGTTGGCTGACCAGTACCAGCACGACACAACATGCGCTGGAAGACGGCAAGACAGTCGTAGTTAGGTATAACCTTCTCAAGTCCGATGGCTGCGATATGCAGTTTCGGGCACGACGTGCTCATGTCTGCATTACCCTCGTTCGTACACACCACGATATCACCTGTCTCAGCCACTCCGAAGTTGGCTCCTGTCATTCCGGCATCGGCCGTGAGGAACTCCTCGCGAAGGCTGAGTCGCGCCATATAGGTGAGGTATGTTGGATCGTGGTTTCCCGGCTCCGTTCCGAGTTTCTTCTCGAACAGTTCTCCCACGTCATCGTGGTTGAGGTGGATTGCAGGCATCACGATATGGCTGGGCTTCTGCCCTTTCAACTGTATGATGCGCTCACCGAGATCGGTCTCCACGACTTCTATTCCGTGCTTTTCGAGGTAAGGATTCATCTCACACTCCTCTGTAAGCATAGACTTCGACTTCACCAGTTTCTTTACTCCGTTTTCACTGAGAATGCCAAAGACAATCTCATTAAACTCACGGGCATCCTTTGCCCAATGAACGATACATCCGTTCTTCTCAGCATTTGTAGCAAACTGCTCGAGATATTTGTCAAGATGGGTTATGGTGTGTCGTTTTATCTCCGATGCCTTTTCTCGCAACTGTTCCCATTCATCGAGTCCCATTGCCATATTGTCTCTCTTTGTCCGCACAGACCAAAACGTTGCGTCGTGCCATGCTGCATATTTCTGATTCCTCAGAAACTGCTCCGCTGCTAATGAATGTGATGTACTCATAGTCCTGCTGCTAAAATTTCAACTACATGTTTAAACTCAATAGGCATCATGCGTTTCTTGGCGATACCTGCCATGTGCATGAGGCACGAGCAGTCGGGACCAGTGACGTAGCGCGCACCAGTCTCTTGATGACGTTTAGCCTTTTCGTATCCCATTTGCTCGCTGATGGCCGTTTCCTCAACAGAGAACATTCCACCGAAGCCACAGCACTCATCTGGTCGTTCCGGCTCAACGACCTCCACGCCCTCGACAAGTTGCAGGAGGTCTTTAATCTTATTGAACTTGGGCTCATTTTGTTCCGAGGGAGAAGAAAGACCAAGTTCACGTACTCCATGACATGAGTTGTGAAGACTCACCTTTGCCTCAAACTTTCCAAGAGGCTGGTTAACCTTCAGCACATCATGCAGAAACTCCACCACGTCCATAACCATGTCAGAGGTGAGGCACTCATGACGTCCCTTCAGCAATCGTGGATAGTTGAGTTTTATAAATGCCGTGCAACTCACGGAGGGAGCAACGACATAATCAAATTCTTTGAACATCAGTTCAAATTTCTCTGCCAATGGCACTGCCATAGTCTCAAAACCAGCATTTGCCATAGGCTGTCCACAGCACGTTTGGTTTAGCGGATAGGTCACATCGACGCCCAGATGCTTAAGCAACTTGTAAGTTGCCACTCCCACTTCCGGGAAAACGGCATCAACGTAACAGGGTATAAACAAGCCTACTTTCATAATGTTGTATTTGTAGATTATATAAGTTAGTAAATAATTAACAAAAAGGATTGTCATATAGTTAACACTGCAAAGATATATTTTTTTTCTAAATCTACAATGCTTTTGACCTTTTTTATTCATGTTTCAACAAAAAACGTTACCTTTGCATGGGAATTGAGATAATAAGTTGACGAGTTGACATGTTGACGAGTTGACGAGTTGCTTGATTTCGAAACTTGTGACAATTGACTTGTCCGCTCGACCCAAAGGGGCGCTTTCATAGCGAAGCAGAGAAAGAACTTGTCAACTCGTTAACTTGTCAACTAAAGAAAATGATTGTTTGTATAGCAGAGAAACCAAGCGTGGCACGTGATATAGCACGCATAATAGGAGCCACTACACAACGTCAGGGTTACATGGAAGGCAACGGCTACCAGGTAACCTGGACCTACGGACACCTGTGCGAACTGAAGATGCCCGACGACTACACACCAATGTGGAAGGCATGGAGTCTCGGCTCTCTGCCTATCATACCACAACGCTTCGGAATAAAGTTAATTGAACAAGACAGCATAAAAAAACAGTTTGCTGTTATACAACAGTTGATGCAGGCTGCTGACGGAATAGTTAACTGCGGTGATGCCGGGCAAGAGGGAGAACTCATTCAGCGTTGGGTGATGCAGAAAGCGGGTGCAACTTGTCCTGTGAAGCGTCTTTGGATTTCCTCGATGACCGACGAGGCGATACGTGAGGGATTCGCACAACTGAAAGACCAGTCAGAGTATCAGCCACTATACCTCGCAGGACTTTCACGTGCCATCGGCGACTGGCTGCTGGGAATCAATGCCACACGACTCTACACGGTGAAGTATGGACAGAACCGTCAGATACTGAGCATAGGAAGGGTGCAGACACCTACTCTGGCAATGATAGTGAACCGCCAAAAGGAAATTGACAACTTCAAACCAGAGCCTTATTGGGTGCTTGCCACAATCTACCGTGACACGCAGTTTACAGCGACAAGTGGGAAGTTCACCTCAAAAGAAGAGGGGGAACAGGCTTTCCAGACCATTGCCGACAAGCCATTCACCGTCACCGATGTGCAGAAAAAGAATGGTACAGAGGCACCGAAGCAACTCTATGACCTCACATCATTACAGGTGGATTTGAACAGGAAATATGGCTATTCTGCCGAGATGTCGCTGAACCTCATACAAAGTCTTTACGAGAAGAAGTTCACTACTTATCCGCGCGTTGACACTCAATACCTCTCTGATGACATATATCCTAAGTGTCCTCAGACCATGAACGGACTCTTTCAGACTGTTTTCGCAGGACAGAGACCATACGCAGATCTGATAAAGCCTTTAGGAGGGAAGCCACTGAAGAAATCGAAACGAGTGTTCGACACATCAAAGGTGACCGACCACCACGCCATTATCCCCACAGGAGTTCCGCCACACAACCTTTCCGATGCCGAGCAACGGGTGTTCGACATGGTGGCTCGACGTTTCATCGCCGTGTTCTATCCCGACTGTAAGTTTGCCACAACCACTGTACTCGGAAAAGTGGAAGACGTTGAGTTCAAAGTTACTGGCAAAACTATCCTTGACCCGGGATGGCGTGTGGTGATGCCAAATACCAATACAAATCAGAAAGAGGCTGACACCAACCCTGATGGAACTAAGCAAGACGAGGAAAAGCAGTTGCCGTTGTTCGTCAAAGGCGAGAGTGGACCTCACCAGCCGACACTCACGGAGAAGATGACAACCCCACCGAAGCACTACACGGAGGCTTCTCTTCTTCGTGCTATGGAGACTGCAGGAAAATTCGTTGAAGATGAAGAACTGCGCACGGCAATGAAAGAAAATGGTATTGGAAGACCATCGTCAAGAGCAGGAATCATAGAAACTCTCTTCAAAAGACATTATATAAGAAGAGAGAAGAAAAACCTTGTGGCAACTCCGACAGGCATTGAACTAATAGACATAATACACGAGGATCTTTTGAAAAGTCCGGAACTCACCGGTATATGGGAGAAACGTCTGCGAGACATCGAACGTAACGGTGGTTCACCAGAGGAATTCATCAACGGACTGAAGGAACAAGTGACGCAGATAGTACATCAGGTGCTTTCAGACAACAGCAACCGACATGTTGCCGCGGCACCGCCCGAAGAGAAGAAAAAACGAGGGAAGAATAACAAATAATGTAATAATCCGCCATTTCGTTCGTTTAATAAATAATGAATTCCATTAAAACGACGAAAAGAAATAGCATGGCTTTGCTGTGCTGGTGTTGGATGTTAGGTGTCAGTTGTTGGCTCCTTTCATCCTGTGGAGCAGAGCGTGCCATAAAGAAGGGCGACAAATATTACGCTATCGGCGAGTATTTCGATGCTGCGACACAATATAAAAGGGCATATCAGGCTACTCCTCCCAAAGAAAGAGAAAAGAGAGGACAGATATCAAAGAAACTGGCAGAATGCAACGACCGCATAAACAGTTCTCAAAAAGCAATCGCCGCCTACCGAAACGTCATACGCTATAAGCAGGATGACGTGATGACTCACCTTAACCTTGCACACCAGTTGCTCACCAACGGCAACTACAAGGAAGCAGCAGCAGAATATCAGATTGTGCTCGACTCCATGCCCAACAACACATTGGCAAAGAACGGACTGAAGAGTGCACAAACAGCCGCCGACACTAAGAAACGTGGTTCTCGCTATACCGTGAAGAAGATGGACGTCTTCAATTCCCGACGTGCGGAATACAGTCCGATGATTCTTGGTGACGATTACGAATATCTATATTTCACTTCCACACGTAACGAGGCTGAAGGAGACGAACTGAGTGGTATCACAGGAGCGAAACCTGCCGATATTTTCTTTTCCAAAAGAGACGACAAAGGTAAGTGGAGCAAACCCGAGTCGGTGTCAGGAGGTCTGAACAGTAGTTTTGAAGAGGGAGCATGTTGTTTTTCTGTTGACGAACGTGTGATGTACCTCACACAATGTGCTGTTGACCCCTCCTATCCTCGTTATGCTACCATCATGACGAGCAACCGATCTGATGCGGCATGGGGAAAGCCAACCGTTCTCAATGTGACACGCGACACACTTTCCAGTTATGCGCATCCTGCCATCTCTCCTGATGGAAACTGGCTCTACTTCGCAAGTGATATGCCAGGAGGAAAGGGAGGATTCGACATCTGGCGCGCCCGACTGACACCTGCAGGACTGGGTGGTGTGGAGAATCTCGGAGAGCCGATAAACACCGAAGGCGACGAGATGTTCCCTACATTCAGGCCCAATGGTGACCTGTATTTCTCCTCTAATGGACATGTTGGAATGGGAGGACTCGACATCTTCATTGCAACAATGAAGAACGGACGTATAGCAATTGAACATCCTGGATACCCACTTAACTCACAGGGCGATGACTTCGGCATGACCTTCGAGGGTCCTCACAACCGAGGATACTTCTCATCAAACCGTGGTGACGGTCGCGGATGGGATCACATCTACAGTTTCGAGAAACCAGAGATAGTACAGACCATCAAGGGATGGGTGTATGAGATGGATGGTTATGAACTGCCAGCAGCTCAAGTTTATCTCGTCGGTAATGACGGAACCAACAAGAAACTCAGCGTGAAGGGCGACGGCTCGTTCACGGAGGTTATCGAACCCGGTGTCAACTACATCATGCTTGCCACCTGCCGTGGATTCCTAAATCACAAGGAAGAACTGATGGTGGGACCTGTCGAGGAGTCTGAAGAATACACTTTGCAGTTCCCTCTGGCATCAATACGAGTGCCTGTCCTTATCGACAACATCTTCTATGACTTTGACAAGGCAACGCTTAGGCCAGAATCGACGGCAGCACTCGATGACCTAGTGAAACTGCTTAACGAGAATCCGAATGTGACAATCGAACTGAGTGCTCACTGCGACTACCGTGGTTCTGCGGCATACAACAAAAACCTGTCACAGCGAAGGGCGGAGTCGGTGGTCAACTACCTCATCGCTCACGGCATAGCCAAGGACCGTCTGACGCCTATGGGATACGGCAAGGAGAAGCCAAAGACCATTCGCAAGAAACTTACGGAGCGTTACACATGGCTGAAAGAGGGCGATATACTGACCGAAGAGTTCATAAAGAGCCGCGACGAGAAAGAGCAGGAGATATGCAACCAACTTAACCGCCGCACCGAGTTTATCGTGTTGCGTACAACATACGGTATGTTCGATGACAAGGGCAACCTCAAGAACCCACCACAGCCGAAACAAAAAGAAGACATCGAGGACGATGACGATGGCTTCGAGATTGTGTTCTGATATTCTATGAGCAAGACTTATCACTCGAAAAAGGTGTTCAGACAAAAGATGGACAAGATTGACAAATCTCGAGAGGAACAATCCTCCGAGAGTGGAGTCACAATCTTATCCACTCTGAATCAATACTATAATGGTTACACCAAGGAGAAAGCGAACCACACCAGACACCCATCAGGAACAAAGGCAACTGGTCTTAAGCAATGGCTTAAAGGCAAACGGAAAGTTGCTGATGACAGAGATCGCTTTGGTGAAGCAGAAGTACAGAGTTCACGTCTTAGAAGAGAGCATAGGGCTGATATTCATTCCGCTCGACTAAAGATAAAGAAGGAACTTCGTTCGACGATGAACGACTTGGAAGATGAGAAGCAATAACTATTTAAAAACTTTTCTTTTAAATGGCTTGCAACGCAGACTTTGTACAATATATCGCCGACCAATGTAGTGGCGCAGGCGAAATAGTCACCAAGAAGATGTTTGGTGACTATGGAATATATTGCAATGGTAAGTTGTTCGGACTGATTTGTGACGACCGTTTCTATCTGAAACCAACAGAAGCCGCACGGAAACTGTTGAGGAACGTAACTCTCCTTCCACCCTACGATGGCGCAAAGGACTATTTCTATATCACTGACGTGGATGACCGAGACTATCTCTCTGAAATAGTGCGGGAAACATGCAACGCTCTCCCTGAGCCTAAGAAACGCAAGAAATAACAATGGTTTCCGCTTCAAAAAAGCCGATCACCATCATTTTAAATAGTATATTTTTTGTAGAATCTCTTATTTGTTCAAAACGAAATCAAAATGAGTATCAAGAACAAAAAACATAAGCAAACAGCCTGGAAAAAGAATCGCAGGTTTGGCGATAAGATGGGAGGTCGTATGAGGCTAAAACTTCATGACAACATCTTTAAGAGAGAGCATTCTTTTACTGCTCCTACAGAATTGGATGAGACTCCCATTTTTATGGTTGATAATACTTCAAGGGACTACTATTACCCAATTGACACGGATGATGTCAAAGATGTATTGAATCAATATCCAACGGATGAGACAGATTTTATTACACATATCTGGCTTAGGAAGCATATATCCCATAATCCGAAACATGATACTTTATCGAGTTATATTTGGGGCAGTAGGGTTTATTTAATTTGTCTGTATCCTTTAAGAAAAGATAGGACTCACTACTTGGGAAAGCAAAAACCAATAGGGAAAACCCTTCACGAATATGAGAAGTATGCAAAGATTATTGAGAAAAAAGATGGATTCTATGCGCAGTTTACTGATGGGACTGCGAAGAAGTATTATCTGGAGATTCTACTACCTTATTGCATCAATGGCTTAAATTCCATCAAACCAAGATAGTGAAACGTGCTGTTTTGTTACCAATGGCTGGTAGAGTTGTTACCAACGGCTGGTAGTGCTGTTACCAGTATCTGGTAAGGTGATTACCAGTGGCTGGTAAGGATGTTACCAACGGCTGGTAAGACGGGGCACTCTATTTCCCTCCTTAAGGAGGGGCTAAAAATATGGCTGTCTATGCCTTTTCCTTAGCAAACGAATAGCCCATGAGGACACTTATTATAAGCAATGCCAGAACGTAATGGGTAATGTTCACATTTGAGAACTGCTCTGGTTTAATGCCGAGCAACATGTTCTTCAGAAGGTTATAGATGACAAGCCAGAACTTAGTGGCTATGAGGAACACCACACCAGCAATGACACAAAGCCACGTCCAGATGCGTGCCAGTCGGTTGGTACGCTCCGGCAGTCCTTGCATTACACGCTCCGTGAAATCGTCTTCGGGAACACTGATGGTGTTCTCAGAGAAGAACGCACCGAGCAACTGGTCGTCGTCGCTCATGTCAATCATTGTTTTCATATTATCGTCTGCCATATCCATTCTGTCTTAAGTAATCTGCCAGTTTTGTCTTTCCGCGCGAGAGGTGCGACTTTACCGTACCCTCCGCCATTTCCATAATCTCGGCTATCTGGTCTATCGCATAGCCGTCGATAAGTTGTAGTGCAATGCATGAGCGCTCAGTAGGCTTTAGTTGACTCATTGCATTGAATATGTCAAGACTCAGTTGTGAATCGTGTTCCACCGAAGCGGGCTTGGCTGCTGTCACAACGTCTATCTCATCGGTGATGTGATACGCACGACGATAGTCGTACAACACATTATATGCTATTCTGAAGAGCCACGTCTTGAATGACGACTTGCTCTGAAATGAAGAAATCTTAGTGTATGCCTTGATGAAGGTGTCTTGCGCCAGGTCATCACTGAGCTGACTATCGCCAAGTGTCTGTGAGAGGAAGAATCTCCTGACGGGTGACTGATACTTCCTTACAAGCGCATCGAAAGCACGCCTGTCATGGAAGACAGCCACCCGTGACACCAGAGTTATGTCGCTCAGTTTGTCCATCCCTATCGCTTCTCAGGCATTATAATCCACAATATGGGATAGAGAATCACGCCGCTGAAGGCCGTGAAGAACGTCAGTCCTGCATAGAGCAGGCGAACAACCGTTGGGTCTGTGTCCAGATATTCTGCCAGTCCGGCACATACGCCTCCCAGCATCTTGTCGTCAGAACGATAAAGTTTCTTTGTCATAGTTGTATTCATATTTAATATCCAAAGCTAAAAGTTCAAAGTTTAGACCTACTCCCATCTCCTCCCGAAGGAGTTTAATTATCTTGTGTTCCAACTCTCCTCCCTTTGGGAGGGGATGGGGGTGGGTATTTATTCAGCAGGTGGTGGCGGTGGTGTGCCAGGGTCTGAAGTAGGAGGCTCTTCGTTGTTGCTGATGTTGCTTTTCTTCTTTGATGAAGTCTTGGCAATCACAGCCTGTCCCACACCGCAGATGAGCAGCAGCCATCCTATTCCAGCCAGAGAGTTAGCGCCAAGACAGTAGCATAGTACGGCTATTCCAAGTCCGAGGAACACGTTCTTCAGTCCCCTGCGCCACATCTCGTCGTCAGTCTCCACTACTTCCTTCACAAGGTTTTGTGGTATGGGGCGACCTGACATTAGTGCAGCACGCGCCAACCTCTGCTTGTCATTATGGTGTTTGACGATGAGGTAAACCACCAGACCAAATAAGACAAATGGCAGGATCGAGAGGAAAATCATGGCAACTATTGCAATTATAGCAACAAACACCCCGAGCACGCCAATGCCTATTAGGTCTTTCAGTGGTCCCATCAGTCTGCTTATGTCCTGTTCGTCGAGTGAGAAATGCACCGTACGAGAATAACCGTTCCCGTTAGCAAGCGAATCAAAGGCAAGAGAGTCGTTTGCCAGCGATGTGGTGTCACTATATGCTACCACACCTGCTGTGTCCTGGTCTATCATCGTTATCGGATGATTCTTGACCTTAGAACGATGGTGCTTCTTCGCAACTGCAGGCATTGCCAAGACCAAAGCAGCCATCAAAATCATTATAAATTTCTTCATCATTTTTTCTTTTTGTTTTTTGTTACACAACCGTTAGACGTTTGTTATGCACAAATAGTTGCACAAAGGTATACTTTTTTTCGTAAATCTTCAAAAAAGTTTCTTTTCTTACGTCGATTATCAGTAACTTTGGGGGCGAAAAGAGAAATGTGGATGTTACCTGAGGATTTCATTAACACTACGAAAGCGACTTTCGGAGAGCATCTGTGGCAATGCTACCTCGATGCCATGTCCGAGCCTTCTCCTGTCAGCATACGACTGAACAGACAGAAGATTGTGGAGTGTGACATATTCCCAGAGAAGGAGAATGTGGCGTGGTGTACCGACGGATTTTACCTGAACCAGCGCCCGCAGTTCACCTTCGACCCTCTGATGCACGCGGGTGCATATTATGTTCAGGAGGCTTCATCGATGTTTCTTCATCATGTGCTGACGCACGTCATGGGCAATGACCCTGTCATTATGATTGACATGTGCGCCGCACCTGGCGGAAAGTCGACACTGGCATGCTCGATGTTACCCGAGGGAAGCCTACTCGTGTGTAACGAGCCGGTGCCCCAGCGCGCAAGCATACTTGCCGAGAACATCCAGAAATGGGGATTGCCGAATGTGGTGGTGACAAACAACTATCCCCGCGACATCCGCCGGACGGGCATCACATGCGACATAGTATTATGTGATGTACCCTGCTCTGGAGAAGGAATGTTCCGCAAGGACGAGGGGGCAATAGGAGAATGGAGCGTCCAGAATGTGGCCAAGTGCCATACGTTGCAGCGTGAGATAGTCAGCGAGGCATGGCAATGCCTGAAGCAAGACGGCATAATGGTTTATTCCACCTGCACCTTCAACACCAGCGAGAACGAGGAGAACGTAAGGTGGATATGCGAGAGTCTCGGAGGTGAGATAGTCTCTATACCGATAGAAAAGGAATGGAACATCACAGGCTCGCTACTACCCCACTTCAACGATAGCGTCTATCGGTTTATCCCAGGGAAGACACGCGGCGAAGGATTGTTCATGGCTGTGATACGAAAGACCGGCGAATGTACACAGAGAGTGCCGAAGACGAAATCGACAAGCAAAGGCTACACCCGCTCGGAATGGCTGAAGAATCCAGAGAACTACGTCATAGAACAGAACCAGCAGACCGTTACGGCAACGCCAAAAGCATGGCAACCGCTGGTGAGTCATCTCTCCAAAGAGTTGCGAGTAATTCATTCGGGCATCAGACTTGGCACCATCAAGGGAAAGGACATCATTCCCGACCAGTGCCTTGCTATGTCAACAGAACTCAGCGGCGATGCTTTTCCAAGGACTGAGGTTGACTGGCAGACAGCAATAGCATATCTGCGTAAAGAGGCAATCACACTGCCTGCCGACACTCCGCGTGGTCATGTACTGCTCACCTACAAGCAACTGCCACTTGGTTTCGTGAAGAATCTGGGCAACAGAGCCAACAACCTCTACCCCAACGAATGGAGAATAAAGACAACACATATACCGGAAGAGTTAGGAGTTAGGAGTTAGGAGTTAGAAATTAGGAGTTAGGAGTTAAAGTTCAAAAATATATGAAACAATATCTCGATATCTTAGACCGCATCCTAAAGGAAGGCGTGAAGAAAGAAGACCGCACGGGAACAGGCACGCTGAGCATCTTCGGAACACAGAGCAGATATGCCCTGAAAGACGGGTTCCCTTTGCTCACAACGAAGAAACTGCACCTGAAGTCGATAATCTACGAACTGCTGTGGTTCCTAAAGGGAGACACCAACGTAAAGTATCTGCAAGAGCATGGTGTGAGAATATGGAACGAATGGGCTGATGAGAATGGTGAACTGGGACCAGTCTATGGTCACCAGTGGCGCTCGTGGCCCGACTATCAGGGTGGAACCATCGACCAGATAAAGAACGTTCTCGAGCAACTGAAGCACAATCCCGACTCACGTCGTATGATAGTAAGCGCATGGAACGTAGCCGAGGTGGAGAAGATGGCTCTGCCACCATGCCACACGATGTTCCAGTTCTATGTTGCAGACGGGAGACTGTCGCTGCAACTTTACCAGCGTTCGGCAGACACCTTCCTCGGAGTGCCGTTCAACATCGCGTCATACGCGCTGCTGCTACAGATGATGGCACAGGTAACTGGCTATGAGACTGGCGACTTCATACACACAACAGGCGACACCCACCTTTATCTGAACCACCTCGAACAGGCCAAATTGCAACTCACAAGAACACCAAGGAAACTGCCTGTTATGAAAATCAATCCTGACGTTAAGGATCTTTTCAGTTTCCAATATGAGGATTTCCAACTTGAAGGCTACGACCCTTGGGACCATATTAAAGCGGAGGTATCGGTATGAGAGTAAATATCATCGCTAACGTGGCACAGAACCGTGCCATCGGAAATGGCAACAAACTAATCTATTGGTTGCCCAATGACATGAAACGTTTCAAGCAACTGACCACAGGTCACACCATCATCATGGGTAGAAAGACCTTCGAGAGTCTGCCAAAGGGTGTTCTGCCAAACCGTCGGAACATCGTACTGACTCGCTCACAAGCGACATTCCCCGGCTGCGACACGTTCCGCTCACTGAAAGAGGCACTGAAAAACTGCAAGGATGATGAGGATATATATATAATAGGTGGTGCAAGTGTTTATTCACAGGCAATGGACGTGGCAGACCGGCTGTGCCTGACGGAAGTCGCCGACACACCTGCCGAGGCCGACACCTTCTTCCCGGACTATAGCAATTGGCACGAAGTATGGCGCGAGGAGCATGAAAAGGACGAGCGTCATGAATTCCCTTACGCCTTCGTTGACTACGAACGGGAGAACGATTGAAAAAGACAGACTAAAAAAGTTCCGCCCTTGTAGCGGAACTTTTTTATTGTTCTTATCTTATTCCTCGTCTTCCACTATCGGAATATCAACCACTGGGAGTTGACGGTCGAAGGCAGTGTTGAACGATATGATTGTCTCACTACGTGCAAGGCCAAGCGGCTGCAGTTTGTCGTGGATTATATTCAGCAGATGATGGTTGTTTAAAGCATATATCTTTATGAACATGTCATAATCGCCTGTGGTGTAATGACACTCCACAATCTCAGGTATCTTCTCCAATTCAGAAACCACCTCATCGAAAGTCTCTGGTGTACGAAGGTTAAGTCCGATATATGCACATGTCTCATAGCCAATCTTCTCGGGGTCGATAATAAACTGTGAGCCCTTTATCACACCAAGATTAGTGAGTTTCTGAATGCGCTGATGTATCGCAGCGCCACTAACATTACATGTTCTCGCCACTTCAAGGAAAGGCACGCGCGCATCATCTGCTATCATGCGCAGAATCTTCTTGTCTAATGAATCTAAACTGTGATGTCCCATTTCGTTTTCTATTAAATTTCGACAAAGATAAAAATAATATTCGGTTTTACAAGCGTTTTAGTCCAAGTTTTTATCGTTTTATCATAAAAAAGAGGGATATTTATAATTTTTATAACAAAAAGAGGCCAATAATAATGGAAATTGTTACTATGTAAAATATGAGTAAGTGTGCAATAAAATAAAAAAGAATTAAATGTTTTTGTATTCCCAACGAATTACACTACCTTTGCAACAAATAAGGTAAGACTAAGACCTAAGCATAAAACATTAAGCAAAATATGTCAAGAAGAATTAAGATTGTACTGATGATGCTCACGCTCTCGTTTACGGTAAGCATGGCACAGACAGACAGCATGGCAATCACCGACCGACTCGACTCACTGGCAAACGAGCAGTTGATGATAGGTGTGGATAGCGACTACGCGGAAGTGGCGGCACAACCACAATCGCTTCACCAGCAACTGAAAAAGAAGTTCATTGAAGGTAATGCGGGGTTCATGGCTCTCGTTGCTTTGGCTCTTGTCCTGGGATTGGCATTCTGTATCGAAAGAATCATATACCTCAGCCTTAGCCACATCAATGCCAAAAAGATGATGGCAGACATCGACAAACTGGTGGAGGAAGGTAACATAGACGGAGCAAAAGAACTGTGCCGGAACACTCGTGGACCTGTTGCATCCATTTGCTATCAGGGACTGATGCGCATCGACGACAGCATCGAAGAGATTGAGCGTTCCATAGTGTCCTATGGCTCGGTACAGTCGGCAAACCTTGAGAAAGGGTGCTCATGGATAACCCTCTTCATAGCCATCGCACCGTCGCTGGGCTTCCTCGGCACCGTGATAGGTATGGTGATGGCATTCGACCAGATACAGATGGCTGGCGACCTTAACGCCACGATTGTGGCTGCCGGTATGAAGGTGGCACTTATCACAACCATCTTCGGTATCATCGTGGCACTCATACTGCAAGTGTTCTACAACTATATCCTTTCAAAGATTGAACATCTCGTGAGTCAGATGGAGGAGTCGGCAATAACGATGCTGGACATCATCATGAAGTACAAGTTGAAGAACAACAAACACTAAACCGTAAACTGTAAACCGTAAACAGTATTATGAGCACCCAACGTCTATCTGCCCGCATCCTTATGGTGTTAGTCGGAATCATTGCCGTGGTATTCTGTGCATTCTTTCTCATCGGGTATGACAATCCCTATGAGGAAAATCCCGCATTCAATGCTCCACGACTGACAAACCTCATTATAATACTTTCCTACTTGCTCATCATAGGCACGCTGGCACTTACCATTTTTTCACTCGTGATGGCATACCGCAACCGCAACAAGAGTGCCGCGGTGGTTAACAATGTACCAGCGGCACGAATAGCATACATCATTTCCGGTGGCGTAGTGGCATTGCTCATACTGACATTCCTCTTCGGGTCATCTGCACAAATGGTCATCAACGGTGAGCAATACACTCAGACGCTATGGCTGAAGACGGCAGACATGTTCATCTTCACTGCCATCGCTATGCTCGTTTTGGCTATAGCAGCAGTGGCATACTCGTCAATTAAACATTAAGCATTATATAATTACAGAATTATAAAATAAACCACCAACTCCCCAGACAACCAAACGACCAATAAATGAATCTCTTCAGGAGGAAGCGCGAGGTACCCTCGCTTAACACGACAGCAACAGCAGACATATCATTCATGCTGCTAATCCTGTTCCTCGTCACGACATCGATGGATGCCGACAAGGGACTGCAGAGACAGTTGCCGCCGATGGACAACCAAGAAGAGACGACAATAGACGTAAACAAAGAGAATATACTTCAACTGGAACTCAAGGAAAACAACCAACTAATAGTTGACGAGAAGCCATCGTCCGTAAAACAACTGCGACAACACGTCATCGACTTCATCGCAAAGAGTAGTGACCGGGAGCATCATATAATCTCACTTAAGACTCATCGCGATGCTTCCTACGACACCTATTTCAAGATTCAGAACGAGATAGTGGCGGCATACCACATTCTGCGTGACCGAGCCGCACGACAATACTACCACCATTCCTATGAGGAATGCACAAAAGAACAGCGGGAACGGCTAAGGGAACTCTATCCGCAGCGTATCGCAGAAGGATATGGAGGTAAATGAGTTCAAGGCTGCGATTGAGCGAGAGCAATGCCGAACTCGTTTGAGCATTGCCGAGTGTGAGCAGGCTCGATGCGCAGCATCAAAGATTAAAGATTAAAGTTTAGAGTTCAATGTTCAGAGTTCAAAGAAAGAAAATGGTGCCAGGACTGAACACAGCATCGCTGCCAGACCTGATTTTCACCGTACTATTCTTCTTCATGATCGTGACACACATACGTCACGATGCACCGAAGTTGGAATATCGCATTCCACAAGGAACAGAACTGCAGAAACTGACAAAGAAATCGGCCGCAACATACATATACATCGGTAAGCCCTTGGAGCAACTGCAAAAGAAAGAGGGAACGGCTGTGAAAGTGCAGATGAACGACAAATATGTCACACCCGACGAAATTACCGACTACGTTACTGATGAACGAAGTCGCATGATGCCTGAAGACAGACAACAAATGATTGTCAATCTCAAGGCTGACCGCAATGCCGACATGGGAACCATCATCGATGTGAAGCAGGCACTACGCCGCGCAAATGCGCTCCGCATAAGTTATTCTGCGGAGCAAGAAAGTAACCAGAAAAACAAATAAACCTCACTTTATGAAGTCGAGACTGAAGATTTTCTTCTTCATCTCTTCTTTGCTTGTGGTAAAGACATGGTTAAAGACACCTATAGATGTTGTTGAGGTCTTTCCGTTGAACGTAATCTGGCAGGTACTGAACACAAAGTAATTGTTGTAATACAACTGCGATTCAAGGTAGTTCTGTGCAAGCGAGCCAATAGCCATCTTGCCAACCACTCCCCAACCTGAGTCAGTATCAATACCAATATCAGAGGCAGCATCGCCAACAAGTCCATTTACCTCATTCATCACAGCATCGACATGCTGCTGCTTTGTAGGACATGTGAAAACGAGTCCTCCAACTAATATTATTACAAACAGCAAAAAAACGAGGAACTTTTTCATAAGCTTATATTTTGTTTAGATTACTATATTATCACATTCTGTGGCTTTCCTGAAATGAAAGCTCTGAGATTCTCGACTGCGATGTCTATCAGTCGCGCACGTGCTTCCTTAGATGCCCATGCGATATGTGGAGTGACAAAGGCATTCTCGCAAGTAAGCAATGGATTGTCTGCCGATGGAGGTTCCGCAGAAAGGACATCTGCACAGAATGCACCTACCTTGCCCTCCTCCAGTGCCTCAGCCATATCCTGCTCGTTTATCAAAGGACCACGCCCCGTGTTCACCACTATTACCCCCTTTTTCATCTTCCTTATGCTATCAGCACATATTATTTCACGTGTTTCGTTCGTAAGAGGACAATGCAGGGTAATAATGTCCGACTGTTCAAGCAGTTCATCAAACAACACCTTATTTATATATAAAGGCAGTTGATCCTGATTTTTGGATGTCTGAGCCAACACTTTCATACCAAACGCATCGGCTATTCGTGCAACGGCACTTCCTATGTTGCCAAGTCCAACAACGCCAAGGGCCTTCCCATATAGTTCCGTTACAGGAGAGTCCATCCAACAGAAATCATCCGAGCGAGACCATCTGCCTTTGCGATTCTCATCAGCATAATGACCTACACGCATAGTAGCATTCAGCACGTGCGCGAAAACCATCTGAGCAACACTATTCGTGCTGTATGAAGGGATATTGGTAACGGTTATCCCACGTTTATGCGCTGCTGCCAAGTCAACGACATTATACCCCGTGGCAAGGACACCGATATATCTCAGGCTTGGCAGGCAACTGATAACTTCTTCCGACATTACTACTTTATTCGTCAGCACGGCCTCAGCATCCTGACATCTGCCGACAATGTCCTCAGGACATGTGCGGTCGAACACCGTAACATCACCCAGAGACTCAATAGACTTCCACGACAAGTCATTCTGTGTGGCAGTATATCCGTCAAGTATAACTATCTTCATCGCCACAATCTATATGTGCTGCAAATATACAAAATCTTGGTAAATAATGAAAACAAATTTGGAAGAAATGACTATCTTTGCATCGGCATTTAGAATTGTTTATTAAGAGAAAATATACTTATGTTTTTTTTTCAAGCGTAAAAAGAAAAAGCAAAAAGAGAATTTTGCACAAGCAACAGAGCCTATGTTAGACGATATAAGCTACATACAAGAGATAAAGCATCTGTCAGGAAAGGTCGGATTTGTATTGTGGCAACAATATGATGTTCTATTAGCATCACAGAAATATGGCTGGGAGACTATGGTTGATTATGTCGCTTATATGGAAACTGCTGATATAAAAGACATTGATAGCATTAGCGTCGCTGACATGTCTGACGAGCAATCAACAGAGTTGGCTCATGTTTACAATCAATCCAAAGTTGGTCTCAAGAATTTCGATAAGCTGGCAGAGGAAAGGGGTATGCTTAGCATCGCTGGATATAGCCGCACACTGAAAGATTCTGTGAAAATGGTGTGGTTCAATCAAACAAGAGTGCTGAGACTCTTTACACATATTGACGACGAGACACTCATCACAAAATATGTGGAAACTGTCATCAGAAGAACCTTTGGCACCGATGACGCCATGAAACTGGCAAAACCCGTTCCAAAAGAATGACACCCATTTGAATAATAGATTTCATATTGATATGCCCAGTTGATAGGCATCATCTAAAAAGCGTGTTCCCTTGATATCGCCCTTGTCTTTGACTCCTCTCACGAGTACCTTGCCTGCATCTTCAATTTTAAAAAACTTCAAGCAGAGGTTATATTCCGTCAGAATAGCATCAAACAATTCTGGCAGAGAGGCAGCACCAACAAGCAGCAGTGCCATCTTTTTGACGTGGAAAGTATCTCGGATTGGATTATGGAACCTGTCGATGACAGCTTTCAGTTGGGCACTCAGGCCATAGAAATAGACTAGCGAGGCAATAACGAGCATATCTGCTTGACTCATCTTCTCATAGATGACAGGCATGTCATCCTTCTGAGCACAGATGCCGTTTGTTTTAAAGCAAGCGTTACATCCCAAACACGGGTTCACCTTATAATCACGTACAGAGACAATTTCCACTTGATGATGCTCTGCAGCTCCTTTGGCAAAAGCTTCAGCCAACAATTCAGTATTACCACCCTTACGAGGGCTTCCGGAAATAATCAGTATATTCATTTCTGCTTAATTATATGATAAATGGTTTAATTGCTACGAATAAAATGCCCTTCCTGTATAGCGGCGAAAAGGGCGATGCAAGCAATTACCCATGCAACAAGGATGAAGTATGACAGCCCGATAGTCATCATGCCGATAAAGAGCAGGAAGCCTGTCAATTTGTTGGCTTTGGTGTGTAAGTATTCAATCCTATGTCTTACCACATACGAGCTGATGGCATTGACTGTTTTCACCAGCGCTATAAGCCCTATCATCATCCACAGCGCAGCAGGTAGTTTCAGCCACAGAAACAACTTGTATCCTACTGCCAAGACAAACACGAAGTCTGCCAAACTATCCAATCTGGCCCCGAACCTGCTCTCCACGCCCCATCGCCTTGCCAGGAAACCGTCAAGTATATCCGTCAACCCTGCTATCAGGTAAAGTACCCAAAAAGGCAAAGTCATTGCATCCATCAAGAGCAAAGGCAGACACAATACAATTCTCGATGCTGACAGGAGATTGACTGTTAGTCTTCCACTGTCGCGACTCGGCATAGCTCTAATAAGTTCGGCTCTGCTCTCGCTGCTCCATCGGTTTGGGATTCGCTTCATTGACTTTGTCTTTGCCTGTCACGACTCGGCCATCCAAACAAATTTGGCGGCTCTCGCTGCTCCAGGCATTTATCTATCGACCTCTATTCTCATTTCGCAATCTGTCCCACCACCCAAGATGGAATGACAAAGCGTTACGATAAAGTTCTTGTCTTTCCACAAACTGTGCAGCGAATAAATCACACTTTGGCGTGAACATTCACAGAGCAAAGGCGTAGTGACATATCCCTTTTTACACAACTCACATGTGCATTTTAAAAAGAGAAGTCGATAAACATGACCTTTCTCAACAACCTCACCTTTTACTCCTGGCAAATCATTCGCTATTTGAAAGAACACATCCATGTTCCCTTTGGCATCCTCATAGAGTTTCTTGTAAACAGAAAGCGTGCCTCCATTTACACAGTTTTTCCCACAATCCGAGAAAAATGCAGACCGCTCCTCTGGAGAGAGCCGTGCTATACCTTTCTCGAAACCCCTAAACCAATTTGATATTTCCATGACGATAAATATTTAAACCAGGATAATAGCATCACGCTAAATTTATTATTCAACAAACGATCCTATTTCTATGAGGTTCCCATCAGGGTCGGCTACGTAGCAAGTTCGCTGTCCCCATGGTTCAGTAGTTGGAGGAAGTACGGACTTTGCGCCACAGTTTAGAGCATTCTGATACTCTTTGTCAACATCGGCGAAAGTTGGTACATCGAAGCTCAATTCTATTGTTCCATTGACCTCCGGTCGAGCCTGCTCACGCTCGGCAGAGCTCAAGCAAGCTTTGCTCTGCTCTTGCTCACTCGCAGCCTTTACCCCTTCTGGATACCAGAACTTCTTTGAGACCATCTGCTCAAATGCATCACGAGGGTAGAGGATAATCCTATAATCTCCAAGGAACATCTCTACATTTGGCTGTAC
>JAFZIY010000015.1 GCA_017554105.1 Prevotella sp. | reverse complement strand
TCGTGTCACCTGCAAAGACATCATACGAGTAGATATTGCAGTCGCCACCTGTAGAGGGAACACCAGGCGTAAAGGTGTACTGCACATACCCCTCAGCGATAACACCTTCATCATACACCTGCTGCCAAGTGCCTGCGAGTTGGTCTATTTGCAATTCATCATCGTTGCTGCTGCAAGAGGCGAGGGAGAAAGCAGCAAGCATCACAAAAGCGATTCTCCAAATCTTCATTGTTATCATTTGCGCTATAAATTTGATGTTAATGTTCTACTTTATTAAACGCCGAAAGCCGGAAATCTTGCACCGTCGGGCGTTAATTGTGTTTAAATGGGGCAGTGTCGGCACGAGGCTGACGACTGCCCATCAAAACGAGAGAGATTTATAGTCGGTTCTTTTCGTCATTACCTGCACCAGTACCTTTGTATTTGCTGCGTTTGGCGTTGAAATTGTAGGTTACTTGGAGCGAGATGCTGCGCGTATAGTTATAGCAGTCCTTTGTGCTTTCTGCACCCTGACCATACATCGTCCAGCGTTCACGCCAGGTCTTGAAGATGTCGGAGGCCATAAGATAGACAGTCCACGTATCTTTTGCAAATGACTTGCGCAGGGTTAAATCGACGGAGAAACCTTCACGCTTCATTCGGAAACCGCTGTACTGACGAGTGGCACCTTGCAAGGAGAGGGTAGCCATCAATGATTCATTGAACGTGTAGCGGTTATTGAACCTAAAGCCAAAGCCTGGTTTGCTGAGGGACTCACGCGAACCATAGCCCTGCGTGTCGAAGAACTGCTGCTGGTAGTTCACCTCCACCATTGGCTGGTACTTGCCGAATCGTGGTGAGAGTGAGATGGAGGCATAGAGCATCTGCTGGTGGTCGAAATTCCTGTTGGTTGTAAAGGCTATCTCCTGTTGGTCGAGTAGCGATTTAGTCCATACCATTGCGTCCTTTACATACTTATGTCCGAGGGAGGCGTACACCCACTTGTAGATAAGGCTTGCCTCGGTACTATAGACTCGTTCTGGCAGCAGCGATGGGTTACCTCCTTCGTACAGGTAGCGATTGTCATACTGCATATAGTTGCGCAAGCTTCGATAGCTGGGGCGGTGCATCTTCTCGTTGGCATTAAGTTGCAGGCTCCATTCGCCACGTTGCCATGAAAGTGAGAGATTGGGAAATACGTTGTTGTAACGCCGGCTGGCATCGTCCTGCCTGACACCCTCTGAGAAGTAATCGCGGACAACATTCTCGTAGCGGACACCCACTCCGATGCTCCAATGCTTCAGCGACAGGGCATATTGGGCAAAGCCTGACAAATTACGTTCGTGAATATCCGTCTCGGAAGAGGGTACGTATTGCTCCAAATTACGAAACAAACCATGAGACTTGGTTTTTGATATTTCAGTTCCAAATGACAGCTTACCACCCAGTAACGGATAGTCAAACATTAGTTTTGCAGCATAGACCTGACTATGCTGACGGCTGTCTGAGTGAACATTGCGGTTACCCAATTCCTGACTTATCTCTACTGCTTCATCATCCCTGCCACTACGATAGTTGAAGTAAGAGCCATTAAAATCAATGCCAAGACGGCCCAACTTTCCAACATAATAGATGTTGGCTGTGTGCTGCTGGTGGTCGTTCTCAAAAACTTCTGTCATATCCACAACACCTTCCGGCTGACCATTCCGTAGAATGGTCTGATGACTGCTACCCTTGGAACGTCCATGCAAGCTTCCGTAATACTGGTACGAAGCTCCAACGGAGTTGCTGTCGTTGACATAATAATCGGTGGCAAAGTATTCTGACAGAGCAGTATTACTCATCTCAACTGGGATTTTCTGGCTGATATGGATTTGGTTTTCGTCAGTAAGCAGATTTATATCAAGCTGGTTGTCCTCGCCGCTTTTATCCGCATTAACATAGGTACTGTTGATGATCTCGAACTTCTTCGTCTGATATTTCATCGTCAACTGGTCGAAGCCCGACATCCATTTGTTGTATGAACCGTATGCATCGTTACGGATGCTGAATCCGCTTACTTGACGGTGCTTTGTCTTGATGCGGATGACAGCCTCCACCTCGGCATCGTATTCGGCTCCGGGATTAGTGATGACTTCTATGGACTTGATGTCTTCCGATTTCAATTCCCGCAGTTCCTGGCTGTTCGTCATGCGCTTGTTGTTGATATAGATGATCGGTGCGCCTTTGCCAAATACCGTGATGGCATCATTGTTCACCGACACACGCGGCAGTTGGCCAAGCACATCAGATGCCGTTCCCATTTTCGCAAGGATAGTGTTTTCAATTGCAACTTCCAAGCCACCATTAGTCATCTTCATTGTTGGCTTGTAGCCCTTCACGATTACGCCATTCAAAGTGTAGTTGTCCTGTTGTAAGCGAATCGTACCTACTTCGGGCCGGTCACATATCTTGTATATGGTCTTGTAACCGATGTAGGAGATACGGGCAAGGACTTTATCTTGTTCATATGGAATGGCGAAGTAGCCACTTTCATTCGAGACACCACCACCCAACAATGTTGAATCGGCAGGGTTAAGAATGGCAATGTTTGCATATGCTAACGGCAAGCCCTGTTCGTTAATGATAGTGCCAGTCAGATGTCGGTTGGTCTTGTGGGTACATTCCACAAAGATCTTCTTTTCGTCTGGGTTGCTTGTGTCAACGGTCATGCGGATGGGATAGAAGCCTATCATCTGCAGGATGGCATCGGGCAGAGTTTTGCGGTTGACGGTAGTGGTGATGCGGAAGTCCTCCAGTTCGTTGTAGAGGAACATGATGGCATAGTCGGTCTGCTGCTCTGCGAGCCCATTCAGGGCATCGGAGATAGACACATTATTATATTCACGTGAGATACGCTTTTGTGCCTGTGTGCTGACAGTCAGCAGCAGGGCAAGAAAGATGAGTGTGATCTGTCTATTCATGGCGGCTGACTATTCTACAATGATTTGATTATCTTTTCGTGTGACAGTCAGACGCTCGAACTGGTTAAGGTCGCTGATGACCTGATCGATGTCCTGCTGCGGGTTCCATACAAAGCGGAATCGGAGTTGTCTGGCTTCATCATTGGTAAAGATGACCTTGACATCGTAGTGAGCGGCTATCTCTGGCAGCATCTTCTCCAGTGGGATGTTGTCGTAGATGATAGGCTGCACGGTGACGGTATCATTGGCAAGCGTATCGACTGGTGCTGTAGCAATAGGGCTTGTCACGTTTTCCGTAATCTCAGATTGTGGAGCTTCCTGCTTTTGGTGCTGTCGTACGATATGGATAGCGGCGAAGGCTATGCCAGATACAAGTAGTATACCAATGAAAGAGGCGGCTGCTCGGCTTTGCCGCTTTGCTGCGCAAAGAATTTTCATCCAACCAAAGCCTTGTTGCTTAGGCTGAAGTTTCTGGTTGAAGTGTTGCCATGCGGCATCTACATCGACAGGCTTTTGGTTCTGACGATGGCGGCTGCTACGCTTGGCTTCTACCATAAGGCGATAGGTCTCGCGGGTATCTTCATCACGGTTGATGATGTCTTGGATCTGCTGCTCGGTATATGCATCGGGATTATCGAGCATTTTCAACAGTTGGCGGATGTTTTCGTTGGTCGTTTCCATTGTTGTCGTCATTTAATGTTTCTCGAAGTGATGTCTTATTTGCTGAATGCTCTGCATGAGATACTTGTAGGCGGTATTCGGATTCAGACCGAGCCGACGGGCAATCTCGCTAACGGTCAGGTCTTCATCGAAACGGAGGTGAAAGATACTGCGGTGCGGTTCCTCCAGTTGCTCGTCCGCGTAGGCGGCAATGTCTTCGAGCCGTTCCAGCCGTTTGTCAATGGGCTGCAGGTCGGCTTCGTCTTCTATGGGCATCAATCCCTTCACTTTATCGTGAAGTTGCATCTGCCGTATTCTGTTCAGACAGGCATTGCGCACGGCAGTCAGCAGATAATTGTCATTCATTGGTGGAATGTCGCTGTCAGCCACGCGCAAGAAGATGTCCTGCACCACGTCCTCAGCCTCTTCGTCATCGTCCAGCAAGACACTGGCCAGATGAATCATCTCGCTGTAGTTCTGGCGGAAAAGCTGTTCAAGTATTCTCTGTTCAAGCATATCAGTCTATTCATATTTGCACCCCTCTAATGAGGCACGTCTATATATAAGACACTTCAGACCCATCGTTTTTTTACGGAAACGCCAACTTTTTTCATTTTTCTTCAATTTTTTCTGTTTTATTGTAAAAATCGGGTACAAAGATATAGCTATTTATTTGAATAGCATGAAGAAATTGCAAGAAATGCCATAATATTGCAAGGTGTTGCACCGAATTTCATAAGTTGACTTTTGGCTCGCGAATTTCGCCTGAATTTCACCGAGAGGAAACAAAAAGCGGCTACAAATCTTGTAACCGCTTGATAATCAGAAGTGGACCAGCCAGGGCTTGAACCTGGGACCTCCAGATTATGAGTCTGTTGCTCTAACCAACTGAGCTACAAGTCCGGTGAATGCTGCACGTAGGCGACATTGCGGGTGCAAAGGTACATTGTTTTCGGGAAATATGCAAATAAAACATGGAAATTATTTTTCTGCCTTTCCTTTTTAATGTACTTGCAATGTGGTTTTCTATGGAGATATGAAACGATTATTCTTTGTTTTTCCTGAGGAATTCTGATGGCAGACAACCATACTCTTCTTTGAAATAGCGTGAGAATTGCTTACTTGAATATCCCACGAGGAAAGCCACCTCCGATATATTAGTCTTTCCCTGCTCAAGTAGGCTGTGTCCTCGTTTCAGTTTTATTATCCTCATGAACTCAATAGGCGACTTTCCTGTTATAGCCATCAATTTCTTGTAGAGATGTCCTCTTGTCATTCCCACTGCCTGACTGAGTTGTACCACAGAGAAATCGGGATCTTGCATGTTCTTCTCCACTTCCTGTATCGCCTTTGTAATAAGGTCCTGATCGAGTGAACTAACGGTTATCTTACTCGGCTCAATGGCTATTCCATGTGCTATCTGCTTATGGTTGTCCTCCGACCATTGCAGTATCTTCTTTATCCTCAGTTTCAGGATATTGAGAGAATATGGTTTAGTGATGTACTCATCAGCCCCATCCTTCAGTCCTGCCACGATGTTCTCCTCTGTTGACTTTGCCGTAAGCATTATCACCGGTATGTGCGAGAAGAGGATGTCGTTCTTTATACGGCTGCACAGTTCAAGACCATTCATCACAGGCATCATTATGTCGGTCACCACGAGATTGACATCGCGTTCCTTCATCATCTCCAGCGCTTCTTTTCCGTTCTCTGCCATGATGATGTTATACTCCGTAGAAAGACTCCTCTGCAAGAACAATCTCGAATCCTCGTTATCTTCAACGATAAGTATCGTGGGCGTTGTGTCTTGTTCTTCTTTTGGTTGAGAGACATTGACATCTTCAACATTCTCCTCACTCTTAAGGGCAGCGACGGCACTTGTCGCTGTTGATGTTATAGGTATGACCACAGTGAACACCGTTCCCTGCGGGTGATTATCCTTGACACTTATCTCACCATTGTGCAGTTCCACATATTCCTTCACGATATGCAGTCCGATGCCGCTCCCTATGTATTCGGAGTCCTCTTCAGCCTTTTCCTGATAGAACCTATCGAAGATATGCTTCTTGTTCTTGTTTGATATTCCAATACCCGTATCGGCCACCTGCATCACCATCTGTTCCTTGCCGTTCAGTGTCTGCCTGTTCAGTGTCACCTCCACCGTTCCGTTCTGTCTGTTATACTTATATGCGTTAGATAGCAGGTTCATGATAATGCGCCTCATCTTATTCTCATCGAAGTCCATCTCCATTGACGAGACGTTTATCTTTGTATTTAGGGTGATGTTCTTTGACTGCGCATACTGACTGAATCCCTGTACCGTCTTTTGCAAGAACGGAACCATATCTCCATGGAAGGTGTGCAGTTTCTCTGCTCCCACGTCAATCTTCCTGAAATCAAGAAGTTGTGTAATCTCATCAAGCAATATCTTGGCATTACGCCATGCCACCTCAAGTTCTTTCTTTATCGACTTGTCGTGACTCTCTCCGAGTACTTTCTCCAGCGGTGCGATGATCAGTGTAAGCGGTGTCTTGAGGTCATGGCTGATATTAGTGAAGAATCTTATCTTGTTCTCCTCCATCTCATACTGCTGTGTTATCTTCAGTTTCTCCTTCTCACGCTCCATCTTCTCTGCCTGTTTCTTCTTCAGGCGCAGAACATATAATGCTATACCTCCCGCCAATAGTGCTGCATAAAGCAGTTGTGCCCATGTGGAACGCCAGAAAGGAGGTGGAATGACGATTGTGAGCGTCGATATCTTGCCATTATCATTTCCCGGTGTTATTGCTTTCACTTCGAGTTGATGCTCTCCTGAAGGCATACTGAAGAAATAGATGTTATTATCAGGCGCTATATTCCATTCCTCTCCCTGTCCTTTTATCCTGTAAGCATACTTTATCTTCTGTGTCAGCGTGTGATTCATTGCCGACACCGTGAGCGAGAAGTTTGTGTTGTACGGCACTTCTATTCTCTTTGTCAACTGGATATTCTCCCTCAGTATGCCGTTCTCCCCGTTCACTGTTTCTTCCTTTCCCTTGATATAGAGGGTGGTAAACACCACTTCCCTGTTATTGTCGCATGAGAGACCATGCTTGGGGTTTATCTCCAGATACCCCTTGAAACTGCCTATGAGGCACTTGCCGTCGTGTGTGGCGCACGACGCATCATTGAAGAACGATGCCTGTCGTAATCCGTCCTCGTCAAAGAACGGGGTGCACGTAAAACTGTTATCGGATGACTGGAGATAGGTAATACATGTGATGCCGTTGTCGGTGCTTATCCACACGTTGTTGTACTTATCCTCCACAATAGAGCGGATATAGGTATTTGACAGTCCGTCCTTCTCAGTGATATTCGTCAGTTCATTGTTTTGTGGCCGATACACCCATATGCCGTTGCGTGTTCCTATCCACACGAAGTTCCTGGAATCGACGAGAATAGAGGTGATATACTCTCTACCCACCTTCTCTGTGAGTTCCTTCGTGGTAACGAATTTCTGTTTCTTGAGGTCATAGACATGGAATCCATCACTCGTGCCGACGTACAGGCTATTCGATTTGTCTGTGGCAAGACTAAGTACACTGCTCGATTTCAGTTCGGTATTGTCAGGACCGAATACCATGGTGCTGCCATCCTCCCTCAGTCTTACCAATCCGACATCTATCGTGCCGTACCATATATTCCCCTCATCATCGGCAGTGATGCATTTCACGTAATTCTTCCTATTGTCTGCCTTCCCCGTTGTTTCCACTTTGCGAAACACTCCGTTCTGCATTAAAGCGACGCCCTCGCCGTATGTGCCCATCCATAGGCGTTGCTTACTGTCAAAGGTCATGCAGGTGACGATGTCCGACATTATCTTCCCATTCTGCTGGTTATATACAGTCACCGCACCCTGTGACGACTTCATCGCCACTCCTCCTCCGTCGAATCCTATCCAGAGGTTTCCGCTGTCATCTTCGGTGATGCAACTGACATCCTCATAGTCTCCGGTGCTTACCATGCGGAACAGCGTGTTTCCGAGATTGGTGTATGCCACTCCGAGTTTTGCCGAGCCCAACCACATCGTATTATCATTGTCCAAATAGAAACAGTTGATATGGCTTCCTAACGATGAAAAAGCATCAATGCGTTGCGATGAGACAGGTGGCATTATCTGACAGATATACGCTCCCTCATTCTCCGTTCCCACCCATAGATTGCCGTCGGAGTCGTCAATCATTGATGTTATCACCCAGTTGTCCAATAGTTTCGTCATGGCATTCTCTACCCACACATGGTCTGTCGTGGAGTAGCACTTAGGACGTTGTGCCGAGGAGTGGGAGGTGTAAATCCACAATTGCTGTTTCGTGTCGAGATAGGCATGGACATATCTTGTGTATGTGGATATCTCGGTATTGTTCTCCAGTTGCAGTTTACCGTTGTTAGGGTCAGCCCGATAGATGTTTCCATCGGATGTTATCAACATGGTGAGTCCCTGTCGCGACGTGATATCCACTATCGATTCCTTGCCCTGCATGCTTGTTGAAGACAGTTTCTTCTCCTTGAAATTATAATGATATAATGAGTGACTGGCTATCACCCACAGGTTTTTCATGTCGTCAACATACACCCTTCTGACATCCTCGTTTATTCCAATCTTCGAGAAAACAACCTTTGCATTGTCGGATATAGAGTCGCTCTTCCTATCGTATGTATATACCTTGTTTGTTGAACTTACCCAAAGAGTATTGTCGGCACTCTCCTGAACATGGAAGAAGTCGTTGTTCGTTCCCTGTCCCCGCAATGTGTAGTTCTTGAATACATACCCGTCATACCTGCTCAGTCCATTGATGGTGGCAAACCACATAAAACCGTATGAATCGCGTGTTATCTCCCTGACGTAGTTGTCAGAGAGTCCGTTCTTCACGTCAACGTTCTTGAACTGATATAGTCCGTACGCATTCACTATGAAGGCAGAACAGAGCACCAGCAGTGTCAGGAAGAGTCTTCTCATAAGTGTAAGTGTAGTGTTTGATTTTTTCTACTGCAAATATAATCAAAAACCTTCTTGTATGTCATCTTTTATTCATAAAAACATGCTTTTTTGTATCGTTTTTTTCTTTCTTCCCTTCATTTCCTTTCCCTTTTGTATCATAAATGTGCCTAAATAGATTAAAAACACTTAACGGCGAAAATTTAATACGGCTTTGTGTGGTGCCGTTCGGTTATTTATCGTATTTTTACACTCCGAAAGTATTTTCAATCATCAATCTTTACTTTTACATGACCTTTTTATCTATGGAACTGAAGAAGAAGAAAACCATTATGATGACCTTCTCACTCGTCATCCTGATGGTATTCACAGCATGTACGACAAAGGCGTCGGGTAACAATCGTTCACAAGCAACACTGATACAGTGGGAAGACTCCATCGAAAGCATTATCAGCAAGATGACTCTTGAGGAGAAGGTGGAGATGCTTCATGGCAAGAACATGTTCTCGTCGGCAGGTGTACCGCGGTTAGGCATCCCCGACATAGAGTATGCCGACGGACCGTTCGGAATACGTGAGGAGATGGAACCGCACAGTTGGAACTCGGCAGGACTGACCACCGACTCGGCAACCTATTTCCCCACAGGCTCAGCACTCGCAGCCACATGGAGTTACGACATGGCATACGACTATGGAAAGGCCATGGGCATAGAGGCACGACTGCGAGGAAAGGACATGATGCTGGGACCGGCTATCAACATTCAGCGCATTCCTACTGGAGGAAGGACCTATGAGTATTTCAGCGAGGACCCTGTGCTGAGTGCCTCACTTGCCGTAGGATATACCCGTGGAATGCAGGAACAGGGAACGGCAGCGTGCCTGAAGCATTATGCCGTGAACAATCAGGAGAATTTCCGTGGTCAAGTGGATGCCAAGGTATCACCGCGTGCACTACGCGAGATTTATCTCCTACCCTTCCAGCGCGCTGTTGAAGATGCGGGTGCTTTCGGAGTGATGGCGGCATATAATAAGGTGAATGGCAGGTGGTGCTCGGAGAACTACGAACTGGAGAACACCATCCTGCGCCAGCAGTGGGGATTCAAGGGTATTGTCATCTCCGACTGGGGAGGAACACACAGTACGGTGGATGCTGTCAGTGCCGGCCTCAACGTTGAGATGCCTGGAAAGAACTTCCTTGGCGAGGCATTGCTCGACTCCGTGAAGGCGGGTGTCGTCAGTGACTCCGTGATTAATGAGCGCGTACGCGAATTGTTACGGGTGCGCCTCGCAATAAAGCCAATACCAGCGGATGTTGCCAACAAGGAGATGACATCGCAACCGGCTCAGCAGAAAATAGCATACGAGGTAGCGAAACGTTCCATCGTGATGCTTAAGAACACCGACCTTCTTCCTATTGACACTTCCAAGGTAAAACGCATCGCCGTCATCGGTGCCATGGCTGACACTAAGACGGCACAAGGAGGCGTCGGCGCCGGAGTGAAGACTCTCTACGAGGTGACTCCCCTGGAAGGCATACGCAAGGCTTTCGAGGGTAAGGCAGAGGTGGTGTATGCCCAGGGGTACAAGAGTTTCGAGCGTGAGATGCGCTTCAAACGTCTCACACCATGGCAGGAACCCGACAACGAACTCATTGAGGAGGCTGTGAAGGTGGCGACTGATGCCGACCTCGTATTATTCTTCGCTGGAACAGGTCGCGAAGTGGAGACAGAAGGTTCCGACCGTCAGTCGCTGCAGTTGCCTATGGGGCAGGACAAGGTGGCAGAACGCATCGTCATTGCCAATCCCAACGTAGTTACGGTGATTGTCTCTGGCGGTCCTGTTGACATGCGCCAGATAGAGCCACTGTCGAAGTCGTTGCTCATGTCATGGTTCAATGGCTCCGAAGGTGGCAATGCCCTCGCCGATGTACTTACCGGCAAGGTGTCGCCATCTGGAAAGTTGCCGTTCTCTATTCCTCTGGCTTTGGAAGACAATCCCGCCTACTCGCTTGGCGTATACCCACAGAAGATTGAGGGTAACGACGGCGACGTCTTCGTGAATCTCGTGAACCGACAGAAAGGTGGGACACAACAGGCTGGTCCTGTGGCGGACTATAAAGAGGACATCCTTGTGGGCTACCGATGGTATGAGACAAAGAACGTACAGGTGAAGTATCCTTTCGGCTTCGGTCTCTCCTACTCCACCCTCGACTATTCCGACCTTTCGGTGAAGACCGATGGCAATGGTGACGTGAAGGTGTCGTTCAAGATAAAGAACACTGGCAAACACGACACTGAAGAGGTGGCACAGGTATATGTGTCACGTCCTGACTCTAAGATAGAGCGTCCTAAGAAAGAACTGAAAGGATTCAAGCGCATCGCAATAGCAAAAGGCAAAAGCAAGAAAGTGGAGGTTACCATCGACCACCGCGACCTCCAGCACTGGAACGTCATCGCCAATGACTGGGAACTGGAGAAAGGTGCTGCCACAATCTACGTCGGCACCTCTTCAACAGACATAAGACTGACCGATAAAACCACTTTATAATATAAGAGCAATTTTATCTATTGGCAACTTGTAGGGGCGTCCCTACAAGTTGCTTTTTTAGTGTTTCCCCTTGAGTAACTCCTTTGCAGCCAACGTAATGAACATATAATGCGAGGATGCACCGCCAAGACAGTATTCCGTCTGCTGCCATAAGAACGGGAACTCAAGGAGTTCGGGGAAGTCGGGACGGATAAGTGCCGTGCCCGAAACCACTCCACCAGGGATATATGACCAGTCGGCGCGGTTTACACCATATGCTGTCGTTGCCGACTGTGTGCCCACTCCTGATGCAAACGAGGCCTGATTACTTCCGGGATGACATCCCAGAACGAAGTTGAGGGCATTCATCACCGGTGCCGCATCAACGATATCGGGGTAGGCAGAGGCAAGGAAATAGTGACGGAAGGCGAACGACTGTATGTCCCATCCTGCTCCCCATATCGCAGGACGATATGGTACTCCATACGGTGTCTCGCCAGCCTGTTCCGTGATGCTCTTGTTATATCTTGCCAATGACTCGCGGAACGCCTTGCTGAAGCCCTGTGCCTTCTTGTTGCCTTTCATCGCTGCGAAGCGTTGCTCGGCGCGTGCCGCAAACCATGCCGTGCGCTCGATGTTGTCTATGAGCATCTGCTGGTTGTCGAGCAGGAAGTCCTCATACTCTTTCTCGCCTGTTGTGAGATAGAGTTCCACCGCCGCCTGCAGCAGCATACCGGTGCCATAACGACGCGCCATCACGTTTTCTGTCTTCATGCCATTGTCTTTATGCTGCTTGAAAACGTCACGCGCAATGTAAAGACACTCGCTGGCAAGACCGTCATTATATCCTCTCAAGACACGGGCGATAGCAGCCAACTGTCCTGCTGTCTGAATCTCTCGCATCGGGTTGTTCTCAGTATATATCCAACGGTCATCGTCGTTACCGGCAATGCCATCGGTCATCGATGCCGCATCACCTAAAAGCACGTACTGACGGAGTTGGTTACAGATGATACCACGATAGAGACGGCCCAGTGCCTTATAACTTGCCACTACGGTCAGTGCACCGTTCTCCACCTGCTGTAAGATGTCGTTCTTGCCGTCAGGCTGGTGAATCTCCGTAACGTGCTTCGTCTGGTCGATGCTCGTAACGTCTATCTCAGGGTGGAACAACTCATAGGCGAGGGTAAGGATGTACGATTCTCCTGCCTGAGACTCGATGCGCAGGTCATAGTCACCAGCATCATGCCAGCCTCCGATATTCACGCCAGGCACCTTCTCGCCAGCCTTATACCTGCCATAGTCGCTTGCATTCTGGTTATAGCCATCGATATGATTATGCGCTGGAGCCATCAAGGCATCGTCCATGTGGCACGCATCATGCCACACTCGGTATTTCTCGCTGACACGCATATGGCACATCTGCACAGGAAGGAAATACTCTATCACGGGCTGCCACACACCACGGTCATAGACATCGCTGGCAATGCGGAACAGCGGTGACCGCGACTCGCCATAGTCAACACGGTAAAGACCTGTCTCACTGACATCACTGAAGTCTGCCTTAAGATACTTATATCTCAGGAAATTACCCCATTGCGACGTGGAGAGAGTCTTCACGAGGTGCTCTCCGTCAGCGTCAATGCGCATCAGACGGGCTGTTGCACCTGGAGTGTCCTTGACATCGAGTTCTATCACTGCCACCTTCTGCTGCTTCGGATGATATCCCACCTGCGATGTCTGTACCACCGCCTTATGGCGCCATCCTTTGACGATGCTTGGACGAAGTATCCATTTCACTGCTCCCTTGGTCACTCCCGGCTGTATCTCTGTGCGCAATACGAACCATCCGTTATTGTGGTTCATTCGTCCGTCATAGAGTTTCAGTGTTCCTGTCTGCGACTCGATAGTGATGCGACTGTGGTCATCGTCAGGGAAAGTGGTGAACTTATGTCCTTCCGCATACGGCATCGCAATGATATCATCGGCAACAATCGGACTATATCCCTCGCCGATGAGGTGATCACGGTCTGCCACAGGACGGTTAGGATTGGTATAGTCCCACTTGCTTATATCATGGTTTGACTTCCTGAACTCCATTGGAGAGTTAGGCTGGCGCGGATATACGCCTGACTGACTATCCATTATCCACGGCTGCCCGAAAGCGTATCCGGGGAATATCTCAAGGTTAAAGCCCACCTTGCCGGCATATTCCGCAGGAATAGGTTTGTCGAGATCGACAGTCACCTGCATGGCATCGCCGACGCTCTCGAGCGACACACTGTATGTGAAGTGCAAGTCGGGATAAATCATGGGGTTGAAACCCGTCATGTGACGTGCCGAGTCAGGATACTGCATCGTGGTCTTGATGACATTGCCTGCCGCCTCACGCTTCAACTGCTTGGGCAGAGGCTGCCACTGTCCAGGAGTTGCCTCAAGACGTATGTCACCGCTCGTTACTATGCGTCGGCCATTCATAATGACACTGATTCCTCCCTGATGACCTTCGGGATAGATGTCGTCGAATGCCATCACGTCAACACCCTCACAGTTGAAGTAACCCTTGTCACTGAGTGTGAACTGCTGTGCCATCGACGGCATAGCAACACACAACAATAGAAATGATAGAATGTAAGAAAAAGAAAGTCGTTTAGTCATAGGTTTAATCATTGATGATATTGATTGCAAAGATAATGATTTTCCTTGACATGTCACTTTATAACATTCTTCTTTTTTATTTAACTAAGCAAAATAATACATTTCGTATAATCTAATGCTTCATCACGGCATAAAAAAACATTTTTGTTTTGTTCTGCTCTCGATTTTACGTACTCTGCGATTTCATCGCGAAGATACTTCATCTCGGCATAAAAAACAAATGAATTTGTTTTGTTCTGCTCTCGATTTTACGTATCTTTGCAACCAAAATTAAAAACTACTACGATGAAACGAATCGCAACTTATCTCACTTCTATTTGTGTACTTATGTCTTTATGCTCTATGGCTGTCGCCGCTGGTGACAACAAGGAGGCGAAGGCGGTGAGACAGATGATTGTGAAGGTGAACGACACCTGGCAGAAGAATCATTCGCCCGAGACACGTGCCTTCTGGGACGAGGCTGCCTATCACACCGGCAACATGGAGGTTTTCAGACTTATTGGAGAAAAACGCTACATGCAGTACAGTGAGCGGTGGGCACAGCACAACCAATGGCAGGGAGCAAAGGAGAAGGACAAGGCGAAATGGGAGTACAAGCAGTATGGAGAGGACGAGCAGCACGTGCTCTTCGGCGACTGGCAGATATGTTTCCAAACCTATATAGACCTTTACAGCATCCTGCCCGACGACCGACGTGTGGCACGTGCCCGTGAGGTGATGGAATACGAGGTAGCAAGCAGCGCGAACGACTACTGGTGGTGGGCCGACGCACTGTATATGGTAATGCCAGTGATGACGAAGATGTACCGTATGACAGGCGACGAGCGTTATCTGGATAAGTTATATAAGAACATATGCTATAGCGACAGCATAATGCTCGATAGCGAGACAGGACTTTACTTCCGCGACGCAAAGTATGTCTTCCCACAGCATAAGACAACGACAGGCAAAAAGGACTTCTGGGCACGAGGCGACGGATGGGTGCTGGCAGGACTGGCAAAGGTACTGCAGGACATGCCACGCGACTATCGTCACCGCGCTTTTTTCGAACAGAAGTTCAAGACAATGGCACAGTCCGTGGCACAGTTACAGCAGGCTGACGGTTACTGGACACGTTCGATGATGGACCAAAGTCATGCTCCCGGATGCGAGACCAGTGGCACGGCGTTCTTCTGTTACGGACTGACATGGGGCGTGAACAATGGTATTCTCTCCGCCGCTGACTATGCGCCAGTGATAAAGAAGGCATGGAACTACCTCAGCAAGACGGCGCTGCAGCGCGACGGCAGGATAGGTTACGTGCAACCGATAGGTGAGAAGGCAATACCAGGACAGGTGGTCAACCAGAACTCCGAGACTAACTTCGGCACTGGAGCATGGCTGTTGGCAGCATGCGAGTATGTGCGCTATCTCGAAGGAATGCCTGACGGCAATGCTGCGACAACGCAGGCGACAGGCGACCGTGCCTACTGGGTGTCGCTGTTGCTTAATATGGCCGAGCCTGTGCTGAGCAATATGGCTCGCGGCGAACTGCAGAAGAACATGCGCGTGGAGGTGTCACCGTCGTGGGACGGGCGCGACATCCGCGTCACCTACATGGAGTGTTTCGGCCGACTGATGGCAGGCATCGCACCATGGCTCGCACTCCCCGATGACAACAGCGCGGAGGGACAGAAGCGAAAGCAGTTGAGAGAGTGGGCACTGGCAAGTTATGAGAATGCCGTTGACCCCGACAACCCCGACTATCTGTGCTGGGGAGTGGCAGGACAGAACCTCGTTGACGCGGCATACATCGCCGAGAGTTTCCTGAGGGCATGGGATGCGCTGTGGCGACCGTTGCCCCACAAGACGAAGGAACGTTACATGCAAGAGTTTGCCAAGATGAGAAACATTGACCCGCCATACACCAACTGGCTACTTTTCTCAAGCAATATCGAAGGGCTTATTTTCAAGGCGACAGCCGAAGATGCCGACCTTCGCAAGATTGCTCATGGTGACGAATACCGCGTGAACTCCGCATGCCGCAAGATGGAAGAGTGGTATGTGGGCGACGGATGGTACAGCGACGGTCCCGCCTTCTCCTTCGACTACTACAGCAGTTACGTTTTCCACCCGATGTATCTTGAGACATTGCAGTCAATGGTGGATGCACACTACAACAGCCGCCTTGACTACAAGAAATACTATGACCGTGAGTTACGGCGTGCACAGAAATATTCCATAATACTGGAACGTTTCATCTCACCTGAGGGAACATTCCCCGTAGTGGGTCGCAGCATTCCTTACCGTCTAGCAGTAATGCAGCCACTGGCTCTCCTGGCATGGTATGACCGACTGCCCGAGGGATTGTCAAGAGGACAGGTACGTGCCGCACTTACGAAGGTTATGCACCGTATGTTCGACAATCAGGATAATTTCAAGGACGGCTATCTCACCATCGGTTTCTGTGGTCAGCAGCCCGACATCGCCGACTGGTACACCAACAACGGCTCACTCTACATGACATCACTCTGTTTCATGCCCCTCGGACTACCTGCCACCCATCCTTTCTGGACCGATGCGGCACAGCTGTGGACACAGGTGAAGGCATGGAACGGTGAGGATTTCCCGAAAGACCACAACTGGAAAGACCAAATAACTACTTGGGATAAATGGTAAATTTGGATTAACCTTAAATAAGTGTAAAAAAGTCGCCATTCACATGGCGACTGATTATTTTTTCGTATTTTTGCACATTAATTCATTTACCATTAATGAGCATCGAAAAAAGCAAGATAGCAATTCCACGCGAAGGACTGAGCGAGAGGGAAGTGACGGAGAGTCGCCAGAAACATGGCGACAACACTCTGACACCGCCGCGCAAGACCTCGATGTGGCAACTGTATCTTGAGAAATACAAGGACCCGATAATCCAGATACTGCTTGTGGCTGCCACCATCTCGCTCGTCCTCGCCATTGTGAAGGGCGAATACATGGAGACTATAGGCATCTTCATCGCAATATTCCTTGCCACCACGATAGGATTCTACTTTGAGCGTGATGCCGCAAGGAAGTTCCGTATTCTGACATCATTCAACGAAGACCAGCCAGTGAAGGTGAGACGCGACGGACATGTAATGAACATACCACGTGGTCAGGTAGTGGTTGGCGATGTGGTTCTCGTGGAGACAGGCGATGAAGTGCCGGCAGACGGAAGGTTGGTTATATCCTCTAACCTACAGATTGACGAGTCGTCGCTGACAGGAGAGCAACTGACATCAAAACATGCCAATGCCGACGACAGCGATTCCGGCGACGAGGCGTTCCCGAAGAACATGTTGCTACGTTCGACAATGGTTATGAACGGCATGGCGGAATTCGTGGTGACTGCTGTCGGCGACAATACCGAGATAGGTCATGTGGCACGCAGCAGCAACGAGAAAACAGGAGTAAAGACACCGCTTCACAACCAACTCGACCGTTTGGCAAAACTCATCAGCAAGATAGGAATCACCGTTGCCGTGGTGGCTTTCGTCCTTTTCCTCCTTCACGACATTATCACAAACACCTCGCTGTGGCATTCTGACGACTATATCGGCATGATTGAGGAGGTGCTGAAATACTTCATGATGGCTGTGACGCTCATCGTAATGGCAGTACCTGAAGGTCTTCCAATGGCTGTGACATTGTCACTCGCACTGAATATGCGACGCATGCTGAAGAGCAATAACCTCGTAAGGAAACTGCATGCATGTGAGACAATGGGAGCAGTGAACGTGATATGCACCGACAAGACAGGCACGCTGACACAGAACCGCATGAATGTCGAGGAGATGCTGACACTTGGCGACAGCGTGAAAGACAGGATGACTCTGCCGATGGCTATAGCACTGAACACCACTGCACATATCGGAGTGGGCAACCCCACGGAAAGGGCACTGCTGGAATGGGTGCAGAACGAAGGTTGTGACTATGAACAGATACGCCGTAATGCCACAATCATCGACTCACTGCCTTTCTCCACCGAGAGAAAGATGATGAGCACGACGGTTGAAACGGGTGGCCAGAGATACCTGCTGGTGAAGGGTGCGCCAGAGATTATCATGGCAATGTGTCACCTGAGCGAAGAGGAACGCAAACGTGCAGAGGCTTTCCTGAAGGAGAAACAGCAGAAGGCTATGCGCACATTGGCAATGGCGATGAAGGAGGAAGAAGAACAATCTATGCAACTTCAGGCAATAGCAGCACTGGCAGACCCCGTGAGAGAGGATGTTCCTGAGGCTGTGGAACAGTGCCACAAAGCAGGAATAGAGGTGAAAATCGTCACTGGCGACGTATCAGGAACAGCGATAGAGATTGCAAGGCAGATAGGAATAGAACCTTCGGAGGGATTCCATATCACAGGAGCGGAGTTTGCCGCTCTCAGTGATGAGGAGGCACTGGAACGGATAAAGAGCCTGAAGGTGATAAGCCGTGCCCGTCCGCAAGACAAGCAAAGACTTGTACAGTTGCTACAGAGGCAAGGCAACGTGGTGGCAGTAACCGGCGACGGAACGAATGACGCACCGGCACTTAACTATGCCCACGTGGGGCTGTCGCTGGGCTCGGGCACCAGTGTGGCAAAGCATGCCAGCGACATGACACTGCTCGACGACTCGTTCCGCAGCATCACCTCCGCCGTGATGTGGGGACGGTCGCTATATAAGAACATTCAGAGATTCCTCTTCTTCCAGTTGGTGGTAAACGTCACGGCACTGCTACTGGTACTGGCAGGATCGCTGATAGGCACCGAACTGCCACTCACAGTGACGCAGATACTATGGGTTAACCTCATCATGGACACCTTCGCGGCAATGGCTCTCGCCTCTCTGCCGCCGTCACGGGAAGTGATGAAAGAGAAACCACGCTCACAAGACGACTTCATCATCACACGACCTATGATGTGGGGCATTATCTTCGAGGGCATCGTCTTCTTCCTGGTGCTGTTCGCCATGCTCATCCATTGCCTATACGATGACGTGGAAATAGGTGTACAACGGCACGAACTGACACTGTTCTTCACCACATTCGTGATGATTCAGGTGTGGAATCTGTTCAATGCTAAGACTCTGGGCAGCAACCACAGCGCATTCCGATATCTATATCGCAACCAAGGTCTGCTGATAGTGCTGGCAATGATTCTGATAGGACAATGGCTCATCGTGGAGTATGGCGGTGAGATGTTCCGCACCGACGGAATGAACTGGCATGAATGGCTTAAAATCATAGCCTCAACATCTGTGGTGATGTGGATAGGAGAGTTGTGGAGACTGGCTAAAAGAAAGTTGAGAGATAAGCGGTATTTACAAAACTGATGTCTAAACTCCTACACTCCCTAACTCCTATACTCCTAAAAAAGAATTATGGACAAAAAGAATATAAAGAATCTCGTTTTTGACTTTGGCGGTATCCTTGTTGGACTCGACAAGGAACGCTGCATCGCAGCCCTTAACAGCATTGGGGCATACGAAATCTCTGTGTACGTTGACGAATGCAGGCAGGAAGACCTGTTTCACGACCTTGAGATGGGCGACATCAGCGTACCGGAGTTCTGCGATGAGGTGCGTCGCAAGTCACCACGATGCACGGCAACCAACGAGAAGATAGCATGGGCATGGGGTGAACTGCTCACGGGCATCCCCATTGAGAAACTGAGGAAACTGGAGAGTCTGAAGAACGACTACCGGCTTTTCGTGCTCAGCAACACCAATGTGATTCACTGGGAGAGGTCGGTCGATGAGTTCTTCCGCGACCATGAGTGGGGTATTGACGACTTCTTCGAGCAACTCTTCCTGTCGTATAAGATGGGAATGGTGAAACCACAGAAAGAGATTTTCAGTGCCATGCTCGCCGATGCCGGACTGAAAGCAGAGGAGACATTGTTCATCGACGACTCCGCAGCCAACTGCGCCGCGGCATCAAGTCTCGGCATCAACGTACTGCACGACCCCAAAGGAGACAAGTGGATTGACTTGGTTTAAGAATACTGGCTAACTTACATAAGATATGAAAGTAATAACACTGAACGAAGGGATTGCCGATAAGACTCCATGCGTAGCCACGATAGGTTTTTTCGACGGCGTGCACAGAGGACATCGGTTCCTGATAAACCGAGTGGTGAAAGAGGCGGAGCACCGTGAACTGCAGTCAACAGTTATCACCTTCGACCAACATCCGCGACAGGTGCTGGGAAGTGATTTCCAGCCTCAACTGCTATCGACCTACGATGAGAAGATGCTACTACTGTCAAAGACCGGGGTAGAGCGCTGCGTTGTGCTGCCTTTCTCCAAGCAGATGTCACTGCTGTCGGCACGTGACTTCATGGAAAAGATACTTAAGGAGCAACTTGGAGTAGAGGTGCTCATCATAGGCTATGACAACCGCTTCGGACACAATCGCAACGAGGGATTCGAAGACTATGTGCGCTACGGGCGCGAGATGGGCATCGAGGTAACTAATGCGGCATCGTTCCTGTTGCATGGCATCAGCGTCAGTTCGTCAGTGATACGCTCTTTCCTGCAGGAAGGAGAGATTGAGATGGCAGAGAACTGTCTCGGTTATCCCTATTTCTTCACTGGCAAGGTGGTGAAAGGGTTCAATATCGGCCACTCTCTCGGTTTCCCAACGGCAAATATCAAGCCAGAGTCAACGCTGAAGATGATACCGTCGCCAGGAGTATATGCCGTGAAAGTGAGAATAGAGGGAACGGTGGAACTGAAACACGCAATGATGAACATCGGCACCCGACCGACATTCAACGGCACAGAACTGTCCATGGAGGTACATATCCTGAACTTCAATGAGGACATCTACGGGAAAATGATCAGTATCGCCTTCGTGCATAAACTGCGCAACGAGAGGCCGTTCCCGTCAAAGGAGGCTCTGGTGGAACAACTCCAGAAAGACGCACAGATAGTGGAAGAACAATTTGGAAAGGACATCGAAGAATGAGAAAGGCAATCTACTACACACTGCTCTTCCTCCTCGTCTCAATGATTGGAGCATTGGCAGCACAGACCATAAACAGTCTCACACACGCAACAGCGGAGACCTCCACGATGGTTACTATCGGGGGAGTGATAGTAGCCAACGTTGTGGTGTTCATCATCTTCATCTGGCGCAAGTACTGTCCCGTGAGCCGTTACTATGTCCGCACCAAGCCCTGGAAGGTGGCGGTGTGGTGCTGTATCGCCTCGTTAGGTACTATCATTCCCTCGGTGTGGCTTGAGGAGCATCTCAGTTTCCTGCCCGACCTGTCGGAAGGCATGGAAGGAATGTTCGGCACACCACTCGGCTATATTGCCATTGCCATCTGCGCACCCATCTGCGAGGAGGTGGTCTTCCGCGGTGCCGTAATACGCGCTCTGATGGACTGGCGAAAGAACTGGAAACTGGCAGTGGTTATCTCCGCCCTACTCTTCAGCATTGCACACATGAATCCCGCACAGATGCCACATGCCTTCCTGCTCGGACTGCTGCTCGGCTGGGTATTCATCCGTACCAACAGCGTGGTGCCTGGCATCATCATCCACGGCGTGAACAACCTCGTGGTCTTCATCGTTGCCAGCACCATCCCAAGCATCGAGGACATGAGTCTTGCCGACCTTTACGGTGGCAGCGAGATGAAAGCAGGCTTCAGTGTCCTTTTCTCCCTTCTCATCCTCATCCCAGCCATCTTCCAACTGCATCTTAACATGAAAGAAAAACCTGAAATATCATAGCCTATGAAGTGTTTTCACCTAACCATATTGCTGATGCTGCTACTGTTCCCTTCACAGATGATGGGGCAAGGCACCGACTCTCTTGAATCCATGAAGGATAGCACAAACACAAAATATATCTGCAATTTACTTTGTAGATATCGCTCGTTCCCCGGTGATATAAAAGGTCTCATGACATGGTTGAGTGAGAACGTCATCTATCCAGCCGAACTTGAAAAAGAACACATAGAAGGTAAGGCGGTGGTATCGTTTATGATAAAGCCTGACGGGACTCCATGCAATCCGGAAATCGTGAGCAGTTCACACCCGTTGTTCAGCAAAGAGGCGCTCCGAATCATCAGTATAATGCCTAAATGGACTTCTGACAATAGTTATGGTCCTGACGATGATAGTTGGCAGGATGAAAAATACACGCTTCCCATTACGTTCCAACTTGCAACAGAAATGGATGCCACTCATTCCCTTAATCTGGGAGAATTGTTTAATGAGAAGTACGATGATAATAAAGGCATTCTTCTTCCATACAACCAACTAATAAAAAGCGTCGATGTGTTATATAACGGAATACATTATACATTAGGTCTTTCTGATAATAACACCATTGAATATATCTCGACAACCGACTTCCGTTTTTCCGTAAATGGTCTTAAAGTGGGAGATGTAATAACCAAAACCGAAACAATTCGCGGTTGGGGAAACTTTGCCAAGATAAACGAAGAATGGTATGCAGCCTGGATGCCCAGGTCTTTTGATGCTGACAAAGAGGAGAAACAGGGAAAAATCCAATGGTTTTTCAAGTTTGCGTTTTAGTTCATCTCTTGCAAAATCCAGCCTAAAAAAACGTCATTTGTATCTTATTGGATTTCAAGAAGATACAAGTGGGGTAACAATGTTAATAACTTTGTTCAACAAAGTTAATAAGATTGTTCAACAAAGTTATTAACATTGTTCAGCCGTTTGATACCTTTTATAATCCAAAAGGTGTGAAGTGACGATGTCAGAGGTATGAAAACGGGGGATGAATAATGGCATATCGTCGGGCGATATGTGATGATGTATGGCGTGATAAAACAAACGAGGCACCAGTCTTCTCGACAGATGCCTCTTCTTTTCTTACCTTAAATGTTATGAAAAATTTGAGAGAATGAAACTTCACAGTTTCGTGTTGTTTTACTTAAACATGATTATTTTATAGAGAAAGCATAGAAAATTATCTCATTTTATGATGGCTGACGAAACCTCCTGCTGTAACTTCTTCAGGGAGTCAAGGCGGATGGAGTCTGCCTTAGCCATTGAAGGACCATCGGTTGGCTTGGAGAAACCAGAGACAGTGGCTGGTTGCTGCTTGTCTCCGTCGCTGAATGCCACCTGCGCTGCGTTGCCCAGTGTGAGGAATATCGCTACCACTGCTGCAGCCTTGAACATCGGCATGAGTCGCTGTGTGAGGCTTATTGTGCGTGCCTTCACCGGCTGCTGCTCACCAACCATCTCGAGCATACGCTCGTCGAAGTCGTCGCCGAGTCGGTCGTTGCGCACCTCTTCCCTCTCATACTGGAATAGCGGAGCATACTGCTGCAGCTCTGCGGGAAGGTCTTTCTGGCAGAAGAAGGTCTTCAGTATCTCCTCCTCCTCGAGCGATGTCTCGCCCTGCCAGTAGCGCTCAAGTAATTGTTCGATGTATCTATAGTCCATAATTGTCTGCTTTACTGAATTGTTGCTTTATCGTCTGGCGTGCCCTGAAGATGTTCACTTTCACTTGTTCTTCGGTGATGCCAAGAATCTGAGCAATGTCCTTGTATGATTTTCCCTCAAAGTCTCTTAGTTGCATGCAACTGCGCTGTTTCTCGGGAAGTTGGTTTACGAGCATTCTGACCATTTCGATTCTGTCTTTCTGTATCATCAGCTCGTGAGGGTTAGATGCCCTGTCTGGTGTGTCGAATGTCTCTTTCTCAAGACTCTCGTTGTTGTTGGCTTTCTTTTTCAGTGCGTCGAGCGCGAGGTTTCTGCATATTGTCATGCTGTAGGCCTCAATGTTGTCGAGCGTCTGCCAATCATCACGTTTGTTCCAGACCTTTATCAGTGTGTCCTGCACGATGTCTTCTGCCTCTTCGTGACTGAGAGTGATTCTCAGTGCAAGGCGATAGAGCACGTCTTTCAACGGCAATACATCGTTACGGAAACTGATACTTTTCATCTTCTCTCTAAGTGAACGACGATTTATGTAATAGGTTAGTTACACAAACCGTCGATGATTTAACATATTTTTAAAGTTGACAGGAAAGAACTACTCTTTTATCATAGTTCCACTCTTTCCGTCAATAGCATTAGCTTTGGTTATTATGACGCGCTCTACACCGGCATCGATGGCTGAAAGTGCATTCTGAATCTTAGGTATCATACCGCCTGCCACGGTACCATCGGCAACGAGTCGCTCGAAGTCGGAGTGGGTAATAAGCGGTATAACGGAGTTGTCGTCATCGGGATTGGCAAGCACGCCGTTCTTCTCGAAACAGTAGATGAGCGTCACGTCGTAATACGGAGCCAGTCCCTTTGCCGTCTCAGCAGCGATGGTATCGGCATTGGTATTAAGAATATTGCCCATTCCATCGTGGGTAAGTGGTGCCATGATAGGCGTTATGCCCTGCTCTATGAGCGCGGCAAGAGCCTTTCCGTCTACGCTTTCCACATCACCAACGAAGCCATAGTCAATGCCGTCCTTCACGGGACGCTTGTGTGACAGCAGGCAGTTGATGTCGGCACCCGTCAGTCCCAGCGCATTGATGCCTATCGCCTGCAGGCGGGCAACGATGTTCTTGTTCACCAGTCCGCCATAGACCATTGTCACCACTTCGAGCATCGGTGCATCGGTGATGCGGCGGCCATTCACCATCTTACTCTCTATGCCCAGTTTACTGGCTATCGCCGTAGCACGTCGACCACCACCATGCACCAGTACCTTCGGCCCTTCTATTGCCGAGAAGTCGTGCAGGAGTTGTGTCAGTTGTGCCTCGTCCTCGACAATGGCGCCGCCTACCTTGATGATGGTTATTCTCTTCTTCATCTTTCTCTTTATAAAATCTAGATATTCTAGACAATCTAGATGATCTAGGAAGTTCTAGAAACTCTAGAAAAACTATTCCAAATAGGTGTAACCATAGAGTCCTGAGCGGTAGTTGCTGAGGAACTCCTTGCCCTCCTCAAGACTCAACTTGCCCTGCTTGACACTCTTTGTCACCCATGTCTCAAGCTGGCGCACGAGTTTCTTGGGGTTATACTGAACATAGTCGAGCACATCCTCAACAGTCTCACCGTCGAAGATCTGATCGATATGATAAGTTCCGTCTTTCACAGAGATATGCACGGCATTGGTGTCGCCGAAGAGGTTGTGCATATCACCGAGTATCTCCTGGTATGCTCCCACGAGGAACACTCCGAGATAGTAAGGCTCGTTCTTGCGGAATGTATGCACCGGAAGGATGTGCGACACATGGCGGTCGGTGACGAAGTTGGCTATCTTTCCGTCGCTGTCGCAGGTGATGTCCTGCAAAGTGGCGCTGCGTGTGGGTCGTTCGCCAAGACGCTGTATCGGCACGATGGGGAACAACTGGTCTATTGCCCATGAGTCGGGCAGCGACTGGAATAGCGAGAAATTGCAGAAATACTTGTCTGCAAGCAGTTTGTCGAGACGCTTCAGTTCCTCCGGTGTGTGCTTCAGTCCCTTGGCAAGTACATTTATCTCGCGGCAGACGCTCCAGAACATGCTCTCTATCTCGGCACGTGTCTTCAGGTCAACGAGTCCGTGACTGAACAGGTCGAGGGCCTCCTCACGTATCTGCTCAGCATCGTGCCAGTCCTCGAGCATGGAGCGCGGACTGAGGTTGTCCCATATCTCATAGAGGTCTTTCACAAGATGATGGGCATCTTCTGTCGGCTCGAAACTCTCGGGCATCTCAGGCAGCGACGCTGTCTCCAGCACGTTGATTACCAGTACCGAATGGTGGGCGGCCAGCGAACGTCCGCTCTCCGTGATGATGTTCGGATGCTGGATGCCGTTCTTGTCTGCTGCCTCCACGAAAGTATAGATACAGTCGTTTACGTACTCCTGAATGCTGTAGTTCACCGAACTCTCGCTCGATGGTGAACGTGTGCCGTCGTAATCTACTCCCAAACCACCTCCACAGTCCACGAAATCGACGTTATATCCCATCTTATGCAGTTGGATATAGAACTGTGACGCCTCGCGAAGAGCAGTCTGTATGCGGCGTATCTTGGTTATCTGTGAACCGATATGGAAGTGGATAAGGCGCAGACAGTCGTGCATTCCTTTCTTGTCGAGAATCTCAAGAGCCTCAAGGAGTTCCGAACTGGTGAGTCCGAACTTCGAGGCATCGCCGCCGCTGTCTTCCCATTTACCACTGCCACTCGATGCCAGTTTGATGCGAATACCGAGGTTTGGCTGCACGTTGAGTTTCTTTGCGGCACGCGCTATGGTCTCCAGTTCGTTGAGTTTCTCCACCACTATGAAGATGCGCTTGCCCATCTTCTGTGCCAACAGTGCCAGTTCTATATAGCTCTGGTCCTTGTATCCGTTGCAGATGATGAGCGAGTCGCTCTGGCACTGAACGGCAATGACAGCATGAAGTTCAGGCTTGGAACCGGCCTCCAGTCCGAGGTTGAACTTCTTTCCGTGGCTTATTATCTCCTCCACCACGGGCTGCATCTGATTCACCTTGATGGGATAGATGACGAAATTCTCGCCCTTGAAGCCGTATTCATCGGCTGCCTTGCGGAAACACGACGCCGTCTTCTCGATACGATTGTCGAGGATATCGGGGAAGCGCAACAGCACTGGAGCCGACACATCACGCAGTGCCAGTTCGTTCATAACCTCATGAAGGTCTATCTTCACGTCGTTCTTACATGGTCTCACATAGACGTTGCCTTCGTCATTGATTCCGAAATAGGACGTTCCCCATCCACAGATGTTGTACAGTTCCTTGGAATCTTCGATGGTCCATTTCTTCATATTGTGGAATTATTAGTCAACAACTTTTTTACTTCCTCGACACTGATTTTAATCTTCTCGTAGTTGTCCATCAGTGACACATCGAGGTGATACTTTGCCTTATTGTAAAACGGCTCGCGCTTCGCCAACTGTTCGATGATGAACTGTTGCAGTTCCTCAGGACTCTTCCCCTTGATAAGCGGTCGTTCCACCTTGCCCATCTTCAGGTGTCCGCAGAGGACCTCGGGACTGGCCTTAAGATAGACGGTGTCTCCCTGGGCATTCAGATAGTCCATATTATCAAAGAAACAGGGTGTGCCGCCGCCGCAACTGATAATGACATTCTCAAACTCTGCCACCTCATGGAGCATGTTATACTCTATCTTGCGGAAACCCTCCTCGCCCCTTTCGGCGAAGATTTGTGCCACTGTGCGGTGCATGCGTGTCTCGATGTACCAGTCAAGGTCGTAGAACATCATGCCCAGTTCCTTCGACAACGCCTTGCCAATGGTGGTCTTTCCGGCACCCATATATCCTATGAGGATTATTCTGTTCATCGCTAAGCCGTGAGTTATAAGTGTCAGGAGAGATTAACTCTTCTTCGTTTTTTCAACAATCTCCATACACTGTTCCAAAGTCAGTTCTGCTGCCTTGGCATGCATTGCCTTCGGAAGACGGTAGTTCTTGCCGTCGTAGGCGATGTAAGGACCGAAGCGACCGTTCATAACTTCCATCTTCGGGTCCTCGTCAAACTTCTTCAGGTGGCGCTTGTCCTCTTCGTCACGCTTTGCACCTATGAGTGCTATAGCCTCGTCGAGGGATATCGCCATCGGGTCGGTGTCCTTAGGTATCGATACGTACTTACGGTTGTGAAGCACGTATGGTCCAAAACGACCTGCACCTATAATCACCTCCTTACCCTCGAAAACGCCGAGAGTGCGCGGCAACTTGAACAGTTCGAGTGCCTCATCGAGGGTTATCGTCTCTATACTCTTGTCTGCCGGCAACTGCGCAAAGCGAGGCTTCTCGTTGTCGTCGGCGGTTCCTATCTGAACTACAGGACCGAAACGACCTATCTTCACGAACACCGGTTTGCCTGTCGCAGCATCAGTGCCCAGTTCGCGCTCACCAGCCTTGTGGTCCTCGCGCTTCTTCATGGCTTTCTCCACCGTTGGCTCGAAGTCGCCGTAGAAGTCCTTCATCATCTGCTTCCATTCCTCGCCACCCTCGGCAATCTTGTCGAACTCCTGCTCGACGCGGGCGGTGAAGTTATAGTCCATGATGCCAGGGAAGTTCTTTTGCAGGAAGTCGTTAACCACGATACCGATGTCGGTAGGCAATAACTTGCCTTTCTCGCTGCCAACCATCTCCTTGTGAGTTGCCTTTGTCACCTTAATACCCTTCAGCGTAAACACACTGTAACGGCGCTCCTCACCCTTCTTGTCACCCTTCTGCACATACTCGCGCTGCTGGATGGTGGAGATTGTCGGAGCGTATGTTGAAGGACGGCCGATGCCCAGTTCCTCAAGTTTGTGCACCAGTGATGCCTCGGTGTATCTCATAGGACCCTGGCTGAATCGCTCTGTCGCGGTAATCTCACGGCGCTGGAGTGCCGCTCCCTTCTTCATAACAGGCAGTGTGTGGGAGAACTCCTCCTGGTTATTGTCATCATCACCGCTGCTCTCACGATACACCTTGAGGAATCCGTCGAACTTCACCACTTCTCCCGTTGCTATGAAACTGGGATGTGACTCATTGCTCTCGTCCTTCACCTGAATAGTAGCCGTTGTCTTCTCTATCTGCGCATCAGCCATCTGCGATGCTGCCGTGCGCTTCCAGATAAGGTCGTAAAGGCGGCGCTCCTGTGCCGTTCCCTCGATGGTCTGGTTACTCATATATGTCGGACGTATTGCCTCGTGCGCCTCCTGTGCACCCTTTGCACTGGTGTGATACTGACGTGGATGACTGTATTCCGCCCCCCAGTGTTTCTCAATCTCTTCCTTGCTGGTATTCAGACACAGCGAGGAGAGGTTGACCGAGTCGGTACGCATATAGGTGATGAGTCCGTGCTCGTAAAGGTGCTGTGCCACCATCATGGTCTGACTAACGGTGAAACCGAGTTTTCTTGCGGCTTCCTGCTGGAGCGTAGACGTGGTGAATGGTGGTGCCGGTACTCGGCGAACAGGCTTTTTCTGTATGTCACTAACGATGAAATCGGCATTTTTGCACACCTCGAGGAACTTCTCCACCTCTTCCTCGGTCTTGAAACGTGTGTCAAGTTCTGCCTTCACCTCACTCTGTGATCCGTCGGCATTCTGATGACCGAAGATGGCATTTACCTTGAAGTATGCCTCGCTTTTAAATGACTGTATCTCGCGCTCGCGTTCCACTATAAGTCTTACGGCAACGCTCTGTACACGTCCTGCCGACAGTGCCGGCTTCACCTTGCGCCAGAGCAGTGGAGAGAGTGAGAATCCAACAAGACGGTCGAGCACACGACGTGCCTGCTGTGCATTCACAAGGTTCATGTCAATATGTCGCGGACTCTCTATCGCGGCAAGTATGGCAGGTTTCGTAATCTCATGGAACACGATGCGGTTCGTCTTTTGTTCGTCAAGACCAAGCACCTCACACAGATGCCATGAGATAGCCTCTCCCTCGCGGTCCTCATCGGAAGCGAGCCATACCTTCTCTGCTTTCGTTGCGTTATTCTTCAGTTCGCCAACTAGTTTTTTCTTCTCTTCGGGTATCTCGTAGTCGGGCTCCAGCGTCGTCGTGTCAATGCTCAACTCCTTCTTTTTAAGGTCACGGATATGGCCATAACTCGACATTACCTTGAAGTCTTTTCCCAAAAACTTCTCAATTGTTTTCGCCTTTGCGGGGCTCTCTACTATTACCAAATTCTTCTGCATAATGTTTAATAATTTGATTTTGGGCGACAAAATTAGAATAAAAAGTTCGCATATACCTTATTATATATACTATTTTTTACTTTTTTAACCATTCGCAAATCCTTTTTTTTGACATAAAGACATAGTCTTTAAGTTTTTTATTCATAACTTTGTGCTCGAAAATATCACTTAAACTAAACAACGAACATGAAGAAATTATTTGCTCTTGCGCTAACCTTGTTTTGCCTGACAAGTTGTAGTGGAATGAAAGAGAAAATACAGAAAGCCTTGAACAAGGCAACAGAGAAAGAGTCTGCCGAAGGAACAGAGGCGAAGGACGATGCAAAACTGTGTATCTTTGGCTCAATGGACGAGAAACCCGTGCTGTGGGTGGGCGGTAAGCAAGTGATACTGAGCGACGAAAGTAAAAACCTCTCCATGGAGGACGCCGATGGCACAACACTCGCGGCACTTGTCGATGGCAACGACATCTATGCTTTGTGCGAGCAAGACAAGAAACTGATTCTTTACTCCAACAACACCGCTACCATTCTTGATAATGTCTGGACTGCAAGTGCTGCGCGGATAGTGATGCAGAACGGGAAACCTGCTGTTTATGCCTCAGTTACCGATGATAACGGAAACTCTACGGTGTTCCGCTATGCTGACGGACTGAAAAGTACCATTGTCGACTCCAAGGTGTTGGAAGGTTTCATGATTCGCAACCTTACGGTACTTGACGGCAAGTTGTATGGCACTGCTAACACAATGTCACAGTTCGGCGAGGCTGCAGTTCTCGTGGAAGGACGTATTACGCAACTCGAACCGGTATGGTCTGATGCCCACAAGGTAATAGTGGATGGTGCCAATGTCGTGGTTTGCGGAAGACGATGCACCGATCCCGACGGATTCAGCGATGCCGAGGAAGCGGACAATCCATCGGCTGCCGCACTCTGGCGCAACGGCAAGGCAGAGAATCTGGAGGCAAACAGTGAAGCCGTGGCATACGCCAAGGACGGCAATGACGAATATGTACTGCTGGTTAGCAGTGGTGACTATGACGAGGAACAGGGCACTTTCGGCAACATGAAATGCACGTTGTGGAAGAACGGAAAACAGACTGAGGTGATTACCGAGGAACAGTACATTAAAATTCCTTTGCTTAGTGTCGATGGAGGAAAAGTCACTATCGTTGTTGATGAAAGCACCTCTGGTGAACAACCATCATACAATGTCTTCGTGTGGAGAGACGGGAAGAAAGAAACAATTTACAGCGGACTGAAGGAGACGAACATCATAGGTGCGAACTTCTAAAAACACCCATTTCATCGAAACCGCATGGTTGTTGCTTTAACCATGTCGAATCCCACTATGACAACAACAGGAAAGGAGATGGTCTCACATAGTTAATCTGACGTTAGATTTCGGTGTGGACTTTCATCGGAAAACCAAAAGTCCACACCAGATTTTTTGGTTGGAAACAAACCATTCCATACTTTTGCATCATAATAACCCAAAAATTTTGATAAAATGAAAAAGTTTTTATTACCTATGACCTTTATCGCACTGGCTGTTATGTTCTTGTCGGCTTGCGATACTAAACCTGCAGCAACAACAGAGAAAACAGAAGAAGCTGAGCAAACTGCAGCAGTGAACATCAACTCTGATAATATGATGGCATTGATTAATGCTGATTGGGACGCTGTGCCTGATTCGTTGCTCAATGCTATGGGCATTAAGGCTCTGAAGTCTTATAGGAAAGAAGTGAAAGACGCACAGTGCGACGTCATGCATTACTATTACGGAAAGGGTGCTACCGTGGAACTCAACGATGAGGGAGACCTGACCAAGATTACTGCTGACGATGAAAATGCTATTGTATTATACCTAACCGCTGAGTCAGCGTCTTATGGTACTATCGCATTCCGCAACGAGGCAGACTATAATGACTTCAAGAAGAAGGCTGAGACAAGCGAGCCTAAAAGCGACGAAGAGGAAAGTGTAGAGTTTGAATTCAAAGGCAAGAACACCGCAGGAGAAGAAACAGGATACGAGAAAGACAAGTGGTATTTCGTAGAATTCAACTCAACTATATAACAGACCTTTGGTTTGTGGTCAAGACGATAATTATTAATTACAATAAAAGTAACCTATTAAATTTGGAAACCCAAAGAGAATTATGAAAAAGTATCTTTTGATGACGTTAATGCTGGTTATGGCCTTTGCTGTTTCGGCTCAGACACACAACAATCCACGCCAGCGCTCAAACAACAAACATGTAAAAGTAACAAAAGTCGTAAGAACAAAAACATCTACAGTCCTCACGTTACAGGCGAATTATGACAAGGATATGTACTGTTACCTTGACGGTGCAACACTTACTGACGAGGTTAATGGCAAAAGATATAATGCAAGAAAAGCATTGAACTTTCAATGGAAGAAAAAATACCAAGGAAGAAATTTCACGTTCCGTATTGAATTCCCTGCCATTCCGACTTCTGCATCAGTAGTGACCTTCAGGGAGACGGGTTCTAGTGGCAACCCATTTGTTATTAACAACATTGCAATTCCAGTAAAACAGAATAAGTCTACGACTCCTTCAACACAAAAAGAAGGCAAGACGATAATCATTAATATGTAATATGAGAACAAACAAGTTTGCAAGTGCACTCTTTGGAAAGCACATTCTTACCGTATGTGTATTATGCCTAATCGCTTTATTATGCCCGAACAAGGCATTTGCTCAGTTAGGTAGAGGAAGTTATTATGTACATGTTGCATTAGACACCAACTACTGTCTCGATTTGCATAAAGCAGTGGTTAACGATGGTTCTAATATTCAACTCTATCGTTCAAATGGAACCCAAGCCCAGAGATGGTATTTCGAACCAAATAGCGATGGTACATACTACATACGTTCAACCATAAACAGAGATTATGTTCTTGACGTAAAGAAAGCGGTTGTTGCTGATGGTACCAACATACAACTCTACCACTTCAATGGTACTAAAGCGCAAAAATGGTATCTTGAGAGAGTTTCGCCAGGATATTATTACATCAAGTCGGCTCTCAACCCCAACTATGTAATTGACCTGAGAAAAGGCAGTGTGTATGATGGTAACAACATTCAGTTGTACCACTACAACGGAACTAAAGCTCAAAGGTGGAAGATTAACAAATAGTTTATCTTTGCAGGCGATATAGATTAAAGGAAGATAAAAGCGGCTTTTATCTTCCTTTAATTTTCCTTTGTATTTCTGTATTCCGCAACCGACATTCCCGCAATCTTTGTGAATATACGATAGAAATAGGGACGGTCATTGAATCCCGTGAGAGTCATCACTTCCATTATCTTTATCGATGGATTGCTGTCAATGAGCCGCTTTGCCTCCTCGATACGTATGCGGTTGCGCCAACTGCGGAAATCCTCACCGATGACATTGTTGAAATACTCACGCAGGGTATTGCAGTCGGTGTCCAGTTCACTTGCTATCTCATCCACCGATTTGTCTGTCTCCACAAACTTTTTCTGACGTATCCACTCGTCAATGCTTGCCTTGAGTTTCTCAACGTCAGCATGCACGACATGCACCGGCATATCCTGAACTGTTTCTTGCTGGACTTCCTGAGTCTCATCCCCATAGGCACGAACTATCAGTTGCGCATACTGTTGATAGTTGATGAACGAGATGGTAACAAAGACGAAATATGCAGTGAAGAGTGATGTAAACACCATGTTTACATAATGGTTGTCTGTGATAAGCATCAATGCCAGTACACCTACGACCAATGCCGACCAGAAAATCCACTGTATCCAGCGCATGCGATAAAGTAACTCCTCATCCTCATAGTAGTCCAGCATCTGTTTCTTGAACACCTTGTAACTCCTTACGAAGATGTAAGTATATGTTGCCATAAGCAGCACATAACCAAGAATAAACACATAGTAAATGACATAAAACACATTCAGTGGGAACGTGAAACGCGCTATAAAAAGGAAACCGGAAAGCAAAAGGATTACTGCCAACTGTATAACCACGTTGCGCAAGGTAACTACCGAAGGACGGATGAAAACAAGGGCAACCATGGTGAACATCATAGCCTGAACACTACCTATGAGAATCATCATCACTCCGGTGAGTGCCTCTTCCTTGCCGTCGTATTCCATACTTGCCTGAAACAAATTGGCTATGCCAAAGACCAAAAAGGCTATGCACAGACACCAACGGGCAGTACGATACTTCTTCAACGACTCATCCTGGCGTATAGAAACTCCCATAAGCAGCAAAGAGAGAATCATTGACGTGACAGCACAAGTGTAAATCGTCAGGAAATAGTATAATGGCATATGATTATGCAGTAAATTATATTATTGATAAAACCTGAATGCAAAGTTAATGTTTCTTCTTAACATAAACAAAAGTTGTAAAGAAAAAAATGAAATATGCCATTTCATCGATACCAAGGGGTATGGGGAAATGCTAAAAAGTGTGGATTTTTGTATAAAAACCAAAAGTCCACACTATGTTATTTGTAGTGTATTTTGTTTTTCTCTAAATTTGCAACGTTTATGTGCATACATACAATTCATTAATAAATCGTTAAACATAAAAACAAAAAAACTATGAACAAAAAGGGATTATTTGCTGGCTTGGCCATCGGTATTATGCTATTGGGTGCTTGCCAGGATCAAGGTAAAAAGGTAACTGAAGAAAAAATCGACCTTGCCGGTACTACATGGACCGACGGTCTGTATTTCTTCAATGTCGCAAAATGTGACAGCGGCTATAACTGCGAGGGCGGTAGCACCCATGAGGGCGGCATAATGTTCATGCTCGTGCCTACAGACGATGGTTTTGTGACCGCAGAAGGAAACAATGGTGTGGAGAAGACTGACTCCAACTACACTACCGGATATTGCTTCGATGGCGAAGTGGGTGACAAGGTCGTACAGAAAGTGTTTAACGATAAGAACGTACTCATTCATTACAACAAGGAGAATAAGGTCATTGCAACTTATTTGCAAACCACTGATATCGTTAAGACCATGAATGAAAATCAGCAGCGCTATCTCTTCAGCGGTGAGTTCACCAAGGAAGACGGCTCAAAGGTTGTGTTCGATGCCACCAAGTTTGAGGTTACTGGCTTGAGCGCAGACGCTACTGCCATCGATTTCATCTATTCATACGATTTGCCAAGCGGTTCTTTCAAACTGGGCAACGAGGCATACAACGTAAAACGTACCGACGAGGGAATCACCCTGCAACCAATCAAGCAGTCGAAAGAAGACGAGGAACTATGGGATGATGCTGGCAAGCCAATAGTATTAAAGCGCGTACAAGGTTCGGACGACCAGACAGGCAACGTGTCAAAGGAAATCCTCAACTCCTCACAGCTTGGTTTCTTCACAAAGAACGAGCGCGCGAAGATGCGTGACGATCTGAAGGCAAAAGGCGACAAGGCCAGCGAGATTGAGACCATCAACCTGCAGATGCTGGAGAAGATGATTGAGTCTGACAATTCCGAAGAGTAAGTCCAGAAGAACGACAACTATTTTTTGGCAATTATGAAAAGAATAATCAGTTTATGCAGTCTGTTCTGCGTAGCAGCATTGGGAATGGTCTTCGTATGCTGCACAAGTAATGCACCTGTCAAGGAACAGGAAGGCAACAACACAGAAACTGCTGTCGCAGACAGCACCGGCATGGTTGCAGCATTGAACAACATCAAGTCTCATCAGGAGGACATCCAGGCATTATGGGAGTTATCCATCGGAAAGGACAAGAAATTCACTAAATATGCTCTTGCCAACGACTACGTGGTATTAGGCAGCGAGGACGGCAAGGACTGTCTGTTCCTCTCGTTCTACAAGGATATGAAAGACATCGACAACTTCGATGGAATCGAACTAAAAGAAGGACAGGAACTGTCTTTCCAAGGGTCTTGCCTGGTTGTCAAAGATGGTGACAAGACCACCTATTACGAGAAAACCGAGAGTGAGGGTTTCAACCGTCTTTTCACTGTGACGGAGAAGGACGGCAAGAAGACCTACACCGACGATGACGACAAACCCTATGATGAGAAAGAGGCACAGTCCTTCATCGATAAGATTGGCAAGGAAGAGGCAAAGTCACTTGCTGATGTTTTGGGAGAATGGAACAACTTATAACTTATTAATAACATGAAAAAAATATTGTTTTTCGCAGGCATGCTGGCTATTCTCGCTGCTTGCACCAATGTCAAAGACCCCGCTGTTAAAGAAGAAGGCGGAATGCTGAAAACCGATAGCGTAACAGACTCTATCGGCATTAAGGAGGGAAAACACGATCTCACGGCAACCATTAAGATTGTCGCACCAGTTGGTAACGAGGCTCTTAACAAGAGCATCACCCAGTTTATCATGAAAGCGATAGATGGAAAGGCTTCTGTTGACTCTACCGACCTCAAGGCCATCGCTCATTATTTCGTGACCTCTAAGATTGAAGAGTTTAAGAAAGACGTGAAGGAAGAAGAAGGTCCCTATGATCTTCCACGTACTTATTTCCTGGAGATAGGCGTGTCCTATGAGAACGACAAGATTATCACCATGAATGCCAACCACGACGTTTATCTTGGAGGTCCCCACGGTTCCTATATCATTGACGCTACGACATTCAACAAGGCAGACGGCAAAGTCATCGGCAACAACATCCTGGCACAGGACAAACTTGCTGACGTGAAGAATCAAGTGACCAAACAACTGCAAGACTTCTTCAAAGACATGATGGGTGAGGATTACGAAAAAGACTCTCCTTTGAAAGAGAACGGCAAAGAAAAGATTGTGGAATTGCCGGAGAATGGCATATTCATTGAAAACGACAGCGCAGTGTTCGTATATCAGCAATACGAGATTGCACCATACGCCTTCGGAATCCCCAGTACCAAGATCGCACTGAAAGACCTGAAGAAGAACGGATGGTTGGAAGAGGAGTTCGCTAAGACTATTGAGTAACATTAAGGAATGTCGCTAAACATACTCACTTAACCATTTAGCGACACCCTTTCCAATACTTTGGAGCCCGAACTTCTCGGGCTCCAATTCGTTTATAGGCACCCAAATGGCTTCTGCGGCATCGTCATGAGCCTCAGCACTGGCAGCATTCTCCACAGTGCAAAGGTAGAACATATCGACGGTGGGGATGTTCAGTCCACTATATAAATATGTGTTTGGCAGAGAGAAGAGGAATTTCACGGAGGTGACCGTGAGTCCTGTCTCTTCCATTACCTCACGCTTCACTCCCTCCTCTGATGTCTCGCCGATGTCACTGAAGCCTCCGGGAAGGTCGAGAGTGCCCTTCGCCGGGTCCTTGCTGCGACGCACCACAAGCACCCTACCCTGGGCATCAACTATTATTGCTGCCGTAGCGGCAGAGGGATTCAAGAACATCTCGAACCCACACTTGGCACATTTCTTACTCTTCTCTGTATGCTCCAGGAATTCATTCGACCCACATACAGGACAATACTTGAATTTATCTAAAGGATGGTTTGACATAAAGACTTATTTTTGACATAAAGACAAATTTTTTAGACATAAAGACATAATAGACAATTATAAATTCAGGGTTATTTGAATGGGCATTTATATACCCGGTATTTTCTTTTGCACTCCAGGGTCTCACCGCCAAAGTTGATTAGCAGACCGTTATCAATATGCAATGCATTAAGATAATTCACGAGTTGCACTTCATTTGCCGCGCATAGAGTCTGAATCGCTTCTACTTCACCATTCTTTGACTTATCATCTGTTCCCATATTTATCTCATTTATATTTATATTTATATTAATATTACTCTTATGTCTTTTTGTCCAAAACATGTCTTTCTGTCTAAACCAAATCACCAGTCATCCGTACGGAACGGGAAGAGGGGCAGACCTGCTGCGTTCTTCAGGTTGCCTATCTCAAAGTTGCGGAAACAGTAGCGAACGGCAACGGGGTTGGGTACTTCAGGCGACCATATCTTTATCGTCTCGTCCCAGTATCCACCGCCAGGCTGCCAGAAATGCTCTGCTATGGCCATGTGGAACACCCTGTCCTCACCTGCTATCTCGAAGCCAGAGATTTCCTGGAAGCGTGATATTGCACCATAGTCGTTGTTGAGATGAATATGAACAGCACCTTCAATGACCTTCATATCCTTATACGACGGACTCTGGCACCACATCTCCTGCATGCCGTAGGTGCCGTTCAGCGCCAGCAAAGCCAGTCGCTGCCCCACCTGACGTTTCTGTGCCGGGTGTATTTGTTGCGGCTCATAAGTATAAACGAGGTCGTTGGTACACACCAGACCGCTATTAGGAATTATCTGCGAGGCACGGAACTGCTGCTCGCGCAACTTCGCCGCACTGGTACCGTTGGAGTCATCATACCAGAAAGGGGCAATCTCCACGAAATAGAAAGGTATCTCACCAAGGCCGAACTGGCTGCGCCACTGGTCAACAAGAATCTTCATTCGGTCGGAATACTGGTTACCGGGATCACCTACGTTGGAACAACCCTGATAATAGATTATGCCCTTCACGGTGTATTTCAGTATGGGATTGAATGTTCCGTTGCCCCAAACCAGTGCCCTATGGTAGTCCCATTCGGGCTTAAAAGCAACGATTCCATCGGAGTCGGTCGGTTCCTCAGTGTATTTCTCAAGGTTCTCCTTAGTGAACCAACTCTCCACTCTCGAACCACCCTTGTTTGCCATGATGAGTCCCACAGGTATGTCAAGTGTCTTGTTCAGCGTCTGTGCGAAGAAATAACCCGTTGCCGATGCCTCGCTGATGGTCTGCGAACCAATCTCCTTCCACTCACAGTCGGCATCCTCAAGCGGTGTCATGCTCATCACGCTCGGTATCTTCACATAGTGTATTCCCTTATAGTTGCGGGCATTGATTACCTCGTCCATGTAACCCTCGACGGGACAGTTGCCGAAACCCTTCATCGGCATTTCCATGTTGCTCTGTCCAGCACATACCCATACCTCACCTGCAAGTATATTGTTAAGCGTCAGTTTATCGCCGTCGTCAAAGGTGATGCTTAGCGGTGTGTAACTCGCCTTGGGAGTACGCACCGTGAGTAAGAATTTACCCATTTCATCGGCCTTTGCCTCATACTTGGCATCACTCCAACTCACACTGACATTCACACGTGCTCCCGGTTTTGCCTCGCCCCACAGACGGGCATCACTATTCTGCTGCAGAATCATGTTGTCGCCAAGCAGGTGCGGCAACTTCACCTTTGCCTGTACACTGATGACACAAAACATCAGCGCCACGATAAACAGTAACTTTTTCATTTTTCGATTATGTTTTGGTATTATTTCGTGCAATATTACAAAAAAAACCGTATCTTTGCAAATGTTTAATTGTTTTTTAATGAATAATCAGCCATTATGAATATCAAGACTATCCTATTGACTATTGGAATCATTACGACCTCTGTAACAGCATCGGCGCAGAAAGTGTTTGACATCGACCTTTGGCCAAATGGTCCGGAAGTGAAAAGCACCGACAGGGAAGACACCGCGCGCGTTCGTGTCTTCTTGCCTGCCGAGAACAGGAACACAAGGCGAGCAGTGGTAATCTGTCCTGGTGGCGGTTACTCACATATGGCAATAGAACACGAGGGATACGACTGGGCAACGTTCTTCAATCAGGAGGGCATTGCCGTCATAGTGTTGAAATACCGCATGCCTCACGGCAAGTATGAAGTACCCATCAGCGATGCCGAGGAGGCGATGAGACTGGTGCGCCGCAATGCCGAGGAGTGGCGCATCAACCCCAGCGACGTGGGCATCATGGGCAGTTCGGCGGGCGGTCATCTCGCCTCAACCATTGCCACCCACTCGACGGGTACCGCGAAACCCGATTTTCAGATTCTCTTCTACCCCGTGATATCGATGAATCCTGAGTTCACCCACCGTGGCTCTCACGACAACCTGTTGGGCGAGAAGCCAAGAAAAAAACGCGAAGTGGAGTTCAGCAACGACCTGCAGGTAAGCCGACTGACGCCACGCGCATGGATAGCGCTCAGTTTCAACGACGATGTGGTTATGCCCATCAATGGCAGCAACTACTACACTGAACTCTATAAGCACGACGTTCCCGCCTCAATCCACGTCTATCCTACGGGCGGTCACGGCTGGGGCTTCCGCTCCTCGTTCGAGTATCACATCGAGATGCTGCTTGAACTGAAGGCCTGGCTCAAGAGTTTCTGACACTTAAAAAATAACGACAAAAAAAGGCATCATGAAACTTATGATGGACTTTCGCTTATTCAAGCCAGAACTTTGGGAATAAGAAAGACTTCCTTTGGTATTCATAAACCAATGGCATCTTGCCATTATCCGACAATTTATCAATAGTTTCTTGTGGCAACACTCCTCTGGTTTCTGCTATCTCGGAGGCAATATCGAGCATGTCGTCCCAGAACCATTTGGCATACTGGCTGTCCTTGTCTCCCAAAGTTATCGAGCCTTGGTAGCACACATCCTTGACATTTATATTCACTCTGAGTCGCGTGGCACCATTATTATGCACAACGACCTCATCCTTTCCCTTCTGGTTCTTCTTCAACTGACGCGCCCATCGTTTGTCTTCCTTCTTCTTACGCTTCACGTCCTGCTTCAGTCTCTGGTAGATTTTGGTGATTACCGAGTCGCCCACCTCCACATCATAGGCGCATACATTGACGTGCAACTCACGTTCAAACTCCTCACCCTTCTTGTTAATTGAATAAGTATTTTGGGGAGTCGATAATCCAGAACTGTGCTGAGACATCATCAACTGCCCGTATCTTGTGAACAGTCGGACACTTGGTCCATAGTTGTTAAAAGACACCTCAAAGAGAGTCTTCTCACCATTGTTCTTCTCCTGAGCATTCATCATCGCGCCAAGGCAGAGCGTGAACGCTATTATTGCCAATAACCTTTTGCTCATGTCTTTATCCGTATTAAGTTTTATTTTCTGTATATCTCAACATTGAAAGGCAACTTGAATTTCCCATTTTCTGTCATTTCATCAACATCCTCCTGTGAATAGCCACGCTGATACTTATCGATGATATGGCTGGTTTCCTCCATCTTATCCCAGAACTTGGAATAAACGTCAGTAAAGAGTTCGCTGGATCGCGCTCTATAAGAGAACTTCAGGTCTCTTATATTTATTGAGACCGACCATTCATACCCACCTAATTTGTCGATTTCATCGGGATGTTCCTTCCTGTATTTCTTGCGTTTCTTCTCCAGTTTCTTTATTTCTTTCTCCTTCTTTGCGACAGCCTTCTTCAACATTGGGTATATCACATCTATCACAGAATCTGAAACGACAGGATCATAATTGTTAGTATACACGGTTTTTTCTTCCCCCTCGTCATTCTTGACAATTAAACTCCGTAATGACGTTATAAATCTGTAACTTCTCAGATAACCCTTGTCCCTATACAGTGTGCCATAAGGATTGGGGTCCGCTCCAGAATGATTGAGCGAAAACATGACTTTATCTCCCATGGGAATCATCTTCTTCTGTGCCGATACTGTGATGCTTGTCAGTAACAGAAGAAAAGACAGTATAAAAAACTTATTGTACTTCATAAACTGATTCGGTATATATTATTAGACTCTTTTCACTTCTTCCTCGTTTTCTTTTTGTATATCACCTTCTGGTAGAACAGGTTCTGATAGATTTTGAAAACCACATTGGGACCCATACCGTTTCTTCCACCTGATGACACAGGTTCCTTTCCCGGGAGTCGCATCCTGAGGCTCCACCACGAGCCACCTACCAACCTCTCATCCTCTTCCGTAGTATAGTAGGACTTCATCTCGGCAAGTCCACCTTCCTCTGCCATCTGCACTACTTTGTCTGCCACACTTTTCGGGACTTTCACCTCGATGCCCGGAATCTGTGAAATAACGATGGAATCGCCCATTTCTATCTCATGGGAAAAGCGTCCATAAGCAAGCATCTCGTCCGTCCTCTCACGTGAGGAGACAATCAGGCGGTCCATGTCTGCCCGTATCACTTCTGTGAGTATTGCTGTAAGCAGGTAGTCATTGCCTATACGGCGCAGCCTCACTCCCGTCGTCTCCATTCCGTGTTCTTCTGTATATTCAAATATTACGACAGAGTCTTTCGGCTGTGGCGTCTTAACTCTCACTGTTTTCTGGTGTTTTCTCGATTTTGACGACTTATGTTTTTGTGCGTCTGCCGTGGCAACACCCATCACGAGCAGGCAAAGAATCATAAATAAAAGTTTTCTCATAGTAGTCTATTGTTTGTTGTTAGTTTGTTGTCGATGCTTATAAAGCCTTGCGGCTTGCCCCGTAGGATATTCCTAAGAAGCAAGCCGCAAGGCATTGTATTTTAAAGAAGACTCTGTATCTCCGCGTCGAAGTCCTTCACTTGTGAGTCCCTCTTGTACAGCGTGTTGGTGCGGTCGATGAGGAAATAGGTCGGTATCGCCTGCACGTTATATTTCGTCAGTACGTCGCTGGCCTCATTCTCTGCCGCCCTGACGCTTATCCATGGAAGCGCCGCCGTCTGTTGTTTCCAGAAATGCTCGTTTTCATCGAGACTCACCTGGAATATCTCCAGTCCGCGCTCATGATACTTATTATATATGTCGCGCAGCATCATTATCCTCTCCATACTGTTCTCCGAGGCGAAGATATGGAAGTCGAGCATCACCACCTTGCCCTGAAGGTCGGTCAGTTGTCTCACCACTCCCTTGTTGTCAAGCAACTTAAGGTTTATCAAGTTGCTGACTTCTATTTTCGAGGGATCTATCTCTAATTCGCTGTTTGCTATCCTTTGGTTCTTCATTCCCTCGATGGTGATGTTGTGCAGGTTCTGTCCGCGCAGCGAGTTGGGATGATAGGTGTCCCAACTGGTGGCCACAGCACCGAACGCCTTCAGGTCATCGGGGTCCTGGTGCGGGTTGAAGATGAATGTGTTGCCCAGCGTCTGGAACAGAGCGAAGTAGGCATACGACTTCATCGGCTCCTTATAGATATAATTCTGCTTTATCTCTTTCCTATAGGCATCAACCACCTTCCGTATCGAGTCGTCGGAAGCCTTGACGCCCATTGTCGGGTTTTGTGCAATCTCTCTTGCCTTCTGCTGCAATGCCATCTGCAAGAGCGTGAGTTCCTTTATCTTTGAGCAGTTGTCCGAACCCTCCACGGTGTATTTCGAAGCCATGCCGGGGTATTCCGCCTTCACCGTCACAGTCTCTGTGGAGTCAATAGAAATATTGATTATCTGTGCTGCAATGCGCAGACGATAGAACTCCGGGGCGTCGGGCTTGGCACCAGTGAAGGAGAAAGCACCGTCTTCTCCGAGTTTCACCGAGTCGGTCTTCACCGGTCCGTCAAGACTCATATTCTCCAGATAGAGCACCGAGTCCTTGGCATTGGTGATGTTTCCGACAATCTGGAATTTACCCTCAGTACATGCCGTAAGAGCCACTGCAGCCACAGCACATGTGGCAATTTTTATAATGTTACGTTTCATATCGTTGTTTAAGTTTTCTCGTTTTCAACTTGCAAAATTAGTGGAAAATGATGGCATTACAAAACAAAAACGCTTTTTTTTGATTCATCCCCATTGTTTCAAACCTTATCGGCATCGTGTTTTACACTCAGTATTCCTTCCTATCTATATTTTTTGTACCTTTGCTGTTCCTAAATTATTAAGGAAAAAATAAAAAAAAGAACTATAGGGTTAGTTTTTATTACTTCTAAAGGGTATTATAGTAAAAGACTTGATGGAAAAAAACGCAATCCAACGGCTGTTCAGACAGCATTATGCAAAAATGTACAGGGTGGCACGCACCATCCTCTACGACGAGCAGGAGAGCGAGGATGTGGTTAGTGACATCTTCGAAAAACTGCTTCACGGGCAGACTGTCTTAATGCCCGACACTGAGGAACGCTACCTGATGACAAGTGTCCGCAACCAATGTTTCAAGCGACTGCGACACATTTCAGAATCTCTCGGCAGTAATGGCTACGCGGAACCTGCTGACGATTCCGAAGCAGAGGACGAACGGCTGACAAACATCGACGAGTTCGTTGTCAGCCATCTGTCTTCACAAGAACAGCGTATCTTCCGTCTCCGTTTCACCGACGGGTATAGTTATGAGGAGATTGCAATAGCCGAAGGCATCAGCAAAGTAGCCGTTTGGAAACATCTATCACACGTCTTGAACCTGATTAGAAACCATTTTAACAAGTAATGACTATGCAAACTATAGACAATCGACGCAGGAAAAAACAGATGTTTCTAGACATGCAGGAGCATCCCGAAAAGTACTCTGATGAGCAGATTGAGACACTGATGGACGAACTCGACCAAATGCCTGAGACAGAAACGGCATGGCAGAAGTTTACACAGGACCATCTCCATGTTACCGAGCGCCCGACACATCGCTGGATGAAAATCGCAGCCTCCACCGTTGGAGTGATTATCATTTCAGGCATCGCTATCGCTGCCATTCATATATGGCGCCTCACCCCCAACCCCTCTCCAAAGGGTGAGGAGAATAGTTACATACAAACTTCCGATACAATCAAACATTCTACTCCCCTCTCCAACCGGATAGGAGTTGAGGGCGAGGCTACCATCACCTTCGACAACGTACCACTCGACACTATGCTTATGGAGATGGCTGATTACTACCATGTCACCGTAGATTTCCAACGTGACGATATCCGTCAACTACGCCTCCACTTCGAATGGAAGCGCAACGAGAGTCTAGACAAGGTCGTAGAGCGACTGAATATCTTTGAGGCAGTAAACATCATTCACGAACCCGAAAAACTGATTGTAAAATGAGACGACTAAGTTTACTGCTTTTTCTTCTGTTGTCATTTTGCGCAGTGAAAGCACAGCGCATTACCAGGCAATATAATAATGTGTCGCTTAGTGAGGCTCTTTTACAATTGAGTCGGGAACAAACTGATTACACCATCAGTTTCATCTACAACGAGTTGGAAGACTTCCGTATTACCACATCAGTAAGCCGAAAGTCACTTCCAGATGCTATCAGGCAGATGATTGGCTTCTATCCCGTCCGCATGACCATTGCCCCCGACAATCATGAAATCTTCATAGAGTGTATCCACAAGACCGATTGTCATTTGACTGGCACTATCATCGACGAAGCAGGCCAACCTGTTGCTTATGCTAATGTTTACCTGCTTCATCCATCAGACTCAACCGTCATAGGTGGAGGTGTGAGCAATGAGGCTGGCTACTTCGCCGTACCATACGATACAGAACCTGTCCTTGCCCGCATCTCATACATAGGTTACAAGACCATCTATCGTCTCCTCCCCCAAGGGGGAGATCAGGAGGGGGCTTTAGGCACGATAAGGATGCAACCCGACAACTATACCTTGAATGGTGTGGTGGTACATGGTGAACGTCCCAAAGTACAATTGCAAGGTAACTCGCTGATGATGAATGTGGAAGGGACTGTGATGGAACGAATGGGTACGGCAGAGGATGTACTCACCCGCGTGCCAATGATTGCCAAACGAGGCGAGGGCTTTGAAATCTTAGGCAAAGGCGCACCGTTGATTTACCTGAACAACCGCAAACTGACCGACCTGAACGAGTTGAGAAACATACAGTCGGACTTTATCCGCAGTGTGGAGGTCATCCAAAATCCAGGTGCCCGATACGATGCTTCGGTTAATGCCGTCATCGTCATCCGCACCAAACGGGCAGCAGGTGAAGGTCTGGGTGTGGAACTGACATCGTGGTCTCGCAGTGGCCGTGGCTATGCCAATAACGAGCGAATCAACCTGACCTACCGGACGGGAGGACTGGAACTCTTCGCCAACCTCTTTGGAGCCTATAACAGACGGAAAAGCCATGGTGAGTTCGAACAGACAATCTTTGCTGATACACTGTGGGTGATTAACAATAAGCAGAAGAACAATGTGCGCAATCCCTTCTTAGAAGGACGATTTGGCTTCAACTACCAGATTAATGAGAACCACTCTTTCGGCGGATTCTACCAGAACACCTATGACTACGTGAAGACTCGCAGCGAGTATGATGACGATATTCAAAGCCTCCCCCAGTCGGGGGAGGTTGGAGGGGGCTTCTACGACCACCTGCAAAATAGTAGCGTCAGACGGGACAAGAACGCTCCCAACCATCAGGTGAATCTCTACTACACAGGAAAAGTAGGGAAACTCAGCATCGACTTCAACGCCGACTATACCTCCCGTAAGCAGCAGAGTCGCAATCAGCAGCAAGAACTCAGTACCGAGTACGAAGACCGCGACGTGAACACTGAGAGCCTGACGCGCAGTAAAATGTTTGCCGAGAAACTTTTCTTCACCCATCCATTATGGAAAGGACAGATAGAGATTGGTGAGGAATACACCAATACGCGCTGGCGCAGCAGATTCGACAATCAAGAAGGATACATTGCTAATAGCAACAACGAGCAGCATGAAAGCAACATCGCCCCCTTCGTAGAACTGCGCCAGCGTTTGGGACGCTTCCAACTCTCGGCAGGAATTCGCTACGAACACGTGAAGTCGGAGTATTTCATCAGCGGACAGCGACATGACGAGCAGTGCCGCACCTACGACGACTTTTTCCCGTCCTTTTCTGTTTCTACACAACTCCCCTCCCCCTTTCGGGGGGAGACAGAGGGGGGCCTGGGGCAGGGGGTGGGCCTTTCTTTCAGTTACGCAAAGCGGACGACACGTCCTTCATATTGGCAGTTGAGTAGCGATGTCACTTACGAGAATCGCTTGAATCAGCAGACGGGCAATCCCTATCTGAAGCCTATCAAGTACCATAACCTGAACATGATGGTTATGTGGAAGTGGCTCTATATGATGACCAACTTCTCCCATTGTGTTGATCCTATCCTTTATACGGCGGGCTGTCTGGAAGAGGATTCAAAGGTGAATTTTGTGACCTACCTGAACTATGACCACGCCGACTGGCTCACCATCACGCTCGGCGCACAGAAAAACGTCAAACTGCACGACGGGATTACATGGACGCCACAATATAACGTGTCGTTGATGAAGCCGTGGCTTGAAGGGACGTTCCTGGGTCAGAAGAAAAGTTTCAGCCATCCTATGCTTTCCCTGCAACTGGGAAATATCGTGACACTACCTCACGAATGGCTGCTGCAAGCCGACTTCAACATGCACACCCACGGCAACACAGGCTCGAATATCTGGGTTGACTGCACTAATCCAATGCTCTCGCTCAGTGTCAGTAAAGACTTCTTCCAGCATCGTCTCAATGTCAAGTTGACAGGTAATGACCTCCTCAACGGCGGCGTCAACCATGTCATGCTCTACAGCAACCGGATGATGTTCCGCAAGATGGAAGACAACGACTCACGTTGCGTCCAACTCTCCCTGCGCTACCGCTTCAATGTCACTCCGTCGAAGTACAAGGGTACTGGTGCAGGTAATGCCGAGAAGAACCGACTCTAACTCCCCCTCGCCCTTTGGCTGCATCTCAGCCATTTTGAGCAAACTCGATGACACTCAGTTTGCTCAAGGCCTCCGCGCATCGTCATTTCAAAGTCTCCGCGAATTAAACGATAATTATTTGTGTACCATTTATGTCTATTTCTTGCTCTGTCAAGCGTAAACAAATAAAGTATTATTTAGACATCTTTCAGAAAGTCATTTCGGCGTAATTGCAAAGTAAAACCGCCGAAATTGCTGTGCAATCCTGCCAGAATTACTGACCAATCCTGGCAGGATTGGTGAATAGACTGCCGACAATTCACGTTTTTCTTCTTAACGTAAATGGACGTAAGTGTTTTTATTTCCAAGTATTTGCGTTTCATTATTGTTAATTTGCGGAGGCTTGATGTTTTAATGATTTCGGAAAAAATACTTTTCTGACTTAATAATTGGGTTATTGTTGCGTATTATATATGTATGACACAGTCAGAATTCGAACATATAGCCCCACAGTTAAGGTCGCAGATGCTAAAAGTGGCACTGGATTTCTTCGGTTCACAAGATGATGCCGAGGATGTGGCACAGGATGCGATGGTGCAACTCTGGCGCTACTGCGAACAGATAGACAGCGGACGCAACGTGTCGGGACTGGCCATACGAGTGGCGAAGAACTGCTGTGTCAGTCTTTACCGTAAACGACAAAACAACCAGACGACCAAACGACTAACCGACATCAGCCCACGGGTTCTGCGTCAGAAAGACACGTCGAACTCTCCGCAGGAACTCCTGGAAGCCGAGGACACACAGCGGATGATGAACGAGGTGGTGTCACTCTTGAAACCGCGAGAACGACAACTCTTTGAAATGCGACAGACAGAGGAACTGTCGACGGAAGAAATCTCTGAGCAGACGGGCATTCCAAAAACCTCGGTAGCCGTGATGATCTCGGCAGCAAGAAAAAAGGTATTCACCGAACTAACAAGGAGGATGAAGCAATGACAAACAAGGAAATACAACATCTCATCGATAAATATCTCGCAGGGGAGACCTCTCCTGCAGAAGAGCGCCGGCTGGCTCACGAACTCCAGCGCAATGACATTCCTACAGAATGGCAAGCCATCCGACTGATGCTGGGTGAACTTATGATGGGCGAGGCGGAATACGACACCATCATAGCTCAGCGAAACAAGAAGCCGTCGGCCATCATAAGAGCCATACGTATCATTTCCACCGTTGCTGCCCTTTATCTCGTAGGCCTGTTTTTCTATCAACAGCGACCTGAAACAAATACCGTGCAAGAAAAGAATGATGTACCTCATTACTATACCCAAGACCTGTCGCAAGGCAGCACCCTCAAGGATGTGTACACAAGCCGCCGCCGCGCAAGTCAAGAGAGAACCGTCACTTATAATCAACTAAAGACAATGAATTATGAAAAGAAATAGTTTCAAAGGGCTTCTCCTGATAGCCACCATTCTCCTCGCATCGTGCAGCGAGTCGAATATCAAGATGCACACCATCGTACACGAAGACGGGCGTTGTGAACGTGAGGTCAGTTACAGCACCGTGATGTCCCAAAAAGAGCGTGACTCACTGTGGCAGGGCGATACGGTACGTCTGGCCCAGCCTATCCCCGAATGTCTGAACACAAAGGCTTTCAAAGATACGCACACTGAAGTGGAAGGCGATACCGTAACCACAAAATTCTCGCACATCTTTGATTCTGCTGAAGAGATGTGCCAGCAGACACCCTTGCAACTGAACGGCAAGCGCCTCCAGTCGAAGGCAACGCTCGACAAGCGGTTCCGCTGTTTCTATACCGAATACACCTTCAAGGAAGTATTTACCTGTGTAGGTGACACGTTCAAGTTGCCGGCCACCAACTATGCCGACAAGGATGTGGTCAGTTTCTGGTTCACTGGCCAACCCAACCTGATACAAGGCATGAGTGGTGCCGAGGCAACAGCGAAACTCAACCAGATGGAGCCAAAGATTACCAAATGGCTGAACGATAACCTGGCAAAGACCTGCTTCGACTTTATCGTCAGCAACTACGATTCCATCGCTAATCCTCCCGTCAGCCGCGAACGGTTCGTAGAACTCCAGGATTCCATGACCAAGAAAATGCTTGAAGGCCAAGATGATATCCTGAACGTCAAACCCACCGATGCCTTCAGCAATTTCTTCCATTCCAATGCTTATGCTATATTCTTCGATGAAAACACATCGCTTGGCAAGGCCTTGAACAACGAGTTTGCAAACCGTATGAACATCCTCTGGTTCTCCGTGCCCTACACCCTCTCCATGCCTGGACATATCACCGATCCTGGTACAGGCACCATCAAGGACGGGATAATCATATATCCGCTGACGGGCGAACGCCTGATTCCCCAAGACTACGTCATCACCGCCACCTCACGTGTCACCCATGTCTGGGCCTACATCGTCACAGTCCTCGTCATCCTCATTGCCGTCGCCAGCCTATTCTTTTTCCGTAAGCGATCGTAAATAATCCTATAACTAGCAGTACCATTCCAAGTCAAAACAGGCGATTTCATCGGTGAAATCGCCTGTTTTTGCATGTATCTTCGCAACCCCAACTATTTTTCAGTCTCAAAACAGCACTTTTTACCATTTCTTTTATATCTTTGCATCATAATACTCAAACTACCATAATTGCTGCATTATATGAAAAAAACTTTTCTTTCCATCATATTTATGGCATGCGCTGCTCTCTCCAGTGCACAGACATACGAAGACCTTTACTTTTTCTCCATCAACCTGCAAGGCGAGTGGGCTTTCTCAACAAAAGAAGGCGACATCCCAAAATTCATAATGCCTGACGACCATGTGATGCTGCCCGGCACCACCGACACCAATCATAAAGGCACCATGACGCAACCGGGAGAGGAGACGACACACCTCGCACGCAGATACACTTTCACGGGAAAAGCATACTACTCGAAGATAGTGGAAATACCGCTGTATTGGAAAGACATGAATATCGTGCTCACTCTAGAGCGCACCAAATCGACAACGGTATATGTAAATGGTAATAAGGTGGGGACAAGCAACAAGATATCGACCTGTCAGAAATACGACCTCACCAAATTCCTGTCACCTGGAAGACAAAACATTATTACGATAGAGGTGGACAACAGCAAGGATGCCGTACCGGAACAAATACTCACAAACAGCCATGCCTGCACCGAGGACACGCAGACAAACTGGAACGGAATACTTGGTAAGATAAAACTCGACGCGCTATCGCCACTGCACATCGATGATATTCAGATTAAGACATCAGCAGCAGACAAGAGTTTTACGGCAACGATATCACTTGTTGGAAAGTTAAAGAAAAAACAGACACTACAGGCGGTTCTGGCACCATTGGGCGAAGAATTCGGCACAGTTATCGCACAGGAAGAGATAAAGAAGACCGATGGCGACCATCACCGCATTACCATAAAATACAAAAACGAAGACCTTGAAACGTGGAGTGAGTTCAATCCACGTATCTACCGCCTCATTGTGATGATTGGAGGCGATAACGTGATGGAAAAGGATTTCGGAATAGTTGACTTCAAGACCGACGGCACACAGTTCACCGTTAACGGCGAACGCACCTTCCTTCGTGGCAAGCATGATGCCTGCGTGTTCCCTTACACGGCTCATGTGCCGATGGACATGCAGTCGTGGCGACGCTACATGCAGGTGTGCAAAGGCTACGGAATAAATCATATACGCTTCCATTCATGGTGTCCTCCGGAGGCTGCTTTTATGGCAGCAGACATCGAAGGCGTTTACCTGCAGCCCGAACTGCCGTTCTGGGGCGACTTCAAGAAAGAGAATACAGAACTCCTGCTATTCCTCTACAGAGAGGGATTAGACATAATACAAGAGTACGGTCACCACCCGTCGTTCGTGATGATGGCACTGGGCAACGAACTATGGGGCGACATCCCGACGATGAAACGCTTTGTCGATGATTTCCGCCGCATTGCTCCCAACAAACTGTTCACCTTCGGTTCGAACTATTATCTCGGATATCAAGGGACAAAGGAAGGGATGGACTACTTCACGACATGTCGCAACGGGGGCGAGGCATGGGGCAGTTACGACACCCACACTCGCGGCTCGTTCTCCTTTGCCGATGCCTATGATGGTGGCATAATCAACCATTTTTACCCCAATTCATCGATGAATTTCGATGCTGCGGTAGAGAAATGCGACGTGCCCATTATCAGTCATGAGACAGGACAGTTCCAGACCTTCCCCGACTTCCGTGAGATTCAGAAATACACCGGTGTGTTGCGTCCCGATAACATGGAGGTGTTCAAACAAAGACTCGAGAAGGCGGGCATGGCAGACCAAGCAGAGGCATTCCACCGTGCCAGTGGTCTGTGGAGCGTGCAACTGTACAAGGCCGACATAGAGATGGACCTGCGTACCCGTGGAATGGCAGGTTTCCAACTGCTCGACATACAGGACTATCCCGGTCAGGGCTCTGCCTATGTGGGTATTCTCGACGCTTTCATGGATTCGAAAGGCATCACCACGCCACAGGAATGGCGCCAGTGGTGCTCACCTGTGGTTCCCCTGCTCGTTACCGACAAGTTCTGCTACACCGCCGACGAGCGTCTTACAGGCAAGATACAGATAGCGAACTACGGCAATGAGGACATTTCAGGAAAGACACTGACATGGAAAATGGGCGATGAAAAGGGCACTTTCGTCATTCCTGCGGGCAAAGGACTGATAGATATGGGCAATGTCAGCGTGAAGGCTCCGGCCAACGTGCCGCAGAAGACGACACTCACCCTAACGATAGAAGGAACCGAATACCATAACACTTATCCTCTGTGGTTCTACCCCTCACGACAGAACACGCAGAGCGGGAAGATTGTCGTGGCGAAGGAAATGACCGATGAAATCGGCAAGAAACTGCAAAATGGGGCAACGGTACTGCTGATGCCCGACTCAACAGGTACGATATGCAATGGCAGTGATATGGAGAAGACCACCATTCCTGGACTCTTCCAGACCGACTACTGGAACTATCGCATGTTCAAGACCATCTGCGAGAACAACAACAAGGCCGTAAGTCCTGGCACTCTGGGCATCCTCACCAATCCGAGCCATCCCGTGTTCAGCCTCTTCCCCACCGAAGAGCACACCTCATGGCAGTGGTTCCCGATGATAAAGGCATCGCGCCCCTTCATTCTCGACAATACTCCGGCACAGTATCGGCCCATCGTTCAAGTGATTGACAACGTGGAGCGCAACCATAAACTGGGTCTGCTGTTCGAGTTTACCATTGGAAAGGGCAAACTGATGATATGCATGTCACCACTCCATCAACTCGAGAAGTATCCTGAGGCACGACAACTATATGCCAGCATCATGGCATATATGAATTCCGGAGACTTCAACCCGTCCACACAGATCACGCTCTCCGAACTGCAACAACTGCTTACCACACCCGCAGAGGAAGGTAAGATAAAGCAACTTTTCAACATAACGCAATATTAAAATCACGTTCTTCGCGGCTCTGTTTTCTTTCTTCAAATCATTATCTTTATGTCCACGAGGGTAATGATTTGAAGAAAAATGGGTAATGATTTGAAGAAGGGCATGAATTATGTCCATATTTTCCTTTGATTTACCTTCTGTAATATCTATATTTGCAAAGTGAAAAAAAGGTAAAGAAGCTATTAACTATTAAGGTTACAGCATTTATGACATATTTATTTGTTTTAGCAGTTTAAAGTATATTACGACGTGACGTCGTATTATGTCTTAAATTTAGAGATAAAATAATTGGATTTTTACGTACGATTAGTAGATAGTTATTTGGGTTTTATTACATTCTTAATAACCATGAAATGGATTCATCGTGAGATGAGTCCATTTTGTTTTATGCTTAACACACGTCAATTAATATGTAAGTTTTTATCTTTTCTGAGTCATATTCTCAAAAAAAATATCTAATTTTGCAGTCGTTATGGTACTTAATTATATTTGGATTGCGTTTTTCATCATTGCTTTCGTCGTAGGACTTATAAAACTGTTGTTCTTCGGCGATGTTGATGTATTCCCTGCAATGATGGATTCCACGTTCACGTCATCGAAGACTGCGTTCGAGATAAGCCTCGGTCTTACCGGTGTTCTGGCACTGTGGCTCGGTGTAATGAAGATAGGTGAACAGGGCGGTGTGGTGAATGCCTTCGCCCGTGTGCTGTCGCCTGTCTTCACGAAACTGTTCCCTGACATCCCAAAGGGACATCCCGTGACGGGAAGCATCTTCATGAACATCGCAGCAAACATGCTGGGACTGGACAATGCCGCCACTCCCCTGGGACTGCGAGCAATGGAACAGTTGCAGGAACTGAACCCCAAGAAGGACACGGCGAGTAACCCGATGATAATGTTCCTGGTACTGAACACCTCGGGACTCACCATCATCCCCGTGACGGTGATGGTGTATCGAGCAGAACTCGGTGCCGCCCAGCCTTCCGACATCTTCATACCGATATTGCTTGCCACCTTCTTCTCGACGCTAGCAGGTGTTATCGTGACATCACTGTTCCAGAAGATTAACCTGCTGAACCGCACGCTGCTGTTCACCCTCGGTGGTGTCTCGCTGGCGGTGGCAGGCATTATATGGGGCTTCTCTGCGATGGACAAGGTGATGATGAACACCGTGAGCACCTCGGTGGCAAACATCCTGCTGATGGTTATCATCATAGGATTCATCATTGCCGGCATAGTAAAGAAAGCGAATGTCTATGAAGCATTCATCGAAGGGGCGAAAGACGGGTTCACCACTGCCGTGAGAATAATACCTTATCTTGTGGCTATTCTCGTTGGCATCGGCGTTTTCCGTGCCTCGGGTGCCATGGACCTGCTCATCGACGGTGTGGGATGGTTGGTTAAACTGTGCGGCATCAACAGCGATTTCGTCGCCGCCCTGCCCACTGCACTTATGAAACCACTGTCGGGAAGCGGTGCCCGCGGACTGATGGTTGATGCCATGACCACCTATGGTGCCGACTCCTTCGTGGGTCGTCTGTCGTGCATCTTCCAGGGTTCCACAGACACTACGTTCTATATCCTCGCCGTATATTTCGGCAGTGTGGCAATAAAGAACACACGCCATGCCGTGACATGTGGTCTGCTTGCCGACTTCGCCGGCATCATCGCGGCGATATTCATCGGGTATATGTTCTTTGGATAGGGCCCCCTCCTGCCTCCCCCTGGGGGGAGGAGAGAAGCATGAGGTATGAGGTGAGAAGCAAGAGGTGAGAAGCAAGAATAAAATGGACGAATGGCAAATCTGAAATCGTTAGCGAAAGACACTGCTATCTATGGTCTGTCGAGCATAGTGGCACGATTCATCAACTATCTGCTGGTGCCTATTCAGACCGCGCGCTTTGCCGCGTCGGGCGGGGAATACGGCATCATCACTAATGTTTATGCCTACGTGTCACTGCTCATAATCATCCTCACCTACGGCATGGAGACGGCATTCTTCCGTTATATGACGAAGGAAGGAGAGGACCCGCAGCGTATCTATTCTACCTCGCTCCGCATGGTCGGATTCACCTCGCTGGTTTCCATCGTGCTGATGCTGCTGTTCCTCAATCCTATAGCCGACATCACAGGCTATGCCGACCATCCCGAATACATTGCGGTGATGTACACCACGGTGGCCATTGATGCCTTTACCGCCATCCCCTTTGCATTCCTCAGGATAAAGAACAGACCGGTGAAGTTCGCAGCACTGAAGATTGCGAACATCCTGCTGAATATATTCCTCAACCTGCTATACCTCGTAGTATTGCCCGACCTGAAGATAAACCTGTTCGGGATATACGACGAGAACTTCACCCTCGACGTGGCGTTTGTGTTCTACATCAACCTCGTCTGCACACTCTTCACACTGCTGATGCTGTACAAGGAACTGCGCGGCATCAAGTTCGGCTTCGACAAAAAGGCATGCAAGAACATGCTCATTTATGCCTGGCCACTGTTGGTGATGGGCTTGGCAGGACAACTGAACCAGGCGGCGTCACAAATCCTATTCCCAAGTTTCTATGACGGTACCCTCGCCGAGGCCCGCGAACAACTGGGAATCTATGGCGCCTGCATCAAGATAGCGATGATAATGGTGATGATAACCCAGGCTTTCCGCTTCGCCTACGAGCCTTTTGTGTTCAGCAACAAGGACGCTGACAAGCGCGAGACATACGCCAAGGCAATGAAATACTACGTCATTTTCACCCTTCTGGCATTCCTCGCCGTGATGGGTTACATGGACATACTGCGCTTCCTTGTCGGCAAGACCTACTGGGAAGGACTGCGCGTGGTGCCCATCGTGATGGCTGCGGAGATAATGTTCGGCGTGTTCTTCAACCTCTCGTTCTGGTATAAACTCACCGACCGCACCATCTGGGGAGCCTATTTCTCGGGCATCGGAGCGGTGGTGCTCATCATCATCGACATCCTGCTGATACCGCGCTACAGTTACATGGCTTGCGCCTGGGCTGGTTTCGCCGCGTACGGAGTGTCGATGCTGCTGTCATATTTCATCGGACAGCGCTACTATCGCATCAACTATCCTATCCGCGAGATGTTCTTCTATGTGTTAATCGCATTGGTTCTGTTCGGTGCTATAGTGCTTATCAACAAGCACTTGCCGGTATGGGCTGCCCTGTCGCTGAACACACTAATACTGCTACTCTTCATCGCTATAGCGGTGAAACGCGACATCCCGCTGGAGAGCCTGCCTGTTATCGGTAAGAAGTTCAAGCATTGAATGAGGAGTTAGGGAGTTGTGAAGTTAAGGAGTTAAGAAAACATTAAATAAAAACTTATAAAACATGAAGAAATTATTCTTATTCATTTCCATGGTTTCCATGTTCTCACTGCAGTCGGCAAAGGCTGACGAGGGAATGTGGACAATGTACAACCTGCCTTATGCTGTCTATGAGCAGATGAGGGCTGAGGGTTTCGACATGCCTTACGACGCACTCTATCAGGGCGAAGGTGCGCTGAAGGGGTGCGTGGTGAACTTCTCCGGCTACTGCACTGGCGTGGTTGTAAGTCCCGACGGACTGGTATTCACCAACCACCACTGCGGCTTCGAGTCTATCAGAAGCCACTCCACAGTTGAGCACGACTACATGCTGAACGGCTTCATCGCCAACTCGTATGAGGAGGAACTGCCCAACGAGAACATGTATGTCAGTTTCATGATCGACCAGCGCGACATCACAGACCAACTGCAGGCTATAGCAGACAAGAACGGTATTGCTGACGGCGACTGGGAGACTCTTATCGACTCGGTGCAGACAGCGATGAACGACTCTGTGAAGAACGTCGACAAGACCTATCACCTTGAGATTGACGCTTTCTATGAGGGCAACAAGTATTATGCCACCACCTACCAGATGTTCACCGACCTCCGACTGGTGTTCGCCATTCCAAAGTCAATGGGTAAGTTCGGCGGTGAGACAGACAACTGGATGTGGCCGCGACAGACATGCGACTTCTCGGTGTTCCGCATCTATGCTGACCCCGTGACCAACGGTCCGGCAGCATATAGCGAGAACAACGTGCCTTACCACCCTAAGCGCTATGCTCAGGTGTCGATGCAGGGATATAAGGAAGGCGACTTCTCGATGACAGTAGGCTATCCCGGAAGCACCAGCCGCTACCTCTCAAGTTACGGAATACAGGAGATGCGCGATGCCGAGAACGCTGTGCGTGCACAGGTGCGTGGCGTTAAGCAGGAGATAATGAAGCGTCACATGGATGCATCGGAGGCTGTGCGCATCAAGTATGACTCGAAATATGCGCAGAGTTCCAACTACTGGAAGAACTCCATCGGCATGAACAAGTGCATCGACTCAGTAGGTATCGTACAGTTGAAGCGACAGCACGAGGCACGCATCCGCGCATATCAGGACAGCACAGGCTTCCTGAAAGGCAAACTCGACCTTGACGAACTGGGCGAGCTCTACAAGCAGCGCTTCGAGGCAACACGTGCCATGAACTATTTCATCGAGACATTCTACCGCTCCAACGAACTGGTTACACGCACCCTGAAGGTAAACACCATGCAGGTGGAACTGCAGGGACCTGCCGACAATCCACAGAAACAATACTGTGTATTCAAGGACAACAAAGACGAATGGGACGCACCTCTCGACAAAGAGGTGATGGCGGCACTGATGAAAAACTACCGCGAGAACGTTCCCGCAGAGTATTTGCCCGATTTCTATAACATCATCGACACCAAATTCAAAGGCGATTACAAGAAATATGTGGATTATGTCTTCAAGAAGTCGGTACTGATGAAGAGCGGGAAGAAACTCTACATCAACAAAAAAGGCTTCGAGAAAGACCCGGGCGTTGACATGGGTGTTGACCTTATGTCAGATATCGCGATGATGTATATCGCAACAAACAGTATAAACGAAAAAATCGAGCAGCAGGAGAAGATGCTGTGTGCAGCGAAACTGCGCATGGAAGAGGATATGCCTCACTATTCCGATGCCAACTTCACCATGCGACTCAGTTACGGACAGGTGGGCGGCTACCTGCTCAATGGCTCGCCATCGGGCTACTACACCACTGCCGAGAGTCTGCTGGCCAAGATGAAGCGCAGCGAGGAGAACGAGGAATACTTCGCTGAACCAGTGATGCACGAACTGTTCAGCAAAAGCAACTACGAGCCTTACTCCGACAAGACCACGGGTAAGATGCAACTCTGCTTCCTCACCAACAACGACATCACGGGTGGAAACAGCGGTTCACCTATGTTCAACGGCAAGGGTGAACTCATCGGTCTCGCCTTCGACGGCAACTGGGACAGTCTGTCGAGCGACATCTTCTTCGACACGAAACTGGCTCGCTGCATTGGCGTTGACATCCGCTACGTGCTCTATATGATGGACCGTTGGGGTCATGCCGACCGCCTGCTGCGCGAGATTAACGCGAAGTAAGAATCCCACCAGTATCTGGTAACTGTCTTACCAGTACTTGGTAATCGTTTTACCAGCCATCGGTAACAGCCTTACCTGCATTTGGTAACCCTGCTACCAGTGGCTGGTAATATTTTTGACGTTTTTTTATTGCAGTCTTCCAATTTATTATTATATTTGCAGTCAGTATTCCGAAAATCTAAAAAGATACAAATAACAACACCTAAAAAAGGACCCTATGAAAAAATCATCTGCCCTTATGGTTTGCACGATGCTCACTTTGCTGGCATTCGTTGTCGTAACACTGGTCACCTCATGTAACTTCAGACTGCGCGGAGGCGGTGATGATGGTGACGAAGGCACGCAATATAACGATCTCGATACCGTGAGTTCAGTAGCCCTGGAGCCTGGAATATGGAGCAACGGAGTTCTCGAACTGAAGGTGAGCGACAACGGTTCTGGAAAGAAAATCCAGGTCACAGCCATCTATGACGTGCAGGGCATGGTATATCTGAAGGAGACCACCGATGCCGACGGTAACCTCGTATATATCAACGATGAGATGCCGCCGATGGCAGACAAGACGGTGACCTATCTCGACAAGGGGTTACTGCAAGAGGAGGATGGCGTGCTGCGCTACGTCATAGGAGACAATGATTTCCTGGTTATAAGTCCGAAGAACGTTGACGTGTACAACAACGCCCGCACTCTATTCGTGAGGGTTGGCAAGCACGAGGGAAAGGAACGCACATCGCTCGACAAGGCGCAGGAAGCGGCAAACAACAGCCTCATCGAGGGCAGTTATATCGACCAGAACGGCAACGACTGGACATTCAAGGATAATGAGGTGATAACGGCAAATGGCAAGAAAGAGCCTTATTCCACTATATGGCACATGGTGAATATCGGTGACAAAAAACTGTTCTTCACGGTAACCAATGAAGGACTGCATCTCTACAAGGCAGAGAAAAAGGCTGAACCGCTCGTGGAAGTGCTCGACGAGATGTGGAAACAAGGTGAACTGCTCTATAGCCTGAGACGTAAAGATGCCTCTAATGCCGACATGCTGAACAAGGCAGTACTGACGACATCGCTTATGGAGAACATCCCGGAGGATGTCATCGGCACGCTAATCCAGAGTCTCTATTACCTTCCTGCCATGACCACCATGCAGAGGATAAACCTGCGTGCGATGGAGAATAAGTAGTTCGGGTAATAGGTGATGACTTTCGGAGCAAAACAGAGAAAAAAATTATAAGACTATGAAGAAATTATTTTTATTTGCAATTACCCTGCTAATGACACAATTTGCATTGGCACAAACGGTTGACAGCAAGATTAACAAAATCAGGGAGCTGTACAACCAAGCACAAGAAGTTGCCAAGTGGAAGAACACCGACGAATGGATGGAGCACGGATGCTACTCCTTCGACTTTAGTTCGAGAATCAATTATGCCGGCGGCGGAGTGATTTCAACCAACACCGAGGTGTTCATCGACGTCAGCGACGACTATGAGGGAGACAACTTCAACATGCCCTCGCCGTGGTTTGTACGCGAAAAGAGCAGCAGGGCGAGCGACCTATACCGCGAGTTGCTTTTCGACACCAAGACAGGAAATCTGATATTCTGCTACCAACGCTGCATGGGCGAAAGTGGAAACATGGTGGAACAACGCCTGTATTACGAAAAGGGGAAACTGCTGAAGGCCGTTCCCGCAAAGATAGAGAATACCATGTATTCTTTGTCAGACCCTTTGGATGTTGCCAAAACTATAAAAGAAATGGTAAATAGTTTATCCTCGCTCGGTTATTGATTTCTCTAAAGTTAATTAAGTTTACATATTAAAAAAAAGCGGTGCAAAAATTTCTTTTGTTCCGCTTTTTTATTATCTTTGCAGCATAAACGAAATACTAACTTTAAAACGATAAGATTATGAAAAAAACTTTACGCTTAGCCCTTGGGGCATTTTTTTCTTTAATTGCGCTCGGCGCTTCCGCCCAGACAACGATTTGGGAGGAGGACTGGCAGTCATCGGAGGCGGGAAAACTCGTAAATGAGGTTACAAATGCCAATGCCGTTTACACGCTCTCTTCTTCTAATGAGAATCCTTACACGAAGTTATGGGTTAATGCAAACGACGAGTCAAATCTAGAGTTGCTTCTTCCCAAAAAAGACCGTAACGAGTCATGGACTGCAGAGATTAACCTTAACGGTAAATCCGGTAACTTGACTTTGTCATACAGTTATAACAAGAACCAGATTACCGTAACCTCAGAGACTACTGGTGTTACCGTCAGTGATGTGAGCAAGGATGGAGCCCTCATAAGTGTTCCGTCTGGCACACAGAAACTGAAACTTACTTTCTCTAACCCCATGTCTCAAAACGCACGTCTTGACAACATCAAACTGGTTACAGGTGGTTCAGCACAGGAATATCAGGAAGTGGCTAACATCGCCGAACTGAAAGCCCTTGAGTCAGGATCAAAGGCAAAACTTACTTTCACCGATGTTCAGGTGAACTTCGCAAGCGGAAGTGACATGTATGTTCAGGATGCCACTGGTGCTATCGACATCTACAACTGCGGTCTTTCTTACACTGCAGGGCAGAAGTTGAACGGTACAGCAGTTGTTGAATACAAAGTTTACAACGGCATGCCAGAAATCACATCAGTTATCAACAACGAACTGACTGCTACCTCTGGCACCGCAACTCCAAGCGAGCCGTCTATTGAGGACATCAACAGCGACCTCCTCTGCCACCTCATCAAGGTAACAGGAAAAGTTTATATTGAGAATAACGAAGAGACAGGCTATACCAACTACTTCCTTGAGGACGATGATGCTAACTCTGTGCAGTTCTATCGCAAGTGGTCGTCACTCGACGGTACTGACCTCTCTGGACTCACTGACGGTGCAACAGCAACCGTTACTGGTATCGTGGTTCTGCTCAACAATACTCCTGCCATCGGTGTGACCAATATCGAATATGAGGGAGGCGAGGATATTGAGACCGTTGCAAACATCGCAGCACTCAAAGCGAAAGCACCAACCAGCAAGGTAAGACTGACACTCACCAATGCCGTTGTGACATTCGTTAACGGCAAGGATATGTTTGTGACAGACGATTCGGGCTCTATCGACTTCTACAACTGCTCACTCGGATACACTGCAGGAACGGTGCTCAACGGCACTATCGATGTTACAGAATACAAGGTTTACAACAAACTGCCTGAGATTACAAAGGTAACCGAGAACCAACTGGAAACCTCCGAAGGTACGGCTACTCCTCAGGAGGTGGCTGTAACAGCCGTTACCGATGACATGGCATGCGCATACGTAAAGGTTTCAGGAACAGTAAGAACAGAGGTTGTGACCATCACACCTTCAACAGGTGATCCATACGAGCGTACCAACTACTATCTCAAGGATGAGAGCAACAACGAGGTGCCATTCTATCGCAAGTGGTCGAAGCTTGAGGGTACAGACATCTCCGTTCTGTCAGACGACGACACCGCTACAATAACTGGTATCGTGGTATTCACTGACGGCAATGCCGCTATCGGCGTCACAGCGTTTGAGTATGAATCTACGAACATCGAGAACGTAACTGCCGAGAACGAAGCCAACGGTCCTATCTACAACCTCGCCGGACAGCGCGTTGAAAAGACTGTGAAGGGTATCTATATCCAGAACGGCAAGAAGTTCATCGTTAAGTAAAACGACACACCTTATTATAATACAATAGCTGTATCATAATTAGGACTACGGATTACACGGATTTTACGGATTTCCAAGTTGAACAATGGTCAACACATAATAATTCGTAAAATTCGTGTAATTCGTAGTCTTTGAAGAGTAAATTTAGTATCTTTGCAAATAAAAGAGGAAAATGAGGAAAGTAATTGGCATTGGCGAGACCGTTCTCGACATCATATTCCGTGACAACCACCCTGTGGATGCTGTTCCCGGCGGCAGTGCATATAACGCACTGGTGTCGCTGGGTCGCATGGGAATACCTGGATTGTTCATCAGCGAGACAGGAGCCGACCGTGTTGGCGAGATAATAGTGTCGTTCCTTCAGCAGAACGGCATTGATGCTACAGGAGTACAAATGTACGAGGGGGTGAAGTCGCCTCTGTCACTGGCGTTCCTCAACGAGCGCAACGATGCTGAATACGTCTTCTACAAAGACCATCCAAACGATAAACTGGAGATGACGATGCCGGAGATTGCTGCCAACGACATAGTGCTGATAAGTTCCTACTATGCCGTGAATCCAGTTATCAGGAAACAGATGAAGAGTGTTCTCGACCATGCACGACAGTCGGGTGCCATCATCTATTATGACGTCAATTTCCGTCCGTCACACCGTGACGAGGTGGATATACTGCTGCCCAACATCCTTGACAACTTCAGGTATGCCGACATTGTGCGCGGCAGCGACGAAGACTTCGAGGTGATGTTCGGCAAGGACGAGGCAACAAAGGTTTATCAGGAGGACGTGAAGCCCTTGTGCGACAACTTCATATATACCCGCGGTTCACAACCGATAGACATCTTCACTGCCGACGGCAAGTGCCGACGCTACGACGTGCCGCCCATCGAGGGAGAGATAGTGAGCACCATAGGTGCCGGCGACAACTTCAATGCCGGCTTTGTCTATGGCATCATCAAGGAAGGCATCACCCGCGATATGCTCTATCAAGGCATCAGCGATGCTCAGATGCAGCGCATCGTAGACTATGCAATGGCCTTCAGTGGCAACTGCTGCCGCAGCATCTTCAATTACATCAGTGTTGTGCAATTCCGATAGACTTATAAACTCACAAATAATACCATATGAAAGAAATTAAGAAAAAGATCTACTACGTTGGCGTAAACGATCGTAACAAGGCTCTCTTCGAGGGTTTGTGGCCACTGCCTAATGGCGTTAGCTACAACTCATACATTATCAACGACGAGAAAGTGTGCCTCATCGATACCGTTGAAGTGGATTTCTTCACTCAGTTCATCGAGAACATCCAGGAGGTGATTGGCGACCGCAAGATTGACTATCTGGTGGTGAACCACATGGAACCCGACCACAGCGGAAGCATTGCACTGATAAAGAAATACTACCCTGACGTGCAGGTGATAGGTAACAAAAAGACCTTTGGCATGATGGCAGGGTTCTACGGATTGCAAGATGAGCGCGACATAGAGGTGAAGAACGGCGACACTCTCGACCTCGGCACATATCAGTTGCAGTTTGTGCTCACCCCTATGGTTCACTGGCCGGAAACGATGGTCACTCTCTGCACTGAAAAGAGTGACGGCGTGGTAAGCACACTGTTCAGCGGAGACGCCTTCGGTTGCTTTGGTGCTCTTAACGGTGGAGTGATTGACTCAGAGATAAACTGCGACACTTTCTGGCTTGAGATGGTACGCTATTACAGCAATATCGTGGGTAAGTACGGCGTACCTGTGCAGGGAGCGCTGAAGAAACTCGCTGGGGTGAATCTCGACTTCATCTGTTCTACCCACGGACCAGTATGGCATGAGAACATCAATCGCGTGATTGCCGAATACGACCGCATGAGCCGCTATGAGACAGAGAACGGTCTCGTCATCTGCTACGGCACAATGTACGGCAACACCGAGCGCATGGCGGAGTATATCGCCGCCGCCGCGTCGAAGGCAGGAGTGAAGAACATCGTGATGTATAACGTGTCGAAGACCCACCACTCTTACATCATCCGTGACGTATTCCGCTACAAGGGACTCATTGTAGGTGCACCGACTTATAACACCGCACTCTATCATGAGATGGAGGTGCTGCTCTCGGAACTGGCAGGCAAGGACATCAAGAACCACTACCTGGGATGGTTCGGCTCACATGGCTGGGCATCGAAGGCAGTAGGTAAGATTCAGGAATGGAACGAGAATGCATTGAAGTTCGAGGCTGTTGGCACTCCTGTGGACATGAAACAGGCCATGACGCCAGAGGTAAAAGAACAGTGCGAGGCACTGGGAAAGGCTATGGCGGAGAAGTTGCTTGAGGGTTGATTGCTCAACCCTCAACTTTCCAAAATCTACTGGTGATGTCAACAAAATTGTTGGCATCAACTTTTTTATATAGTCGCTGGTTGGTGGTGCGTTCCTTCAGACTACCCAGATGGGCAATGTATGGCCCAAGTTTGAAATAGTCGAATGAGTTGCGGTCGAGATAATGTGGGAAATATTGCTTGCCACTATACCACCCCACCTTCAGTTGCGGGTATTTCTGATGGATATATAGTGCCAGGCGCTCCACCTCAGCAGGGTCGTTGTCGCCACCCATGAAGCAGATACATGTGAAATCGCCATTGAACTCCTTGACAAAGGAGTCGATGGCATCAGTACTCAGTTTCTCGCCAATGTCTGCCCAGAGGTATTTGCTATGGCATCCTGGACAGTGATTGGGACAACCTGAGATGTTTATTGAAAGCGTGGTCTCGTCAGGAATTTCCTGAAAGACCACGCCAGTGTTTACATATTTCAGCATTGCATTAATTCTCTACATTTCCACCAATTCCTGCGGCGTTGCCTCATAGTAGAAGCGGCGGCTTGCCTCCTTCTGTCGTGGCTCGCTGAAGTTGCTCACTCGCTTCAGGTAACCAATGATACGTGTCATATAGTCCACGTTATGGCTGTGGCAGTTAGGACACTCCTTCAGGTAACGCTTGTCTATTGTACCGCACTCGTTGCAGATGGTGTTAGGGATATTGAACGTGAAGTAGTTGCAGCCTTCCTTGGCAGCCATCTTCAGCAGGTTGCGGTACTGCTGCTTCGAGAGGTGCTCCTCAAGGTTCATGTGCAGAGCCGAACCGCCCGTGAGGTGCTCGATGTATGGGGCACCATGCAGTTTGAACTTGTCAATGATGTTCAGTGAGTCGTCCTCCACGATGTAGAAGTAACTGTTGTAGCAGTCGCGTGGCACGAAATATCCGTCCTCACGGTCCCACTTAGCATGCTTCACACCAACGTTCTCGGCAGGAATCATCTCGCAGTTGAACAGCAGTTCCTTCGTGCGATACTGCTTGTTGTACTTCTCAACCAGTCCGAGCACGGTCTGAACATAACGCAGATACTCTGGGTTGTCACTAATCTTGATGCCAAGGAACTCGGCAGCCTCAACCAGACCGTTGACACCAATGGTGAGATACTGGCGTCCGATGTTGATATAACCGGCATCGAACAATGGCAGCATACCCGACTTCTGCAGTTCCTTCAGGTTCTCGTTGTATGCTATCTGCACCTTATGGCAGAGGTCTATCACCTCGCCGAGGAACTCAGTGTAAACCTTCTTGTGGTTCACGGCATACTGGATACAGCGGTTGAGGTTGATGGTGAGCACGCTCTTCGAACCTGTCGACACACCGCCGGCACCGAGGGTGTAACTGAAGCCGTTGTCCTGAATCTCGTTGCGCAGACGGCAGCAAGAACTCAGTGAGTCGGCATTGTCACTCATATAGGTGAAGAACGAGTGTCCCTCCGAATACATCTCAGCAGTGAAGTCCGCCCATTCCTTGTCCAGACAGTCGCCATCCTGAGTCAACAGTGCCATCGTCTCCACAGGGAAGGTAAGCACTGCCTTGGTACGCTCCTTGTTGAACCACTTCATGAAACGCTTCTGCAACCATGAGAGACTCTCCCAGTCAGGCTTGCTGCCATCAGGGAAGTAGAACTCACCAAAAAGACTCTGGAAGTAATACTTATCATAGTATGCCACGTTCCAGAACACGGCCTGATAGTTACGGGCACCTGTGGGCTGGTTCAGGGTATATACTATCTGCTCGAAGCAGTCGGTTATCACCTTGTCGATGGTGCGCTGCTTCAGACTCAGATCGACAACTCTGTCGGGGTCCTTCCAATAGTCGGCACCATATTCCTGACCGATGAAATAGTTCATATACATAAGGAACTCCGGTGTAGCACATGCGCCACTGAGCATCGAGCTCACCATGAACACCATGTTGGCAAAGCCACCGCAGAACGACTTCAGGTTTGTAGGTGCTGTGGAGTTACCGCCGATGGATGCCGTACCGCTGATGAGCCAGGGGTACATCGTTATCGAGGCGCAGTAGTTTGCCAGGCTGGTCTCGTCGTTCTTATATATAAAGTGGTGCGTCAGCAGGTCAATGTATTTGTCTGCCATGTCCTTGCCGTACATCTTCTTGATGCGGTCGGTGAGCAGACGACGGTTAAGACGGATGAAACTTGCCTTTGGAAGTTCGCCGATGAGTGTGGCGATATTCTTGTGCTCAACATTGGCGTTGGCATCATATTTTGAACCAGTAGCAGCATTCTCTGCCTGGCAATAGTCAACCAAAAAGTTCAACTTCTCCATCGTCTCGCGATCCTCAGTGTGACGCTGACGATAAAGCATGAACGATTTCGCAACCTGATAGAAGCCCTCTTTCATCAGTGACTCTTCTACCTGGTTCTGAATCTCCTCCACCTTAATGTCTTCATGTATGTCAAGGTGAGCCAAAACCTTGCTAAGTACCGATAAATCAACGGGTTCGCCCACCGACTCGAATGCCTTGATAATGGCATTCATTATCTTGTCTAACGAAAAACGGACCTTCTGGCCGTCGCGTTTTGTAATAGAGAAAAGTTTACTTTCCATCATGTCTTTAGGTTAATACTTATTGTTTAGATTACTCTTTTATTTGCCTCTTCCAACTAACAAAGTTTCCCGTTTTGGAAAACTTTTTTCTTTTTGTGTTTTAAAAAGTTTTCCGTTTTGGAAAACTTTTCACGCTGCAAAGATACAATTAATTTCTAAAATACAAAGAAAAAGACAGAAAAATTAATAAAAAAATTTTTTCCTCCCTATCTATCCTATCCTACAAGTCGCATATTTCAAAATTGTCTGAATTGTATGACAAAGAATAAGGGGAGGGCTTCCCACCCTCCCCTTTCAAACTAAATTACAGTTGCTCTATAGCGGCATTTGCTCCGAACACACCGAGCAACGCTGTTGCCACGGCGACAATTACCCTTAGGACTATCTTCCACACTTCCTTATTCATCTTATTCATGGGCATCGGTCTTTTTATGGATTGACATTATTTGCACTCTCGTCCTCGACACCAACGGCATTCTTCGGCAGTTCCTTCACAGAGACACCCACGAGCATTGCACGCTGGCGATAGCCGTTCTTGTCGATCTTCGTCTCTGGCTGGAACAGGAGATGGGTGCCCTTCACGTTCTTGGTAGCAGTGAATTCCTTGGCCGAAGGAGCGGGAGTGGTGTTGAGACCTATCTTGAAAGTACCCAGACGATCTATCTTCACCGCCATGCTTTGCTGCAACTTCTTCTGCATTGTGGTCACCAACTCTGAGATTACGGCGAGGATATCTGAGCGCTTCACGGTGCAGTTCTCCTGCATCTCGTCCGCGAGTTGTTCGGTGGTCACAATGTCGATGTGCTTTGCACGTCCATACCACATTCCCTTGTGAGTGCTATTATCTCTGTTATCCTGATAAAGTTTATAAAATACTGACATTTGATTTTTGTTTTAATGATTAATACTAATGTTTGTTATCTCTGAAAACTTATCCGCGCGGTGCATTCACTTCCATGTTCGTTGTGTCTCGAGCCGCAACTCCATCTCCGTGTTTGCGATTGCAAAGGTAACACATTCAAGAAACGAAATCAAGGATTTCCACGCTACTATAGTAAGACAAAAAAGACTGCACAACAAAAAGAATACTATCGCACGCGCGCACGTGTTTAATATAATAGGTAGAAACCCACCCTATTTCCCTCCCCAAGGGAGGGATTTATAATTGATATTAGAATATTCGAAGCCCATCCCTTGGGGAGGGGTTTAGGGTGGGTAAAAAAATAGGTGCAACCTAAGTTGCACCTATTCTGTATACTAAGAATTAATCTGTCTTAGAAGTCCATGTGGTCGAGGGTGTCAGTGAAGTCCTTTGGCTCACGGTCCTCATTAGGAGCAACGTAGTCATTGCCTTCACCAAAACCACCGTTGTTACGGTCGAAGCGACGGTCACCACGCTCTGGACGCTGACGACGATCACCACGATCGAAACGCTCCGGGCGCTGACGGCGGTCACCACGGTCACCACGCTCTGGACGTGGACGACGCTCACGCTCTACATATCCCTCTGGCTTCGGGATAAGACAACGGTGAGACAACTTGTACTTACCAGTCTTCTGGTCTATCTCGAGCAACTTGACAGTAATCTTGTCACCTTCCTTCAGACCAGCCTCCTCTACAGTCTCAAGGCGTTTCCAGTCTATCTCAGAGATGTGCAACAGACCATCCTTGCCTGGCAGAATCTCTACGAAGCAGCCATAAGGCATGATAGAACGTACCGTTCCCTCATATACCTCTCCTACCTCGGGCACTGCAACGATAGCCTTGATCTTAGCGATAGCAGCCTGGATGCTCTCCTTGTTAGGAGCAGACACCTGTACGATGCCCTTGCCTTCCACCTCGTCGATGGTGATAGTAGCACCAGTGTCCTCCTGCATCTGCTGGATAATCTTTCCGCCAGGACCGATAACGGCACCGATGAACTCCTTCGGAATATCGAACTGCTCGATACGTGGTACCTGAGGTTTGAAGTCAGCACGTGGCTCAGACATCGTCTCAAGTATCTTGCCGAGGATATGCTCGCGTCCAGCCTTAGCCTGCATCAGCGCCTTCTCGAGAATCTCGAACGACAGACCGTCGCACTTGATATCCATCTGTGTTGCTGTCAGACCATCGCGTGTACCGGTGGTCTTGAAGTCCATGTCGCCCAGGTGGTCCTCGTCACCGAGGATGTCGCTAAGCACTGCATACTTGTCCTCACCAGGATTCTTGATGAGTCCCATGGCGATACCGCTGACAGGCTTCTTCATTGGAACACCTGCGTCCATTAGTGCCAGTGTGCCGGCACATACGGTAGCCATTGATGAAGAGCCGTTAGACTCCAGAATCTGGCTCACCAGACGAACGGTATAGGGGAAGTCTGCAGGAATCTGTCCCTTCAGTGCGCGCCATGCCAGATGGCCGTGACCAATCTCGCGACGGCCTACACCACGCTGTGCCTTAGCCTCGCCGGTGCAGAATGGAGGGAAGTTATAGTGAAGCAGGAAGCGCATGTAACTCTTCTCGAGTACATCGTCAACCAGTTTCTCATCAAGTTTGGTACCCAGTGTACATGTTGAGAGACTCTGTGTCTCACCACGGGTGAAGATGCTGCTTCCGTGAGGCATTGGCAGCGGACTTACCTCGCACCAGATAGGACGAATCTCGTCGGTCTTACGACCGTCAAGGCGCTTGCCCTCGTCGAGGATGCAACGGCGCATAGCGTCGCGCTCCACGTCGTGGTAGTACTTGTCTATCATTGCCTCATAGTCCTCTCGTGTGATTTCTTCCTCAGCGCCCTCTTTCTCTTCGAACTCTGCGAAGAACTTCTCCTTGAAGTCTGCCACGATCTGCTCGAAAGCCTCAGCACGCTCCTGCTTCTCCAGAGCCTGGCCCACAACGTCGTAAGCCTTCTGGTAGCACTCCTTGCGGACACGCTCGCGAAGCTCGTCGTCGTTAATCTCATGGCAATACTCGCGCTTAACGTCCTTGCCAAGTTCCTTAGACAACTCTACCTGAAGCTCGCACATCGGCTTGATGGCATCCATCGCAGCCTTCAATGCTCCCAGCAGGTCCTGCTCAGAAACTTCATCCATCTCTCCTTCCACCATCATGATGTTCTCGGCACTTGCACCCACCATGATGTCCATGTCGGCATCCTTCATCTGCTCAACGGTAGGATCGATGACATACTCGCCATTGATACGTGCTACACGAACCTCAGAGATAGGGCACTCGAATGGGATATCTGAACATGCCAGAGCGGCAGAAGCAGCGAAGCCTGCAAGGGCATCGGGCTGGTCAACGCCGTCGGCACTGAAAAGCATCACATTAACAAACACCTCTGCGTGATAGTCTGCTGGGAACAGCGGACGGAGCACACGGTCAACGAGGCGCGAAGTAAGAATTTCATTGTCAGAAGCTTTGCCTTCACGCTTTGTAAACCCACCTGGGAAACGACCTGCGGCAGCATACTGCTCGCGATAATCAACTTGCAAAGGCATAAAATCGGTGCCGGGAACTGCATCCTTTGCTGCACAAACAGTTGCGAGCAGTACGGTGTTGTTCATGCGGAGCATGACCGAACCGTCGGTCTGTTTTGCAACTTTCCCGGTCTCAATTGTGATGGTTCTACCATCAGGCAATTGAACTGTTTTCGTAATTACGTTCATCTTTTTAAAACATCAAAAAATTACATCTAAAAAAATAATTCGTGCAAAGATAATCATAATTGTACTAATAAAAGAATAAACAACAATAATTTACTATTTTTTAATGAAACTACAAGTATAATTCGTATTAGTACAAAAAAAACGTGCAGGTCAAAACGACCTGCACGCCTTAATCCATGTAATTGCTTTCTTATTCCCAGACTTCTTTGATGTAGTCATTTGAGAAGAATGACTGCGGCTCAACAGAAGCAGTCTCTGTCTCGAAATCATCGTCAAAATCATAATCATCGTCATCATCGACAATGTTCTGAACCTTAGCCCCAGGGAGTATCTCGCCACTCGCACCAACCATGATGCTGTCGGTAAGACTTGTTACTACACCCTCAACACTGGGCTTTACATACATCTTTTTCATAACAGTTTATAAACTCTGTTTAATTAAACGTTTAATTATATCCTATTTCAAAACAATCTTCTTGCCATTCTTGATGAAGACACCCTTTTTAGGATTGTCAACCTTTACACCCTGAAGAGTGTAGTAATTATTGTCGCCTGTGGTCTTTTCTGCTGCGATAGAACCTGCGATACCGTCTTCCTCTACAACAGTTGCTGGCTTGGCGTTAGCCGCATTTGTAGCGATAATCTCGTTATAGTTGATGTTTACAGTACCCCAGTCCTTAACCCACTCAATCTTTGTACCATCAGAGAGATACCATAGTCTTGCGGCCTTCATCTCGTCCTCATTCATAAGGTTCATATGCTCGTCCTTGAACTCGTTCCTGTAGAACTCTGCAATATTGCTTGCATCCAACTGGTCATCAACATCAATTACGATGGCACCACCACTCGCTGCAAATGAGAACTCGTTGGAAGACAGACTAAGATATGCTCTTCCGAGAGGTGCTGTGCCACCTTTCTTAGCGATACGGAAGAAACTAACCCAGTCGTTTTCTGGAAGACCGGCACCATTACCATAGTTGCCATGATTATTCTTATAAATCTTACCTGACTCTGTCTGGCTGTAACGACCCATCCAGTAGTTATAGTATACAATGTCGGAACCTGGGTAGGTCTGAGTAGGATAAATGTGGGTAACAACACCACTCTTGTTTGCAGTTCCAGTCAGATAGTTCACGTTGCCATTTGTGTTGTTTCTGTCGAACACCTCACCATCATAATTAACGACTGACATTGAGATGTAAGGATTACCCTTTTCGTCAAATGCGTTTGTACCGCCATAGAGGATAACACCAGTATAAGCCGGGATAACCTTAACACTACGCAGTGACAGGTGCAGAATTCTCTTGTCGTTAGGGTCAGGTGATATGCTGTTTACGATATATGCTTTTACACCTGCTGGTACGATATAAGAAACGGTATCGCTGAAAGTGTAAAGGTTAGAAGTGCCTACTGGCTCTGGCTTGACATCAATCGGACCATGGTTAAGGAACTCATAGAAACCGTTCTGATAGCGGCATGCCTGGTTGTAATGCTCAACAAGCCACTCCTGGAAAAGTTTCTCGTTACCTACCATATTCTCAGTGATAACGTGCTTCAGGTTCACATAGAGTTCAATCCTGCTCTTTGGATAGTAAAGACGAGCATAGGTTCTGCTCACGTCAGCGTGTCCGTATGTGTCCCAGTGTGGGAAAGCGTTGTTGTCAGCAGTAAGGACACCCTCGGTAAGGATATAGACATCACGAAGGGCGTAGTTGTTGCTGAATGCCTGACGCTCGATGTGCATGCGTACGCTTGCATCCTTACCCTCGAGTTTGTCGAAATAAACCTTCTTGAGGTTCTTTGCGTTTGAAGCGTCATCAATGGCCTGGCTACGGATGAACTTGATGTAACCAGGAATATGCAGTGTTTCAATACCTGTCTGCTTGAATGCGTAACTTGGGATGTTTGTAATCTTACCTTCTGCAGGCCATACTACAGTCTTAAGATTTGGGAAGCTAACGAAGCTCCATACGTTGTTGTCACCAGACATGTCTGCTTGGCTCATGTCGATTTCAGTAATCGAAGCCTTCTCCTGTGCAGTACCGTTCTGCAGCCAGTAACCTGACCATCCATTACGGAAATCACCTACAAGCTTGATTTTCGTGATCTGACCACCGCCGATTTCATTAAGATTGTTGAATTGTACATCATTGGAGCCGTTAATTGTCAGTACTCCACCATTAATTGTTGCTTTAGCGCTAACGCTCATACATGCTACAGCGCACAGCGACAAGGTCAGAAACCTCTTGAAGTTCTTTTTCATCTTAAATCTAAAATTAATGTTTTAAATGTTTTTTGTGCTAGGTGTTATTCTAAATACCCTAAAATATTTTATCCTGTTTGTGTTTTTATGATTAAAATTCGTCTCTCTTTTTGTGTGTGGCTAATTCTATCATCAACAGAATCGTGAAGTGGTCCTTTTGAAACGACTTTTCCGATTTCGAGGCGCAAAGGTACACACTTTTTTCTTTATACCAAACATTTTGATAAAAAAGAATGTAAAAATTACAATTAATTAAGGATGTTAATACTGAAAAATAAAAAAAACAACATGATACATTATTTATATAATATAGCCAAGGCAATACCATTTACGTTAAAAAAGATTTGCACGTCGATGCGATAATCTATGGATAAGTGAATGTAATTATGTAAAAAAAAACGATTTTTCCATGAAAAGAACAGCCTGTTTGTGTATTTTTTCCTTATATAACTTGTTTGTTTCATTATAATTATTTACTTTTGCCACATGTTTAAACATCATCTTGCCGAAAGATGATGCTGAAAAGTGTCTGTAAATGACACTTATAACTACAGAATACCTATAGAACAAGAAGCAACAGAAGAGAGGATATTTATTCCTATAACTCGAGAAAAATACAAGTAAAATCTATTATAAATTACAAATATAACATTAACTAAAACTTTTGCAAAATGAGAAAGTGTTTACATTTTCATAGGCTAATTGCCTTTTTGATTGGCGCATTCGCATGGGTTGGCGCGAGTGCTTACACCATAAGTGACGGTGTGTGCACAATTACTCCTGAAGACCTTGCTAATAACGGTCTTCAAAGCAGACCAGAAGATGGTACACATAGTTATAACACCATTAAGTTGGTAGGAAACTTCGGTCAAGGATGGGGGGCCAACTGGTTTGGTGATAATGGTGGTCTCGCTACCAAGAATAATGTTACCATAATAGACCTTAGCGAAGCCACGTTTAATAACGACCCAAACATTAAATGGGGATTCTCCAACTTCCGAAGACTTACGAAAATCATATGGCCAGATGGAGTCTCTCCTACTGGATCGGGTAATATCAGGTATATTCCTAGTTATGCCTTCAAGCAGTGCGGCATTGAGGAAGTGCATATTCCTGGATATATCAAGCACATTGCTTCACAAGCCTTTGATGAGACTTCGGACCAAAAGTTCCTGAAGAAGGTGTATTTCGATGAATGGGAAGGACACAGTGCAGACGTGAATATGCAAATTGAAACTCAGGCATTCAGCAACACCTATGGTCTGACCGAAGTTCATGTTGAAACATTAGGTGTCATTAAGGCAGGTAGAAATGCATTCCCGCACATGAAAACCTATGGCCATGCAGACCCCTCAAGAGACTATGCAACACTCTATTTCCCGCAGGAGACAAAAGAACTGTATGTCAATCTGCATCATAAGCTTACAGCAGCGATAGCCGAAAACACAAAACTGTTCCAGGAGTGGCTCGTCGCTCATTACCAAAATGCAGTAAATGAAGATAACACTCCAAATGGCTTCTATGAGTTCCTTCGCACTCAAGAGAACATAAAGAGAATGTGGGACAAGAATTTCCTTACCACCTATAGCCACACCTTTGACGCACATCTCGTGCCAGCAGGTGTCAGGGCTTACATCGTGACCGACATCAATGCGGTTGCAAACGCTTCTGACCCTACAACAGGTACGGTGACCGTGAAACTAAAGCGTGTGAATGCTATACCACAGGCATCAGGTGTGATACTCATGGGTGGCACTAACGCAAAGGACGGTGACGGAAAAGATATTCTACAGATGTCAACAGTGGCATGGGAAGGCGATATCTATACAGACAACCTCCTTACGGCAACTGCAAATGTTGGTGACCACGCAACCTATCTGGAGCCCTATCATGTAGATACCCAGTATGGCTCAGGATCCGTTACCCGCCAGTTCGTGATGGGCTTGTTTAGCCAGACGGATGCAGGTCAGGAATATTACAGTCAATATGGCAACTACGGAGAAAGCACCATATGCCGTTACAACAAGCAGACAGGTAGTATAGACGAGTCAAATACCAACGGTGACTGGATTGGCTTTTTCCGCTCAAAGCCTGGATATATTCCTGCTAACAAGGCATATCTGAACCTTTCTACAACTCAGTTCCCATTCCCTGGTGGCGGTGAGATTATCATAGTATGCGACGACCAGAAGGATTCAAGCAGCGACGAGTATTACAGAAATGAATATAAGGATGAGAACACTAAATTTACCGAGACGGAAATGGTACAATATGGATGGTGGTATTATAAGGATGCTATGGGCAGTGACCAGCAACTTAAGTGGGAGCACCTGTGGGGAACTCGCCAACTTAAAGATGGCTACACCATGGCTAAATATATGGACGAACTAAACGACGAGGAGTGGATGGAATACCTGAACAGCCAGACTACAGGCATCGAGGACGTACATACAAAGAACGTCAAGAACGACGGCAACATCTACACTCTCCAGGGCATGAAGGTTGACAAGGCCGTGAAGGGCATCTATATCCAGAATGGTAAGAAATTCATCGTTAAATAAATAAAGCATAGAAATATGAAGAAGATATATGTTAAACCTCTCGTTGAAGAGACAAAGATGGGGTATTCAAGCATCATGGTGGGTGCAAGCGAAGTAGGACAGATGGATCCAGGTGGTGCATGGGCTAAACGTCGTGACGTTGTTGAGGAAGACGAAGAGGACGACGAAGAGTTGGAGTCTTTCAAGCCTGAGAAGATTGTGTTGTCAGACGTCTTCTCTAACGACTATATCCAGAAAGTTTGGGAATAAAATATCCCAGAATAAATACTTAACGGGCGTGCCGGTCATTACGACTGGCACGTTTTTTTTGTCCACCCCAACCCCTCCGCAAATTAACGCCAATGAGACGATAATACTTTATTTGCGTGGAATTTCTTGCTCTGGCAAGCGGCATAGCCGAGCAGAGGTGATTTGTGGAAAACAAAAACGTAAATTGTCGTAAATGGAACGTAAATACACATTAATTATTACCGATTATTTACGTGTTATTTTCGGTCATTTACGTTAAAAAAGTCCCCACAAATAAACGCTAATATAACGATAATATTTATTTGCGTGTAATTTGTGTTAATTAGCGGAGACTTTAAAGCGATGATTTGTGGAGAGCCTCATTTTCTTGTATTTTTATCGCATATATAACAAATCTGCCTAAAAATCAACGTGTTTTGTTCTATTTTTCTTCGTTTTACTTGTGTATTTCATTAAAACTCCTTACCTTTGCCCCCAAATATGGAATTGCCTATTCAAGTAGGCACTATTAGACGTGTCTCTATCAATGATAGAAACGTGCCACACAGAACGAGAGAAGATTTATATATCTAAGCGGTGTATTCAACAACGTTTTCATGTACAATCAAGACTCTTACGGTTTAGAAGCTCTTAGCGAGAAAATATAGAATATATAATTAACTAAACTTTTATAATATGAAAAAGTGTTTACTTATTTTGGTAGCAGGGATTTTCAGCGTCCTTACTGCAAACGCATGGCAAGTCACTTTTAGTAGTGACGGTAAAACTGCCTACATTGTAGGTTCTGGTAGTGATGGACAGAACCTGGGTGATTTGGGTGTTTCTGAGGCTGCTATTAAAGCTGCAGAAACTTTGATTTTCACTGGAACAATCAATACTTTGGATCCGTTCCAGGGTGGAGGTTTCACAAATGCAACTACTGTAGATTATAGTGGTGCTACTTTTGTTGAGACAAATGACGGTGATCCAAAAGAATATCAGGCATGGAACCCCGATACTAAGTCATACTATACTGCAACAGTTCAGAAGACTAAAAATTGTATGACATTCAAGTATTTCCCCAATTGCTCAACAGCAAAGCTCGCAAGTGTAAAGACACTCTGTCAAAGTTGTTTTGATAATAATTTTGCGATGACGACAACATTTACGATTCCTTCATCTGTTGAATATATTGCAGGTCATGCTGTTGATGATACTCCAATTCATGAGATCACAATTCCTAAAACAGTTAAGTATATCGAAAATCAGGCTTTCCAGAATGCAGAAATTGACAATCTTATTGAAGTGACTGTTGAGGGATATACTACTGCGGAGCATGGTGCATTTGACAAGGACGTTACCGTTGGACAGACTCAGGCAGACGGAACGAGAATTTATGCTACGTTACATTTCCCCGCAGGTTCTGAGGAGTTCTTCACGAACACCCAGCATCAACTTGATCTCGAGACTTCATTGCACGCTGGTAAGTTCCAGGCATGGCTGGATAACCACTATACTGTCTCCAACAATGGCTGGCAGGACTTCATCAGTTCTTCTCCTGGTAAAGGCATCCCTGTTGACAAGCCTGTTGTATTGAGAACGTTCAGCGACAATGTTGCCCACTATGTTCCATTGTGCTATCGTGCATACATTGTAAACGGAGTAACAAAGAATTCAGACGGTTCCTATACTTTGAAGTTGCAGGAAATTTTCGGTATTCCTGCCAATACAGGTGTGATTATCTATGGCGAGGCTGACAGTGGTTCATTCGCACTTCCTATCTTGTCAGGCGCTTCTTGGCAGACCAATCCCTATGACAGAACTGTAAGGTCAACCGTTGTCGACAATAAGACAATCAATCTGCAGAACTATCTGGTAGCAAACTGCACACTTGAAACTGGAACAAAGATTGGTCCTTATGAGCTCGGTTCTGACGGTACTGTAGTTGAAAGAAACTTTGTGATGGGTCCGTATAGCAAGACTGATATGTCAGCAACATCCCCCATTTCTAACGATTATGTTGCTTTCTTCCGTGCTAAGAAGTTGACTCCTGGTAAGAACAAGGCTCATTTGAAGTTGCCAAACTCTATCTATGAAGAGCCCAAGGGTGCTGAGCTTTTAACTATCAACCCATCTGAGTTTAGAGAAGATGAGTGGCCAAGAGACTTTGCTGAATATGGTGACTGGGGCGAAAAGCCTCGTACTCTTCCTGCCTTCTTCTCTAAGTCTTTCGGTGAACCAAACGAAGAGGCTACAGGAATCAGCAACGTAACTGTTGAAAATACAGAGGATGGTGTAATCTACACCTTGCAGGGTGTTAAGGTTGAGAATCCTTCAAAGGGTGTATATATCCAGAACGGAAAGAAATTTATTGTAAAATAAAGATAACAGTAGATATGAAAAATTTGTATGTAAAGCCAATCGCTGATGTGACACCTATCTATGCACAGCCTATAATGGCAGGTAGTGAGCAGGGTGTTATTGGCGAAGATATGGCTAAAAAGCATGATGAGATAGTTGACGACGAAGAAGAGACTTCTATCGTAGAGAAAGAAGCAAAGCCAATGACTTTCTTTACTAACGACTATATCAAGAAAATCTGGGACTAATACCCAATAGTTGCAAGAAACATCCTAGAATAAATAACTTACGGGCGTGCCAGTCATTGACTGGCACGCTTTTTTGGCCCACCCCCAACCCCTCCCGAAGGGAAGGGGCTTAATTACACGTACGCTCCGCAAATTAACGCCAATGAGACGATAATACTTTATTTGCGTGTAATTAATTAGTGGAGAAAACGTAAATCGACGTAAATGAAACGTAAATACACATTAATTATATCCGGTTACTGACGTATTATTCTCGGTCATTTACGTTAAAAGCATCTCCACGAATTAACGAGAATATAACGATAATACTTTATTTGCGTGTAATTAGTGGTAATTAGCGGAGAACCGTAAAACTCTGTATTCCCATTTACAAAAACAAAAATAACTCTTTTACTGATTTCATCTTTCAGATTATCGTTTGACATTGATGTTGCCTGCCTGCAAACGAGTTTTCGCCATTCACCATCAACACCAACCGCCGCATTCCATGCTGTGAAATCACTAAAAGCAAAAACAGAAAAAAAGCCCCTCTCTGCGGGAGAGGGGAAGGGGGTGAGGCTGTTTTTCACTGTTTTCGCCCATGTCAGTATGTAAAGCCTCTAAAGAGGCGAAGATGCAAGACTGGTATTTTTATCTGGAAATACATTTCCAAGGAAAAATAACTGAATTGAATCTTATAAGTGCTGCAAGCACTTACATACTGACGTGGGAGTTCTTTTAGGTCTTTGTTTCCAATCTACACAGGAGTCTTGTACTTCATAAGCACCGTTCCCCAGTGAGAAAAATTTACGTGTCATTTGCGTTAATTTGCGGAGAAAAACGTAATTTTGCAGTCATGAAATATAACACCTGTACTTTAGACAACGGACTGCGCATCATACACCTGTCGTCACCATCCAACGTGGTGTACTGTGGGTATCAGATTGCGGCAGGAACACGCAACGAGGAGAAGGGAGAGGAAGGACTGGCACACTTCTGCGAGCACGTGACGTTCAAAGGAACGCAACGGAGGAACGCCATGAAGATTATCAATGAACTGGAACGCGTGGGAGGCGACATCAACGCATTCACCAACAAGGAAGACACAGTCTTCTATGCCGCAATACTGCGTGAGCACCTTCCAAAAGCCGTTGACCTGCTCTCCGACATGGTGTTCCACAGCACCTATCCACAGCATGAGATAGACAAGGAAGTGGAGGTGATCTGTGACGAGATAGAGAGTTACAACGACTCACCGGCAGAACTGATATACGACGAGTTCGAGAACCTGCTGTTCAAAGACCATCCCTTAGGACACAACATCCTCGGAACGACAGTGAAGGTAAGGGGATTCACCACCAACGACGCACTGCGTTTCACGCAACGCAACTACCGAACAGACAATGCAGTGTTCTTCGCATACGGCGACATAGATTTCAAGAAACTGGTAAAACAGATAAAGAAAACAACACCTAAAGCATCCGCACCTTTAAGTCCCGTCAACGACACACTAAAGGAAGTACGTTGGGAAACAAATGAAACGGAAGGTATCAACGTCGTTATCGAAAGAGGCACCCATCAGGCACACGTGATGATAGGTAACCGTGCCTATGCAGCAACCGACCATCGACGATGGACACTCTACCTGCTTAATAACATCTTAGGAGGACCGGCGATGAACACACGGCTGAACATCGCACTGCGCGAGCGACGCGGACTGGTATATACCGTTGACAGCGCGATGGTGGCTTACGGTGACACTGGGATGTGGTGCACATACTTCGGGTGCGATTCCGCTGACGTAAATAAATGCCTGCGGATAGTTAGGCGCGAACTGAACCATTTCATCGAGAAACCACTGACCGCAACACAACTGATGAATGCCAAAAGACAATTGAAGGGACAACTCGGAGTGTCGTGTGACAACCGTGAGAACTTCGCACTAAGCTTCGGTAAGAGTTTCCTGCACTATGGCAACGAACGACACCTGGAACAACTGTTCGAACTCATCGACAGCGTCACGGCAGAGGAAATACAACAAGTGGCGGCAGATATATTTAATCCACAGTTGATGAAAACATTGGTGATTAAGTAAAGCCCCCTCCTAACCTCCCCCCATAGGGGAGGAACTCGGTACAGGGTAAACTATGTTTTTTTACACAGGAAGAGGACGTGCTGGCCGTTGTGGTCGGTGGTAGCGAAGACATAATGTTCGCCTCCATCGCGGAGGTGTAGTCGCTGGCGCAGTTGTTCCGCAGTCATTGGGAAGTTCCTTACCGCTACATTTGCCTGTTGTATGTCAGCGAAGGTGCTACGCAACTCACGTTTGTTCATCGATGAAATGGCTTCTATCTGGAACTGTCTTCCCGGGAAACCCTCGATGAAATGGTCAGAGATGAACAAATGACTGTTGTCTGAGAGCGGTGACACACCATAATAGTGGGCAATCTCAGAGAAACATCCAGCCTTCATGATGGAGGAGTTGGGGACAAGCAAGACCCCCATCCTTCCCCCCCTGGGGGGATTGAGGGGGGATCGGGTGATGGTAGATGGGTGGTATATGAACTGCTGGTCGTCGTTAACACAATATATCTGGGGATAATCTTCCCCCTGTGGGGGGAATAAGAGGGGGGCGATAACTGCCAACAGTTCCTTACATTCGTTCTTCACCGACACAATGTGCAGTTCATGCACATTACCCAATTGCTGCACCACAGCACGCCAGTCGAGCATTGGCGACAGTTTCAGCATCACAACGTCTGCCTTACTGACCAGTTCCTCCTTCATCGTCAGTACATCAGGAGTGCAGTCGCTCAAGGCATACGTACGTCCACCTTTACTATCACGGCGTGCAGGGTCGAGATAAATCATAGTGGCATGGTCGATGCCGTGCAGTATCTCTGCCGCATTATCGCACAACGGCTGCGCACTATCAATGTTCAGGATACTGAAGTTATGCCGTGCCACCTCAACAAGATGCTCCTGTTGTTCCACGTAAACCGCCTTACGGAAAAGCGGGGCGAGGAAAGAGAAATCGACGCCGAAACCACCAGTGAGGTCATACATCACCCCCTCGGTTGCCGACTTACCAAGCAAACGCTGAACGACACCAACCTTATAACGTGCCGTCTGCTCCGACGAGCATTGCTCCATGGCAAGGTGCGGGGGATAGATGATACCGTCACAGTCTGCCCATGCAGGCAGTTTATGACGTGCCGTCTGCCACCCTGCAATCTGTTGCAGTGCCTCCGTGAGGTTCACACCTTCCGGGACCTTTGCATGCAGTGCCAAGGTCCTTGGGTCTTCGTCACGGTGTTGACGCGCAAAATCGAGTGTAGAATCATTCATCGGCATTACGGGTTTCGATGACAAAGTTATGAATTCTCGGACAATAACACAATAACAAGACTGTGCTTTAACAATTTTTGTTCTATCCCATGTGCTTTTATTATCAAAAATGCCTAACTTTGCAGAAAAGTTATGGGATATATTATTTGACCTGTGAGTACTAGTGGCTGAGTTCTCAATGCCCTTTCAGGGCGAAAAGGTCTGATTGTATATTGTTACCTAATATTATTCATTATGATGAAGGAGAAAGTACGCAAGGAACAGATAGTGGTTCGCATCACTGGTGTGGACCGACCCGGTCTCACTGCCTCGGTAATGAGCATTTTGGCGAAGTACGATGCCATGATTCTCGACATCGGTCAGGCAGATATCCACAACTCTCTGTCACTGGGTGTGATGTTCAGGATTGACGAGAATAACTCTGGTCATGTAATGAAGGAACTGTTGTTCAAGGCCACCGAACTGGGTGTGAACATCGGCTTCTCCCCCATCGGTGACGATGAATACGAGGAGTGGGTGAACCGTCAGGGAAAGAACCGCTATATCCTCACTATCATAGGCCGCCATCTCGAGGCACGACAGATAGAGGCAGCAACGACGGTGATTGCGGAACAGGGATTTAACATCGACTCCATCCGTCGACTCACCGGTCGTCTCTCGATACGCAACCCTCGCAAGAACGCACGTGCATGCATCGAGTTCTCGCTGCGTGGCAATGCCAAGGACCGTGATGCCATGCAGGCAAGCCTCATGCAACTGTCACACACCATGGAGATGGATTTCTCGTTCCAGGAGGACAATATGTTCCGCAGAATGCGCCGACTCATCTGTTTCGATATGGACTCCACGCTGATACAGACCGAGTGCATCGATGAACTGGCAATGCGCGCCGGCGTCGGAGACAAGGTAAAGGAAATCACGGCACGTGCCATGCGTGGCGAGATAGACTTCAAGCAGAGTTTCACCGAGCGTGTGGCTCTGTTGAAAGGTCTTGACGTCAGTGTGATGAAAGAGATTGCCGAGAACCTTCCCATCACGGAGGGTGCCGACCGACTGATGAGTGTGCTGAAGCGCTGCGGTTACAAGATAGCCATTCTTAGCGGTGGATTCACTTTCTTTGGTGAATACCTGCAAAAGCGTTGGGGCATCGACTACGTCTATGCCAATGAACTGGAGATTGACGAGAACGGTAAACTGACGGGACACTACATCGGTGATGTAGTTGACGGTCAGCGCAAGCGTGAGTTGCTGCGACTTATATCACAGGTCGAGAAGGTAAACATCGCACAGACTATTGCCGTTGGCGACGGTGCCAATGACCTGCCCATGCTCTCGGAATCAGGACTGGGCATCGCCTTCCATGCCAAGCCTCGCGTGGTGGCCAATGCCGAACAAAGCATAAACACCATCGGACTTGATGGTGTTCTCTACTTCTTGGGATTCAAAGACTCTTATCTTGATTAATGTAGAATGCGCGCATTCTACATTAATCAGAGAATATCACTTGCACCACTGTCTGTCCTACCGCCTTCAGTGTATTGCGGTCGATATGGTCCATGTCGTCTGAGACGGTGTGCCATGTAGGACCGAAAGAACTCTGCATGCAGTCGGGATAATGGGCGATGATATCAGCAGTGGGTATCTTAGCGTACTTGTTTACAGGGATATGGTCGTCAGTGACAGAACCATCAGTTTCGTCAGGGAAGAAACTACCAAAACCCACCACTTTCGCAGCAGCATGTATCTTCTTAACTATCATCGGTGCATACTGTACCGACATTCCCTCCTGATAGAACCTAGATCCTTGACCTCCCACCATGTCAAGCAATATGCCGTAGGTCGCCTCATAGCCCTGCTTATGTGGGTTCTGTGCCCAATACTGTGCTCCCAGTGCCCATGAGTCGCTACCGTTGGGAGAATCTATCCACTGAGGAACTCCGTAGTCCTCAGCATCGAAGCACACGAAATCGACTCCCATCTTTAGAGAGTCGGCATCATTCACTATGCGTGCCAGTTCCAAGAGCACTGCCACTCCCGATGCACCGTCGTTAGCAGCCAAGACAGGCTTATTCCAATTGGCGGAGTCGGGGTCGTTGTCTGCCCAAGGACGACTATCCCAATGTGCGCATATCAACACACGGGTAGTGAGTTCTGGTTTGTAGGAAGCAATGATATTGTTACATTTCAGCGTCTTGCCATCCCATCCTATAAGGTCTATCTTCTGTTCTGTGACGGTGCATCCGAACTGCTGGAACTTCTGAACTATCCACTTGCCACACTCGTCATGTGCGGTAGAATTCATTGTTCTGGGTCCGAAGTCGCACTGTGCCTTACAGTAGTTGAAGGCACTGTCAGCATTGAAATCAGGACCCACGGGAGTCATCTTCACCAACGATTCACCGCCGTTGTCCTGCTTTTTTGTTTTACAACTGTTGAGTAATGGCAGCAATACTATCGCTGCACATATTACGAAGATATAACTAAGTGACTTTTTCATTTGGGTGATTATTTCTTTGTCGCGGCTGCCTGTATTTGAGTCATGACACGAATCCAGTTGCCGCCCCATATCTTCTGTATGTCACGCTCACTGTATCTGCGTTCCATCAGATGACGGGTGAAGTTTATCATCTCTGAAGCATCGGCCATGCCACGCACTCCACCGTCACCATCGAAATCGGTGCCCACTCCTACATGGTCTATTCCCATTATCTCGATGGCATGTTCCAGATGGCGCAGGGCATCAACGATTGTTGCCTCGCCCTGTGTGCGCAGGAATCCAGGATATAGAGTTATCTGTGCCACACCACCCTTTTGTGCAAGTGCCCTCAACTGATCGTCGGTGAGGTTTCGCGGATGGTCGCACAGAGCACGGCAATTGCTATGGCTGCACACAATAGGAACACTACTCAGTTCAATAGCATCATAGAATGACTTCTCGCCAGCATGCGACAGGTCGATCATGATACCATAGTCGTTCATCTCTTTTATCACCTGACGACCGAACTTGCTCACTCCTCCGTGGGTGTTGCATCCCTTGGCAGAGTCGCACACATCGTTGTCGCCATTATGACAAAGCGTGATATAGACGACACCGCGCTGTGCAAAGTGACGTACGTTCTGGATGTCGTGGCTCAGTGCCAGGGCATTCTCTATACCGAACATTATGGAGCGGCGTCCCTTGCGCTTGTCCTCGTAGAGGTCGCTCGCATTACGTGCTATGCTCAGATACTCGCGGTTGTTCTTCACTATCTCCTCTATCTTGTCGAATATAAGGTCGGCATATTCCGTCGGACCCTTCACATCGAAAGCCACCTTCTGCGAGAAGGCCTCTCCTATCTTCGGCTGTGGCAGATAAGCCGCCATGATAACGGCGTCCTGTCGGCCTTCGGTCATCTTATGCAGGTCGTAGAGTATCCTTGGGTCACGCTGCTCGAAATGAATGCCCTTGGGGAAGAACATCGGGGTGTCGCAGTGGGTGTCAAGCGTCAGCACACGGCGGTGCATCTGCTTTGCGAGATGGAATTTCTCAGCCTCATCAACGAGCCACTTGAACAAGGGAGCACCCTCTGGCAACCACTCGGGATGCCACTGCACACCAAGAATAGGCTTGTACTCGCTGCTCTCCATCGCCTCTATCGTATTGTCTGCCGCACGTGCCGACACACGGAAGCGACTGCCGGGGTCTGCCACTGCCTGATGATGGAAACTGTTTACGAGCAGGCGTTTCTGGTCCTTGAATATCTTGCGCAACTGTGTTCCCGGCTCTATCGTCACGCTATGGGTAAGTTCATCACGCGGAGCATCCTGCGAGTGTTTTATCTCGGATGCCACATGCTGCTGCACCTTACCGTCCAAAGCCACTGCCAGAGTCTGTATTCCTCGGCAGATGCCAAGGATAGGAATCTGCCTGTTGTATGCCAGACGTGTGATAAGCAGTTCGGGAAGGTCACGCGTGCTGTTGATGTTACTAAGGTTTGCCGATGGCTCTTCACCCGTCCACAGGGGATTGATGTCGGCACCGCCTGTAAGCATCAGACCGTCGAGAAGATCCAACGTACCCAGTATTACATTCTTGTCGTTGATAGGTGGTATAAGCACAGGAGTGCCGCCCGCTTCCAACACTGAAAGATAGTAGCGGTCGGCAATCCGTGCATCATGTTCCACAAAGTTTGTTGTAATGCCTATTACAGGCTGGTGTTTGCCCTCTGGATAGTGGGCATAGATATCTTCTAAGTGGCGCTTCAGTTCGTATGTGCGCATGATGATGTTGATGTTTTAAGTTAGTCTGTCACAACAGGCACCTCTCTCTTGATGCTTTGCTCCAGCGAGATGAGAGTCTCTGTTGTCACCACGCCATCGATGCTCTGCAACTGGTTATTGAGCAAGTCCATCAGTTGCTCGTTGTCGCGTGCGTAGAGTTTCACAAGCATGGTGTATGGACCTGTGGTGAAGTGACATTCCACGATTTCCGGGATATGCTGCAGTCTTTCCACCACTTTCTTATACATGCTTCCTCTCTCCAGGTTGATACCTACGTAGGTGCATGTACTGTATCCAAGCGACTTAGGGTTCACGTCGAAACCGCTTCCCGTTATCACTCCGTCCTCGATAAGATGCTGCACACGCTGGTGTATTGCAGCCCTGCTGACGTTACATTCTGCAGCCACATCCTTGAAAGGAATGCGTGCATTTTTCGACAAGATGCTCAATATCTTCATATCGAGCGCATCAATCTTTTCCATTCTTGTTAAGTTTATTTCCTGTTGTTGTTTCTGTTTTTCCTAATTTCGATAGCAAAAATAGAAAGAATAATTGGATTACGCAACAATTTGAAAGGAAAAGTTATGATTTCTGTCGCATTTTGTATTGTCAGTGCTTACTTTTCATCCTCAATGCCCAGCACCTCAACGTCAAAGATAAGCGCTGAGTAAGGTCTGATGTCCTTGCCGGCACCGCGCTGTCCGTAAGCCAGTTCCTGAGGAATATAGAGTTGCCACTTGGAACCTACAGGCATCATGGTGAGTGCCTCGGTCCATCCCTTTATCACCTGCTTGGGTTGGAACACAACACCATTGTCATCGTGCTTTGCACTGGCATCGAACAACGTACCGTCAATCAGTCGACCCTCATATCTCACACGCACCTTGTCGTCAGCCTTGGCAACGGCACCCGTTCCCTGATTTAGCACCTTATACTGCAGTCCGCTGGGAAGCGTCACCACGCCTTCCTTCTTGGCATTCTCAGCAAGGAAGTCTTCGCCAGCCTTCTTGTACTTCTGGTCTGCCTCTTCCTTCAACTCATTCATCTTGTTGCGTGTATAACTCTGTGCCTTTCCCTTGTTCATAAGACCTGCCTCATTCCTCGCACCGCTTACGAATGCTGACAGGAATGCGTTGCGGTTTACGCTAAACGACTCGTCTGCCGCCTTTAAATCGCTTTCCACTGTTGGTATCATCGACTTAAGTATCTGAAGACCGATGGTTTGGCCGGCATATCGTGCTGCCTCCTCGTCAGTGATGGGTTGGTTTGCCACCTCGAGCAGTCCTTCACAGAAGGCATCGATATAAGTGGTGTCAACCTTCAACTGTGTGGTGAGATAATTCTTCAGTCCCTGAGACTGTGTCAAACCAAGAGCGTAACTCAGCGAGTCGATGCTGTTAGTGAGTTGTACCGGCTGCAATGCCGTAACGTTGCCCTTCTTTTTCTTGTCTTTCTTTCCTGCCGTGGCTGTTGTCACGGTGGCACTGGCGATGATAAGCAGTGCCATGAGTATTGTCTTTCTCATATTTTCTAATTGTTATTTGCATCTTTCTTGGAGTTAAGAAGTTAAGGAGTTATGGAGCACCTTACTCCATAACTCCTTAACTCCCCATTCCGCGAAAAAGCGGAAGATTATTTCTGCGCTCCAAGAGATAAGAGTTCAATCTTGAACACGAGAGCAGAGAACGGCTTAATTTTGCCAGCCTCACGTGCACCGTAAGCCTGCTCCTGTGGGATGCAAACCTCCCATACGCTACCTACAGGCATGTGAAGCAGAGCCTCTGTGAAGCCTGGGATAACCTGGTTTACGCGCATTGGAACTGGCTTGCCACGCTGGTAAGAGCTGTCGAATACTGTACCGTCAGCAAGTTTACCCTCATACTGCAGAGTAACCATAGAGGTATCCTTTGGCAGCGGACCGTTGCCTTCCTTGATAACGGTGTAATAGATTCCCTTATCGAGTTTCTTCACGCCATCTTTTTTAGCATACTCAGCAACGAAGGCAGCGCTTTTCTTCTTGTTCTCGCCATACTGCTCCTCCATTGCTTTGGCCTTTAATGCCTCCATCTTTTTCTGTGCTGTCTGAATAGCCTGCTCAGTATTCATAACACCCTTTTTACCGAGTACTGCGGTGGAGAAACCAGCCATGAAGTTCTTCAGGGAGATAGTCTGTGTAGAATCTGAACCGAAGATCTCACGGTTGATGCCCGGCATCATCTGCTGACCAATCTGCTGACCGATCTGGATACCTGCCATATATGCATTTCTTTTCTTGTCGTCACCCGAGTTTATACCCTCGTTAACACCCTTGAGGAAGTCATCCATATAAGCGGTGTCAACACCGAGACGCTGAACGAGATAGTCTTTAAGACCGTTTGTCTGTGCCATACCGATTGCATAGCTCAGAGTATCGAGGTCTGTCTTGAGGTCGGCCTTGGTAGCCGAGTTGTTGCATGCCGTGAAAGAAGCGGCTGCGATGGCAATTACTGCCACAATTGATAATTTCTTCATTGTTGTTATTTTTAAAATTTATTAGTTGACGAGTAAACGAGTTGACAAGTTGACAACTATTAAAGTACCTCTAACAATTCCACATCGAATACGAGGGTTGCGAATGGAGGGATTGACCGACCTGCACCACTTTCGCCATAGCCCAGTTTGTAGGGGATGAAGAAGCGGTACTTGCCACCCTCGCGCATCAGTTGCAGACCTTCTGTCCAACCTACGATGACACCGTCGAGTGGGAACACTGCGGGCTCACCACGCTGAACGCTGGAGTCGAACACCGTACCGTCGATGAGGAATCCCTCATAATGACAGCGTACCTTGTCAGTAGCCTTAGGCTGCTTGCCCGTTCCTTCCTTCAGTACTTTATATTGCAAACCACTTGCAGTGGTGATGATACCTTCCTTCTTGGCGTTCTCTACGAGGTATTTCTCGCCCTCTTCCTTTGCAGCCTTACCCTTCTCTGCACGTTCTGCCTGTAACTTCTGCTCCTGCTGAGCGAAGTAGTTCTGCACTATCTGCTGTGCTTCGCGATGCTCTACCTTCAGTTTGTTACCGTTGATAACGTCCCTTATCGCATCTGCGAAGTCATCAATGCTAAGACCCTCGATATTCATCTGAGCCAGTTGCTGACCGATACCGAGGCCTAAACCATAACTAAGTTTATCCATCTTTCTCTATTATTCTTTGTTTAAGTTGTTCAAAAGATTATAATTTGGCTGCAAAAGTACTGATAAATTTCCTTACTTGCAAACAAAAGGAAGAAAATTGGAAGTTGAGACGTTAAATGGAGTTAAGGAGGTGTAATGTTAGGAAATTAATCGCTATTTTTGCAAACAGAAATCCACTAAAAACCTTAATTATGAAGAAAATCGTCGTTTTAACTGGTGCAGGAATGTCGGTGGAAAGCGGACTGAGTACGTTCCGCGATGCCGACGGACTATGGGAGAACTATCCCGTACAGCGTGTCGCAACGCATGAGGCATGGGAGGCCGACCCCGAGTATGTGAATGCTTTTTACAACATGCTACGCACTAAATACACCGATGTGAAGCCAAACAAGGGGCATCTGCTCGTTGCTGAACTTGAAAAACACTTTGACGTGACCGTTGTCACACAGAATGTAGACAACCTGCACGAGGTGGCCGGAAGCACCCATGTGGTGCATCTGCACGGCGAACTGATGAAGGCTTGCTCGAGCCGTGACGTTGACGACCCGCGCTATCATGTGCAACTGGGTCCCGACAAACTCACCGTAGAACCGGGAGAGCGTGCCGGTGACGGTTCACTTCTGCGTCCCTTTATCGTGTTCTTCGGCGAAGGAGTTCCTAACATCTCCATTGCCGCCGAGGCAGTTGCCGAGGCCGATATCATGATTATCATCGGAACATCGATGGTGGTCTATCCTGCCGCAGGACTCATCCAGTATGCCCGTCGAAACGTCCCCGTATATCTCATCGACCCTAACGACGTGATGGGCAGCGGACGCTACAACGTCACCCACATCAAGAAGGGTGCCTCGGCTGGAATGGAGGAACTGTTTGAAAAGCTTGTGAAATAGCCTGCTGAAACCTCAAAACGAAATTACCAAAACACACACCCATTTTTGGTAATCGTATTACCAGCCATTGGTAAAGACCTTACCAGCCATTGGTAGTCGTGTTACCAGCCGTTGGTAAGGTCTCTACCAGACACTTGTAATAATATTGGTAGAAACATAAGGATGTCAACTGGACAAAAAGAAACAGAATAAAAAGCAATAAACAATGAAAGAAAAAGAAACAATGCAACTGCCCGAAAACGCGTTTCGGGAACTGAAGGAGGGTGAGGAATATAAACCGCTGATGAGTCCCGACCGCCAGTATTCGGAGGTCAACGCATGGAGTGTGACATGGGGTATCATCATGGCAATACTGTTTTCTGCCGCCGCAGCATACCTCGGACTGAAGGTAGGACAGGTGTTCGAGGCCGCAATCCCAATCGCTATCATCGCCGTCGGAGTGTCCACGGCAGCAAAGCGTAAGCAGGGCCTGGGCGAGAACGTCATCATACAGAGCATCGGAGCATGCTCGGGAGCGGTGGTGGCTGGTGCCATCTTTACCCTGCCTGCCATCTATATACTGCAGGCGAAGTATGGCGACGAGATGAGCGCGTCGTTCATCAACATCTTCCTTGCATCGTTATTGGGCGGCATCTTGGGCATCTTGTTCCTTATTCCGTTCCGCAAATACTTCGTGAAAGACATGCACGGAAAGTATCCTTTCCCTGAAGCGACAGCCACAACACAAGTCCTTGTGAGCGGCGAGAAGGGTGGTTCACAGGCCAAGCCGCTGCTCATTGCAGGTATCGTGGGCGGACTTTATGACTTCATCGTCAGCACTTTCGGTTGGTGGAACGAGAATTTCACCACCCGTGTCGTGGACTTTGGCGAGACACTTGCCGAGAAGGCTAAACTCGTGTTCAAGGTAAACACTGGCGCGGCAGTGCTCGGTCTGGGATATATCGTAGGTCTGAAATATGCGTTCATCATCTGTCTGGGTTCACTGGCAGTGTGGTGGATCATCGTTCCTGGCATGGCATTGCTGTTCTCCGGTGATGTATTGAATCAGTGGGACCCATCTATAACCACCGCCGTTGGCGATATGTCGCCAGAGCAGATATTCAAGGCTTACGGCAAGTCGATAGGTATCGGCGGCATTGCGATGGCTGGTGTGATAGGCATCATCAAGAGTTGGCCAATCATAAAGGGTGCCATAATGCGACTGAAGCCTGCTCCCGCAGCACAGAAGTCGGGTGTTGTGGAGGCAGAGGAGAAGCGCACCGACAAAGACCTTGCATTTAAGATTATCGCCATAGGCACCGCTGTTACACTCATCGTGACCTTCATCTTCTTCTGGCTTGGTGTGATGGATAACATCCTCTTCGCTGTTGTCGGCATACTGCTCGTTGCCGTCATTGCGTTCCTCTTTACCACCGTGGCGGCAAATGCCATTGCCATCGTGGGCTCGAACCCCGTGAGTGGTATGACGCTGATGACCTTGATTCTTGCCTCTGTGGTAATGGTTGCCGTGGGACTGAAGGGTCCCGGCGGTATGCTTGCAGCCCTGATAATGGGTGGCGTAGTATGTACTGCCCTCTCTGTTGCCGGTTCTTTCATCACCGACCTTAAGATTGGTTATTGGCTTGGTACGACACCCAAGAAACAGGAGACATGGAAATTCCTCGGCACTCTGGTGTCGGCAGCCACAGTAGGCGGTGTGATGATAGTGCTCAACCAGACATACGACTTCGCTTCGGGCGAACTGGCAGCTCCACAGGCAAATGCCATGGCAGCCGTTATCGAGCCGCTGATGAGTGGTGTCGGTGCGCCATGGGTACTATATGCTATCGGTGCTGTTATTGCCATCGTGCTTACTTTCTTCAAGATTCCTGCACTGGCATTCGCTCTGGGTATGTTCATACCGCTTGAACTGAACATCCCTCTGCTCGTGGGTGGTGCCATCAACTGGTATGTTACAACACGTTCGAAGAATGCTGAGGTGAACAAGGAACGTGGCGACAAGGGTACACTGATTGCCTCTGGATTTATTGCCGGCGGTGCTCTCATGGGTGTTGTAAGTGCATTGATGCGCTTCGGTGGCATCAATCTGATAAACGAGGCATGGTTGCAGAACTCACTTTCTGAGGTGCTCTCACTCGTGGCATACATTTGTCTGATAGTTTATTTCGTGAAAGCGACGAAAAAATAAAGGACCCACCCTATATCCCTCCCCAAGGGAGGGACTTGAAACGCAACTATGATAATAAGTAAATGAAGGAAGATAAAAAGAAGATTAAACAAAACGACTCAATGTCTGTTAAGAATCCCTCCCTTGGGGAGGGACATAGGGTGGGTGTTGAGGAAAAGATGGTGGGTATTACCTCCACTTTATTACATCGTGGCATAAAACCGACGGCTACCCGGATATTGATTCTGCGTGAGATGTATCGCGGTGACGAGATGGTGTCGCTGCCGGAACTGGAACGGCTGCTACCCACCGTCGACAAGAGTACTATTTCGAGGACACTCACCTTATTCCTTGCTCACGGACTGATACATGCCGTTGATGACGGTAGTGGAACGATGAAGTACAATGTATGCAGTGACGATTGTGAATGTGAGGAATTCATCGAGGACGAGCATACTCATTTCTACTGTACCCTTTGTCACCGCACGTTCTGTCTGAAGAACATCCGTGTGCCTGTAGTGGAACTGCCCGACGGATTCCGTTTGTCGAGCATCAACTACGTCTTGAAAGGTACTTGTCCGGAATGCAGCATGAAGACATTTCTCGCATAGAGAGATTTTGCGAAACATAAACAACTAATCTATATGAATAAATCAAAATCTATTAAACGCTGCATGGCAGCAGTGGCCTTTTTAGCAATGTCAATGGCGGCAGTGGCTGCCGAACAATTTGTGACCTTCGAGAGCGGAGACATTCAGTTAGCAGGCAACGGCATAACGACAATACTTGTTGACCCGCAAGACCAAAAGGGTGTGATGATTGCCGCAAGAAACCTTGCCGAAGACTTCGGAAGGGTGACAGGAACCAACGCAACGGTACTAACCGAGGGCGACGCACGCATCATCGTAGGCACCATAGGACATTCCAAGGAAATAGACAAACTGGTGAAACAGGGTGTGATAGACCGTAAGGCATTGCAGGGAAAGACAGAGAAATACATAATACAGACCACAAATGACGGACGCCTTGCCATTGCTGGAAGCGACCGCCGAGGTACTATCTTCGGCATATACGAACTGTCACGGCAGATAGGAGTGTCGCCATGGTACTGGTGGGCTGATGTTCCCACACCTCACAATGATAAGATCTTTGTGCGCAAAGGAAGTTACACCGACGGTGAACCTGCCGTACGCTATCGCGGACTGTTCCTCAACGACGAGGCTCCATGCCTCACATCGTGGGTGAAGAACACGTGGGGTACCGACTATGGCGACCATCGTTTCTATGCTAAAGTGTTCGAACTGATACTGCGTCTGCATGGAAACTTCATGTGGCCTGCCATGTGGGGATGGGCATTCTATGCCGACGACCCCGAGAACAGCCGCACTGCCGATGAGATGGGTGTGGTGATGGGCACCAGCCATCATGAGCCGATGGCACGCAATCATCAGGAATATGCACGCCACAGAAAGGAATATGGCGCATGGAACTACCAGACCAACAAAACCGTTCTCGACAAGTTTTTCCGTGAGGGAATAGAACGCATGAAGGGAACCGACGACATAGTGACCATAGGTATGCGCGGTGACGGCGACGAGGCGATGTCGGAAGATGCCGACACACGACTGCTTCAGAACATCGTAGAGAACCAGCGGCGTATCATAAAGGAAGTGACTGGCAAGCCTGCAAGCAGCACTCCGCAGGTATGGGCACTCTATAAGGAGGTTCTCGACTATTATGACAAGGGGATGAAAGTGCCCGATGATGTCATCATGTTGCTCTGCGACGACAACTGGGGCAATGTGCGACGGGTGCCGACGGCAAAGGAACGCAAGCATCCTGGTGGCTGGGGACTCTACTATCACGTTGACTATGTGGGGGCACCACGCAACTCAAAATGGCTTAATGTCACCCCGACACAAAATATGTGGGAGCAACTGACACTGGCATACGACTACGGACTCGACCGCATGTGGATCCTCAACGTGGGCGACCTCAAGCCGATGGAGTATCCCATCACACTCTTCATGGACATGGCATGGCATCCACATGAGTACAACGCACAGAACATCACCGACCACACACAGCGGTTCTGCGAGATGTTCGGAAAGGAAGAGGCACAAGAGGCAGCGGAAATACTGAACCTCTACTGTAAATATGCTGGTCGCTGTACTGCCGAAATGCTCGACAGGAGGACATATAACCTGGAGTCGGGAGAATGGGAAGAGGTGACACGTCAGTGGATGGAATTGGAGAACAGGGCGTTAAGGCAATATGCGGACATCGATAAAGAGGCACGCGATGCCTACTATCAACTGGTGCTTTTCCCCGTGGAGGCAATGTCGAATGTATATCAGATGTACTATGCACAGGCAATGAACAATGCGCTGGCAGCACAGAACAATCCTGCCGCAAATGAATGGGAGGAGCGTTGCAAACAGGCTTTCCGGCGCGACTCACTACTATGCAACGACTATAACACACGGCTTGCCAATGGCAAATGGAACGGCATGATGACACAGAAGCATATCGGTTACACCATGTGGAACGATAACTTCCCCGCCGACCGTCTGCCGGCATTGAAGCATGTTGACACAAACGGCGAGGGCGGATACGTGTTCTCTGAGAGCGATGGCTATGTCTCGATTGAGGCTGAACACTATTTCAGCAAGACCGATGCTAAGGAAGCGAAGTGGACTGTGATACCTTTCATGGGCAGAACGCTAAGTGCTATGGAACTGATGCCACAGACGGCAGGCGTGGAAGGGGCAAGTCTGGAATATCGCTTCACATTGCCTGAGGATGTCAAAGAGGTTAAGGTACATGTAGTATTGAAGTCAACACTCGACTTCCTCAACAAGGGTGGACTGGAATATAGCCTTTCGCTCGACGGTGGGGATGCTGTGACAGTGAACTTCAACAGTGAACTGAACGAGAAACCGAAGAACATCTACTCCATCTACTACCCCACCGTGGCGCGCCGCGTAATAGAGAAAGTGACACCATTTGCCGTGAACAAGGCCGATGTGCATCGCCTCGTCTTCGCTCCGCTCGACCCAGGTGTGGTGATAGAAAAGATTATTATCGACTGCGGAGGTTATAAACCATCTTATCTCTTCGGAAAAGAAAGCAGGAAAGAAATTAAGAGTTAGGAATTAAGAGTTAGGAGTTAGGAGTTAGAAGTGAGGAATTAGGAGTGAGAAGTTCTTTATTTCATTAAAAAGTGATATCTTTGCAGGCGCAAATGAAACTTCAGACGAAAAATTGCGTCTTATAAGAAAAAAGGAAAATATGAAGAAATCATTTATAAACATCGCCATGGCAGCAGTGGTGCTGTTGTCATCGGTTGCTATGATGCAGCATGCACGTGCCGCAGTGAATCAGGATAACGTAATGACAAAGATGGCTGACGGAACGGTCATCGTGAACACCACCTCACTGGCTAAGGACGTGAGAGGATATAACTCCGCCACTCCTCTGAAAATACATATCAAGAACAACAAAGTGGTTAAGGTGGAGGCTCTGCGCAACCGCGAGACACCAAAATACTTCGCGGTAGTAAAGCGCGAGGTGCTCGTGAAATGGGACGGCATGACAGTGTCGAAAGCGCGTAAGATGAAGGTTGACACCACCACTGGCGCTACCCTTTCAAGCAATGCCGTAGTAGAGAATATGCATCGCGGCTTAGATTATTATAAGACACATAAATAAGTTAACGTGAGTTCGATTGAACTCACGTTAATTCATTCATAAAAGTACTTCGGCGCGTCCGTTGATACTATCTTGAAGTCTTTTCCTTCGGAAGCAAGGCGGAACTCATAGGAAAACTCCGTACCGTTCTGCATCTCGCCGGAGACAAGATATACGGCATTACCACCGCTTTCCTTGCTATACTCAGTATCTATACGCTTCACCGTGCGACTTGCCGTCGCCCCTGCAGAGTTTCCTGCAAGCGTCTCGCTGACGTGCTTCTCCAGCCATTCCTTACCATCATCAATAACTCGTTGTGGCAATCCCTTTGCTGTGGTGTCTGGTACTATTACCTCTGTATTGTTGTCAGCGTTCTTTTCCACTTCCTTCTGCTTTTCCGTACCTTCACACGAAGCAATAATCATCGCTGTGAAGAGCGAGGTGGCAAATAAAAGAAGAGTCTTGAGCATCGCTCTGCGCTCGGTTGCGTATAAAACGTTCATAACTTGCTGTAAATTAATAATAAAAAGAATTATGCCATGCAAAGATAACAAAAAGTATCAAAAGACAGCACAAAAGTAGCATTTTTGTAAGATTTATCCATTTTTAATTTGTTCTTTAGTGGTTTTTGAGTACTTTTGCACCCGAATTCTATACCTAATAATTTAAACTGATAAATCAGACACAATGAACAAAACACTTCTGACACTAACAGTAATTGCCACATTATCCGTGCAAAACACAATGGCACAAGTAAAAAAAGACTCACTTGCCTCAGCCGGATATGGACAGAAGGTTGAAAGAAATTTTAACACCATCGACAAAAACCAAATGAACAACAAAGACCAAGCTACTAATGCTCTTGAGGCTATTCGAGGACGCGTGGCAGGTCTTACAGTGGCACGCAACGGAGCAAACGCACTGAACGTCGTAAGATTGCGCGGTACCACATCTCTTACCGGAGGCAACGACCCTCTGATTATCGTGGATGGCGTGATGGGCGACCTCTCCTTGCTTGAGAGCGTCTATCCTACGGACATCGAATCATTTACCATTATGAAGGACGCAGCAGAGACATCACAATACGGATCACGAGGAGCCGCCGGTGTGATTGAGGTCACCACCATACGAGGTAAGGCCGGACAGATGCGCGTCAACTACAACGGCTCCATAGGTATTCATCAAGTTTACAAGACACTAAAGATGATGAATGCCGACCAATATCGTGACTACGGAAAGCAAAAAGGCATCAGCATTCTGGACCTTGGGGGCAATACCGACTTCCAGAAAGAGATTAACCGCACAGGTTTCTGGCAGCAGCACCACCTTGCATTCCAGGGCGGCACGGAACAGTCGAACTATCGTGTCAGTCTCGGAGTGATTCAGGACCAGGCGGTAATCAAGCGCATACAAGACCATACCATTATGACGAACATGAATATGACACAGATGATGTTCGACGATCTGCTGCGCATTGATATCGGTATGTTCGGATCAACAGGTAAGGAACAGAACATCTTCAACGACCAAACGCTATTCTATTCTGCCGCCTCGTTCAACCCCACCTTTCCCAACCATCGCAACAGCGAAGGCAACTGGGACGGCTATGCCCTTGCCTCACAGATAGGCAATCCTCTGGCATTGATTGAAGAGAAGGACCATGACGAGATTTCACAGATATCGACTCACGTGAAGTTCACGTTCCAACTTACCAAGGACCTGAAGTTCTCCCTCTTCGGAGCCTATACATATAATAATAAGAACGTGATGCAGTATCTGCCCACCACGGTGTGGAACAAGGGTCAGGCATATCGCTCTGCCAGCAAGACAGAAACCCTTTTGGGTAATGCATTGCTGAGTTACGACAAGAACTTCGACATTCATTCTCTCTCGGTAATGGGACTCGCTGAGTTGCAGCAACAGACCTACTCAGGTCATTTCGTTACCGTTACCAATTTCTCAACCAACGACATGGGCTACGACGACCTGTCGGCAGGAGCCTTGAGACCATGGGGCGGTACCGACTCATATTTTGAAAGACCAAAGATGGTGTCATTCCTCGGCAAGGTAAGTTACACCTACGACGGACGCTATACCATAGGAGCCACTGCCCGTTTCGACGGTTCCTCAAAATTCGGCAGCAACAACAAATGGGGATTCTTCCCTTCCGTTTCCGCATCATGGAACGTCACAAAGGAGAAATTCATGAAAAACCAGACCTTGTTTGACGACCTGAAAGTTAATATCGGATATGGTATAACAGGTAACCAGGGCGGTATCGACAGTTACACCACACTGGCACTGGTTCAACCTAATGGTTTTGTGCCGGCGGGAAACAACAACCTCGTGTCGTTCAGTAACCTGAAGAACAACAACCCCGACCTGAAATGGGAGGTGTCGAGGACCATTAATGCCAGCATCGACGCGAAGATGCTAAAAGGCAGACTGGTGTTCTCTCTTAATACATACCGCACATGGGTAAGAGACATGCTCTATTCTTATCCTGTCAGTATGCCGCCATTCACCAGTCCTACAATCGTCGCAAACCTCGGTGCCATGACGAACAAAGGTCTTGAGTTCAGCGTCGGCGGAACACCATTGATAACAAAAGACATGGAACTGACGGTGAATGCCAACCTTGCTTTCCAGAAGAACAAACTGGAGTCGCTCAGTGGCTACTATAACGGGGAATACCTTACCTCGCCTACAACGGCAGGAATAGCAAGGATGAACGGTGCAGGTTTCCACGGTGGAAACAACGACGTCACCTCCAATGTTGTGGGACAACCACTTGGAGTATTCAAGATTCTGAGATGCAACGGACTGGTATATAACGATGCTCTCGAGGGTTATGAATATTACACTTCCAGCAGTCCTGAAATCTTAGGTCAGGCAGTGCCAAAGGTACTCCTTGGTTCTAACATATCATTCAGATATAAAGACTTCGACATCACATTACAGGCAAACGGTGCTTTCGGTCACAAGATATTTAACGGAACGAGTCTTACATACATGGACGTGACAGCCTTCCCACTCTACAACATCTTCCCTGAGGCTCCCAAAAAGAACATAAAGGACCAGGTGGTGAGCGACTACTGGCTGGAGAATGGCAACTACGTGAACATCGACTACATTACCGTGGGATGGAGAGTGCCACTTCACGAGAACAGGTTCGTGCAGAATCTGCGCCTCTCACTGACTATGAACAACGTGGCAACGATAACAAGTTACAGCGGTCTGACACCAATGATAAACAGTTCGTCAATCGACGGCACACTTGGTCTCGACGACAAACGCTCTTACCCGCTCTATCATACTTATACCTTAGGTGTTAGCGTCACCTTCTAAGCATTAAACATAAGCACTAAACACTAAACAACAAAACACATGAACACTATACAGAAAAAGACAATAAGGATAATTACAGCTGCACTCATTCCATTTGCTGCAGCAGTGCTTTCGGCATGCTCAGGCTTCTTGGAGGAAGAAACGAAGGGCGCAATCACCGAGGAAGAGGCATATGCCACTAAGGCTGACATTCTGAACAACGGAGTGCTGGCGATGTACAACTACATGGGTGGAAACAAAGACTCTCAGGGTCTGCAAGGAACAGGACGCGGTGTGTTCGACTTCAACTCACTGACCACCGACGAGGCAATAGCACCTATCCGCGCTTCCGACTGGTATGACGGTGGGTTCTGGCAGACCTTGTTCACACACACCTGGAATCCTGGAACAGCATCGATGAAAGACATGTGGGACTATCTCTACCAAGTGGTGATGCTCTCAAACAAGTTCATCGAGAAGATCGACGCTATGCCAACGGCAGCGACCGACAGCGATCTCAAGGCCTATCGTGCCGAACTGCGCGCCATCCGTGCAATGTTCCATTTCTATATCATGGACCTCTTCGGCAACGTGCCCATAATGACATCGACGAGAATAAGTACCAAAAGCATAGTACAGGCCAAGCGAAGCGAAGTGTTCAATTTCTGTGTCACCGAACTGCAAGAGGTTCTTCCACTGCTTATTGACGACAGAAGCAACAAACTGGGTGATAACTATGGTCGCCTCACAAGACCCGTCGCTTTGTTCCTGCTTGCTAAACTGATGATAAACGCTGAGGTATATTGCAATGATGACTGGACATCGGCACCAACCACGTTGGGCAAGGACATGAAATTCATTGTCAACGGCGAAATGAAGAACGCATGGGAGGCATGCATCTACTACTGTCAAGAAATCTCAAAAAGCGGCTACAAACTAGAAACATGTTTCGGCAGCAACTTCTCGGTGACAAACGAGAACTCTGATGAAAACATCTTCACCATCCCTATGAACCCTGTTCTCTACAGCAACTGGTTTATCTACCTCTTCCGCTCACGCCACTGCAATCATGGAGCAGCCCTTGGCGGTTCTTCCGAGAACGGAATGAGCGCTACTATAGAACTGGTTCAGGCTTTCGGCTATGATACCGACGATGTTGACCCACGCTTTGAGCATACATTCTATGCTGGTAACGTGATAGAAAACGGCAAGCAAGTGTATCTTGACGACGGAGTGACTCCATTAATCTATTATCCGCTTGATGTGGCTTTGGATGTAACAGGAACAGTACATGAGAAGACTGCTGGAGCACGATACCATAAGTATGCTCCCGACCCAGATGCCAATGCCGATGGACGTGCTTGCAATAATGACATAGTACTATACCGCTATGCTGACGTATTGCTTATGCAGTCTGAGGCAAAGGTACGCAACGGTGAAGACGGTACATCAGAACTCTCCCTTGTAAGATCGAGAGTGGGACTGCCCGAGGTGGAGGCAACTCTTGAGAGCATCCTGCACGAGCGTTACCTTGAACTGGCATGGGAAGGATGGCGCCGTAACGACATGGTCCGTTTCGGAATATTCGGAAAGGGATACACTGACCATACACCTACTCAAACAGACATGAGCGGTGCCTCGACAGTATTCCCAATCCCTGGAGACCTCATGACAATGCATCCGAATTGGATACAGAACCCAGGTTATTAATTTGAGAATAGCAAAAAGGGCGTCACAGATTAGTGGCGCCCTTTTTTTGTTACTAACTATCTTCTTTGAGCCGTTGACGACATTGCTCAAGTATGGCGATGAGTTCGGGCACGGTTTCCGCCCTTAGCATGGCTATTCTTGTCTGACGGAAGTCTGGTATGCCTTTGAAAATGGGTGTCGCAGCAAGGTGACGACGTGTGTGGAGTATGGCACGCAGTTCGTTTCGCGGGTCGTCATCACCTCTTTCCTTGCGGATGTGCTCCATATTGATATGCAGTTGCTCGATGAGGATGTCTATCTTGTCGTCAAGGGTAATGGCACTTGACTCTACCCCACCACCTCTTTCCACAAAATAATCGTTTATCTCCTTGAATATCCAAGGACGTCCGAAGGTGGCACGTCCTATCATCACCGCATCCACTCCATAGCGGTTGAAGGCTTCGAAAGCCTCTTCGGGTGACGTGATGTCTCCGTTGCCGATAATCGGGATATGGATGCGCGGGTTGTTCTTCACTTCACCGATAAGGGTCCAGTCGGCTTCGCCCGTGTACATCTGCGAACGGGTTCGTCCGTGGATGGTCAATGCCTGTATGCCACAGTCCTGCAACTGCTCTGCGAGGGTGGTTATTATAAGTTGTTCCTTGTTCCATCCCAGTCGTGTCTTCACAGTGACAGGTGTTTTCACCGCCTTCACCACTTCGCGTGTGATGTCGAGCAGCAATGGAATATTCTGCAACATCCCTGCACCAGCACCCTTTCCAGCCACTTTCTTCACCGGACAACCGAAGTTGATGTCTATGACGTCGGGGTGAGCCGCTGCCTCAACAATCTTTGCCGCCTCAACCATCTGCGGCACGTCGCGTCCATATATCTGTATCCCAACGGGACGCTCAGCATCGTCAATGGTAAGTTTGTCCACCGTGCTCTTCACCGAGCGCACAAGAGCCTCTGCCGAGACAAACTCGGTATATACCATTGCTGCACCATAGCGCTTGCACAAACGTCGGAATCCAATGTCTGTCACGTCCTCCATCGGGGCGAGAAACAATGGTTTGTCAGGAAAAGAGATGTTGCCTATGTTCATATTTATTTAGTTGACAAGTTAACGAGTTGACAAGTATATCAGTTGACGAGTTAATTATCACCAAGACTTGAGAACAAGCAACTTGTCAACTCGTCAACTTGTTAACTCGTCAACTTCCTAGTAAATGATACACCCCTCCAGCCAGTACTTTCACTATTCCTTTGAGTTCCATCTCAAAGAGGAGGGCTGTGAGTCGGGCAATAGGAAGGTTAGTCTTCACTGCCAGCATGTTTATCTGCATGTCGTTCTGCTGCCGCAGGGTGTCAACGACAAGTGTCTCATCGGGCGACAGCGAGGGGAACAGTTGGCGTTCTATGCCCTGCTGCCGTGCCTCGTTTACCTGCGCATCGGTTATCCATCCCATCGCCTCAACGAAACTCTGTGCCGACGAGAGCAGTGCCGCACCGTTACTACTGATAAGATTGTTGCATCCCTCGCTATATCTGTCGCCTACCCTGCCGGGGAAAGCGAAGACATCGCGGTTATAATCGCGTGACAGACGTGCCGTTATCAGTCCTCCTCCGCGCTCTGCACTCTCCACAAGGATGCAGGCATCGCTCATTCCTGCCACGATGCGGTTACGTCGCACGAAGTTCACCTTATCGGCATTGGTCTGTGTAAAGAACTCTGTCAATAGTCCTCCTTGCGATATCATCTGCACTGCTGTCTCACGATGACGCGGAGGATAGATCTGGTCGAGGCCGTGCGCCAGCACTCCCACTGTCTCGTAACCGTTCTGGAGGGCGGCGCGATGGACATTGATATCCACGCCATACGCCAGTCCACTCACTATCAAAACCTTCGGACAAAGCATTTTCAGGTCGCTTACAAAGCGCCGTATCATATCCTTGCCGTATTCCGTGCAACGCCGCGTACCAACGATATTGATGACATATTGCTGGTTGAGGTCAGCATTACCACGATAGAACAGCATCAGCGGGGCATCGTCGCACTCACGGAGGCGGGCAGGATAACGCTCGTCGTTCATAGTCAACGGCATGATGCCATGCTTCTGGCAGAACTCCAGTTCCACCTCGGCACGCTTCCTCGCCTCATCTATATTGCGCAGTCCGTTGACCAACTTCTCCGAGGCGTCAGGGAAGATTTCCTTGATATTTTCATGATGCTCTATTATCGTCTGTGCGCTTCCCAACTCACGATACAACAGTGTCAGTCCCGAAAGACTGAAATAGTTGATGCGCATCAGCGTCATCGTAGCAAGAATCTCATCCATTTCTTTGAAATTTGAGGTTTTAACTTGTCAACTTGTCAACTTTTATTCTATATACTCCTTGAAAGCCTCGTCATATTCGGGCGACTGTCCCAACTTTCCGTTGACAAGACACACCAGTTCCACCTTAGCCCTGAGACTTATCTTATTATCATCGGCACGCAGGATGTCCTGATGGAAAACGTATCTAATACCCTCTTTCGTGATGTGCAACCTCGAAATAAACTCATCGTCACATCTTAGCGGCACTTTATACTGCAATGTCATGCGTGCAACAACAGCATCAATGCCCTTGCGGTGCATCTCCGCGAAACTCAGTCCGCACTGTTTCAGGAACAGATGACGCGTGTGTTCAAGGTAGTGCAGATAGTTGGCATTGTTCACTATGCCCTCGATGTCGCACTCATAGTCGCGTACTTCCATCCGCGTTTCAAAATATTTTTTATCTTCCATTATAATAACTTATTCTATTAAAGTTCTTCCCTTGGGGAGGGATTTAGGGTGGGTTTCATATACTCATATCCTATTCTGCAACGCAGGCAGTCCTTGCGGTCGCAATACTCTTTCTTCAGTTGTATCAGTGCCTGACTGTCTCCAGCGTTCTGCGCCTCTATGCCACATTCCTGCCACATTCGCGTGATATAGTTGTTCTCAGCCTTCAGTTCCTCGAGCATGTCGAATGCCCTGTCGCAGTAAGAGTCTTTCTGCTTATGCCTTCCGTAAGCGAAGAGAACGGGTATCGCAGTGTTTATTATCAAGAGGTTCAGCGATGCCATCGATAGCGCCTTCTCTGTTTTGCAACTGGTGCTTCCGAACGTATAATGTGTCTCCCAGTAAGGAGTGACGTGAGTCTGCAACATCTGCTGCAGGTCTTTTATCGTCTCGCACTCCAACAACCTGCTCATCTCCGTTCGGTGTTCCACATACAGTGTCACGAGTTGTGACAGTCGGATGTGCGGGAAATTCTGAGGTCGGAGCCTGAGGAAACGCCATAGGTTGACATCCATAGGCTGCAACTGGAACTTGTGCGAGAGATAAAGATACTCATTGCGAAGCCGTGTAAAGTAGCCTTCACCCAACGCTTCATCCTGATAATGATCTGGTATTGCCGACGGTTCAAGCAGTCCTGCCTGTCCGAAGAAGAATGCCTCCACCTGGAACGGGTCATCGCGATGGTGTCCCACTTGCGAGAGCGGTATGTTCTTAGCCCATGTCTCAAAAGCCTCCCCGTTGACACCGAAGCCGAAGTTACGGGCAAGTGTCATGAAATAGGTGGCTTCCCATGAGCCGTCTGCCTGTTCAAGTCGCTTCGCTATTGCCTGTGTTTTCTGCTCCAGACGCTCTGTCTGCAACGCACTCATCCAACTGTGCAGCATCAGTTGCGACAGTTGAGGCACTATCTTATAGCATCGTGGGTATTTATCCTCGCGCAACAGTTCCTCATAATGGTCCCTGACATATTGCGGAACAGAGAGTTGCAACTGCGGCAACACATTCCCTGCGGCGGTTGTCACGTCTCCGTTAATCACCTCTGCCACATGAAGCACCACATTATTGTATGCCGCATCCTTGTCATGTCCATGAAGAAACCAGTCGGAAGAGCGGTCGTGAATCTCCACGTTACCCACCCATAGCGTTCCGTCTATCTTCACCTTGGCATTGAAAAAGTCGGGACCTGCATTGTGGTTGTGCAGTCCTGGGTCAATCACCTCCACGCTTTTCCCGTCGGTGGTGACCAGTTCTTTCAACGGAAACATCTTGTGTTTCCAGCAATAGTGCAGCAGCAACTCCATTCTCTTCTTTCGCCTTTAACAGAGACAAAAGTACAAAAAAAACGCGAAAGACAAAAAAATAATGAAAGAAATAAGGTAAGTCAGAGCCAGAATACAGCTTCGTTACCCATATTGAACAGCAGGTCGAGGATGCTGAGGTTGGGAATGAAGCCATGACGCTGGGCATATACCTGATAATATGGCTTGGCAGTGAAGGCTCTATCGGGCTGAGGATGCTTGGGGCGAATTACCTCGCGGAAGTCTACGGTGCCACTCTCCATCTCCTTTACATATTCTTTCGAGGCACTTATATTCGGAGTTATATCGAGCAACTCACACAACTTCATGGTCATTTGCATGTTGAAGTCAAAGAGGAACGCGTAATGCTTTTCATAGAAAGGGCGCAGGTCGTCAGCATAATAGTCGAAGAAAGGACTGTCACCATATGCCGTAGCAAAGGCATTCCAGTGCAGACGGCGCCAGTTGCCATGGTCACTGATGCGTATGTCACGCATAAGACATTTCTCCGTCTCGCTCTTTTCTACTGGAATGGTAAGTGCCTGAGTACCGTTGGCGGTGGCTATGATGCAACGGTTACGATAGGTCTGCTTCAGGAAATTGTCATACTGCTCAACCACAACAGCATCGTATCGGTTGAGTTTCTGGAACCACTGCACTGGAGCGCAGTAGGCAGAAGAAAGTAAGGCGGTAGTCATTTTCCTGTAAGAGAGAGTTTATATGCCTTTCCGACGATTTCATCCTTGTGTATCAGGACGTTCTCCTTGCCCTGCCATACGAGGAACATCGCCCTTTCCTTACACTGACAGTCCTGACAACCGCATCGCTCGGGCAACACATAGGAAGAACTATCGAGAGTGACAGTGTCACCAGGAACGGCATTTACGACACCAATATAGGAAGAATCAGCGGAGAACACCACAATGTCACCTTTTGAGAAACGAGCATGGTCGAGCTTATTCACCAACACACGGTCATTCTTCTTCAACACAGGGCCAAGGTTAGAGTTTGACACTTTGTAGATGGTGAATGCATAGGCTCTGACAACCAGCATCAGTATTATCGCGGTCGCAACAGCCAAAATGAACTTTATGGCGTTACGCATGATTCTTTTTAAGTTGACGAGTAAACGAGTTGACAAGTTAACAAGTTATCAGAGTCCGTTAACAAAACAAGCAACTCGTCAACTTGTCAACTTGTTAACTCGTCAACTAAATAACTATTTAATATTATCCACCCACCTGAACAGTCTGTTCCAGCGGATGCCGGAGAAGCCATGTCGGTCGGGGTCACTGCTCCACCAGATGAATATTGGCTTGCCAACAATGTGGTCTTCAGGCACAAAACCCCAGTAACGGGAGTCGGCAGAGTTGTGGCGATTGTCGCCCATCATCCAGTAATAGTCCATTTTGAAGGTATATTCGTTTGCCTCCTTGCCATTGATGAATATCTTACCGTCACGCACCTGCAGGTCGTTTTCCTCATAGACACGTATCGGTCGCTCATAGATGGCGATGTTGTCCATCGTGAGTTTTATGCTCTTTCCCTTCTGCGGAATCCATATCGGACCGTAGTTGTCACGAGTCCACTTGTAGTTTCCGTTCAGAGGATATAGGTCTCCCGTGACTGCCTCGGTGTTCAGCGTGACACTCTCCACGAGGTCTGTGCGCTTGCGCAACTGGTCGGCAGCCTGTTTTGTCAGTGGCATATATCCATTCTGATTCAGACTCGTAAGGTCTTCCATGCTTATTCCCAACTCGTGCATCATCTCTTCGGAGAAGTCCTGACGTTTCTTCACGATGTAGGTATATTGCACATTGTCGGGTTCCTTGTTCGCCTTGCCGTCAACATATACGATACGGTCCTTGATCTCCAGTGTCTGTCCTGGCAGTCCCACACATCGCTTCACGTAGTTCTCACGACGGTCGGTGGGTCGTGAGTCGATGTCACCGTATGTGTTACGCTCCTGACGGATATATTCCCTACCCGTTGCGAATACCTTCTGGTAGTAGTCCCACCGCTGTTGAGCCGTCAGGGAATCGACATTCACCGGACTGTTGTATATCTGATAGCCATAGGAATAGCACATCTGATAGTAGTCCTGAGCCTGCCACTGAGATGCAGAACAGATGGTGTCACCAGCAGGATAGTTGAAAACAACGATATCATTGAGTTCGACATTGCCCAAGCCTTTCACGCGACGGTAGTCCCAATGCGGCCATTCGATGTACGACTTGCACTCAAACAGTGGCAGAGTGTGCTGTGTCAGAGGCATGGTAAGTGGTGTCTGCGGGATGCGCGGACCGTAACTTACCTTCGACACGAAGAGGTAGTCGCCTGTCAGCAGTGACTTCTCGAGCGATGATGAAGGAATGACGTAGTTCTGGAAGAAGAACTGATTGATGAAATATACTGCCACAAGGGCGAACACCAGCGCGTCAACCCACGACATGGCGAAGCGTATCGGACCCTCATAGTCTTTCCACCACTGCCAGCGTATCTTCTTGGTGATATAGGCATCGAAAATGAATGGCAGTACAAGCAAGCCCCACCAACTCTTCACCCAATAGAGGAAAAGGAGGAAAAGCACTGTTACGACAATGAACTTCGTCCATTGCCACTTCATATTAAGTTTTTTCTTCTGTTTGTCTATCATTGTTTCGTCGTTTTTCGGAATAGGTTCTCACTATCCTAGAAATTAAACATGTCGTCAATCGTAAGCAATCCCTGATGGTCTTTCGTGTATTCTGCAGCGAGCACTGCACCGAGAGCGAATCCGCGACGCGAGTGTGCGTCATGGGTGATTGTTATGCAGTCGGCATCAGAGTCATAGCGCACGGTATGGATACCAGGCACCTCACCACGTCTCAGCGAGTCGATGCGAAGTGTCGCAGGGTCGTAAGGCTGGTTCTCCTGACCTTTTACCCAACTCTCCTTTCGGTCGAGGTTCTCTATTATCCCCTCTGCAAGTGTGATGGCCGTACCGCTCGGCGCGTCAATCTTATGTATATGGTGAGTCTCCTCCATATGGGCGTCATACTGTGGAAAACCATTCATTATCTTTGCCAGATAGCGGTTTACGGCAGAGAAGATGGCAACACCCACACTGAAATTGCTTGCCCAGAAAAGTGTCTTTCCTTCCTCGTTGCAGAATCTCTTGACATCGTCGGCATGGTCCTTCATCCATCCTGTAGAGCCACTCACCACCTTAACGTTCTTCTCGAAAGCCTTAAGGAAATTGCCATAAGCAGCCTGCGGAGCGGTGAACTCTATCGCCACATCAGCACTTGCGAACGCTTCGCTGTCGAAATCCTGCTGATTGTCGATGTCGATAATGCTTACTATCTCATGGCCACGGCTGAGAGCGATTTGCTCAATCATCTTTCCCATCTTGCCATGGCCTATCAATGCAATTTTCATATCATTTCAAAATTAAAACTCTGCAAAGGTAAAAAAAATATTGTATTTACCGTTGTTTTTATAACATTTTAAGTTTTAGTCTGGTCGTCTGGTTGTTTAGGAAGTTGGTCGTTTAGGAATTATTCCAGCAACAATCAGTAACTTCCCCTAACTCCTAAACGACCAAACGACTAGACTCCTAAACGACCAACTCTACTTCTTTTTCTTCGGACGGCGACGTGCCCAACCTTCCTCACTGAAGTCAGGGATGTCTCCTTTCAGTTTGTCAGGATTGAGGAACTTCATCCAGTCTTCCTTCTTGAACTTTGTCTGCTTCTCTCGCTTCGGCTGCTGCCAATCGTCACGGCTACGACTGGGACGGAAGTCACGTTTCTTACCATGCGGTTCGAATGCTTTTTTCGATGAAATGGGCGATTTTCCACCTTCATCGGCATCGTTACAGCGTACATCACGCCCTTTGAACACGGTTCCCGTGAGTCCGTTCATCACGCGCTCGGCATCCTCCTGCGGTACCTCAATGAACGAGAAGGTGTTCTGAAGGTCGATATGTCCCACTGCCACGCGCCCTTTCACGTTGCGATTGATGAACTGCATCACCTCGCCAGGATAGAAACCATCCTTCTTTCCGAGGTTGATGAAGAGTCGGCGGTAGCCCTCTTCGGCTTGACGACGACCTCCCTTGCCACGCTCCTTGCGGTCTTTCTTTCCCTCAGAGCGCTCTTTCTTTCCTGTCTCAATACGTATCTCGGGTGCATCGGCATAGTAAGCAAGGAACTTACCAAACTCCACACTGACAATCTTCTTTATCAAGTCCTCCTTGTCGATGAACTCAAAGAAGCGACTGATGTCCTGCAGGAACGGTTCTATCTGAGCCTCATCGACATCGGTCTTCACTATCTGGTCCATCACCTTGTAAAGTTGTTTCTTGCATATCTCCTGGGGTGTGGGCATCTCGCCAGCCACAAACTCCTTGCCGAGTTGTCTTTCCACCTGGCGTATCTTGCTCTTCTCACGGGTGTGAACGATAGCAATGCTCGTTCCCTTCTTTCCTGCTCGTCCCGTACGTCCAGAGCGGTGGATATAGTTCTCGATGTCATCGGGCATACCATAGTTGATGACATGTGTGAGGTCGTCAACATCAAGTCCACGCGCTGCCACGTCGGTGGCAACGAGAAGTTGCGTCAGATGCTGGCGGAACTTCTGCATCGTGAGATCGCGCTGCTGCTGTGAGAGGTCTCCGTGCAGCGACTCTGCGTTGTAACCGTCCTTTATCAGTTTGTCTGCAATCTCCTGAGTCTCCACCTTTGTACGACAGAATATGATGGCGAAGATACGTGGATGGAAGTCAACTATTCGCTTCAGGGCGAGATACTTGTCCTTTGCGCTCACCATATAGTATATGTGGTTTACGTTCTCCGCTCCCTCGTTGCGACTTCCCACCACGATTTCCTTCGGGTCGTGGAGATATGTTCGCGCTATCTTCTCTATCTCCTTGCTCATAGTAGCGGAGAAAAGCAGGGTATTACGTTCCTCCGGCACACCTGCGAGAATGGTGTTCAGGTCCTCTGAGAAACCCATGTTGAGCATCTCGTCGGCCTCATCGAGCACCACATTGCACACGGCACCAAGTTTCGCAACACCGCGGTTCATAAGGTCGATGAGTCGTCCCGGTGTTGCCACTATGATATGCACACCTTTCTTCAACTGACGTATCTGCGTCTCTATGTTCGCTCCTCCATATACGGGAATCACATGAACGTCGGGAACATACTTCGAGAAGTCTTTCAAGTCGTCGGCAATCTGCAGGCATAACTCACGCGTCGGTGAGAGCACTATGGCCTGAGTCTGCTGGATACGGGTATCTATGCGTTGCAACAATGGAATTCCAAATGCCGCTGTCTTACCCGTTCCTGTCTGTGCAAGTGCAATAACATCATTTCTCGTTCCCAATAAAAAGGGGATAACTTCTTCCTGGACGGGCATCGGTTTTTCGAAACCCATCTCTTCAATGGCGCGGCGAATCTCTTCGCTTACGCCTAATTCTTCAAATGTCTTCATTGTTTGTTACGTGATAATTAGAGGTTTAGGAGTAAAGAAGTGCAAATGTCCAGACACCACCTTACTCGCATTACCACCCAGAGCAAAACACGCTCCTTAATGCCTTTTCTGCCTAAACTTCTGCTTTTCTTGAATCCTGAAACTGAATTTCGGGTGCAAAGGTACTGATTTTTTGGCATTTATAGTATTATTATTAAATATTTTTGTACTTTTGCAGCGCAAAACAGACGGATAGAAGGATTTCCTAACCCGTCAAACAGCAAACTCCCTTCCTTTCGGAACCAACGGTCGCCGGCCGAAGAGTAGAATTGGATAGGGAGTAGCCCAAACAACAAAAACCATGAACATAGGTATATTTTGCAGCGCTAACAATAATATCGACGAGAGTTTCTTCAAACTGACTCATGAACTAGGTGAATGGATAGGAAGAAACAGACATTCTGTGGTGTTCGGAGGGTGCAACATGGGACTCATGGAACACATCGCACAGGCTTGCCACGATGCAGGCGGCATGAACATCGGCATCATTCCAACCATCATTGAGAAGAACGGACGCGTCAGCGATTATGTTGACGTGGCGATACACTGCGACAATCTCAGCGACCGCAAGGACCTCCTGCTCACCCACAGTGACGTTATCATAGCACTGCCGGGCGGCATCGGCACACTCGATGAGGTGTTCACCGTGGCGGCAGCGGCAACTATCGGCTATCATCACAAGCAAGTTATTCTATACAATATGAACGGTTTCTGGGATAAACTCATAGAAATGCTCGACGACTTGCAACATCGTGGCATGATGCGCGGCACATATAGCGACCAGATTAAGGTTGCAGGAAGCCTCAAAGAGATACAGAACCTGCTTGGTCTTGAATGACCTTTTTCAGCACTTCATAACTCTTTGATTTACAATAGCTTCCAAGAGGCTTAACAATCTTATTAACTTTGTTCCACCATATGACATCTTTTGGAAAGTGATTTGTGGCTAATGACTCTCCAAAAGGATATCTCTTGCATTCCCATTAACCATCTTTCGACATGCAAGAAAACAAAAAAACACGTTTGTAATCCTATTTTTTTGTGATTAACAAGTTTTTTAGTAACTTTGCAGCAACTGCGAAATTACTTTATCTCGGCATAAAAAACACTTGTTTTGTTCTGCCCCTGATATTAGTAACTATGCCATTATATTTAACAGAAGGCTTATGTCAAACGTAGAGATTAAGAAAGTTGCCACAAAGAAAGAACTGAAAGCCTTTATTGACTTTCACTATGACTTGTACAAAGGCAACAAATATGACACCCCGACGCTGTTCCTTGACGACTGGAATACCTTCAGCAAAGACAAGAATGCGGCGTTCGAGTTCTGCGACGCTGAGTTTTTCCTCGCCTATAAGGAGGGAAAGATAGTGGGGCGCGTGGTTGCCATAATCAATAAAAGGGCTAACGAGAAATGGGGGAACAAGAGTGTACGCTTCGGATGGATTGACTTCATCGACGACATCGAGGTGTCCGGCGCTCTGCTCAAGGCAGTCGAGGACTATGGTCGCGAACATGGCATGAAGCAGGTGGTGGGTCCGCTGGGCTTCACCGACATGGACCCCGAGGGCATGCTCACATGGGGCTTCGACCAACTGGGCACAATGGCTACGATATATAACTATCCTTACTATCCCGAGCATATGGAACGTCTGGGCGGATGGGAAAAGGACAACGACTACGTGGAGTTCAAACTGATTGTGCCTGATACCGTTCCCGAGAAGTATTCCAAGATTGCCCAGATGGTGGAGAAACGCTATAACCTGCACGTGAAGAAATTCACGAAGAAGGAGGTATATAAAGGCGGTTACGGCCTGAAGATGTTCCACCTCATCAACGACACGTTCAAGGACCTCTACGGTTACAGTGAGATGAGCGACAGACAGATAAAGCAGTATCTTGACATGTGGATGCCGCTCGTCGATTTCAACCTTGTTACAGGCATAGAAGACTGGAACACCCCCGACCACGAACTGATAGGAATAGGTATTACCATACCGTCGCTGGCACGTGCATTGCAGAAATGCCGCCGCGGAAGACTGATGCCGTTCGGATGGTGGCATGTGCTGATGGCTCTGAAGTTCGGCAAGACGAAGATTGTTGACCTGCTTCTGATAGGCGTGAAGCCTGAATACCGCAGCAAGGGAGCCAACGCGCTGATGTTCGCCGACCTCATTCCATGGTATCAGAAATACGGATATGAATGGGGAGAGAGCCAGGTGGAGATGGAGACCAACGAGAATGTCCAGGCGCAATGGCAAGCACTCAATCCTATACATCACAAAAGTAGAAGATGCTTTAAAAAAATACTATGATACAGATAGAAAAGGTTACCGACAAGAAAGGTCTGAAGAGATTCATACAATTCAGGTATGACCTATACAGGGACGATCCTAATGATGTTCCATATCTTTACTTTGACGAACTAAATAACCTCGACAAGAAGAAAAATGCTTCGTTCGAGCAGTGCGACGCAGACTACTTTATAGCCTATAAGGACGGTAAGCCCGTGGGACGCGTGGCGGCAATCATCAATCATGCCGCCAACAAGCGTTGGGAGAAAAAAGTAGTAAGATACGGATGGTTCGACTTCATCGACGACCTGGAAGTGTCTAAGGCGTTGCTGCAGACAGTTGAGGACTGGGGCAAAGAGCGTGGGATGACCAAGATGACGGGCCCCATGGGGTTTGCCGACACCGACCGCGAGGGAATGCTCATCGAGGGATTCGAGGAGTATGGCACGATGTACGCTAGTTACAACTACCCCTACTACCCCAAGCATATGGAGCAAATGGGGTTCAAGAAAGACAACGACTACGTACAATGTCGCGTGAAGGTGCCTGAGAAAGTGCCCGACAGGTTCGCCAAGGTGGCTGAGATGGTGGGTAAACGCTATAACCTGCACGTGCATAAACTGACACGTCACGAACTGCTGAAGCAAGGCTACGGACGTGATGTGTTCAAGATGCTGAACACGACATACAACAACCTGTATGGATTTGCTCCCCTTACGGAAAGCAAAGTGGACCAGTTGGTTGACCAATATATCCGCATCGCCGACCTGAATCTTATCAGTGTGATAATGGATGGCAACGAGAATGACAAGATGGTGGGCTTCGGCATTACCTTCCCCTCTCTGACCTATGCCATGCGGAAGAGTCGTAACGGACGGTTGCTGCCTTTCACATGGTTGCGATTGCTCAACGCCATAAAGTGGAAACATGCCGACACGGTGGATATGCTACTCATCGGAGTGCTGCCAGAGTATCGTTCGAAAGGTGCCAACGCTCTTATCTTCAACGACCTGATACGCCAGTACCAAGCCTACGGGTTCAAGTGGGCGGAGGCAATGCCTCAGATGGAGACCAACGAGCACATGCTGGGACAATGGCAATATCTGGAGGCTGACTATCACAGAAGACTGAGGTGCTTCAGTAAGATGATATAAGAACCCACCCCCATCCCCTCCCAGAGGGAGGAGAGTTGGAACACTAATAAAAGAAAATAGAATAAACATATATGGCAGAAAACGAAGATAACATAATCGGAAAAGAAAAAACAGACGACAACATGATGTTTGGAAATCCTCCCGCCGGGGGGGACGAGGGAGCTGTCCAGTACGACGAAGAGAATATCAAGCACCTCTCTGACATGGAGCACGTCAGGACACGTCCTGGTATGTATATCGGACGACTGGGCGACGGCTCAATGGCCGAGGATGGTATATATGTCTTACTGAAGGAGGTTATTGACAACTCCATCGACGAGTTCAAGATGAATGCGGGCAAAAGGATTGAGGTTGACGTGGAGGATGGACTGCGCGTATCGGTGCGCGACTATGGTCGTGGCATACCGCAAGGCAAACTCATCGAGGCTGTCAGCGTGCTCAACACCGGTGGAAAGTATGACTCCAAGGCCTTCAAGAAAAGCGTCGGACTGAATGGTGTGGGTGTTAAGGCGGTGAATGCACTGAGTGCGCACTTCGAGGCAAGCAGTTATCGCGATGGAAAGGTACGCTCAGTGGTGTTCAAGAAAGGAGAGATGAAGGACGACACCACAGAGAAGACACAAGACGAGAACGGTACATACATATTCTTCGAGCCAGACCCCGAACTGTTCAAGAACTACCATTTCCATGACGATATCGTGGAGACGATGCTCAGGAACTATACCTACCTGAACACAGGCCTCATCATAATGTACAATGGACGCAGGATTCAGAGTCGCAACGGACTGAAAGACCTGCTCTCCGACAACATGACCAATGACGGAATTTATCCTATCATACATCTCAAGGGCGAGGACATTGAGATAGCATTCACGCACACTAACCAGTACGGCGAGGAGTACCACTCGTTCGTAAACGGACAGCATACCACACAGGGCGGTACCCATCAGAGTGCGTTCAAGGAGCATATAGCACGTACGATAAAGGATTTCTCAGGCAAGAACTTCGAGTTCGGCGATATACGTAACGGTCTGGTGGCAGCCATTGCCGTAAATGTGGAGGAGCCGATGTTCGAGAGTCAGACAAAGATTAAACTCGGTTCACTGACCATGAGTCCTAACGGTGTGAGTGTGAATAAATACGTTGGCGACTTCATAAAGAACGAAGTGGACAACTTCCTTCACAAGAATCCTGACGTCGCAGAACTGATGTTGCAGAAGATTTCGGAAAGTGAGAAGGAGCGTAAGGCAATGGCTGGCGTGACGAAGATGGCACGCGAGCGGGCAAAGAAAGCCAACCTTCACAACCGAAAACTGCGCGACTGCCGCATTCACTACAGCGATGTGAAAAACAACCGCAAGGAAGAGACATGCATATTCATCACCGAGGGCGACTCGGCAAGCGGTTCCATCACCAAGAGCCGAGACGTGAACACACAGGCAGTGTTCTCACTTCGTGGCAAACCTCTGAACTCCTTCGGACTAACAAAGAAAGTAGTATATGAGAACGAGGAGTTCAACCTGCTGCAGGCAGCACTCGACATAGAGGACGGACTCGACTCACTGCGCTATAACAAGGTGATAGTGGCAACCGATGCCGATGTCGATGGCATGCACATCCGACTGCTCACAATCACTTTCTTCCTGCAGTTCTTCCCCGACCTTATAAAGAAAGGACATGTCTATGTGCTTCAGACACCTCTGTTCCGTGTTCGTGCCAAGCGCGCAAAGATAAAGAACAAGAAAGTGATTGAGGAGGCTGACGAGAAGTCGACAGGAAAAAAGAACGACTATATCACGCGCTATTGCTATAGCGATGAGGAACGACTACAAGCCATCAGCGACCTCGGACCAGACCCAGAGATAACACGATTCAAGGGTCTCGGCGAGATATCGCCCGATGAGTTTGCCGGTTTCATCGGTCCCGACATCCGTCTCGAACAGGTCACTCTGCACAAGACCGACCAGGTGCAGAAACTTCTTGAGTACTATATGGGCAAGAACACGATGGAAAGACAGAACTTTATCATTGATAACCTCGTAATAGAAGAGGACAAACCAGAGGAGGACGTAATATGAAGAAAACATCCAACTTGTCACCCCTCCCCAGGGAGGGGGCGGGGGTGGGCCGCATAGGCATCTTCGTGGGCAGTTTCGACCCTTTCACCATAGGGCATGCCGACATCGTGAATCGTGCCCTGCCGCTCTTCGACCGCATTGTCATAGGAGTGGGAGTTAACGAGCGCAAGCAATACATGTTCACGGCAGAGGAACGCAGCCAGCGCATCAGCGATCTTTACAAGGACGAGCCTAAGATTGAGGTCAAGACATATAACGACCTCACAGTGGATTTTGCCCATCGCGAGGGCGCGCAATATATTATAAAAGGTGTGCGTTCCATCAAGGACTTCGAGTATGAGCGCGAGCAGGCAGAGATAAACCGTAGCATCGGCGACGTGGAGACACTCCTCCTCTATGCCGATCCACGCTATGAGAGCATCTCATCGAGCATGGTGCGTGAACTGATTCATTTCGGGAAGGATGCCTCGCAATGGATAGCGGGCAAGTAAAGGATAAAACAATAGACCAAAGATGATTACCTACAACACCGACGGTACGAAGATGCCGAACATAAGAAAACGTGACACTACGGCATGGATAAAGGCTGTGGTGGCATCGTACGGCAAACGAGTGGGAGAAATAGGATACCTCTTTGTCAACGACGAGCGCATAATAGAGGTGAACAGAGAATATCTCGGACACGACTATTTCACCGACATCATAACCTTCGACTACTGCGAGGGCGACACATTGAACGGTGATATCGTGATAAGTCTCGACACCGTGAGGTCCAATGCCGAACTCTTCGGCCGTCCCTACGACGAAGAACTGCACAGGGTGATAATACACGGCGTGCTTCACTTGTGCGGCATCAACGACAAAGGCCCTGGTGAACGCGAGATAATGGAGGCTGCAGAAAACAAGGCACTGGCTATGCTTTAGCCAGTGCCTTGTTTTTGTGTTGATAGTTAACCTTATTTCCCCTATTGCCCGAGTGCCTCTAGTCCTTTCTTCACTATATCGCTGTGCTCGTTGAAGATGCGGAAATACTCGTTCATATCCCATAGGTCGCGGGCGACAAGTGCCTTGAGTTGATACTGCAGCACAGGAATGGTACGTTGCAGTTCATCGTCGTCCTTGGGTTTGATGTCCTGATTCTTTCCTTCTTCTATAATGTTGTCGATGAGCGACTGGGGCACTTCGAAACCTCTCTCGAACTCCTCGAAGGTACCATACCTACGCTTCAGACTTTTTCTTTCCTTGTCGATATACTTCAGCGAGGCATTGACAACGATGCTCTTTGCTGCCAGACTACGGTGATAGCGGGTGTATTGCAGTGTGTCTAACGGCACGAAAACATCTGGCATTATAGCACCTCCGCCATACACAAGACGATGCTCGCGCAGTGTGTAATAGCGCAGCGAGTCGTTGAAGTGTATACTGTCGCGGTTGGTCAACTCACCATGCTTCAAACGGTTCTCAAAGTCCTGAGCATACTCTTCCTGTTCTCCTTTCTTATAAGGTTTCTGTATGCAGCGTCCCGAAGGGGTGTAATAGTGGGCCACGGTGAGACGAATCATCGAACCATCATTGAACTCTATAGGACGCTGAACGAGTCCCTTGCCGAATGTACGGCGCCCTACGATGATACCACGGTCATGGTCTTGTATCGCACCTGACACAATCTCGGCTGCCGAGGCGGTAAGTTCGTTGACGAGAATCACCACCTTTCCCTTAGACATTATGCCGCCTCCGTGGGCGTTATACTCCATCCTGCGCACTGCCCTACCCTCGGTATATACAATAAGGTCGCCCCTTTGAAGGAACTCATCGGCAAGGTCAACGGCAGCCTGAAGATAGCCGCCACCATTGTCCTGCAGGTCGAGCACAAGGTCTTTCATTCCCTGATTGGTAAGCATCTCTGCCTTTTCCATGAACTCATCGTAAGTCGTGGCACCGAAGCTTTCAATGCGTATGTATCCTATTCCTGGACGAATCATATAGGCGGCGTTGATTGTATGGAGAGGTATCTTGTCGCGACGGACAACGAAATAGAGCATATCCTTGACACCACGGCGCACAATACCAAGTTTCACCTTCGTTCCTTTTGGTCCGCGCAGACGCTTCATGATATCGGTACGCGACATCTTGACACCGGCAATGGCGGTGTCGTTGACCGTCACGATGCGGTCGCCGGCAAGTATTCCCACCTTCTCCGACGGACCGTTTACCACTGGCTGTATCACAAGCAGCGTGTCCTCAACCATGTTGAACTGTACTCCGATACCCTCGAAATTGCCTTGCAGCGGCTCGTTCATCGACTTCACCTCGGCTGCGGTGGCGTAAGTGCTGTGCGGGTCAAGTTCTTTCAGCATGCCTCGTATGGCATCCTCCACCAGTTTGTTCTCGTTTACGGTATCCACATAGAGGTTTGTGATGGCCGATTCAGCCATCTTCAACTTGCTCGTCGGACTGTCATTACCGAAGTTTATCCTTATCTGTGCCGAAGCCCCGACACACAGTGTCAAGGCAAACAGCAACAAGACAAATCTATTATTGTATTTCATATAGTTTTCTAAAATATCATTTTGTCTATTATCTCCCCTCCTCTCGGGAGGGGTTGGGAGTGGGCTCTCTCCTCCCCCAGGGGAGGCAGGGAGGGGCCTTACCCGAACAGGTCTGGCTCTGCGATATTACTGTCGAACATGTTCCGTCCAAAATGACGGTATGCTAACTGTGTTACCATACGTCCCCGAGGTGTGCGTTTGATGAATCCCTCCATGATGAGGAACGGTTCATACACCTCCTCTATGGTGCCTGTGTCCTCACCTATAGCAGTGGCAATAGTCGAGAGACCCACCGGACCGCCACGGAACTTGTCGATGATGGTGAGCAGTATCTTGTTGTCAATCTCGTCGAGACCATATTGGTCGATGTTCAGTGCGGCGAGTGCAACGCGCGTTATCTGCGTGTCTATACGTCCCGTGCCCTTCACCTGTGCGAAGTCCCTCACCCTTCTGAGCAACGCATTGGCAATACGTGGCGTACCGCGCGAACGACGTGCTATCTCTATCGCAGCCTCATCGCTAATAGGTATGTTAAGAATCGAGGCACTGCGCTTGATAATCTTCATCAGCGTCTCAGGCTCGTAATACTCCAAGTGCATGTTAATGCCGAAACGGGCACGCATAGGTGCGGTGAGCATACCGCTGCGCGTAGTGGCTCCAACGAGCGTGAACGGGTTAAGGTCTATCTGTATAGAGCGTGCTGAAGGACCCTTGTCAATCATTATGTCGATGCGATAGTCCTCCATCGCAGAGTAAAGATATTCCTCGACAACGGGCGACAGACGGTGTATCTCGTCGATGAAGAGCACGTCGCGAGGCTCCAGCGAGGTAAGAATACCCGCAAGGTCACCGGGGCGGTCGAGCACCGGACCGCTCGTTATCTTGAATCCCACGCCCAACTCGTTGGCAATGATGTTCGACAGCGTTGTCTTTCCCAGTCCCGGAGGACCATGAAGCAGCGTGTGGTCGAGCGGTTCGCCACGGTATTTTGCAGCCTCAACGAACACCTCAAGATTCTCCACCACAGCCTTCTGTCCACTGAAATCAGCGAACTTCAACGGTCTTAGCGCATTCTCAAAGTCTTTTTCTGCAGATGATACTTCCTGTTGCCTGATGTCAAAAGTTTCGTCCATACGGATGCAAAGATAGTGCAAACCGAAGACAATACAAAATAAATCCATATTTATTTTTATTGTTGAGGTGCAGCCTATCTTCATGGAACGCAGTGACATAAAGATAGTGCAAACCGAAGACAATACATTTGAGTTCCCTTGATAAGGGAACGGCGTAAGCAAAGGTTTCCGTTGTTGAGATACAGCCTATCTTGACAAGCTTTCGAGGAAAAAATTAAAACTCTCACAAATTATTCTTATCTTTGCAACATCAAAAAGAATAATATGAGCAAGAAGTTTCCATACGGCTATGATGTGAATGCCTATATCGACAAGGCATTCGAACGGATGAAAGAACTCTATCCCTGGGCTACAAAAGAGATGTTCAGGAAGGGTTGGTCTTATGCCATCGAACAAGTAGATGGTAAATACCAATATGTCACCTATTACAAATGGGAGGACGGTCAGACAGATCGTGAGGTGTTAGACTGCGACAGTGAAGGTTTCATTGAGACCATCATCGGTCATCATCATAGTCGGATAGAATATGAGAATCCCGTAGTGGAAACCTTCAACGTGCCGGCATCATGTACATATAGCGACGACTGGTATCTGGAGATTTACCGAATCCAAAAGCATCAGTTGGGAGGTTATTCGGCATATGTTCAGGCTGGCAACCGCTCGGCTGGCGGATCGAGGACATTCTTCATACCGCCTGCATACTTCAAACTGCCTTGGGAGGAGTTTCTGGATAAATACCTTGATTTGGTTCCTCCTGGTCCCTTCTACGTTGGCAGAACTGACCTTGAGAATGCCAAAGGTCTTAAAGAATTCCTCGGTTACTGAGGTATTTTACTTATTCTCGGAAACTGCTGCCTCACTGAAAGCATCCATAATCTCGGTAGGACGATGGTTCTGGAATGCGCCGAGGGGATAATGACCTTCCAGTTCGGGCGCCCAATAGAACACCCCACGACACTTGCCGTTGGTCTGCTGTCGCGTTGCACCGATAAGTTTCTTCAGGAACGCCTTGCCTTTTGCAGGCTCACGAACGAGCACTCCCGTCTCCACTATCATTGTCTCGCAGCCGTATTTCTGCTGTATGCGGTTGATGTTGTCGATTGCCTTGCTAAGTGTCTCGTCCTCGCTCTTGGTCAGTCCTGCATCCATGTCCCAATAGGGATAGACACTCAGTCCTATCATATCCCAACGAGCACCATACTTACGGAGTCCGTCGAAGATGAAGTCGTAGCGTGCCGCATCACAACCGCCATCGAGATGCACTATGCACACGGCATCAGGATAGACGCTCTTCACCGCCTGATAGCCCGCATCGGTAAGTCCGGCATACTGCTCCATATTCTCCTCTGCACGTCCCGTAGGCCATAGGAAACCATGGGTTGTCTCGTTGCCCACCTGCACCCACTTCACGTCGATACCGTTGCTCTTCAGCAGTTGCAGCGTCTCACGCGTGTGTTCTGCCAACGCATATTTCATCTCATCGTATTTAAAATACTGCCATGCTGCGGGAATAGGTTGTTTGCCAGGGTCTGCCCACCAGTCGCTATAATGGAAGTCTATCATTATCGCCATGTCATAATACCTGGCGCGCTTTGCCATTTCAAGCACGTCGTGCATGTTAGAGAACCCTCCTCTGGGGTTAACCCAAACGCGAAGCCTCACGGCATTGAGTCCGAGTTCCTTCATCAGAGCGGTGTTCTCACGTATTTCTCCGTTGTTGTTATACAACTTCACACCGCGAGCCTCCAGTTCGGTGGTACCACTAATGTCAGCACCCAGCCAGAACTCCCCTGTCTGCTGTGCCGTCGCCGCTGTCGTTACGAAAGCACACAACAATATAGTTATCAATAGTTTGTTCTTCATAATCCACGATTTTTTAACCTAAGAGCGAAGCGACCCAACAACCTCAAAACCAAATTCAGATACCTTTAACGCTGACTTCTCTCAGTCCGTTCTGCTTCTTGCAGTTCTGATTCTCGGCTGTCTTTTTGGCTGCACTGTCGATGGTGTTCTTTATCAGTTTGTCCCATGATGGTGTATCATGGTTCAACACACTGATCTGGCTTCGCAGGTTCTCAAAGAAACTGAGCAGGAAGAAACCACCGTCCTCGCCACACCAAGCCTTCTCACCCGGACTGGCTGCCGTTGCGATGATATCGCCTTTTGACTGGAGGAACAACGATTGTAGTTTCTTTATGTCGAAATTGGTGTTCGAACGCGAGAAGAGAGAGTTGCTGAGCACCATTGGCTGGTTCATGTCTATCTCACAGTTACAGCAATCGCTGAGTACGATGTTCAGCCTCGCACTCTTCTTTACGATGGTACGGAACACGTCGCTCAGTGCCATGTAGTTCTCCTCAGCATTGTCATAGGCACTCGAAGAGAGGTCCAGACAAGGGTACACATCGGGCTGGTTCTTGAAACGGAAACCATGACCTGTATATACAAAAACCACCACATCGTTCTCAGATGGATTGAGGTCAGCCAGTGCCTGGTCCATGTTTCGCTTACTATAGTCATTCCCTTTTATGAGATGTTCGCTGAGTGTCATGCCCAACACCTTGGCAATGCCCCCGAACTCACTGCGTATGCGACGGAAATCCGTCTCGCAGGCTCCACCGATGTCGCTCACGTCGGTGTTGGCAACCACCACGAGGTGCATCGTGGAACCTCCTGTACCTTCCGTCACCGTCACAGAGGTATCCTCCTGACTCTTCACCGTCTGTATGCCCTGCATCAACTTCTTATACTCAGGGTCGCTCTCGTCATAGAACTGACACACATAGTCGTGACTCATCTCTGACAGCGTCACCTCGACGAAATGGTCGGACTTTATCCATGAGTCCACATCATCTATATCAACGACAACAAACGGCTCATCGTTCATATCAGACTCATCGTCCTTCTCCCAAACCCACAACAGCGACGGGAAATCATCGTCATCGGGCACGAACACCATCACACCGACATCGTCACTTCCCGCCTTCTCCTCAATATGACAGGAATAGTTGACACCGTAATAGACATTCTTCTGAAGTGCCTCATCGTCAACGAGCCTCATCGAGATATGCTCGTTATCGTTGTAAACCAACAACCCCACGAAATGATTGTCGTCTGGAGTATGGAACTCCAACTCATAGAACGTCTGCGCCCTGCAAACTACAGTCGCAACAAGAACAAATGATAACAGTAATATCTTCTTCATAACTATGGATTTTTCTTGTTTATTATCTTCCGCCGCCACCGCCGCCGCCGGAGTATCCGCCACCACCGCTAACAGACGACCAACTACTGTAGCCGCTGCTTGATGAACTGGCACGTGAGGCAGCACGGTTCATGACACTGTTTGCAGAAGTATAGATGGCGTCACTGAACATGTACACGATGTCGTCCTCCTGTGCTTTGTCGAGGTTTTGCGTCACACGTGACAAATCAGCATACTCGGGCCATACCTCCTTCATCTGCTTGCGCACCTTGTCGGAGATACCGAAGAACTCGGCATATACCATGTACTCGTCCCACAGTGGCACCTCTTTCACACCGCGCTCGTTGAGCAGGGTGAAGTCTTTAAGGAAGGACTTGAGACCGTAAAGGTCGGCAGCATGTTTCTCTATATATGCCTTGTCTTGTTTTGTATTCAACTTATCCATCAACCCCTTCACAGCAGAATAGTTCTCCTTCGCCTTACACCACTTCTTGAACTCATCAGGTTGCAGCACGAGGTCGTCGCCCGATGCCTTTGTGAGAAGTTTGAGCAGACTCTGGCACAGGTGCTCATCGTCCTTGTTTCCTTTCTTTTCTGTCCCCTGCGGATTATCTATCTTGAGCATGTCGCACATCTTTTTCTTATACTCCTGCTGCACAATGCTGACATCGCCACGCGAGATAAGACGCAACAGTACGGCACCAATGATATTCTCGCTATTCATTCCCCATAGGTAACTCATTTCGTCAACAACCATCTTGTTCTTAAGCAATGACCAATTGGATGGCACATCGCGCCAGTAGTTTCCTTTCTTTATGCCCAGCCGGCGACGCTTAAGATACTTGCGCAGCGGTGCAAACGAGACGAGCCACCACACCCCGACTAACAACAGGTACATGGCTATCAACGCAACGTAGGCTATCTCAGACCATAAGAAGGCAAGCACAATGACAACGATAAAAAACAGTATCACAATCACCCAACCCCAGAAACCGAGGTCTTCATCTTCAAAAAGACTGCCGTCGAGAGCACGTTGCTTGCGGTCGGCCCACGGCTCGGAGGCTTTCACTGCAGGCTGGAACACTCCCTTGTCGAACTCGAGCATCACAATTACCTTACCGTCACCGTCAAGGGTTCCGTTAGGAGTGACTACGATGCTACTGTCGGCATTGAACTCTATGCGTCCCTCGTAGCCGAAAGCCCAGCGTCGTGTGTTTGCTTCAGAGAGTCGGATGGGCTCCTCGGCACTGATGACTACCTGCGACTTTATCACGTCGCAGTTCATGTCGATGAAGCAATGGTTGAAGCCGTCGTTGGTGTCATAGGACTTTACAAGTCCCGTGAGGACATATCGCACAATATAGAGGTGCTGCCCATAGTCGCCGAATCCCCAGCATATCTCCTGTCCGTCATTGTTCAGTCCACACTTACCTATCTTCTTCTTACGACTGGCGTCAACGTCCCATTTATCGAGTGTCTCATAACGTTGCAATCCCTCCTGGCCAGGCACATAGCCTTCGACCTCAAGGTTCTTTATATACATGTCGTAGAGTCCACGGTGAGCGACATACCATTCCGTCTTGGCATCGCTGTCATCGACATCAATGTCCCAACGCTCCTCAATCTGTGCCGAGCCGTCCTTCATAAGAACGACCTTTATGTCAAGGCTCTTCACCGTGCTCGCCATGATGTCTGCAACAGGCAACAGGGCAAGGACGAAAAGAACAGACAGTGTCTTTATGATGTTTTTAGGATACATTCTATATTTAAATTTCTTTGTTGTTAATCTTATTTTCCGTAACTGAACACGTCGGGAACACGTGCCACGCGCCATGCGAGGTCGTTCACCTGCAGGAAGTCGGGGTATGCCTCACGGAAGTTCTTTGACACCTTGTCGGCGATACCGAACAACTGTGCATATACCATATATTCGCGCCAAAGGGGCAGTTCGCGTATTCCCTTGTCACCGATAAGCGTGAACTCGAGGAGGAATTTCTTCATTCCGTAGAGTTCCTTCAGGTCTTTCTTGCTGATCTTTCTTTTGCGACCTTCCCTCTCCAGCATGCCCATCACGTCTGTCCGAGATGTTTCCTCCTCACGCATGAATAACTCAAGTTCACGCGTTTGCAGGATATTGTCAGGACCGGAGGCTTCAAGCAGCATGTCATACATCGTGCGTTCCAGGCTCTCGTCGGGACTCGGCTGCGGCAACTCTTTCCAATCAAGCACCCTCAACACATGCTGCGGCTCGGCTCCATAGACCGGCTCCACCATCTCCGAGGATGCCGCACCACGATAGATAAGCCGCAGTATCAATGCTCCGAGGATGCCTTCCTGCGAGGGATTGAGCCGAGATGTGGTCTTTACCATTGCCATGTTGGCACTGGCAAGCGAGCCGCCGATAGGCAGGTCGCGATACCACTGTGCCTTATGGTATAGCATCTTGCGCTGCAACCATTTCCTCAGGGGGTAAAGAGTGATGACATACCTTATGCGCGACCATAATTTCTTACCGCCATAGAAGAGTATCACGACGGCTGCGATGAAACCGAAGAAACAACCCCATGCAAGGAGTTTCTCGAATGAGTCCTTCCAGTCGCGTATCTCAAAGTCGCGTATGCCACTTACCCAAAGCGATTTGTAATAGCCTATATTGGCCTTTTTCGTCGGTTTGAAATGACCTGGCATGAACTTGGCTATCACCATAAGACTGTCGTCGTTGGTCATGTGCACCATGTCATCGACAATTTCTGCCGTCGATGCCAGTATCTTTCCTTTCTCTATGATTGCCCTGCCCTCTACTCCAACGGTGCGCACATCGGTGTTGATACTTCTGAACGAGCCGCTATCACGCTTGACGATAAGATTGATGCGTTGGGCTTTCGGCTCGGTGGGACGCAGCAATGTCACCACCATATTGTCACATAGGAAACCGCTCTTGACAAGTGAGCGTAGGGTGTAGCGCAGCACATAGACACGACGTCCGACGGTATCGGTGGTCCATGTTATCCGTGCCGCAGTACCTTTCTGCTCGAGAGCGAACTCCCGCTGACGGGGTTTCACCGCCTGTGACGACACATCTACGAAGGCGCTGTCGTTCTCATCGGTCAGTGTAAGGCCTTCAATGGTGGTACCGTCCCACAGTCCCATCTCTATGCTGAACGGCATGGGGTCTGACGTTGTCATCCAGACACGCGTCATCACGTCTGCGTCACCGTTCTTCTGCAGTTCCATCTCCGTCTCTATCAGTTCGAGTTGGACGACGGGATAAGCCTCAACGGTTATCAGGGCGACAATCAGCGTCAGTATAATTCGGCAGTATCTCATAGGCATGACTACATCAAAGGTTCATCAAGATGTTCGTGTATGATGCGGGCAATGGGCAGGAATCCCGAAGCGCGGATGCCCTGAATGGTGACACATGGCGATGCAAAGGCCGCCGCACGGGCGACACGCTTCACCAGTTTCACCTTCCTGGGGTCTTGCGCAAGCATGAGAGATACACCGCTGAGTTGGTTTCTGCGACGCATCTGCGACAACACACCACTGAGGACATCGCCCTCGATGCCATAAAGACAGGCAAAGGCCACATAGTCTCCCCAAAGGCGTGAGAGGTCGTAAGAAGGGTCGGCACTGGTTCTGATGCTCTTCAGATAACGGCGGAACGCATATATCTGACGTATCGGTTCCTTCTTCCTCTTGTTCAGTTTCACATTACTGCGCAGCAGGAACATCAGTTTCTCGGAACTGTAAATGGCTTTTTCACTCCCTCCTATGTTACTGGCAGAGGTCGTGCCGCCAAAAAGCGCTCTCATAGTGGTCCACGGCGTAATGGAACGGTCTTTATAGTCGGCCAAAGACCCAAGGATGTCATACATGTATTGCGTCACACGAAGGTCCATACCGTCACCCGAACCGCCACACCACGTGGGCATCAGCGTCACCTTACCCAAGGCATTGGTGCTGAACGAGAGGTCGCCATTGGCAACCATTCGCCATATCATAGCCTTCCATAACTTGCCATCCATGCGGAAGCGCAACGGTGTTATCTGTCGGCGCAGCAACTGTGTCTCGGTGAGACCGCCCATCATAGGCAGGTATTTCGACTTCTTGAAACTGAAACCCACATATCTTATGCGGTTTATCAGTCGCCTGAGATGTTTCAACGTCACGACATCCCACAGGAAGAACACGGCATTGAAGAAAGACATTATGATGAAACCGCCAAGTCCGATGTCTATCTTGAAATAAACAAAGAACCCCAACGGCAGCACCACCATGGTTATCATAAGTATAGCCATGCCGATGCTGATGGGGATATCCTTGTCGTACTTGGTGAAATGCGATATGGTGAGGTCGTTCTTGCTTTCCGCTACGCTGTCGTTTTTGGCAACAGACGATGAGTCGGCAACAGTCTTTGGGGGTTCCGGTTTTGCCTCTGCAATCTTCGTAAGATAACCATGTTTCAGCGTTCCCACTAACCACACCTCGGCATCTTCGGGCACTTTGGCTGCCTTAATTGCTATGTGCGTATCCTGTCGGTTGGTGACACGGGAGTCCGCTCCCTCCAGTTTGAGGTCGGCTTCAGCCTCATCTATCTTCCTGTCGTCCCTGCGGGCAACGAGAACAGTAAGGCTCTTCATGTCGTCATGTGCTCCCTTGTGCAATAACGGCGCACGTAGAGTGTCGCGTTCCTCAAGGGCAGTGACAGCGTTACGCACACGCACCATGGGCATCTTTTCCTTCTCTTCCTGCCCTTCGTATTGTCTGTTTTCAATGAATAAGACACACCCGTCATCCTCAAGGAAAAGCACTATGGTACAATCATAGCGTCGCTGTGCCTGCATAGCAAGCACAGCAAGCAAAAGAAGGGATAACAAGAGGTGTCGCTTCATGCCGACAATGACCGATTAACTGAAGAGCTCGGGCATTCCCTGCTTCTTCTCCTCGTCGGTCTCAAGATACTCGCGCTCTCCGAAGTGGAGTATCGACGCAACGAAAGAAGACGGCCACTGGCGAACGTTGCGGTTAAAGATAGTCACGGTGTCGTTGTAAACCATACGGCTGATGCGCACGTTCTCCTCATACTGCTTCACACTGTTCTGGGCATTGACGAAGAGTTCCGATGCCTTCAGTTCCGGATAGCGCTCGCTGACAACCATAAGACGGTTCATAACGTCAGCGATGCCTGCCTGCTGGTTAAGGATGTCCTTTACAGTAGGATTGGTACCTCCTACCTGACGGCGCTGATGAATGGTCTGAATGATTGTCTCACTCTCGTGCTTGGCATAAGCCGTTGCGGTCTTTGCCAGTGCAAGAAGTGCGTCCCAACGGCTGTTCAACTGCACCTTGATGCTGCTGAGTGCGTTCTTGCACTTCTCGTCCATGTCAACAAACTGTCGCTGCATGTAGAAAATGTAAATCACTGCAGCAATTACAAGAAGGAGAATAACTCCTAAGAGTCCTCCTATCAACGTCACAATAATACTACTCATCATTTATAGGATTAAAAGTTTAATGCATTCGAATAATCTTGGCAAAGGTATAGAAATAATCCGTAAACGCCAAATTTAACCGTGAAAACCTTCAAATTAGCCACACTCTATATTTTCCACTCATTCCAGTACATCTATCAATTGCTGGAGTCTTTGGAAAAACAGTCCTATGTGATAACCGTCGATAAAACGGTGGTTGGCGGTGAACGAGATGTTCAGTTTCCAACGTCCGTCACACTCAATGTACTTGCCCCAGTTGACACGAGGAATGGCATCGTCAGGGTTTTCCATGCCGGGATTGGAGATGGCTGTGGCATCGAGGGTGGGAGCACACGAGCAATACACTACATTGTCAATGTCGCCAAGTCCGCCAAAGAACGTTGTCTGACCGTCTATCGCCCTTGATGTCTTATCAACATACTCCCGAAGGGTGCCCTCAAAAGGTGCCGTATAACAATGGAACAGCTGCTCCTCGGCACTTTTATGAGTGAAGTTTGTCTCTATTCTGTCGAAACGCACTACCTGACCGTCGACAATCCGCAGATGGAAGTTCTCAATGCTGTTCAGCGTCTCAGTGACAAGATAGATGAGCGACAGATAAAAAGAGATGCCGTTGCGCCGTTTATATTCCAACAACTTAGTCACGTCAACATTCGCTGCCACGACATAGTGAGGCATACGCTTGGTCGAGTAGAACTCATATATCTCCCGACGGTCCCAGTTCTTTACGTCAATAGGTCTATACATCGATTTCCCTTGATTCTATTATTTACATGAAACACCGTTTATTCGAAAACCTTCTTCACCTGGAGTGACATTCCGGTAAGTTCTTCTATCTTGTCGGCACGGTGTTCGGGAATAGACTTGAGGAAGGGAATCATATCATTGCCGTATGCACGCTGGGAAAAGAAAAGAAGTTGCAGATAAGACTTCCCGTTTATATTCACCGTCTTGTAATAATGGATGTCCCACTCCACCGTCGTGAAATTTCCATCACCGGCATCGCTTACAAGAAAGTCCACCACATACTCATCGCCTTTATTGAGAGTCATGTAATTGCAAATCTTGTCCGACTGCTTGCGCTTGTCCAACTCATTAGCCTTCAGTTCCGCAGCAACCTTCGGCGTGATATTTCCTTCCAAGAGATTAATTGTAAACATCCTGTTGTAACTTTCAGGAAATTCACCATCAACAAAGTATTCGTGCACGTAATAACCGCTTCGCGGGTTAGCACTCCAGCCTAAGTAAAACTCGCTGTTGTCAAAAATGATAGGGTTGTCTGTGGCAAAATAGGTTTTCATATCTTGGGCATTAATTAATAGGTGAGAAATAGCAAATACTAAAACTAAAATATACTTTTTCATAATTGACAAAAATTAAAATGGTGTTTTTTTGAATACAAAAACTATTCTATCTTCTTTACCGTTATCTTGTTCCCATCGGAAAATGAGAACTTGAAATAACAATTATAATATGTACTTATGACAGAGAATGACTTCACCCCTGCCGGCATACCATAAAGCAGGAAGTTACAAATGTCTGTCGCCGTAATATAAGGATTGTCGCGTAAGTGCGAGTGAACGATTTCCTCTACTTCCGTCCCGTCTTCCATTGTAAGGGGTAAAGGAAGGAAAGACTTGTGATGTCTTCTGAACTTTGTAATCTTGTTGTTTTCATCAAAATCGAAGGAGTAATCATTGCCAAAAGGAATTATACCTCCCTTTGTCACTCCCTGAAGGACATATAAGCGGGCTTGATCGTTTATGTATAGCAAATCCCAGTTGAACCGTCCTTCCTCTGGTGAAATCCATGTCATACTATCACGATACTGTTCTATTACCTTCTCTATTTTTGCTTGTCTGTCTGCCAGTTTTTCACTTTCATTTTCTGTCATCGGACGAACGGAATCTATGACATACGTCTCGTCGGAAGTCACATTCAAACGAAGTTCAAAAATGCACTTGTCCCTTTCCTTGTTCACGAATAAAGCAGAGTAGACACTGTCATTCAAAGCATGTACCAACGAGCCTCCTATCTCTTTTGCCTCATGCTGCCTTGAGAAGAAATAATCGGTCAGCCACCAACTCATGATATCCGCAGTATATAGCGCCTCGCCCTCATTCACTATGCTGTCGTTTATCTGCATAAGCCTTTCTTCTGGTGGCAGCGCATTACCTTGCGCATGAATACCACAACAAATAAAAAGGAAAACAAATACTATTACTGAATTTTTCATATGTGCGCTATATTAAAACTAAATAATCCTTTACTCGTTAAATCTCAAAATGCATTTTCGTATGCACAAAGAAGACTATATTTTTCCTTCTTCTTTTAGCTTTTTCATTAAATCGAGTAAAGGCTTCAATGGACCATCATTAAATATTTTATCTGTACCAGAATAACCATTGTCGAAAATTGATACTTTATTTGAAGTTGTACCATCGTTATATTTAATTAAACAACTATGTAATCTTATTGTATTTGCTTTTTTGTTGTAGAATAACTTTTTGTATGAAGCATCAGGGAATGACAGTACATGATAACAATCAAATATGGTTTTTCTTATTTCTGAATACTTATCAGAGTTAGTTCTTCCTTTCAAGTTCCTGAATTTCAAAATGCAATATTGATCTCCTGTTTTAATATCATAAACTTTTGTCCCGTTGTTTTCAAATTCAAATTCGAATGTTATTTCTTTTATCACCTTGGGGGTAGTGTTAATAAGCTCAATGAATACATCACATGCGCCAAGAGCTTCTGGAATAGAATCCTCTTCTGTTATTTCAGGTTTTAAATGAAAATCAATAATTGTCGCAGGTGCACACTGAAGATTAGTATGTGCTCTTCCTGCATTTATTATAAACAACGCAATTTCATTACTTAGTCCATTTTCACCATTTACAAAGGAATTATATGTTTTTATTTCCTCAGAACTTAAATCTTCAACTTGATAAGCTACACTTTCTTCATTACTATACTTACTATAAGAAGAGAATTGAGCATAAACTTTATGTTGAGAACATAAAGTAAAAAGGATGATGATATAAAATAATTTGTTCATAGTTTATGATTTTTTGCAAAGACAATTAAAATCCTCAATATATGTTTATTTATCTTTTTTTTTACTTTGTCCTATGTGTATTATAATGTTGGAGTTGGCAAAGTCTTGCCATGGACCATCTCGAAAGGTGCAATAATAAATCGGTATGACGCCACAAATATACACCTTTTTACTGTTATCGGCAAATTATTTGTCGATTTTTACAAATGCAACATCGTGTTTCCCTAAATGGAAAAGTGCAATAACATGCAGTGAAATGATGATTTGTTGCATACTTCATTGCAAGAGGTATCAAACGGCTTAACAATGTTATTAACTTTGTTCAACAATCTTAATAACTTTGTTGAACAATCTTATTAACTTTGTTACCCGTTTTTTATGCCTTTTGTAACTCGTTTGTTATCAATGGCTTACAAAGGGTGTAAAAAACGGTTGAAAAACGCATATTATCATGCATATTTTTGCTCTTTTGCTATTATCTTTCACTACCGGTTTTTTGCTCTGGCTACACAATAGGGAAAATATCCGCAACAATAGGGATTTCCCCACATGAAACAACAAGAAATGTTATCACCTTTGCATATCAATTAACAAAAACTTTAAGGATTATGAAACAAAATCGTATCATTGCATCAGCCCTCATTGGTTTGGGCATCTTTTGTTTGGGTTGGTTCATCAAGGCTGGCGTTGACAACTTTGCAAACAAAGACAGACAAGTAACAGTAAAAGGTTTGGCAGAGCGCGAGGTGCCTGCAGACAAAGTGACATGGAGCATCGGCACCAAGGTAACGGGCAACGACCTGCCCCTGCTCTACGAAAACATCAACACTCAAACGAACAAAATTAAGAGTTTCTTACGAGAAAACGGACTTGATGAAAAGGAAATCACGGTGAACCCACCCTCGATAAGCGACCTGGAGGCTCGCGAATACAGTGAGAATCAGAAGAACTTCCGCTATATCGTCACCACAACCATTACCGTAGCAACGAACAAGGTGAAGGAAGTGAACAAAGCCATCTTCAAGCAGGCGGAACTGCTGAAACAGGGTGTCGCTATCGACAACAGCAATGCTCAATACGAGTATGCTTCGTTCCAGAAAATGAAACCCGAGATGATGGCTGAGGCTATCAAGAACGCACAGAAGACCGCAGAGCAGTTCGCAGAGGCCAGCAATGCCGACTTAGGTCAGATACTGACGGCGGGACAAGGACAGTTTGAGATTGAGGACCGCGACCAGAACACCCCGTACATCAAGAAACTGCGCGTTGTGACAACCATCACCTACTCGCTGAATGACTGATTCCGTAGGGAGTTGTTACAAGTGAAAAAGTAAAATGTGGAGGCCGTTACAATCTCCACATTTTACTTTTTCATCCTTTAGTCGAAATTGCTCACATTCCGAAAAAAAACATTTATTATTTGTTTTTTCGCTCACTTAGTCGTACCTTTGCACCCGAACTACTATTTACTACAAATGAAAAGGATTTTTACTTTATTGATTGTATTTGCTGCCACTATTGGTAGCCAGGCTGATTCTGATCCCAAGTTTGCACCACCTGTCACTAAGTTAACTGTTAATAGCACCACTCGCCAGAAAATCACAGGCTTCGGCGGTGCTTGCTGCGATGGTGCCATGAAACCATTTGGCACGGACAACGGTCCTATAGGCAAACTTTACGGTGCCAAGTCTAAGATTGGACTGAACATCTTGCGTATGGAAATATCACCAAGTTTCACTGGCGATAACTGGGGCGACTACGACTGGAATGGCTCACTGCCTTCGGCTAAAATTGTCAAGCAGCGTGGCGGTATCGTCTTCGGCACTCCTTGGTCGCCTCCAGGAGAGTACAAGACCAACGGCACCGCACAAGGCGGTAATGCAGAAGACCAGGGTTACCAACACGGTAAACTGCGTGAGGACTGCTACGACAAGTTCTTCCCATGGCTGAACACCTTCCTAAAGTGGATGAAGGATCATGGTGTCGTCATGGATGCTGTGTCTATCCAAAACGAACCCGACTGGTGGGTCAGCTATTCCGGATGCCTCTATGATCCCGAGGATCTGGTAAACCTTGTCAAGAACTATGCATATATGCTTGACCGCGAGACCTATTCCGGCGTGAAACTTATCAGTGGCGAGCCTTTGGGCTTCACCCGAAACTATACCGACCCACTAATGCAGGACCCGACATGCCGCGAGCAGATTGACATCGTGGCAGGTCACCTCTATGGCCATGCTCCCCTTGATTATATGAAGTATGCGGCAGAACTTCCAACACAGTACGGCAAGGAGGTGTGGATGACCGAGCACTCTTCGACCGATAATATCGGACCCCGTCTGCCGACTTGGCATGAGAACCTGCTCTTTGCAGAGGAACTCAACGAGTGTATGCTGGCAGGATGCACCGGTTACATCTACTGGTATCTGCGTGCCCACTGGGCTTTCTGCGGTACAGGTCAGCCTGTCGATGGACAAACCGTCCCTGGCAACGACAAGGACGTGCTGCTGCCCCGCGCATTCGTGATGTCACACTTCTCAAAGTATGTCACAGGCTCAACACGTCTGACAACTGACAGGGATATGACTTCTGGTTCAGAGGCTGATAAGGAATACTCGGCATATATCAAGGGCGACTCTCTCATCGTAATGGCTATCGACACAACAGCGTCCACCAACCCCAACCTGAAACTGGTGCTGCCCTACAACGTGAAGAGTGGAACACATATATTGTCAACGGGCAATGAAACCAGCCAACTGTGCCAGAAGTCGGACATCACCATCGAGGAGTCCACCAATGAAGTTATCGTCAACAAGCCAGCCCGTAGCCTGAACACCTATATCTTCATCATCGACAATCCAAGCACTGCCATTCAGGAGATTGAGACACAGGAGGAGTATTACGATGACGACGATGCCAAGACCTACTACGACCTGCAAGGACGAAGGCTTGAGAATCCGCACGGACTATGCATCGAGAGAAGTGCCAACGGCAAATCCCGGAAAATTATAGTGGAGCGTTAAGAAGACACGATTATATCGTTTGAGACTTTCATAAAGCAAACATCCCGCCATCGATGTGATGGCGGGATGTTTTGTTACGCTATGTCAATCGCTGTTATTCAGACAATACCTTGCGACTGTGTGTCATTCCGTTCTCGTCGGTATATTTCTCAATGACGACGCCACGATACTGCTGACCGTCCGACAGACGACGGCCGGACAGGTCGTAGCGCTGTACCTTCACATGTGCGTTATTCTCTATCTCCTGAATACTGCTGGACTGTGAGTCGGCGAACTGCCAAGCATCCACATAGAAGTCTGTGGCAGAAGTAACGACCATATACAGATTCTTTTTCACTCCCTTGAATTTGTTTGCATCAACATCAAAGGTTTGGCTCTCCATCTCTGTCGATGAGAACTCAATAGTGGCTATTTTTGTCTTGGGATTAGGGCTTGTGCGTATCTCTATCGTGCCTGTTCCCTTGGCGCATAGCGTAAATTTTGAAGCACCGGTGCCGAAATCTACACTACGCTGTGAAATCCACGAACCCTCCTTCATTTTCACCTGCATGTTCGCCGATGCGTCATTGCCCAAAGTGTTAATTTTAGCGTTCTTCTTGATGTTGGTGAAATCCTCGTAATCCACACCGCCACAACTGGCCATCGTCTCAGCCTGCTGCAGTTGGTAGGGATCGAGGTTCTTGATAGCGGTGACACCCTCGAGGTTTGGCGTAACCTGATTGATGGTCTGAGTACTCTCATCTACTGTGGCCTTGTTCACACAGATGGAACGGAAGATGCCGCAATCATTGTCTATGATATTGCCATCTCTCCAGTACAACATCAACTGAGCCCCGTGGTAGATATGATAGTATTCGCCCTGGAACTTCTGCAGATGCGAGTGGTTGTTGTTCGTTCCCTGACCAGGATGAGGTCCATAGACGCCTTTGTAAACCCAAGAGTTGGGGTCCATAGGATTGTCAGAAACCATATAGCACATGGTACAGGTATTGGGTGCTGAGACGGTGATGCCATGTTCTGCCTTGTAGGCATTCCACTCAGCGTCCGTGCGCTGTGCCCAGTTAGAACAATAGGTATAGATGTACTTGCCGTTCATCACGTTCAACTCATTGGCCTCGAAATGATAGGGTGCATGTATCTTGACTGCCGTACCATCGACTTCGGTCATCGAAGGCGCCAGTTTCACGATACGGGCTGCATCGGGCATAATCGTGCTTGGACCAAGACCACCGAAAGAAATCCAACCTACGCCGTTGTCATCAATTACTACACCTGGGTCGAAATTGGCATTGGTTCCTGACGGATTAGCCCCCGGCGTGTCGTAATGAATCATCAACTTGTTGTTAGGCGATTTCCAGGGACCGATAGGCGAGTTGGCCTTCAGCACACCCACGCCATGACTGCTGTTGCAGAAGTATAGGAAGAACTCATCAACTCCCTCATCGTTCGTGCGCCATGTCACTGACGGTGCCCACGACACTCCAAAGCCCTGATACCATGGACTGGTAACCCATGAGGAGCATAGTTTCGCCACGTCAATGGTTCCGTGGAAAGTCCAATTTACCATGTCATCGGTAGAGAATACCACGATAGACTTGATGGAACCGTAACTGTTCTCGCCCTGCTTACCGTTAGCGACAAACTGCTGATGGTCATTAGAACCATAGACATAAAGACGTCCGTTATATTCCAGCGCTGTGGGGTCAGCGCAGAAAATGTTAGCACTGATGGGGTTGTTGTTACCAGTACCCTTGTAATCGGCGGCTAGCGTTTGGGCTTTAGTTTGCAGGCATACCGCCATAATAGTGGCTGTAAGTAGTAGTTTCTTGTACATAATAATGTTAAGGTCGTTATTACATGTTTTGGTTTGTTCCGGGTGCAAAGGTACAATTTTTGTTTGAAATCACCAAACTTAACCAAACATCATCTGGTATTGACAAGCACCCGAAACCTAAACGCTGTCTAACTAACCATATTTTAGGGAGTGATTGGAAACTAATCACTCCCTACTTTGCGGTATCTCCTTATTTCACCTTGGCGTTCTTAACTATTGTCCAGTCTTTCCGCTGCAGTATTGCGGGACTGTCGCCAACGAACATCTTCGATGCTTCCTGGTCACCCTTGAGTTGCCAGTCGAGCCATGCACGGGCTACAATGGCGAACTCACCGCCGTGAGGCTGGTTGTATGTTCCTCCGTGACCTACTGGCAGATTAACAGCGATGGCTGGCACATGCTCGATGCGCTTGAAGTCGTCCATACCATTGACGTATGCGATGTCCGACTCACCGCCCAGGATATAGATGATGGGACAGTGAATCTCTTTCAGTTTGTCCTTAGGAACGTTGGGCATACCAGGCATACGCGGACCCTCACCGCCCTCTGGCTGCTCGAACAGACCGCTGTTGCATATCATGATGGAGGTGACGCGCTCGTCGAAGCAGTTGAAGAGTGCCTGCAGCCCACCGCACGACATGCCCGAGATGCAGATGTTCTTGGTGTCAATCTTCTGATAGAACGGACTGTTTTTGTCAGCATTCTGTGCGAAAGCCCAGTCCATCGACTCTACCTGTTGCTCAGAGCGCGACTGGTTGCCACCGAACCCCATGCCCATGCCGCGTGGCGCATCTTGTTTCGGCATGATACCTGTTGCCAAGACGATATAACCGTATGACGCGATGTCGTTGAGGAACTTCTCATGACCGCGCGGTGAGTTGGCGCAACCGCCATTGCCCCATACCAGCACAGGCAGGGCGTTCTTGGCATTGAACACGGAGAGGTCTTTCGGTGCGAACACGGTGTGCTCACCGAATCCCTCCACCTCATACATCACTGCCTTATAGGGACCTGTTCCCCCTTCTTCGAGAACAACGGGTTCGGACTGTGCAAACATGCTTGTGCTCATTGCAAGCACAAGCGTTAATGTCATAAAGATTTTCTTTTTCATATATTTATTGTTTATTAAGTCCATTGGTCAAGAAAAGCTATACGAATACAAGACTATGCTACCCAACAAATAACTTGCTATATTAGCCAATAATGTTGCTTTGAGTATTTTACCAAATGGATATATTCTACCTAGAATAATATAATTGATTAATATCTCTATGAGTACAGACAAGACAAAAGCGACTAAATAAAACACGATAAAGCCCACAAGTGCATTAGGGGCGGAGAAATCAATCTCATGACTGCTAACCCAAGGAAACCAGATAACAAGCATCCATCCACCATTAATAATTAATGTTATAATAAAGCCAAATAACCCACTGATAAAATTGCTACAAAAGACAGATGCCGTTATTCTACGGGTGAACTTTCGTTTGCACAATAACTCAGACATGATGAAAGATTCCAATAACATTATCAGAATCATAAACACCCATCCTTGTGGCATTAAGGCAAAAATGCCAAAAGAGACATTTAACATTAAACTTGGACTCATATCAATCTATGTGTTTACTTCTAAAGTCCTCTTGCTTTGAGCAAACTGGAGGCATCAGGTTCCTTCATTCCTGTGAAGTCGGTGAACATCTGCATGAGGTCGCCCGTATTACCGCGACTCAATATCTTGTCGCACAGTTCCTGGCCCGTCTCAGGCTTCATTGCACCACGTTTGGCAAAGACATCGGCAACATTGACAGCCAGCACCTCCGTCCACAGATAACTGTAGTAGCCCGCTGCATAGCCACCGCCCCACACATGGTTGAAGTAACTGGTATAGTAACGAGGAGGAACCTGGGCATCCAACAATCCCACCTGGCGCAAAGCCTCTGTCTCAAAGGCGGCTGCCTTGTCAACGGTAGGGATATCCTTGGAGGCGAGCATGTGCCATGCCATGTCTATGCAGGTGGCAGCGAGGTTCTCACCCAGGGCGTATGCCGTCTGGAAATTGATACTCTTCAACATGCGCTCTTTCAGTTCTGCAGGCATTGACTCGCCTGTCTTATAATGACGGGCATAGTTGTCAAAGACCTCAGGTATAGAGGCAAACGACTCGTTGAACTGCGATGGCATTTCGACGAAATCGCGAGCCACACTGGTGCCGCTCAACTTATAGTATTGGCAGTCGGAAAGCATGCCATGCAGGGCATGTCCGAACTCATGAAACATAGTGGTCACCTCATCCCATGTGAGCAGTGAGGGTTGTCCCTCAGGTGCCTTAGCACTGTTGCATACATTGAAGATGATAGGCAACTGCTGGCGCTGGCGACTTTGCTTTGCAAAACCATCCATCCATGCACCGCCACGCTTCGTAGGACGACGGTAATAGTCGCAATAGAAAAGTGCTTTCTGCTTGCCGTCTTTGTCAAAAACCTCAAATACCTTCATATCGGGATGGTATGTCGGAATATCGGTACGCTCCTTGAACGTCAGTCCATAGGCGCGGTTTGCGGCATAGAACACGCCATTAATCAATACACTGTCAACATTGAAATAAGGCTTCACCTCGTCATCGCTAATGTCAAGTTGTTCTTTCTTCATCTTGGCAGAATAATAGAAGCGGTCGTAAGGCTGTAACTGGAAGTCGGCACCTTGCGTCTTGCGTGCGAAGTCCTCGATGGCCTTCGTCTCTGCCTGAACTTTCGGTGTGTACTGACTGATGAGGTTCTTGAGGAAGGAATAGACGTTCTCTGGTGTTTTTGCCATTGTCCTTTCCAATGAATAGGAAGCATAGTTTGGATAGCCCATAATCTCTGCCTGCTCAGCACGCAACTTGGCAATCTCAACAACCAGCGGGAATGTGTTGTGCTTACCCGTACCGTCAGAGCGATGAATAGAGGCCTCATAGACCTTCTTACGCAGGTCACGGTTGTCAAGGCTGGCCAGCAGAGCCTGCTGGGTGGTGTTCACGATGACAATGGCGTATGGTGCCTTCTTGCCTCTACTCTCAGCATCTTTGGCACACTGTGCGATATCAGCCTCGCTGAGACCTGCCAAATCTTCCTTCTTGTCAACCCATACCACAGCATCGTTGGTGGCTTCGGACAGCATGTCGCCCCACTGTGTCTGCAGTTCGGAGATGCGCAGGTTGATTTCCTTCATGCGGGCCATCTTATCGTCAGGCAACAATGCACCCTCGCGCACAAAGTCCTTGTATATTTCCTCCAAAAGTTTCTGGTCCTCACCCTGCAACGAGTCATGTTCGCGGTCATAAACCTGTCGGATACGTTCGAACAGTGGTTTATTGAACGTTATCTCGTTTTCAAGACTTGTAAGCATCGGCTGCACCTTTTTCTCGATGTCGCCAATCTCATCAGTCTTTTCTGCTTCGACCAAAGCAAAGAACACACGCGCCACACGGTCAAGCGTCTTCCCACTCTCCTCGAAGGCGAGGATAGTATTCTCGAAGGTTGCAGAGTCTTTGTTCTCCACAATCTTTGCGATTTCATCACGTTTCTGCTGAATGGCAGCCTCAAAGGCGGGCAAATAGTCAGAGGTCTTAATCTTACTGAAGTCAGGAGCTCCAAATGGTAGCGTGCTCTCCTGCAACAAAGGGTTATTACTATTATTTTCCGTACAGCCTGTCAACTGCACCGTCGATACCGACAGCATCGCTGCCGAGATTCCAAGGGTTATCAATTTCTTATTCATCACAACACAATACTTTTTCTTTTTCATAGATAAATAGTTTAGGAGTTCATGGTACAAAATTACTAAATTATTTCTAAATGAGCCCTCAAGCCCCTGCAAAAATACATTAATTTTCCCCCAAACAAGAACAATGCCCGTTTTTCCTTATCATATCATCAAAGATGGCCTGCTCTCGCTATGAGACCAGACCATCGACTTAGTTTTAATTTGCATTACAAATGCTTATACTCAATACCGTCATATTGCGAATCCGATGAAGAGGGCCGTAATCTGACTGTCGGACATGCTGGCTACACGTCTGCGGTGGAACTTGCAGTCCAGACTCAGAAAAGGCATGTTTTCAATTTCTTCATCAAATTTCTTGCTAAATTCATCCGTAGCACTGTTTTTTTGTAATTTTGTCGTTGTTAATCATGAGTTTATTCTTTTATTTGACCTTATAAGAAACTGGAAATCACCTATAAAGGTACAAAAAAATGAGATTATCAATTTTTCAAACAACTTTCTTATACCGAACTGGCGTATTATCTACCTTATATGTTTCTATAAGGCAAATCTACCATTTGAACTTCTGTGTCTTTATAACCAATAAATTGCAAATACTTTTTTACTTCATATATTATTTCTTTAGGATTATTGGGACCAACATATAGTTTTGTCAGAGCATTATTCTCTATATTGAACTCATAACAACTTCTCAATTTCCCGTTTTTAAAGCAATAATGAAAACTATCATTCCAGGCCTTAATTATATATCTATACTCTTCTTCATACGAATAACATGGATGTTTAACTCTTATTAGTTCAACACAGGCATCCAATATATCTGACTTTTCGAAAAAAAACAATAGTTCTTTGGGGTCCAATCTCGGATAACGTTGACAATAGTCTTTAAAACTCTGTTTGACATCTGGTGTCTCATATTTCTCCTTTTTCTTTTTTATCACTTCACTACGCTCTTTTACTATTTCTTGATCATAATCACATGACAAGAGAATATGGAATGAACTTGGTTTAATATTTTCAGTTTCTATTTCCAATACAACACCTGTTGCATTGTTAGCATATTCTTTCCACATCGGAAGACTATCATATCGCTTACACAATGATAACACATATCTTTCAATACTGTTGTGTGTCCAATCTGGATAGTATTGTCTCTGTATTTTCATTATATATTCGCCCTCGGTAGGATCATCCAACTCCCGATAGTCTGTTAACCAAAAAGATAACTTATCCTTTTGAATTATAGAGGTAATATTCTCTAATTTTGTATAGTGATATAATCTCATAAATAAAAAAGAAGACCTTTTATTTTTTGTAGTATTTGGCACCTCCTATATTTAGCCATATTGTATTTCTTTCATCCTCGTATATTTCTATAGATGTCGTCCAATCTTTTGACTCAACTTCCACAGAGTATTCATATTTGAAAGTAATTTTTCCTTTTGAAACAACAAATGTTCCATGGTTTTTTACGGTACTATTGCTCTTATGGTAATACTCTTCTTTATTCCATTTATTACCTGTAAAAGTATAAGTCATCGTACAAAGGCCACCAGTCGCGGTACTAGTGGTTACCCAAACTCCTTGTATTTCAGAGGCAGATTGAATAGGTTTCCAACCATTATCATCTTCATTACTACATGAAGCAAACCCAAAACTCAACAATGCAATCATTAAGATTGCAATAAAAAATAAAAAATTATTTCTGTTCATAATAATAAAAAAAAAGGCGGAACCATTCGATACTTATCAGGAATCTGGTTACCGCCAAGTGACCAACATAACAACAAGTATGAATAGTCCACGCCCACAAAGCGTGAACTTTCGACTACTTGTTCTTGTTATGTGAATATTGGCGGTATTCGATTCCTAAGAACAAGAGCTAAAAGCTCAATATCTATGTATAAGTACGAACAGAAACGCTAATCTGTAAGTTAATATTTAGAAGCAATCACTCCCCTACCCCAAAAGGGGCAGGAGAGTGAAGATGAGAGTGTATTAATCCTTGAACTTCGCAGTGATGAACTCGCGGTTCAGACGTGCGATGTTAGAGATTGACTCGTTCTTCGGGCACTCTGCCTCGCAGGCGCGGGTATTGGTGCAGTTACCGAAACCGAGTTCCTCCATCTTCATAACCATTGCTTTGGCACGCTTAGCAGCCTCAGGACGGCCCTGTGGGAGCAGTGCGAGCTGTGACACCTTAGAAGATACGAAGAGCATTGCAGAACCGTTCTTGCAGGCAGCAACGCAGCAACCGCATCCGATGCAGCTGGCAGCATCCATTGCCTCATCGGCATCTTCCTTCGGAATAAGGATGGCATTGGCATCCTGTGCCTGTCCTGTACGGATGGTGTTATAGCCACCGGCAGCGATAATCTTGTCGAAAGCACCGCGGTCAACCATACAGTCCTTGATAACAGGGAATGCAGCCGAGCGCCATGGCTCTACCCAGATGTCCTGACCGTCCTCGAAACGGCGCATATAGAGCTGACATGTCGTTGCTCCTGTTGCCGGTCCGTGTGGGTGTCCGTTGATATAGAGTGAGCACATACCGCAGATACCCTCGCGGCAGTCGTGGTCGAACACGAATGGTTCTTTTCCCTCGTTGATGAGTTCCTCATTGAGGATGTCGAGCATCTCCAGGAACGAGGTGTCATCTGGAATGTCTTTCATCTGGCGAGTGTCGAAGTGACCTTCCTCTCTCGGTCCGTTCTGGCGCCAGAAATGTAATGTGAATGAAATATTTTTTGCCATAATATTTTTAAGTTGACAAGTAAACAAGTTGACGAGTTGACAAGTTAATTGTCTAATGATTTTATCAAACTCGATAACATTCGGATTATCTCTTCTATTTGACTTATCTGCATCTGATAGTTATCTAATGAAAGATAGCCAAGTTCCTTCGAGATTATCAACTGCGTTTCCAGTTCTGTTGCAGACCCTAAGGCATTGCTTAAGAACTTTGCAGTCTCCTTGTCATAAATCCTTCCGTATCCTTCTGCTATGTTTGACGGGATTGAAATGGCGGCACGTCTCATCTGGGAAACTATTCCGAAGAGTTCTTCTTTTGGGAAGTCGCCTGTCGTCTTGTAAACAGTAACGACGAGGTCGATGCTCTTCTGCCACACTTTCAAGTCCTTATGGTTATTCATTATCTAACCTGTCTTTTCCTGAACTTGTTTACTTAAATTAAATATTCGATTATTTCATCAACTTGTCAACTCATTGACTTGCCGACTCGCAATACTCGATGGTATTAACTTGTCAACTCGTCAACTTGTCAACTCGTCAACTAATTTTTGTAATTTCTGGTTTGTACCTTTATTGCCTCATACTCGAGTGGTTCCTTGATGAGCTCTGGAGCGGCGGTGTCGTCGCCCTGATACTCCCAGCAACCTACGTAGAAGAAGTTCTCGTCGTCGCGCTTTGCCTCACCTTCCTCGGTCTGGTACTCCTCGCGGAAGTGACCACCACACGATTCGTTACGGTGAAGTGCGTCGTAAGCAACGAGCTGGCCCATGAGAAGGAAGTCACGAAGGTGGATAGCCTTGTCGAGCTCCACGTTGAGACCTTCTTTCTTTCCAGGGATGAAGAGGTTGGTGTCGAACTCTTTCTTCAGTTTCTTGATGAGCTCGATGCCTTCCTTCAGACCCTCGGCAGTACGTCCCATACCAACGTGTTCCCACATGATATGTCCCAGTTCCTTATGGATAGAGTCAACAGAACGCTTGCCCTGGATGCCCATCAGGCGGTCAATCTCTGCATTAACACCCTTCTCTGCCTCGTCGAACTCTGGCAGGTCGGTGGAGATGCGTGGCCATACGTCCTGGTCAGCGAGATAGTTCTGGATGGTGTAAGGCAATACGAAGTATCCGTCTGCCAGACCCTGCATCAGAGCAGAAGCACCGAGTCGGTTAGCACCATGATCGGAGAAGTTACACTCGCCGATTGCAAACAGACCCTTGATGGTGGTCTGCAACTCATAGTCAACCCAGATACCACCCATTGTATAGTGGATAGCGGGGAATATCATCATCGGGTTGTAATATTTCACTCCGTTAATTTCGTTAGCCAGTTCGCCTGGGTTAACGTCGGTAATCTCCTCGTACATGTCGAAGAGGTTGCCATAACGCTGGCGTACGATGTCGATTCCGAGACGCTCAATAGACTCAGAGAAGTCGAGGAACACGGCAAGACCGGTGTTGTTAACTCCAAATCCCTTGTCGCAACGCTCCTTGGCTGCGCGGCTCGCAACGTCACGAGGCACGAGGTTACCGAATGCCGGATAGCGGCGCTCGAGATAGTAGTCGCGGTCTTCCTCGGGAATATCGCTACCCTTCTTCGTTCCGTCCTGCAGTGCCTTAGCATCCTCCAGTTTCTTCGGAACCCAGATACGTCCGTCGTTACGGAGCGACTCTGACATCAGCGTCAGTTTCGACTGCTTGTCACCATGTACAGGAATACATGTCGGGTGAATCTGAACATAAGAAGGATTTGCGAAGTAAGCACCCTTGCGGAAGCACTGAACTGCTGCGGTACAGTTGCAACCCATTGCGTTGGTTGAGAGGAAATAGGTGTTTCCATAACCACCAGTTGCGATGACAACAGCGTTTGCAGAGAAACGCTCCAACTCACCTGTAACAAGGTTCTTTGCGATGATACCGCGAGCACGACCGTCAACGATTACCACGTCTTCCATCTCATAGCGGGTGTAAAGCTTCACCTTGCCGGCATTAACCTGGCACATCAGCGAAGAATAGGCACCGAGCAGCAACTGCTGACCTGTCTGTCCCTTGGCATAGAAGGTACGACTTACCTGCGCACCACCGAAAGAACGGTTGGCAAGCATGCCGCCATACTCACGTGCGAAGGGCACTCCCTGTGCCACACACTGGTCGATGATATTGTTAGAAACCTCTGCCAAGCGGTAAACATTTGCCTCACGGGCACGATAGTCACCACCCTTGACAGTGTCGTAGAACAGACGATAAACTGAGTCACCGTCGTTCTGATAGTTCTTTGCTGCATTGATACCACCCTGTGCTGCGATAGAGTGAGCACGGCGTGGAGAGTCCTGAATGCAGAAGTTAAGCACATTGAAGCCCATCTCACCAAGAGAAGCGGCAGCACTGGCACCTGCCAAACCTGTACCTACGACGATGACGTCGAGTTTCAGTTTGTTCTTTGGGTTCACCAGTCGCTGATGTGCTTTATAGTTGGTCCATTTCTCGGCCACTGGGCCTTCTGGAATCCTTGAATTTAATGTCTTTGTCATAATGTAATCTACGATTTTCGAATTTACAATTTACATTTGTTCTTAATTCACGCTGCCATTAGCTACAAGCACCACAGCAGAGGCTCGGAGCACACTTGAAAGCAAAGGCAAGAACAACGATGATGAACAGCGCAATAAGAACGGTGGTGTAGATAATACCGATAACCTTCCAACGCTTGAACCAAATCTTACCGTTCAAGCCGAGTGTCTGCATGGCACTCCAGAAACCGTGAGAGAGATGGAACCAGAGGGCAACAAGCCAGATGATGTAAAGCACCACATAAACCCAGCACGAGAATGTTTCCTTGATCCAGGCAAAGCCATCGGCTGGTCCGTGAGCCAGTCCTTCCATGCCCACAATCTCGGCAAACATCATGTTGTACCAGAAATTGAAGAGGTGGAGAATCAAGCCCAGAACGATGATGATACCCAAAACGAGCATGTTCTGAGAAGCCCATGACACCTCACTTCTGCGCGCTGTCTCATGATAACGCTCAGGACCGCGTGCCTTGCGGTTCTGCATCGTCAGCCAGAATGCGAAGAAGAAGTGAATCAATGCCAACGCTGCCAGACCACAGGTGGCGGCAACGGCATACCAATTAGACCCCAACAGTTCGCAGATGACATTGTAGGCTTCTCCAGAGAATAGCGCCACAACATTCATCGCACAGCGGAAAGTCAAGAACAAGATAAGGCAGACACCGGTAACCGACATCACTACCTTCCTTCCAATAGATGAATTAGTTAACCACATAAATGATTGATTTTGAATTATTTAATATTAGAATTAATTTAAATAGGGTTTCTCTTGCATGCTAAAACTATAGCGTTTTTCTGAGTATTAATACCTTGATATAGGTATTTGGAAATACCATTTAGGGTGCAAATATACCATAATTTAATGAGATTTCAAATATTTGAGGGAGAAAAAAACAGAAAAATCTCAATTTTGTATATGCATCAACATCCTAAATGATGGTCTTTCGAGGGGCAAAAGATGACCTTTCGGACTGTAAAAAGCCATCTTTCGGACTGCAAAAGGGCATCAATGAAAAGGTCAATCATCATCGGTCACTGATTGTTTTGTTTGTTTTGAATTAAGATTTGTTAACACTTTAGTGCTAATTATTCAAAAAATGAGAATAAGAATAGTATTTGCAAAACTTTTAGTAATTTTGCAGGGCATAAGGCTTGATTATCTATGATTCTGAAATACGATGTGATTGTCATTGGAGGTGGGCACGCAGGCTGCGAGGCAGCATGCGCAAGTGCCAACATGGGAGCAAAGACCTGCCTCGTGACAATGGACATGAACAAGATTGCACAGATGAGTTGCAACCCCGCAGTAGGCGGCATTGCAAAGGGACAGATTGTGCGCGAAGTGGACGCTTTGGGCGGAATGATGGGACTGGTTACCGATGCTACGGCAATACAGTTCCGCATGCTGAACCGCTCGAAGGGACCTGCCATGTGGAGTCCGCGTGCCCAATGCGACAGGGGTAAGTTCATCTGGAAATGGCGTTCGATGCTCGACAACACACCGAATCTTGACATCTGGCAGGATCAGGCCGACGAACTGATAGTGGACGAGAATCTCCCTGAGGTGAAGACCGATGAGACAGGGATGGCGCAGGTCACCGACAAGGCGAGGAAAAGCGTCATCGGAGTGCGCACGATATGGGGAGTGGAACTGCATGCCAAAGCGGTGGTCATCACGGCGGGCACCTTCCTCAACGGACTAATGCACGTCGGGCGCAAGATGATACCCGGAGGCAGGATTGCAGAACCTGCCGTGGAGCACTTCACCGAGAGCATAACACGTCACGGAATCACCTCGGCACGTATGAAAACAGGAACGCCTGTGCGCATCGACCGTCGCTCGGTGCACTTCGAGGACACCGAGATACAGCCGGGAGAGACCGACTTCCACAAGTTCTCCTATATGGGTGAGGCGCGTCAGTTACCGCAACTGCCATGCTGGACATTCTCCACCAACGCCGAGGTTCACAAGGTGTTGCGCTCAGGACTGTCCGATTCCCCACTCTACAACGGTCAGATAAACAGCATCGGACCACGCTACTGCCCTTCTGTAGAGACGAAACTCGTGACCTTCCCCGACCGTGAGAGTCACCCTCTCTTCCTTGAACCGGAGGGCACAGACACCAACGAAATGTACCTGAACGGCTTCTCTTCGAGCATGCCAATAGATGTTCAGATAAACGCACTGAAGTGCATTCCCGCACTCAGAGACCTGAAGGTATATCGTCCCGGCTATGCAATAGAGTACGATTTCTTCGACCCCACACAACTGAAACATTCGTTGGAATCGAAGATAATTTGCGGACTGTTTTTTGCTGGTCAGGTGAATGGTACTACGGGGTACGAAGAAGCCGCGGGACAGGGACTTGTGGCTGGGGTGAATGCGGCACTTTTTGCAGGTTCCGACACACAACAACCAGCATCCACCACCCCATTTGTGATGCACAGGGATGAGTCGTATATCGGCGTTCTCATCGACGACCTGGTAACGAAAGGTGTGGACGAACCATACCGTATGTTCACGTCAAGAGCCGAATATCGCATCCTTCTCAGACAGGACGATGCCGACGCACGACTCACACGACGGGCATACGAACTGGGTGTTGCCAAGCGCGACAGGCTGGACTGGTGGGAAGAGAAGAGCCGTCACATAGAACATATCATCGAGATATGCCGCAAGACATCAATGAGTCCTAAGGAAACGGCAAGCGCACTCGAGTCATTCGGCACTACCCCACTGCGCACCGGTTGCAAGGCGATAGAACTTCTGGGACGTCCGCAGATAGACATCCAGAAACTGGCTACGCTGATTCCAGAACTGAAAGAGGCTCTCGACGCCCCCGAAAACCGTAAGGAGGAGATTGCGGAGGCGGCAGAGGTGAGGATGAAGTATGCCGGATATATAGAAAGGGAACGTGAGGTTGCCGACAAGATGCACCGACTGGAGAACATAAAGATTAAGGGGAAGTTCGACTACATGTCGATGGACCACATCTCCATCGAGGCTCGTCAGAAACTCTCACGCATCGATCCGGAGACTCTGGCACAGGCATCACGCATATCAGGAGTGTCACCCAGCGACATCAATGTACTGCTTGTACTGATGGGGAGATGAGAGCCTTGACAAGAGGAGGAAAGAGACAAGGAAAAGAATGATTGTTTCACGTGAAACAATTAATGTGCAATTAATTTAAAATCAATTATATAAAACTATACTTATGAACAACAAACTATTGATGGACAATCTGAGATGCATTCCAGATTTCCCAGTAAAGGGAGTAAACTTCCGCGACGTCACAACACTGTTTAAGAGCGGAGAGTGTCTTCAGGAGATGATAGACGAACTCTACGAAATCTACAAAGACAAGGGCATCACCAAGGTGGTGGGAATAGAGAGCCGTGGTTTCGTAATGGCATCGGCGCTCGCCGTACGTCTCGGTGCTGGCGTTATACTCTGTCGCAAGCCTGGAAAACTGCCTTCAGAGACAATTCAGGAGAGTTACGAGAAGGAATATGGCACCGACACCATTGAGATTCACAAGGACGCAATAACAACAGACGATGTGGTACTGCTTCACGACGACCTCCTTGCTACTGGCGGAACGATGAAGGCAGCATGCAACCTCGTGAAGAAGTTCAACCCAAAGAAGGTTTACATAAACTTCATCATCGAACTCGTCAACGAAGGATTTGAAGGACGAAATATCTTCGACGACGACATCGAAGTAAGCACCTTGATACAGGTGTAACGACCTCTTGCGCTGCAAGTCAGCATCTTACGTGGAAATAATCAATGTTTCACGTGAAACAAATGACATCGTAAAGCGGATGACAAAGGAAGAAAACGAGGCTCGTTTAGCCCATCTGAAGAGCATAGTGGCGTCTCTCCCCTCGCAATCTGGAAGCTACCAGTACTACGACAGGGAGGGAACCATAATTTATGTGGGCAAGGCCAAGAACCTGAAAAACCGAGTCTCGTCATACTTCCATAAAGAAGTGGACCGCTACAAGACAAAAGTTCTTGTAAGCAAGATATGGAACATAACATACACCGTGGTGAAAACAGAGGAGGATGCACTACTTCTGGAGAACTCCCTGATAAAGAAATACCAGCCCAAATACAACATCCTGCTTAAAGACGGGAAGACATATCCAAGTATATGTGTTACAAAAGAGTATCTTCCGAGAATATTTTCCACACGGAATATTAACAAGAAATGGGGACAGTATTTTGGTCCCTACTCCAGCATCGGGGCAATGTACGGATTGCTGGATATAATAAAGGAACTGTACCATCCACGTACCTGTCGCTTCCCAATAACTGAAGAAGGAATAAAAGAGGGCAAATACAAGCCGTGCCTTGAGTATCATATCCATAACTGTGCGGCGCCATGTGTTGGGAAACAGACCATCGACGACTATCAGCAGAACATCTGTCAGGCACGCGAGATACTGAAAGGCAACACGCGTGAGGTGCAGAAACGGCTCTTTGAAATGATGATGAAAGCGTCAGACGAACTACGATTCGAAGAAGCAGAACTGCTGAAACGCCGGTATGTTCTTCTGGAGAACTTCGCTTCGAAGAGTGAGGTGGTGAGCCATATCATAACCAACGTGGATGTGTTTACCCTGACCGATGACGACACAAGGGCATATATCAACTACATGCACGTCACAAACGGTGCGATAAATCAGGCTTTCACATACGAGTTCAAGAAGAAACTTGACGAGACAGAGGACGATATCCTGACGCTCGGTATCATACAGATAAGGGAACAGGTGAAGAGTGACGCAACAGAGATTATCCTGCCTTTCGAGCCCGAAACACCGATACCCGGAGTGACAATTACCGTACCTCAGCGTGGAGACAAGAAACATTTGCTGGAATTATCGGCAATGAACGGCAAACAATACCGATTCGACCGACTCAAGCAAGCGGAAAAACTGAATCCTGAACAGAAACAGACGCGACTGATGAAGGAACTGCAAAAAGCGCTTGGAATGGATAAAATGCCGTATCATATCGAGTGTTTCGACAATTCTAACATCTCAGGAACGGATGCCGTAGCGGGTTGCGTGGTCTTTAAAGGGATGAAACCGAGTAAAAAAGACTATAGGAAATACAATATAAAGACTGTGGTAGGGCCTGATGACTACGCATCGATGAAGGAGGTGGTTCTGCGCCGATACAGTCGTATGATTGAAGAAGAGCAACCACTACCCGACCTTATCATCACCGACGGTGGAAAGGGACAAATGGAGGTTGTGAGACAAGTGGTGGAAGACGAACTGCACATCCACATCCCCATTGCAGGTCTTGCGAAAGACAACAGGCACCGAACGAACGAACTGTTATTTGGCTTTCCGCCCGTTGTTATCGGCATGAAAACCGACTCTGAACTGTTCCATGTGCTCACACGCATACAGGATGAGGTGCACCGCTATGCCATAACGTTCCACCGCGACAAACGATCGAAACACGCACTGCACTCCGAACTGGACAACATAAAAGGCATCGGACCGAAGACTAAAGACCTGTTAATCAAGCAGTTAAAGACTGTCAAGCAGATAAAAAACGCCGATTTAGATACCCTTATCAGTATTATCGGAAAACAAAAGGGCACGATTCTATACGAGTACTTTCACAATCAGGATGCCCATTAACCATCACTCATCATCCGGATGATGGCAAACGGCTGAACAATCTTATTAACTTTGTTGAACAATCTTATTAACTTTGTTGAACAATCTTATTAACTTTGTTCGACTATGTTATTAACTTTGTTCCCCTACTTGATACTTCTTGAAAAACAGATAGTTATAAAGTGCGGTCTTAGAATTGGTAATTAAGAGAATATTTAGTATCTTTGCGGCATGAGAATTGTGATTCAAAGAGTAAGCAGAGCGAGCGTTACCATCGATGGAAACGTGAAGTCTGCCATAGGAAAGGGTTTCCTGATACTCTTAGGAGTGGAGGAAAGCGACACTGAGAGCGATGCAGAGTGGCTGGTGAAGAAAGTCATAGGCCTTAGAGTTTTCGACGATGAGAACGGCGTTATGAACCTCAACATCAGTCAGGTAGGCGGTGATATGCTCGTTGTAAGCCAGTTCACGCTGTTTGCAAGCTATAAAAAAGGTAACCGTCCATCGTGGTTACGTGCCGCAAGGCATGAGATTTCAGTGCCTCTCTATGAGTATTTCTGCCGTCGTTTGCAGGAGGAGACGGGCAAGGAAATAGGCATGGGAGAGTTCGGTGCGATGATGGATGTGGAACTGTTGAACGATGGTCCTGTGACCATCTGCATGGATACGAAAAACAAGGAATAAAACGATGAAGAAGCATTTACGAGAAATAGAAATATCGGGTATCATACTGATGCTTATCGGAGCCATCATGCACCGGTTCTTTCACATTGGTGGCGGTCTCTACATCTGTTGCGTAGGCCTTATACTTTGGTTTTTTAACCTGCTTTACAAGGCCTTCCATTGGAAGGAATATGAGCGCGACAACAAGCAGAATATAATCATTATGATTGCCGTTATCATCATGTTGTTCGTATTAATGATCACAAAGTTATGACGATAAAGGAAGCACAAGAGACTGTAGATAAGTGGATTAGGGAGTATGGCGTGCGCTATTTCTCTGAACTGACGAACATGGCTTGCCTCACCGAAGAGGTGGGAGAACTGGCCCGCGTGATAGCACGCAAGTACGGCGACCAGAGTTTCAAGCCGGGCGAAGAGCCAAACATGGGCGAGGAAATGGCAGACGTGCTGTGGGTACTCATCTGCCTTGCCAACCAGACAGGCGTCGATCTAACCGAGGAACTGCAGAAAAGCATTGCGAAAAAGACCTCAAGAGACGCTGAAAGACATAAGAATAACCCGAAACTGAAATAACAAGTCAGTAAAGAACAACATATCAATAACTTAAAAACATAATACTATGGCTGAACTAAGTAAATACGAGCAGGCATTGGCGAAGTACAATTGCAACATCGACGATGCACAAGTGAAAGAAGCAGTAAAGAAGATTATTGCTGAGAAAGTGCCTGAAAACGACACTATGGAAGTGAAGAAATTCCTCTTCGGAAGCATCGAACTGACCACGCTGAAGACCACTGACTCAGAGGAAAGCGTGATGGCATTCACCGAAAAAGTGAACCAGTTTGACGAGCAATACGGCGACCTGCCACATGTGGCAACCATCTGTGTATATCCCTGTTTTGCCAAGACGGTGGCTGAGACACTAGAAATCGACGGTGTGGAGATAGCCTGCGTGAGCGGCAGTTTCCCCTCTTCACAAGCCCTGATTGAAGTAAAGGTGGCAGAAACAGCACTTGCCATAAAGGAAGGAGCAACCGAGATAGACATCGTCATGCCCGTAGGAAAGTTCCTTTCTGGCGACTATGAAGGCGTTTGCGATGACATCCAGGAACTGAAGAACGTATGTGGTGAGAATGCAATGAAGGTAATCCTTGAGACCGGCGACCTCGTAACGGCGTCAAACATCAAGAAAGCGTCCATTTTATCGATGTATGCTGGTGCTGACTACATTAAGACCTCTACTGGCAAAGAGAAAATTTCCGCAACTCCAGAGGCCGCTTACGTGATGTGCCTGGCTATCAAGGAATACTACGATGAAACGGGCATTCAGATAGGTTTCAAGCCCGCTGGCGGCATCAACAGCGTGATGGATGCGATGATTTACTACACCATCGTGAAGGAAGTGCTGGGAGAGCAATGGCTCACAAACAAGTGGTTCCGCCTCGGAACGAGCCGTCTTGCCAACCTTTTGCTCAGCGAGATTGAGGGCAAAGAGGTGAAGTTCTTCTAATCTATTTGTTGCTTAGAACTAAAGGAGTTCGGATGTTTTAGGTCTATACATCCGAACTCCTTTATTATTTTCCTGCTATTTACCTTAAGAACAATCACTTCATTGCCTCATAGGAATCACCAGTGTTTGCGCTGATGCGCCCTACCGTGTCGTCACTTCCTATTGCAAGAAGGACGAAGAGGGAAAAACTTATCATCGTGAGCATCAGTTTCACCGAACTGGTACGCCTCCGCTCTACCCTCTCGACACGTTTAAAGGCGATTCTATCGACAAAAAAGATATAGATAAAACCTGCGGTAAGCGCCATGATATAGGCAAAAATATCGTTGGAATCGTAGGTTCCGTGCATGATGCCAAGTCCCTGCAGAATCTCATGGGGGATGCAAATGAACGGCATCACGAGGATGAACATCCAGCAATCACGTATCTTAAAGTTCCATATACAGCCAATAAGTATGGTGTAAGCGAACAGCCACACACCGTCAGGAAGGTTGTATAATACCCAGAAGGAGACAATGGAAGGGTCGCGCTTCATATCCTCCAGGATGTCGAGAATGCCGATATACTTGAAGAAATGGAACATTTTCAGTGTGTCAGGGCGGAAATAGATATACATCATTCCACATGCCAAAACACAGCATAAGGCAATAACAACTGTTATTGTCCTCCATATTTTAATGTTCCGAGATATGTTCATTATTCTTTAAACAGATGCTTTAGGATAGACTTTATTTGCAAAACGGCATCTATACCTACTTATTACGCAACACAATGTAGTCGAGATATGCCATCAGAGCCTCTTTTACGTCGTCTTTCTTCACGTTCTTCTCAACGAAGGCAACGCCTAAGTCGTGGAAATGACGCATCTTATTCTCAGCATATTCAATACCTCCATTAGCCTTCGTAAATGCTACTAATTCGGCGATTTCATCGGCTTTGATGGTACGTTGCTTCACTTTCTGTGCCAAATCCATCATCCTTGCGTCACCAGTAGTGTTGAGCGCGTAGATAACAGGCAGCGTAAGCTTTCCTTCAGCCATGTCGTTGCCCGTTGGCTTACCTATCTCTGAAGAGTCGTAGTAGTCGAAGATATCGTCGCGAATCTGGAAAGCGAGACCGATGTTGGCACCAAACTCACGTATCTCGGCGATGTCCTCCTCAGGCACTCCGGCAGAAAGGGCACCCATCTCGCAACAAGACTCGAAGAGAGCGGCTGTTTTCTGCTTAATAACCTGATAATAAACATCTTCTGAGATTTCCTTATTATCGATATTAGTAAGCTGAAGCACCTCTCCTGCCGACAATGTTTGACCCAGTCGGGCGAGATTCTTGATGATAGTCTCGTTGGCCGTCTCCGACACGCGGAGCAATGCCGACGACAATATAAAGTCGCCGACAAGCACCGCCACCTTATTATTATAGGTGGCATTCACCGATGCCTGACCACGACGCTCGTCGCTCTCGTCAACCACATCATCGTGAACAAGGCTCGCGGTGTGCAACAGTTCGAGTCCGACAGCAGCACACTGAGTCACCATATTCACCTCGCCGTAGTTCTTGGCTATCAGCAAGATAAGCATCGGTCGCATGCGCTTGCCTCCACGCTGACGTATATGCTCGAGCACGTTCTGAAGCAGTCCGTACTCGTGTTGTAGTGTGGAATTAAAGAGGTCGATAAAAGCGGCCAGTTCGTTGCTGATAGGTTGTTTTATGACTGACAAAAAGTCCATACATCTGAATTTTGTGACAAAATTAATGTTTTTATCGGATTTATGGAAAACTTTTTGTAATTTTGAGCGGAAAATAAGAATATTTATGGAGAAATTGTTTTTTTTAGACGCTTACGCTCTTATTTATCGAGCATATTACGCCTTTATTAAAAACCCGCGAATAAACTCGAAAGGACTGAACACTTCTGCCATCCTGGGGTTCTGTAATACCCTTCACGAGGTGATAGAGAAGGAGAAACCCACATTTCTCGGTGTGGCCTTCGACCCCCACGGACCAACATTCCGTTCGGACGCCTACCCCGAATACAAGGCGCAGCGTGAGGCAACGCCGGAGGACATACGAGCATCGGTGCCCATAATCAAGGACATCCTGCGCGCGATGAACATCCCTATACTCCAAGTTGACGGCTTTGAAGCCGACGACGTGATAGGAACTCTGGCACTGAAGAGCGGTGAAATGGGCGTTTCTACGTATATGCTTACGCCTGACAAGGACTATGGTCAGTTGGTAAGAGACAACGTTTTCATCTATCGTCCGCGACATGGCGGGGGCTATGAAGTGATGGATCCTGCCGCCGTTTGCAACAAGTATGGCATCACTTCCCCACTCCAGGTCATCGACCTTCTGGCACTTATGGGCGACAGTGCCGACAATTTCCCCGGCTGTCCTGGCGTTGGTGAGAAGACAGCGGTCAAACTTATCACTGAGTTTGGCAATGTGGAGCAACTGCTGGAACGCACCAACGAACTGAAAGGTGCATTGAAGTTGAAAGTGGAATCGGCAGTAGATGATATCCGAATGTCCAAATTCCTCGCCACCATCAGAACCGATGTTCCCATCGAGTTGAATCTTGACAGTCTGAAGATGGTGGAACCCAACGAGACCGAACTTCGCAAAATTTTCAACGAACTCGAATTTCGCACCCTCGCAGACAAATTTTTCAAGAATGCAAAAAAAACGGAAAAAAAAGTCGTTTTAGAGCAAGATTTATTTGGACTTTTCACGACCGAAACCACGGAAGCAGAAAAAATATCGTCAAAATCGCAGTTAAATTCTGTTAACTCAGACTACCAACTTATTGAAAATGAGGAGGAAGCAGTACTTATTTGTGATTTTTTATTGACAAAAAGTTTTTTAAGTTTAGACACAGAAACCACCTCTACCAACCCCATTGAGGCAGAATTGGTGGGTCTGAGCTTCTCAGTGGAACCTCACAAGGCATTCTATGTAGCAATACCTGCCGACCAAGAAAAAGCACAGCGGCTTGTTAACATTTTTAAACCTTTGTACGAAAACCCGACAATTCTCAAAATCGGACAGAACATAAAGTACGACCTCGAAGTGTTGGCCAACTATGGTGTCACTCTTAAAGGTGACATGTGGGACACCATGATAGCACACTATCTCATCCAACCCGAACTTCGTCACAACATGGATTACATGGCAGAGGTGTATCTCAACTACAAGACGATACACATAGACGAACTCATCGGACCGAATGGTAAGAATCAAAAATCGATGCGCTCGCTACCCCCGAAGGATGTTTATCAGTACGCCTGCGAGGATGCCGACATCACCTTGCAACTGAAAAACGTGCTGGAGCCGAAACTGAAACAGGCAGGTGTGGAGAAACTATTCTACGAGATAGAGATGCCATTGGTACGTGTGCTCGCCGAAATGGAGATGAACGGCGTGAGGATAGACACCGACTCGCTCGCCGAGACATCACAGGCATTCACCCAAAGGATGCAGGAACTGGAGCGCAAAATCTATGAACTGGCAGGCGAGGAGTTCAATATCGCATCACCGAAACAGGTGGGCGATATCCTCTTCGGCAAGATGAAGATAATCGAAAAACCGAAGAAAACCAAGACAGGACAGTATGTCACCAGCGAGGAAGTGCTACAGACATTGCGCCACAAGCATGAGATAGTGGATAACATCCTGCAGCACAGAGGGTTAAAGAAACTTCTCGGTACGTACATCGATGCCCTTCCGAAACTGATAAACAAGAAAACCGGACACATACACACGTCGTTCAACCAGACCATAACAGCCACAGGACGACTGTCATCATCAGACCCCAACCTGCAGAATATTCCCGTTCGGGGTGAGGATGGCAAGGAGATACGCAAGGCTTTCATACCAGACCCAGGATGCCTCTTCTTCTCCGCTGACTACAGTCAGATAGAGTTGCGCGTCATGGCGCACCTCTCAGAGGACGAGAACATGATGCGCGTGTTCCGCGAAGGTCACGACCTGCATGCCGCCACCGCAGCCAACATATATAAAAAGGATATCAACGAGGTGACGCGCGACGAGAGAACAAAGTCGAAACGCGCCAATTTCGGCATCATCTACGGCATCACCGTCTTCGGACTTGCCGAGCGCCTGGAGATAGAAAGAGCCGAGGCAAAGCAGTTAATAGACGGCTTTTTCGTGACATTCCCGCAGGTTTACGACTACATGGAACGGTCGAAACAGATGGCACGTGAGCGCGGTTATGCCGAGACGGTATTCCATCGCCGCCGCTACCTGCCCGACATCAACTCACAGAATGCCGTGGTGCGCAATTTCGCCGAGCGCAATGCCATCAACGCCCCGATACAAGGGTCGGCGGCAGACATTATAAAGGTGGCTATGATACGTATCTACCAGCGTTTCAAAGACCTCGACCTGAAGAGTAAGATGATACTCCAGGTACACGACGAACTCAACTTCAACGTCGTACCCGAGGAGAAGGAAACGGTAGAGAGAATTGTCATCGAGGAGATGCAGAACGCATATCAACTCCGTGTTCCACTAATAGCCGACTGCGGATGGGGTGAAAACTGGCTGGAAGCACACTAAAAAACCTCCCTTTCAAGGGAGGTTTTTCGTGTCTTTTAATACTCTATTTCCGGCACATCGATGTTATATTTGTCGTAGAGATTCTTCATATTAGTATAGAAGAGGTTGCGCTTTGCACGCTCTGCGGCATTAAGCAGACTGTCGGACACGTGAACAGGATAGATGCGGAAGTTCTTATGCCCCGACACTTGCGGACGAGACACCCACACGAAACTGTAACCGCAGTCCTCAAGGGTCACTACCCTACCCTTTTTCTTGAAGTCCATACGTATCATTGCACCACCATCGGTGTTCACCTTCGTCATGTTGCTTACGTAGTTTCCAAGCGAGTAAACAACCACGTTGCCGCCGTTCTTCTCCTTATTGCGGCGCTCCATAGGCTGCAAGACGTGCGGATGACCGCCTATAACGTGGTCAACACCCTGCTTCAAGAGCCATGCCGCAATGTCCTTTTGCTGCTGATTAGGATGCAAAACATACTCTATTCCCCAGTGAGGAATGGCAATGATGATATCGGGCTTCATCGTCTTCGCCTTCTTTATGTCGCGTGCTATCTCGGTGGTGTCCATATAGTTCACCACGTTTGGCGCCTGCACCTGCAGTCCGTTGGTGCCATAGGTGAAGTTAAGAATCACCACACGGAAACCGTTTTTCTCTATCAGGAACGGGTAGTTCTTGTTTCTCTCTGCAATGTTTTTATATGTTCCGAGGTGCGGAATGTGTGCTTTGTCCATCATATCGATGGTGCGCTCCAGTCCCTTTTGCCGTGAGTCGAGGCAGTGGTTATTGGCTGTCAGCAGCACGTCGAAGCCCGCATCGATAGTCGCCTGCAGGTATTCATCAGGTGCAGAGAAACAAGGATAGCCCTTATATGGTTGTCCTCCGAGCGTTACTTCGAAGTTTGCTATGGCGAGATCGGCACTGCTTACCTCCTCCTTAATATATTTAAATGTCTCCTCATAACTGTAAGTGCCGTCGCTGTTGCGTGCCGCATTTATCTGACCTTGGTGCTGCATGAGGTCTCCTGCCACAAGAATAGAGAGGGTATATTCGGCAGTATCCTCCTCTGGAACAGTCTCTGCCCCACCCTTTGACTGCGCATTCGACGTACACGCCGCTGCCGTTGCGAGCATAGCCGCAAGTGCTGCGGTGAATAAGAAATTCTTCATTAATATTGATGTTTATGTAATTTGCGGGTGTAAAATTACAAAAAAGAAACGTATTTGGTATTATTTCATGCGAAAAATTTTGCTCTTTCGACGTTTTGCCTTACTTTTGCAACTGTTGTTCAACGTGTTGCGACGGCATCGCAACATAGGATACAGAGAAATAGAGAAACAAAAAACAAATACTGACCACAATGAAAAGAACCCTATCGGCAGCCTTTGCGCTTGCCATTTCCATGCTATCGTTTGCCGACGTGCCGCCAGTGTCTCATCCGCAGATAGGCACCACCGCCCAGGCTACTGACGGTTCGCTTACCATGAAACTGATAGCGAAGAAACAAAACTATGGCGGTACGTCAGACACTCGTGACACCGACATCAACAGTCCGAAGTCCATCAATATCCATCCCGACGGCTCCAAGTACTACGTTAACTCGCTAGAAGGCTGTACTACAATAAGTTACGACTTCAAGACGCATAAGAAACTGGCTGTGATTCGCCATCAGTTCAAGGATGGTCGCGACGATGCACTATGGTCGAAACCGTCTGGTCTCTACCCTTGGCGCCACTACCACCAGAACCTGAACACCTTTGCAGGAAAGCCGGTGGAAAGCACCTTCAGTCATAACGGTCGCTATCTGTGGGTGCCCTACTATCGCCGCACCTTTGACATCAACGCCCAGGACCCCTCGGCTGTTGCCATCATAGACACCAAGACCGACAAGATTGTGCGGTTGATGGAGACCGGTCCGCTGCCCAAGATGGTGAGCACGTCGCCCGACGGCAAGACAGTGGCTATCTCACACTGGGGAAACAACACCGTAGGTCTTATCGATATATCGTCTGATAAACCCGAAGACTGGCATCATAAGATGGTTCTCGTGGTGGATAAGGAACTGGAACTGAACTACCCTCTCAACCGCTCTGTTGACCGTGACAACGGCTCTGGATACGCCCTTCGCGGCACTGTATTCACCCCAGACAACCGCTATCTCATCGTAGGTTGTATGGGTGGCGGCGGCGGTATCGCTGTTATCGATATCCAAGAGCAGCGTTATCTTGGTCGCGTTCTTGGCATGATGAGCAATGTGAGACATCTGGTTATCTCCAACGGCTACCTCTATCTGAGCATCAATGGTGGCGGAATGGTGCAGCGCATGCCGCTGAAGGACTTCATGAACATCGCGAAGACCATGAACGGAACAACCAAGAAGACCGCTCAGGCTACGGGATGGCAGAACTGCAAGGTGGGAACGGGAGCACGCACCATAAGCATCTCGCCCGACGGACGCTACATCTTCGCTGCCTGCAACAACGTGAGCCAGGTGTATGTCGTTGATACTGAGACGATGACCACCATCTGCCACATCCCCGTTGACAGCTATCCAGTGGGTCTCGACCTGTCTTCCGACGGCCGTTATGTGTTTGTTACCTCGCAAGGTCGCAGCAATAGGGGAGGCAATGCGGTGAATATCTACGAGGTGGAATATAAGAACCCGCCTACCAAACGTTTCTGTCCCGCCTGTGGAGCACCACGCACCGAAGACATGAAGCAGTGCCCCAAGTGCCAACTTCAGTATGAGGGAATGACCGTAATGAACGATACTACTGGCTCTGCAAGCGGCAATGACCTTGCCGCCAACGGCCAACACCTATCATCCAACACCCTATACTACGCCGGAGGAGCACTCGTTGCAGTGCTCGCCGGTGCTTTCTTCCTCTTCCGTTCACGCAGGAAGAAATAACCACTTATCATCATCTTTATCGCGAAAGGTCATCTTTCGCATGATGAAAAGCCACCTTTCACACACCAAAAGGACATCTTTCGCACTCCCATTGACCATCAAACGCGATGCATGAGAGCGCTAACCGCCATTCGTTCCGTCAGGAATCAAAATTTCTTTCCTTTTATTTTGCATTCTCAACGGAAAAAAGTATCTTTGCATCTCGCAATAATCCATAAACTATGGCCACTAAAAAGGAAGAGCTGACGCCTATGATGAAGCAGTTCTTCTCGTTGAAAGCAAAGCATCCCGACGCATTACTGCTGTTCCGTTGCGGCGACTTCTACGAGACCTACTGCGACGATGCCATTGCCGCAAGCAAGATTCTGGGCATCACACTCACAAGGCGCAACAACGGGGCTCAGGGCAAGACCAACGCCGAAATGGCAGGATTCCCACACCACGCCCTTGACACCTACCTGCCGAAACTTATCCGGGCGGGTAGGAGAGTGGCTATTTGCGACCAACTGGAAGATCCGAAACTCACCAAGAAACTGGTAAAGCGAGGCATCACCGAACTGGTAACACCAGGTGTGGCGATGGCCGACAACGTACTGAACTACAAGGAGAACAACTTCCTTGCGGCAGTACATTTCGGCAAAGGGAGCTGCGGTGTGGCATTCCTCGACATCTCTACGGGTGAGTTCCTCACAGGAGAGGGACCCGCAGACCATATCGAGAAACTGCTGGGAAACTTCCAACCAAAGGAGATTTTGTATGAAAGGGGACGCAGGTCCGACTTCGAACGTGCCTTCGGAACAAAATATTTCACCTTCGAAATGGAAGACTGGGTATTCACGGAGCAGGCTGCACGGCAGAAACTTCTCCGTCACTTCGAGGTGAAAAACCTGAAAGGCTTCGGTGTAGATCATCTCCGCAACGGTGTCATCGCAAGCGGAGCGATACTGCAATACCTTGAAATGACGCAGCACACGCAGATTGGTCATATCACTTCTCTTACCAGAATTGAGGAGGAGAGGTTTGTGCGTCTCGACAAATTCACCATCCGCTCGCTTGAACTTCTTCATCCGATGCAGGACGATGGGATTAGTCTGATGGACGTCATCGACCGCACCGTGTCACCGATGGGTGCCCGAATGCTGAAGAGATGGGCTGTGTTCCCGCTGAAAGAGGAGAACCGTATCAACGAGCGTCTTGACATAGTGGAGTATTTCTTCCGTGAACCCGACTTCCGAATGCTTGTCGATGAGAAGTTCCATCACGTCGGCGACCTTGAGCGCATCATATCAAAGGTGGCGGTGGGACGCGTCTCTCCGCGCGAGATTGTTCAACTAAAGGTTGCCTTGCAGTCGCTGCAACCCGTCAAGGAGGCATGCATGAGTGCCTCGAACGAGGCGCTGCGTAGGGTAGGGGAGCAACTGAACCTTTGCGAGACACTGCGCAACCGCATCGAGAAAGAGGTGGAGAACGACCCTCCGATGCTCGTGAACAAGGGTGGAGTGATAAAGTCTGGTGTCAACGCCGAACTCGATGAACTGCGCAACATAGCATATAGCGGCAAGGACTACCTGCTGAAGATACAGGAGAGAGAGACCGAACTAACGGGCATTTCCTCACTGAAGATAGGCTATAACAATGTCTTCGGATACTACCTTGAGGTAAGAAACACATACAAGGACAAGGTTCCTCAAAGTTGGGTACGTAAGCAAACGCTGGCTCAGGCGGAGCGATATATCACACAAGAGCTCAAGGAATACGAGGAGAAGATTCTCGGAGCAGAGGACAAGATATTGTCTCTCGAGACGCGACTTTACAACGAATTGGTGCTCTGGATGCAGGAATTTATCCCCGCAATACAGATAGATGCCAATATCGTTGCACGTCTTGACTGCCTCCTTTCATTTGCAAAGGCAGCAGAAGAGCACCGGTATGTGCGTCCCGTTATCGACCAAAGCGACGTGCTGGACATACGTCAAGGTCGCCACGCCGTTATCGAAACGCAACTGCCTTTGGGCGAAAGTTACGTGCCAAACGACATCTATCTCGATACCGAGAAGCAACAGATAATAATCATTACCGGACCAAACATGGCCGGAAAATCGGCTCTGCTGCGTCAAACAGCACTCATAGTACTGATGGCGCAGATAGGATGTTTCGTGCCAGCAGAGAGCGCGAGAATAGGCTTAGTGGACAAAATATTCACCCGAGTGGGCGCTTCTGACAATATATCTCTTGGCGAATCGACCTTCATGGTGGAAATGACGGAGGCCTCAAACATACTCAACAACGTTACGCCTCACTCGCTTGTGCTCTTCGATGAACTTGGTCGCGGCACCTCAACCTACGACGGTATCAGCATCGCATGGGCGATAGTGGAGTATCTTCACGAACATAAGAAGGCACAGGCGCGCACGCTCTTCGCCACGCATTACCATGAGTTGAACGAGATGGAGAAGAACTTCACTCGCATAAAGAACTACAATGTCAGCGTGAAAGAGGTGGATAACAAGGTGATTTTCCTAAGAAAACTGCAACGGGGAGGCTCGGAACACTCCTTCGGTATCCATGTGGCGCAAATAGCGGGAATGCCCAAGAGCATCGTGAAGCGCGCCAACTCAATACTGAAACAACTGGAAACAGACAATAGTGGGGTAGGGACGGTAGGTAAACCCACGGCAGAACAACTGAACAAGGGGCGCGACGGCTACCAACTCTCTTTCTTCCAACTCGACGATCCAGTGCTTTCTCAGGTGCGCGACGAGATTCTCAACATCGACGTAAACAACCTCACGCCGCTCGAAGCACTGAATAAGCTCAACGAGATAAAGAAGATTGTAAAAGGAAAATAATAAATCTGTACTACTTTATACTACTTTTCTTCTTGAAACTGCGCCACATGCAGTAGATTCCAACAAGCACAAAAGGAATGCTGAGCATCTGACCGATGTTCAATGTCATTGTTGCTTCCTTTGCCACTTGTATGTCCTTGGTGTATTCTATGAAGAAACGGAACGTGAATATGAGCGTGAGACATAATCCGAAGAAGAAGCCCGTACCCACCCGTTCGGGATGTTTGCGATAGAGATACCAGCCGATAGGGAAGAAGATGGCATAGGCAATAGCCTCATAGAGTTGGCCTGGATGACGCGGAAGCAAATCAACCCGCTCGAAAATGAACGCCCAAGGAACATCCGTAACCTTACCTATAATCTCTGAATTGACGAGGTTTCCGAGTCTTATAAAGCAAGCCGTGATAGGCGTTACGATGGCTATATTGTCGAGTATCTGCCATATCCCGAGTCCATGCTTGCGCACTCTGAGCCAGTAAACGATAAGCGCTATGGTCAGTCCTATGGTGCCTCCGTGACTCGCAAGACCCTCATATCCCGTGAATTTCCAACTGCCATCGGCCATAAAACGTATGGGAACGAATATCTCGAAGACGTGCTGTGGTGAACTGAGCCAGTACTCCGGCTCGTAGAAAATGCAGTGTCCGAGTCGCGCACCGAGCAGTATTCCGATGAAGCAATAGATGAAGAGAGGGTCGAAAAGACCGTCTTTCACCTTCTGTTCCTTATACAGTTTCCTCACAAGGAAGTATGCGAGAGCCAGTCCTACGAGCCAACACATCGAGTACCAGCGCACGGCGAAACCTCCGATACGGAATATCTCAGCATCGGGATTCCATGTTATGTAACTCAGTATCTCTGTCATCTTAGTTAGAAGTTAGGAGTTAGAAGTTTGGAATTGGGGGATATGTACGCTTAGACATTAAACCTAAAGTGCATTATATCACCGTCCTGCACCACATATTCCTTGCCCTCGATGCCCATCTTTCCTGCCTCGCGAACTGCTGCCTCCGAGCCATATTTGATGTAGTCGTCATACTTTATCACCTCGGCACGGATGAAACCTTTCTCGAAGTCGGTGTGAATGACACCCGCACACTGCGGTGCCTTCCATCCCTTATGGTATGTCCAGGCCTTCACCTCCATCTCTCCGGCGGTGATGAACGTCTCGAGATTGAGCAGCGCATACGCCTTCTTGATGAGGCGGTTGACACCACTTTCCTCCAGACCGAGTTCCTCAAGGAACATCTGTTTGTCCTCGTAGGTCTCCAAAGAGGCAATATCCTCCTCCGTCTTGGCGGCAATCACCATTGCCTCGGCACCTTCTTTAAGGGCAATCTCCTCAATCTTACGACTGTATTCGTTGCCTTCCTTTGCCGAAGCCTCATCCACATTGCAGACATAAAGCACAGGCTTTGCGGTGAGAAGGAACAGGTCGTGAGCCACCTTCTGCTCTTCCTTGCTCTCGAAAGTCACCGTACGGGCATTCTTACCCTGCTCAAGTGCTGCCTTATATGCTTCCAGAACGGTCACCGCAACCTTAGCATCCTTGTTGCCGGCAGCAGCCGTTTTCTGTGTCTTTGCCAACTGTCCCTCTATCGTCTCGAGGTCTTTCAACTGAAGTTCGGTATCTATAATTTCCTTGTCTTCTACAGGATCGACGGGAGCACCGCCCTCACGCACCACGTTATCGTCATCGAAGCAGCGCAGCACATGTATTATAGCGTCTGTCTCGCGGATATTTCCAAGGAACTTATTGCCCAGTCCCTCACCCTTCGAAGCACCCTTCACGAGTCCTGCAATATCCACTATCTCACATGTAGCAGGCACTATGCGTCCCGGATGAACTATCTCTGCAAGTTTTGTCAGTCGCTCGTCAGGCACCGTTATCACGCCCACGTTAGGCTCAATGGTGCAAAAAGGGAAATTCGCCGCCTGTGCCTTGGCACTCGACAGACAGTTAAAAAGCGTCGACTTGCCCACGTTAGGCAGTCCCACAATACCACATTTCAATGCCATCTTGTATATTGTCTTTAATAATTTTTACCTTATCCCATACCACTTTCAACATTCCGAAGTGCAAGGTTTTTCTCTTTTTCGTTTGCAAAGTTACGATTAAGTGAGCGAAAAAACAAATATTATTTGGTTTTTTCCGAACGTGAGTAAGTTCGACCTGAGGTTTACCGAAGGTCAAAGTTTGTGCAAACTGAAGACAAAACAAAATAAAACGTCAAAAAATCCGGCGGCACCGACCACCGTCGATGCCGCCTTCAGAATCAAAAGAGAAATCTAACCTAATCATAATCAATCATCAGTCATCATTTAGTTTGTTGTGCTTATATTGGTATGTCTTTTATTTGCGAGTTCCGAAATGACCGCCACCAGAGTTACCCTGCTTGCCCTGTGAGGTGCCGCGTGGGGAGGTTGTGGGTTGCTTGCGCGGTGGATTTCCTTGGCCAGCATTGCCGTTGTTATGGTTGTTGCTGCCGGTGTTGCGCCATGTAGAGCCACTTCCCTGATGGTTATTGTTATGGGTTGTCGTTGTTGGCTGCCCGCTCTTTGGCTTGTGGTTGCCAGGTGTTGCAGGCTTATTGTTCGTCTTTGGCGGAATGTAACCAGAGTGGTTCTTAGTCGCCGAGTGATGACGAATGTTCTTAGAGTAGTAGTACGAACGTGTCTGATAGTAGCTATGGTTGTTATTCTGACGCCAGCTGTGGCCTCCGCGATAGCTTCCGTATGCTACTGGATGTGCGTAATACATGTGAGAGCGGTTGGTATAGTGGGTGTAGATGATGAAGTTCCACCCAGAATTCCAGTTCACTGGACGATAGAAATAGTCTCTTGCAATCATGCGCTCGTACTGAGCCACGGTGAGCACATATTTCAAATCGCTGTCACGACGCTGCCATGCTATTCCAAAAAGGTCTGTCTGACCATTGAGAGAATAGAAGTAGTCGAAGTTTATTTCATACACCACCTCATACTGATCGTTTGAGAGTGCGAGTTCATATGCCATCTTGTCAGTGAGGAAGAGAGCCTCATTCCTTGCCTGAGTGTATGTCATTGCCTGTGCTGTGAATGTCATCCCGATCATTGCAACCAGCGTGAGTAACATCTTCTTCATAATCGTATGTTTTAAAATGTTATACATTCGGTTCCTTTTTCTGATGCAAAGATAAATAAAGTTTCATATACCCGCAATAGGAAAGTTCCTAATTCGGAGGGGGATTTTCCCTATTCTTTAAGGGTGGTTTGCCCCGGGGATCCTGACTGCTCATATAATATGGATTATCAAGGGTTTGCAGTTGGCCGCCAATTGCATATCTTTGAGGATGCGAAAGGTGGCCTATTGGGGTGTGAAAGATGGCCTTTTAGGGTATAAAAGGTATGCTTTTGGAGTGTGAAAGGTGTGGAGTAGGGTAGTGAGGTGGTAAAATAAGAATGAATTTCTTTTGTTTTATCCTCGAATTGCACTAACTTTGCAGGCGAAAAGTGCAGAATATCAAGAATTAAAAGCATATTAAGAAAGAATGGAATACGATTTCAGAGCCATTGAGAAGAAATGGCATCAGAGGTGGGTTGACGAGAAAACCTATCGCGTTGTGGAAGACAAGGAGAAGAAAAAGTACTATGTGCTCAACATGTTTCCTTACCCCTCAGGGGCAGGATTGCACGTTGGTCACCCTTTAGGATATATCGCCAGCGACATCTATGCACGCTTCAAGAGGCTTCAGGGATATAACGTGCTGAACCCTATGGGCTATGATGCCTACGGACTTCCTGCCGAGCAGTATGCCATTCAGACAGGACAGCACCCCGCAATAACCACCGAGGCAAACATCAACCGCTATCGCGAGCAGTTGGACAAGATAGGATTCTGCTTCGACTGGGACCGCGAGGTGCGCACATGTGAGCCCATCTACTATAAGTGGACGCAATGGGCATTCCAGAAGATGTTCAACTCTTTCTACTGCAACAAGCAGCAGAAAGCAATGCCTATAGAGAAACTCATCGAGCGTTTCCAGACAAAGGGAACACAAGGTGACGACGGCGGCATCATCGATGTGGCTTGTTCCGAGGAACTGACGTTCACTGCCGACGAGTGGAACTCATGGGACGAGAAGCGCCAGCAGGAAGTTCTTATGAACTACCGCATCGCCTATCTCGGCGAGACGATGGTGAACTGGTGTGCCGGACTGGGCACCGTGCTTGCCAACGACGAGGTTGTAGATGGCGTAAGCGTGCGCGGTGGCTATCCCGTTGTCCAGAAGAAGATGCGCCAGTGGTGCCTTCGTGTTTCGGCATACGCCCAGCGTCTGCTCGACGGTCTTGACACCATCGACTGGACCGAGTCACTGAAGGAGACACAGAAGAACTGGATAGGACGAAGCGAAGGTGCTGAAGTGGAGTTCAAGGTGGCTGACAGCGACAAGTCGTTCACTATCTTCACCACCCGCGCCGACACCATGTTCGGAGTGACATTCATGGTTCTTGCACCAGAGAGTGAACTCGTTGCAGAACTGACAACAGACGAGCAGAAGAAAGAGGTGGAAGAATATATCGCATACGTGAAGAAACGTACCGAGCGCGACCGCATCTCAGACAAGAAGGTGACGGGTGTTTTCTCCGGCTCATACGCCATCAACCCCTTCACCGACGAGAAGATTCCAATATGGATTTCCGAGTATGTGCTTGCCGGTTATGGTACAGGCGCCATCATGGCTGTGCCTGCTCACGACTCCCGCGACTATGCTTTCGCACGTCATTTCAACCTCCCTATCATCCCGCTTATCGAGGGAGCCGACGTGTCGGAGGAGAGTTATGACGCGAAGGAAGGTATCGTCTGCAACTCCGAGTCAAAGAAGTTCTCGCTCAACGGACTTACCGTCAAGGAGGCGATTGCTGCCACAAAGAAATACGTTGCCGAGCATAACCTCGGACGAGTGAAGGTGAACTTCCGTCTGCGCGACGCCATCTTCTCACGTCAAAGATACTGGGGCGAGCCATTCCCCGTGTATTACAAGGACAACATGCCTTACATGGTACCCGAGGAGTGCCTGCCTTTGGAACTGCCTGAGGTGGACAAATACAAGCCCACTGAGGACGGACAGCCACCACTGGGACACGCAAAGCGCTGGGCTTGGGACACCAAGACGAATACCATCGTGGAGTGTAGTGCCATCGATAACGTAACCATCTTCCCACTCGAACTTAACACAATGCCGGGCTTTGCAGGATCAAGCGCATACTATCTGCGCTACATGGACCCGAAGAACGAGCAGGCTTTGGTAAGCAAGGAGGCCGACGATTACTGGCAGAATGTTGACCTCTACGTGGGTGGAACGGAGCATGCGACGGGTCACTTGATATACTCCCGCTTCTGGAACAAGTTCCTCTTCGACCTCGGAGTGTCGTGCAAGGAGGAGCCATTCCAGAAACTTGTGAACCAGGGAATGATTCAGGGACGCTCAAACTTCGTGTATCGCGACAACGAGGGAAGCAACGCCAAAGGTCATCCTGTGTTTGTTTCACTCGGTCTGAAGGACAAGTATGCCGACGTGACTCCTATCCATGTAGATGTCAATATCGTAAGCAACGATGTGCTCGACATAGAGGCTTTCAAGGCTTGGAGACCTGAATACAACGATGCAGAGTTCGTTCTGGAAGACGGACGCTACGTATGCGGCTGGGCAATAGAGAAGATGTCGAAGTCGATGTTCAACGTTGTAAATCCCGATATGATTGTCGAGAAATATGGCGCCGACACCCTCCGACTCTATGAGATGTTCCTCGGACCGGTGGAACAGTCGAAGCCTTGGGACACAAACGGTATCGACGGATGTCACCGTTTCCTGAAGAAGTTCTGGAATCTGTTTGATAACGCACTCTCGAAGGAGACTTCCGAGAAGGCTTCAAACGACTCTCTGAAGAGTCTTCACAAACTGATAAAGAAGGTATCGCAGGACATTCCTCTCTTCTCATACAACACCAGCATCTCGGCATTCATGATTTGCGTGAACGAACTGTCACAACAGAAGTGTACAGACCGTGAGGTACTGAAGACACTCGCTGTGCTTATAGCACCTTTCGCACCGCATATCGCAGAGGAACTCTGGGAGCGTCTGGGTCAGGAAGGCAGTGTCTGCGACGCACAATGGCCGTCATGGGACGAGCAATATCTTGTGGAGAGCAGCGTCACAATGGGTGTCGCCTTCAACGGAAAGCGCCGTTTTGAGATGCAGTTTGCCGCCGATGCCGACAACAAGACCGTGGAAGAGGCTGTGATGAGCGATGAACGCACACAGAAATACACCGACGGCAAGCAGGTGGTTAAGGTCATCATCGTTCCTAAGAGAATGGTGAACGTGGTGCTGAAATAAGGCACGATAATACTTCTTGGAGGAGTCCGGGAGAGTAGGAGTTCAGGAGTTTAGGCATAACCCTTGTCTTTACCCCTGCACTCTTACACTCCATAACTACTTAAAAAATCTTTTTTGAAAAACCTTGTAATGACTGTGAATAAAACCATAATAAGAAACGAGCTGAAGGATTATATCGGAATAACCTTTGCGCTTCTATTGTATGCCTTCGGGTTTACATTCTTTCTTATGCCCTATGAGATAGTAACGGGTGGTGTGGCAGGTATCGCCGCTATTGTTTATTACGCTACTTCGTTCCCCAACTCATACACTTACTTCCTCATCAATGCCTCACTGCTTATCATGGCATTGAAGATACTGGGAGTGAAATTCCTGATGAAAACCATCTTTGCCACACTGATGCTGTCGTTCCTTTTGTGGCTGATGAAGGAGGTAGCACCCGTCGACGAGGCAGGGAACATGATAAAGATTCTGGGCGAGGGACAAGACTTCATGTCGCTTCTCATAGGCTGTCTTATGACGGGAACGGCACTCGGACTTACATTCTGGTACAACGGCAGCACGGGAGGCACCGACATTATCGCGGCATCGATAAACAAGTTCCACGACTTCTCGTTAGGAACGATACTGCTCTTTGCCGACTTCATCATCATCGGCAGCTGTCTTTTCATACCGCAGTTTGGCACCTTCCTCGAGCGTATGACTATGGTGGTGTTCGGTTTCTGCACCATGATTATCGAGAATTTCATGCTCGACTACATCATGAACCGCCAGCGGCAGTCGGTGCAGTTCATGATTTTCTCAAAGAAATATGAAGAGATAGCAAAGACACTTGCCGAGGAGACAGACCACACCATGACCATTCTTGACGGTCACGGATGGTACAGTGGCAAGGAAGTCAAGGTGATAGTGCTTCTTGCAAAGAAACGAGAGAGCGTCACCATCTTCCGTATCGTGAAGATGATTGACCCCAAGGCATTTGTCAGCCAGAGTGCTGTCATCGGTGTCTTTGGCGAGGGTTTCGACAAGATAAAGGTGAAAGTGAAGAAGAAAGACTTGGAAAAGAACAACATCATAATCGAACAGGAAACTACTAACAACGATAAAAACTGATGAAAATAGTATTCGCCACAAACAACAAGAACAAACTTTCGGAAATACGAGAGATTCTTGGCAGCAGTTTCGAGGTGATGTCGCTTGCCGACATCGGTTGTCATGAGGATATCCCTGAGACGGGTGACACGCTGCTCGACAACGCCATTCAGAAGTCGCGCTATGTCTTCGAGAAGTATGGTTACGACTGTTTCGCCGACGACACAGGCCTTGAGGTGGATGCTCTCGACGGCGAACCGGGTGTGCATAGCGCACGATATGCTGAGGGAACCGACCACGACAGCAACGCCAATATGGACAAACTGCTGCGCAAACTGGGTGACGAGACTCAGCGCACAGCACGTTTCCGCACTGTCATCGCTCTGCTACAGAAGCAAGAAAGTGGCGATGGGGCAGGAGAGGGCTCTGTTCTTCACATATTCGAAGGAAAGGTGGAGGGCAGCATCATCGATGAGAAGCGTGGCTCTGAGGGCTTCGGCTACGACCCTATCTTTATGCCCGAAGGCTATGACAAAACGTTTGCAGAACTCGGACTTGACATAAAGAATCATATCTCACACCGTGCAAGGGCGGTGAAGAAGTTGGCCGACTATCTCCTGAAGAATGAATAACCTCTCCGTACTGATACCCGTTTTCAACTGCCGATGCAGCAACCTCGTTGTTGCTCTGCATGAGCAGTTGAGCGACCTGCCTGTCAGTTGGGAAATTGTTGTTGCCGACGACGGATCCGACGACGAGCAGGCAAAGGAGGAGAACCGCGCTATCAGTACACTGAATAACGTGCGTCTCATTGAGAGGGAGACAAACTCGGGACGTGCAAAGATAAGGAACTTACTCGCCCGTGAGGCGCAATACGACCGTTTGTTGTTCGTTGACGGCGACATGAGCCTGCGCAAAGAGGGTTTCATCAGCGACTATCTGCGTCACGACGAAGCCGTGGTCTATGGCGGTTACGACATCACTCACGACGACAAGTCACTGCTTACGAACCTCCGCTACCGCTATGAACTGAAGGCAGAAGGCAACCACAGCGCCGCCGTACGCCAGCAGAACCCATACCAGGACTTCCACACCAGCAACTTCATGGTGGCGAGAGAGGTGATGATGCGCTTCCCCTTCGACGAGCGTTTCCGTCATTATGGCTACGAGGACGTGCTGTGGGGCAAGACGCTTCGCGACAACGGTATCGCCATTAAGCATATAGACAACCCTCTGACATTCACCGACTTCGAGACAAACGAGCTCTTCATGCGAAAGACGGAGGAAGGACTGCGCACACTACGACAGTTCAGCAGCGAACTGCAAGGCTACTCCTCGCTGCTCGACTACAGTCGGAAAATAAGTCAGTTCCACCTTAACCCCCTGCTGCGCCTTACATATAATTTGTTCCATAAATCACTCTTACACAATCTGGAAGGCAATAATCCGAGCGTTTTTAAGTTTAATATATACAAACTTCTGTATTTTGAGGAGTTGGGAAAAAAGGCTTAGAATATGAGGAAATACATATTATTGATTATCGCAACGATAGCATCGGCAACGGTGCATGCCGCAAGCATAGGGCAGTGGAACGCATACTTGGCTTACAAGTCGATAACAGACATCGAGCCATCGGGCGAGAAGGTGTTTGTGCTTGCAAGCAACAATCTCTTCTCCTATAATCCAAGCGACCAGAGTGTCGAGACCTACGACAAGGTAAACTCACTCTCTGACACGGGCATTGACTTCATCGCATGGTGCAAGGCGGCGAAGAAACTCGTCATAATATACAACAACCAGAACATCGACCTCCTGCAGAACGATGGCACGGTGCAGAACAACAGCAGTTTCTACACTAAGATTATGACCGAGGACAAGACCGTGAACTGCGTCACCATCAGCAGCAACTACGCATTCATAGGCACCGGTTTCGGAGTGATAAAGATGAATGTGGAGAAGAACGAGATTACGGCAACCTACAACTTCGGCAAGAAAGTGTCGAAGATTCAGGTGAGCAACGGGGTTATCTTCTGCAAGACCAGCGACGGAAACGTAAGGGGTGACATGAACGACAACCTCCTCGACCCCGCCAACTGGACAGGACTGAAGAGTGGAGAGAACCCCACATACGTCGATGATAACACCATAACGACAAGCACGTCACAGGGATATACCGAACTTATTGCCTACGACCAGCAGAACAAATGCTACTGGAGTACGCAGAAGGACGGTAAGATGCAGCAGTGGAAACAGGCGGAAGACGGTGGCAGGACCATCACCGCAAGCGGTATCATGCCTGACGGTCCCTCGTATAACTACTTCACCACGATGCGTTTCTATGGCGACAAACTATACTCCTGCGGAGGAAGTTTCACACGATGGGGCGACAGGCGGCGTCCCGGATGCATCCAGGTATATGACGGCAACGAATGGATAAACTACGAGGACAACCTCGCAGAGAAGACAGGAGTAAGTTATATCGACATCATGGACTTCGACATCGACCCCACATACACCTCCGGCGTGCGTCTCATGGCTGGCGGCAGAACGGGAATGTACGAGTTTATCGATGGTAAGTTCGTGAAACTCTACAACAACGAGAACACCATCCTGCAACCGGCATACACCGTAGGCGCCAAGTCCTATGTGCTTGTTTTCGGACTGAAATACAACAAGAACGGCGACCTGTGGGTGCTTAACGGCATGGCATACGATGCCTGTCTGCTCCGATATGACGCCAACGGACAATGGAAGGCATTCCCGAAGAGCGAACTGCTCCAGGAGAATAACGTAGCGCTCCACTATCCCTCGCATATCTTTGCCGACAACAAAGGACTGCTGTGGTTCACCAACGACTACTGGCAGAAGCCCAGTTTCTATTCCTACGACACCGCCAACGACGTGCTCGTTGCCTACGATACGCCGTTCAAGAACCAGGATGGCACCGAGTATTCCACCAACGCCATGGAGTGCATCATGCAAAGCAAGAGCGGTGATATATGGGTAGGCGGCAACGGAGGCCCGGCATATCTCCCGTACGAGCATATCGGAACCGACGACAAGTCGTTGGTGCAGGTAAAGGTGCCCCGTAACGACGGCAGTAACCTTGCCGACTATCTGCTCGGTGGAGTCAATATCAACTGCATCGCAGAGGATGCCGCCGGCCGTAAGTGGTTTGGCACTTTCGACGATGGTGTCTATCTTATCGACGGCGACAACATCAACGAACTGCAGCACTTCACCACCGAGAACAGCAGTCTTCTGGACAACGAGATAGAGTCGATAGCCATCAACGACAAGACCGGTGAGGTGTTCTTCGGCACCGGGCGCGGCCTATGCTCCTACATGAGCGATGCCTCCTCGTCCAATGAGGAGATGACAACCGACAACGTCTATGCATATCCCAACCCCGTGAGACCAGAGTATACCGGACTGATTACCATTGTCGGACTCTCCCTCAACGCTGACGTGAAGATAACGACAAGCAATGGCGTGCTGGTGAACCAGGGCCGCAGCAACGGTGGAATGTACACCTGGGACGGCTGCGACCTCAAGGGCAAGCGCGTGGCTTCCGGCATCTATATGGTACAGACCGCCACTGCCGACGGCGATGCGGGCACCGTATGCAAGATTGCTGTTGTGAGGTAACATAATCAGATAAGCCTATGGCACACATTTCCAATACTTCTGAGAGTGACAGTGGTACCCGCCTGCACTGGATAGACACCATGCGTGGTATCAGTATGATAGCAGTTCTTCTCTATCACACCGAGGTTTACTATACCGGCGGCATCATCACTCCCTACCAGTGCTATGTCCACAACGCGCTGGCGGCATTCTTCTTCGCCTCAGGCTATCTCTTCTTGAGAGACAGGGGATTCTCTTTCACACGGAAACTGAAGTCCATTGCCCTGTCATTGCTCTTGCCTTACTTTGTCTTCACGGTCATTCTCGGCATTATAAAGATATTCGTCATGGGTGCCGATGCTGGTGAGGTGTTCAATAAGATTATCCAAGGCCAGGCTTCATGGTTCATCGCAGCACTCATCGTTGCCGAACTGCTGATGTTGATAACGCTGCTCATAACACGTGGAAAAACCATCTTTATAACACTTGTTATGCTCCTTGCCTTCGCTGCCTCCTTCGTTATCGGCAACAAATGCAACCCTTCTCCACTGCACTATGCACAGAACCTGTGGTACGTCAACGACGGCCTGATGGCCCTTAGCATAATGATCTGCGGTTATCTCTACCGTCGTTACGAGCATGTTTTCAACCGTTTGCACACCCCATTATCTACATCATTTCTTTCTATCCTTTTACTTTTAATAAAGATAATGATAATAAAGGGCGATGAGTCAACGGTGATAGGAAGCGTCGAGGTGTCCAATATCCCGCTGTTCCTTGCCGACATCGTGGTGAGCACCCTTTTCCTCGTCTCACTCTGCAAATGGCTCGGACGAGTGTTCATGCTTAGTTGGACAGGTGCCCACTCCATCGTCTATTATTTCTTCTGCGGTGCTGCACCGGCACTGGTGGCCTTTGTCCTCAACAAGATAGACTTCCCCTACAGCAATTACTGGCAGGTGGTCATCGCCCTTATCCTGGCCTATGACATCTGCACCATCATCGCATACCTCACATTCAGATACCTTCCGTACCTCGTAGGAAAGCGGAAGAGCGGCACGTCAGCACTCCTGTTTTTGCTTGCCCTGTTGTTTCCCCAAGGCATGAACGCACAGCAGCAGCCAGATATTGCCGCCCTGAGGGCTCTCAGCATGCCCGTGGTGGTCATAAACACCGTTGACGGGGAAGAACCCACTGGCGAGTATGTCGTGGCTCCTGAGGGCTGCAACGGGGGTTCTATACGCAATGCCACGAAGGTGCCCGGCTCCATTGTCATATATAAGGGTGATGAGACACTCTACGACAGCGGACCATATGAGGAAGGGGCAAGCGGTATGACGTATAAGATTCGCGGCAACTGGAGTTCCTGGCTGCCCAAGAAACCATTCAAGATAAAGTTGGAGAAGAAGGCCGACCTCCTCTGTCGTGGCAACAAGAAATACAAGGACCGCAACTGGCTGCTCATAAAGGAGGAGTATATGCTACTCAGCCTCTATGCAGGAACGGAGATAAACCGTCTTGTGGGGATGTCGTGGACTCCTGCCTTTCAGTTTGTCAACGTCGTCATCAATGGCGATTTCCGTGGTCTCTACGCCCTTTGCGAGTCGGTGCGCCGCAATACCGACTGCCGTCTCAACGTCGATAACCTCACGGGATATATCCTGGAGTACGACCCCTACTGGTGGAATGAAGATTTCTATGTGCCCAGCGGCTATAATGAGAACTACACCTTCAAGCATCCCGACGTGGAGGACTTCACCGAAGAAAGTGTTTCCTACATCAGCGATGCCGTGCTTCAGATGGAGCAGTCGGCCACAAACGGCACCTATCCCATGTATATCGACGTACCGTCGTTCGCCTCCTGGCTGCTGGCCCACGACATCCTCGGCACCCAGGATGGTCTTGGCTCAAACATCTTCATGACCAAATACGACAACACCGCCGCATCGCTGTTCACTATGGCTAACCTATGGGACTTCGACACCATCTGTAAGAAAGAGGGCAACTGGGCAACCATACACAACATGTATCTCTTTAAGGACCTGCTGAGCAGCGGTAACACGCTTTTCAAGGACACCTACATCACCCGATATCACGAACTGTCACCGGAGATTTTCAACCGCATCGACTACCTTCTCGACTCCCTCTCCACCTCCACCCTGGCCTCCGACCTCCAACAGTCAAAGCAGTGGGACTGCGAGCGATGGGACTTCAGTCGTCCGAGCATAGAGGAGGAGATAACCACCCTGCGCCAGTGGTTTGCCAACAGAAAGACATGGATGGACAACAATATGCCTGTCGTGAGCGCTGTCACACGCCCGTCCTACGACACTCCTGCCACCTCCCATTCCTGCTTTGACGTCCAGGGCAGGATGCTCAGTAACCTTTATAAAGGCATATACATAAAGGACGGAAAGAAGTATATTTGCAAATAAATCACAAGACTTCTGCTTTTTCAGTGTAAAGTTTCTTGTTATTGACAATTATTATTGTTACTTTTGCACGCAAATTATCTATCAATTTTATTTTGTAAAAAACCTATATGAAGATGAAAAGTAATCATGAAAAGGGAAAGACCGTTGTCTTGCTCTCAAAGAACATTGTTGTTTTGTTGTTTCTCGTGATGTTGTGCGCCTGTGGAAACACATGCAAGAACACTAATGATGAAGGTGCCGCGCAAACAGATTCCACGACGAGTGCCCTACCATTAGACTCGCTCTATCAGGCAGGACTCCCGCGTACCGCCAAACTTGCTGACAGCAACGACAGCCTGTCCGTTTTCCTTAACAACGACAAGAAGGCGAAATACGACGAGGAAGCATACATCACCTCAGTGTATGTCTTCGACAACAAAACCAAGAAACTGGAGAAACTACTCACCACCACAGAACCCGAAGAAATGAGATGGTACAAGCCCACCAGCGAGGACGCGGTGAAGTGCTCCCTGACAGACATACACGCCATCTATAAGGCAAGTCTTTTCCCCTTTGCCCAGAAACTGATGCTGTGCGGCTGCTTCGACCAGCGCAACGTCTTCTCATACATCGTCGACCTGAACGACAAGAGTGCGATGCTCCTCCCCACAAACCAGGACAACGTAGGCTTCACCCTTGAGGAAGGCTATCCCATCATGCTGTCATACGAGTATAATAACGCTGTTGACAAGGACGGCGACCCCGTGGGAGGAAGACATACCGTCTTGTCCGTGTTTGACGAAAACGGAGGTTTCATAAAGTCGCTGGATCTGGAAAGCAAGAAATAAAACACCTAATACCCATCACCCGTCCTAACGTCTCCCCACCCCTTTGAGGGGCGGGGCAGGGGCGGAGTAAAACGGCTGAGCCGAGCGCGTGTAATTCATGTAATTCGTAGTCTTTTTGTTACCGATATCTGGTAACGATGTCACCAATGGCTGGTAGGGATGCTACCAAGCACTGGTAGGGACGCTACCAATGGCTGGTAAGGACACTACCAGATACTGGTAACAACTTTACCAAAAAACCATGTGACTTTTGGTAAAAGTCACTATCTCCAAAACCTCAATAAAATAAGGACATAGGGACGGATTGTCCAGCCAAACTTGGTAGTATCCGCTTAGGCGGACTCTGATGTGTAATCAAATCTACTGCTGTTTATATTGTTTGCCATCCCATCTGTAAGTAACACCTTTCTGACCATTGCTTAAATCGTTCACACCATTTGTCTTGGTTGAAAGGACATTCATTTCAAGCCAATATTCTTCGCCTGTCAAATCCGATGCGAATCCTTTGCTCCAATAAATTGTTATATGCATTGTAGGCTTGCGGTCTCTCTCTGGGTCACCCCACAAAATTCCATGCATATATTCACATTCAATTTTTTCATTCTTTCCGTCACCATCAAGGTCATAACTTACAGTTTTCTTGTCGCCAGCTTCAGCCTCCGTTTCATCACCAAACATTTTGGAGGGAGATAGTGTAAGCAAAGTCTCTGCTCCCTCTGGCTTGGGACGCGTGTATTTATCGACTTTTATAATTCGACCATTTTCAAAAATGAATCGCTCGTAGTGAGCATCATTTCCCCCTGTGAAAGACCACTTCCCGTTCCATTCTTCTACTGTATCATTTAGATACACGTCAAAATTCTTAAACTCGACCTTCCGAAAAACATTAGAATCTTTATCAAAAAAAACGATAAATGGAGGCAAAATAGCACTACCTCCCGATGATTGGCCTACATAAACTTCCTCTAATCCATCACCATCATAGTCGCGTTGGTCAATTATCCAAACCGTGCCAAGGACTTCAATCCCTGTGTTCTGAAATTGACCATCCTTCGTTGCCCAAATCTCTTCACAATCAATGTGTCCACTCGCAGATTCAACAACTCGATATTCAATCTTGTGACCTTTACTTCCTTCGCTTTTTTTCCCATTGTCTGCACATGAAAACACTACCAATGAAAAAAGCAAATAGACTACCGTTTTGTATGTTTTGTTCTGTGTCATATTTATAGTTTATTTTTAATACTCTCTTTTAAACGGGAAGGTTTCTTTTCTATTCAACGATTACGATGATTCTTTGATATGACTTTAAGTTGAACGGACCGTGATCGCTGGCTTCGCATATAAGGTGTAGCGTCTGGCCCGCGGCATCGGCAGGGATGCTGACGTTGACAACTACATTCCTGGTGTCATCGATAGTCAGTTTCGCCGTTCCTATCTCGGGCTGCTGCCACCAAAGGAGATGGAAGGCATCGCGGTCAGGGTCGGTAGTTTTTGAGGCATCCAAACGAATGGTCTTGCCCGCCTTCGCATGAATCACTAAAGGTGACGGACCGTGATGACCGTTGACTCTCACAATAGGGTTATGATTGCCCTCGCCCTTGTCTGCCCACTCCATACGGGCCATGAAGTCGTTCAACTCATCGGGATAGAAACGCTGCTTGTAGCCTACGCTGATGGTGCGCACTGGCTCCTGCCATGAGGTCCACGCCGTGGTGAGCGAGTCAGGGCACAGGCCTCGCTGATGATATCCTGCCCATCCTGCCTGCGAGGGGTCCTCAGGGTCGTTGAGACCATTGGGAAGCACATAGAGGAAACTCGGCGTGTCGCCCTCGACGCCCCATTTGTAGTTTGGGTATTCCCTGCCCAGTGCGCCCTTGCCCTGTATGTTCTGCTGATGCTGGGTCCAGTGCTGCTTGCCCAGTTCGCACTGTTCCTGCCACGTGCCCTCGTCCCAGATGAACTGCAGGTCGTCCTTGAACTCCCGGCGCAGCCACTGGTGCGAACTGCGGGCGCGGTCCATGCGGTGCGCATAGTCCATGTCCTGGTCGGTGATGGTGTATATGCGGAACTTACGCACGAACTTCTTCACCTCCTCCGGCGTCCGCGTCTGCTTTACCCGCCAGATGGCCTGTGCCAATGTGTTCGCACCCCCCCATGCAGCCACATAGATAGGGCGCGAATCATCCTCATCGGCCAGTCGTATCAGCAGTTCACTGCCTGGTGAGTCGTTACGTTCACCGATGGAGCGGATGCCACCATACATGCTTCCCATCACGGCACGGCTGCGTAGGTAGTCAGCACAAGGCCAGTAACCCATTCTCTGGCTTCCTGTTTCCTTCTTCTGCGAGAGAAAGCCTTTCTGCCCGGAGCGTTTCATCAGGTGCGGCAGATCCTTCTCATAGGCATCAATCACGCGGTACATATACTGTGACCACTCCCCGGGATAGGGGTCGCAGTTCCAGCCCACCGTCGTTATCAGCGCCTCTATCTCGAACATGTCGGCGTATGCCATCAGGCGCACCATCGACTCCATGTCGTCGGGCTCCACGTCGGCAGGGGCTATGTCAGTACATACTACTAACCGTGGCTTCAGCGGAGCCTTCTGTGCATGGCACGTCGTCGCTGCACCCAACAGCAACGTCAGAGACAATATCGTTCTTAGTATGGTTGTCATCTATAACACATTATCTTCTGGGAGCGCCAGGAGCACCGGGGCCACCAGGAGCAGGACCGAAGGGGAATCCCTGCTGAGGAGCTATCTCCGGCTCGCCGAAGAACGATGCCTCAGCATCCTTGTCGTTGAGTTTGAACACCATGAACTTTGGATTCTGTCCTGTGCAGGGCTTCCATTCACCACCCTTGGGACCATTAGGATCGCTGTACTTGGCGAAGTTTGTCCAAGCCGTGAGCATCTTCTCAGAGAGATCCCAGTCGCCCTTGGTCCAAGGACGCCAGCAGTGCTTCAGACTCTTGAATACAAACCACAGGTCGCTGGAGTGGAAGGCACCCTTCAGGCGCTGTGTCACCTCAGGATGAGAGCCATCGTCGGGCAACGGACGGGCAAACTCATAAGCCCATGCCTTGCCGCCCTTCTCTGCACGTACCTTGCAGAACTCGGCGATGTTCGGTGCCATGTTACCCATATCGTTGAGGGTGAAGCCAATCATATAAGGAACGTCGGCCAGTGTGCCTCCGCGTGTGGCATCGTCGAAACTCTTCTCACTTACATAACCGTCGATCATCGGCATGAATGCCATACCTCTGAACATCATCATTGGCATGCCGCCACCACCCTGTGGAGCGGGGTTGGTTACCTGCTGATAGATGGTAGGCAATGCATAGACGGTCTCTGTTGATGCCTGACGCATCTTCTGAAGGTCGGTCATTCCTGCCCAGTCGAACATCTTCTTGGAGTTAGCCATAGCATCCTCGATGGAACCGCCGCCATAACGGCCACCCATCATACCACCGCCGTTGGGATTGGGGATGCTGAGTCCCTGAGCACTCATGATGACTGCCTTGTGGAACAAGCCGCGAGCCAAAGGACTCTCGCAAAGCGTACGTACGCTACCACCACCGGCACTCTGTCCGAAGATAGTCACATTATTGGGGTCGCCACCAAATTGTGCGATGTTCTTCTTTATCCACTTCAATGCCTCTATCTGGTCGAGGATACCATAGTTGCCTGAGACGTGGTTAGGACTCTCCTCTGCCAAAGCAGGATGAGTGAGGAAACCGAAAATGCCGAGACGATAGTTGATGCTTACGAGCACCACGTCCTTTGCACCCCATTCCTGTCCGTCGAACTCTGGCTCAGAGCCGAAGCCCTCACGATAGCCACCACCGTGAATCCACAGGGCAACGGGGAGTTTCTTGTTTACCTGACCAGGAGCCTTTGTCCATACGTTCAGATACAGACAGTCCTCACTGAAAGCAGCCTCCTTGCCATAGCCCCACTCAGTGTAATAACCACCAGTGTACTGGATGGCCTGATAACTCGGACGACCGAAGGTGTCACAAATCTTCACTCCCTTCCAGGGAATGACGGGCTGAGGAGCCTTCCAGCGGTTCTCCCTGATAGGAGGAGCAGCATAAGGAATGCCACGATAAACATACACATCGGGGTGATCGTCGGCCAGCACACCCTGTACCTGACCACCTTCAATCGTTAACACTGGGTTTTGTGCATTTGCAGATACTGCTACAAAAAGCAGAAGCGATAAAAAAAGATTTTTCATAAGGTTAAGATAATCGATTATTATTGTTGTAGATAAAAATATAAATTGCGGTAAATCTTCGCAAAAGTACAAAAATAATCGCATACGAAGAACATATGCGATAAAGTTTTTGCATTATTTGATAATTTACTATTGTCGTTTTTCTGTTTTAAGGTGTTTGCTCCGCTTTTTTCTCATACAGTTCGGTGCGTACGCCAAAGGATGAGAACGACTGTACAAGACGATAGTCACGATGGATAAGGTCTATTTCCTCATCGGAAAGATTAAAGACGTTTGAATAGAACACGTATGGTTCGTTGCCTGTAAATTCCGCCCATCTGCGATGGTCGTTGTTAAGGTCCACATTATCTATCTCACCACCATTGGGGAAGAACGTGGCTATATTCTTTATTTCTATCTTCTCCTTATCTATATAGTCTATCATATCACGGCGCACACCCCAGTAATGCAGTTGTGCAAGCGATGAGTCCCATCCCTGAGCCATCTTGTCGGGATATACTATTAAATTACCCGCTAATAATGATATTATAAGCACACCATATACTACCCAACGGCGTGCATACTCACGCAACATCATGAAGGCAAGCAACAGAAGTAATATGTAATTTACCGTGAAATAACGGTGTCCTATGGGATTTATTATAAATAAACTTATTATCCAAATAAGTGAAGTAGAACCGAGGCTTATTATCAATAATTTTTTATAAATCTCTTTTTTCCATCCTCTTCGCAATACTATAGTAAAGAGTATTAACAGCAATGGAACGGCACGACCGAAGTCAAGAAAGCGCTGTCCTATGACTGCTATATTCCAAATGAAATTCTTCAGAAATTCTGATAATGACACATAACCGAATGCCTCGCCCCAGTTACTCTCAGGATTGGATATTATCCATCCCTTGAAAGCAAGTCGCCATATAATAAAGGCAACGGCTGGCAAGGCACCAATCACATAAGGCTGCCATTTTATGGAACGCTTATTAAGTATTATATCAACTATGAAAAGTCCGCCACAAAGCATCATTCCACGCAGTGATACTATACCAAGTAACATCAACCCCAGTGCCTTTAACCAATACTTTTTACGTAATAGTCCGTTAAGTGCAAGGAAAAAGAAAAAAAGCAAAGGTATCTCTGTAGTGACAAGAGTCATTTGTGAGAGTAGGGTAGCATCTGCCGATACAAGCAAGAAGGCAAGTATCTTCTCTTTATCATTATTTATAAAATAATCACAAGTATTCCATATTTGCCATAATAAACCAAAGATGAATGGAATAATAACTATATGGGATATTAATAATGACTTTCCAAAGATATGCCATGCAGCAGATAATAATGTGGCAATGAATGGAGGATGACCAGGATCTGACGATGCCGGAATACTTCCCCATGCAAATATTCCATTTTCATAAAGCACATTACCCATTGCGGAGACAAATGTAGTATTGTCCCAGAATATACCTGTATTAAAGCCTATAATGGCTATTATAAAGGTAAATATGCTTATTATTAATACTTTTATCCTCATTATAAGGAATAGCAGAGAATATATGCTCTTATATTATAAATGCAAATATACTAAAATATTGTATTTCCATATATCTTAAACTATAAAATATTTTCATTTTACTATTGTTGATAACCCTGTGGAAAACTATGTTTATAACCTTGTTAATATCCACAGAAAATAATTACATACATGTGTATATGTGGAAAATAACCATTTTATTTATTATTTTTCAATAACTTTTCCACTAAAAAATAAAAGAAAAAGATATAAACTTATTATATTTGCAGGCAGAAAAGGAAATTGTGGAAAAGTATCCTAAACATCTAATAAAGAAGCAATAAACCTCTTTATAAAATGTTTATAAGTACAGTAAACTGTTGATAACCTATTAAAAACTTTTTTTATGGAAAAGTTTTACACATTATCAACACCATATCATCCTTATATTTCTTTTTCTTTAAGAAAAAATTAAAATAAAAAAATGATAATGTTATGTTGAAAAAAGAATGGAAGGAGAAAGGTTTCATTGATGAACCTATTAAGGAAGGAATAGATATAAAGGCTGAAATAAGGCGAATGGCAAAAGAAAAGGATGCTATTATTCTTGCTCATTACTATACTAAAGGTGAGATACAAGAGGTAGCAGACTTTATAGGTGACTCATTGGCTCTTGCTCAACAGGCAGCAAAGACTGATGCCAAGATAATAGTAATGTGTGGTGTTCACTTTATGGCAGAGACATGTAAGATACTATGTCCAGAAAAGTTAGTATTATGTCCTGACCTTAATGCAGGCTGTTCTCTTGCTGATTCTTGCAAAGCAGATGATCTGAAGAAATATAAGAAGGAGCATCCTGGATACAAGGTTATAAGTTATGTGAATACTACTGCAGCGGTAAAGGCACTTACTGATATTGTAGTTACCAGTGGTAATGCTAAGAAAATAGTGGATACTTTACCAAAAGATGAGAAGATAATATTTGGTCCTGACTATAATCTTGGTTCATATATAAATAGTATTACCGGAAGGAATATGCTGTTATGGAATGGTGGTTGTCATGTACATGAGCGTTTTTCGGTTGATGAGATAGTAAAACTAAAGGAGGCACATCCTGATGCTATAGTACTTGCTCATCCGGAATGTAAGGGTCCGGTACTTGCACTTGCTGATGTAGTGGGTAGTACTGCGGTAATATTGAAGTATTGCATAGAGAGTGATAAGAAAGAGTTTATCATAGCAACAGAGGCCGGAATACTTCATGAAATAGAGCGTAAGTGCAAGGGAAAGAAATTCTATCCTGTACCACCAGAGATAAGTGAGGGTAGTGTAGGATGTTCATGTAATGAATGTAACTTTATGAAACTTAACTCACTTGAGAAAATATATAATTCACTTAAGTATGAATGGCCTAACGTAGAGGTACCAGAGAAAATAAGAAAAGAGGCTGTTAAACCAATAGAAAGGATGCTGGAGTTGAGTTAAGTAAAGGTTAAAGGTTATGGGTTATAGGTTAAAAGGTTGTGTGGGTTAAGATATGAGAAAACGTATAGAGAGCCTTGACTTTCTGAAAGCCTTTCTTGTACTGGTTGTTCTTGTAGTACATTACTGTGGAACAATATGCTTTGATGATGTAAGTAGTGGTAAGAATCCTGCATTGTTTTGGTTTACCAGTATATTAAGCGGTTTTTTCAGGGGTAATAGTGTTCCTATATATTTTGTTATTTCAGGTTACTTGTTCTTTCTAAGTGGCAGGTTTTCTATGGAAGAGTACTATAGAAAACTTCGTAGAAGGATAAAAAGTCTGTTGATTCCGTATATTATATGGAATACCCTTGCCATAATAATGCTTGTAATAGTGTTATTGTCTCCTTTCGTATCTATGATGAAATATGGTGAGGAAGTGAATTTCTCTATAGGTAATTTACTTTCATGCTATTGGATATACGATGGAGGTTTTGCAGGTGTTAATATCCCTACTTCTACCGCTCCTATAAATATGCCGTTATGGTATATAAGGGATTTGATAGTAATGGTACTGTTGTCTCCTGCTATATACTGGCTATTGAAGAAACTGGGAATAATATTCCTTTCCCTTATGTGTATTCTTTGGATATACTATTCCATAGAGACAGCAAGCGTGTATGTTCCCAGAGAAGCATTGTTCTTCTTTTCCTTAGGTGCCTATTTCTCTGTGAAAGGAAAGGATATGGTAAGTATCTTCAGTAAGTTTTTAAAGTTATCTACTATTCTTTACTTATTGGTAAGCATTATATTAGGTATAGTTTTCTTCTATGAAATAGAGAATTGGTCATACCTTAACTTACTTAACATAGTTATAGGAGTAGTATTCTACATTTCATTTTTAGAATATCTCTCACATGGGAGTATTATAAATACTGCAAGAAAGTATTTTGATGTGGCATTCTTCATTTATCTATCGCATGGTCTGATATGTAGTAAGATGATAAAGTTAATAATGATATTGCTCAAGCCATCATCCGATTTTGGGTATATAATGACTGATGTTCTGTCTTATATTATAAGCATATTACTTCTCTATGGCATTTATACGTTGATAAAAAGACTCACTCCGAGAGTATTGTCAGTGATGCTTGGAAGGTGATATGCGTCTAAATGAAATGCAATAAGTAAAGCATAGAAAAATAGTTAGAAAAATTTTCGGCTATTATTTTTATTTTTTTAGAATTATACTTATCTTTGTATTCAAAAGAGAAAGTTATGGCTAAGGACAATCTATGGCAGGATGAATACTGGCTTTTACTGATGCAATTGTATCTGAAAAAGCCGGCAGGAGTGAAACCGCTGTACAGTAAAAAACTCGTTGAACTGAGTTTGGAACTACACATACCGCCGCAGGTGCTGCGCGAGAAGATGTTCAGGTTGCGCAGTTTAGATGAGCCGAGGATAGAGAAACTATGGAAGACTTACGGCCAAAACCCTCAGAAACTCTCAAAAGGCATAAAGAAACTGCGTCAGATGAAGGGTTTCAGCAATGCTGATGAATTCTATGAAGGCGTGGAGGTGAACGAGAGTTTTGAGAAGTATTTCCGTCCTATAGACGAAAGGCCAGAACTGAAGCCAGTGATGCTGGTGATGATACTTAATCTCTATTTCCAACTGACACCCATTACTATGGTGGAGGAGACACCCGAGATACAGCAACTGGCGAGAAAAATGAAGATAAAACCGAGCGTTGTGGTTGAGGTGATGGACATATACCAGATATTTGACCCATACCTGAAGCGTGAGGAGATGATTTTCAGCAGTCTTCTTGCTCCATGTCAGAAGGTATGGCAGCGCTTTGGAAACGAAAACCCAGAGGAACTTTCAGCATTGGCTGGTCAGTTGGTGGAGTATTTTTGATTGCACAAGGACAAATAAGGTTAGTATATTATTATGCGTTTAGTACAGACTCAAGAACAAAAGCAGGAACAAAGACAGAGACTCACACAGCAGCAGATGTTGCAGGTGAGACTGCTGGAGATGCCACTTGCGGAATTCGAGCAGAATGTGAAGGCAGAGATTGACGACAATCCCGCCCTGGAGCCTGTGGCTAACGATAGTGATGGTTATGAAGAAGCACCTTCTACATTGGACAGTGAGGAAGAGGAGGAGGACTTCGAGAAGAGGAGTGAGGAAGAGGAGCGAAGCGACGAACTCGACATGGTACTGCAGAACATGATGAGCGACGACGAGATGCCTGTGGCGAGTGGGATGTATGCAAGGATGAACCAAAATGCCGAGAGCGAGGAGATAACTTACGGCGACCAGACTTCTTTCTACGATAAACTGAAAGAACAGATGGGTGAACTGGAACTCACCGACCATCAGCGCGACATAATGGAATATGTCATCGGCTCGCTCGAAAACGATGGTTTGTTGCATAAGAAGATTGATGACATCGTTGATGAACTGGCGATTTACCATAACATAAACACCACGGAAAAAGAGGTTACGGAGATTTTGGAGGAGATACAAGAGTTTGATCCTGCGGGAATAGGTGCCCGTTCACTGAAGGAATGTCTCTTGTTACAGTTGGACCGCAAACAGGGAACCCCCATCCGAATACTGCTTCGTGAGATTTTAGACAAGCACTATGACGACTTCATCAGCAAACGATGGGACAAGATAGCGCAGGATATGGACCTCAGTGAGGATGATGTGACAGAACTGAGGAAGGAAATGAAGAAACTGAATCCGAAACCTGGTGCCTCGTTAGGTGAGGCAGTGGGACGAAACCTGCAACAGATAACGCCCGACTTCATTGTCGATACCGCCGACGATGGCACCGTGACGTTCTCCATAACGAGGGGAAGGGTGCCTGAACTATATGTCAGCGAGTCATTCACAGATCTCGTAAGGAGATATCAGAATAACGCATCAAACCTGAACAGGAGCGAAAAGGAGGCTCTGGTGTATTCTAAAGAGAAGATAGACCGCGCACAGGGATTCATAGATGCCGTAAAGCAACGCCAGCATACGCTGTATGTCACGATGCGTGCCATAATAGACATACAGAAGAAGTATTTCCAGGAAGGTGACGAGGGAGACCTCAAGCCGATGATATTGAAGGACATTGCCGACCGGACGGGACTTGACATCAGCACCGTTTCGAGAGTCTGCAACCAGAAATATGCCCAGACAAGATGGGGAACATTCCGACTGCGCCACTTCTTTAGCGACAGTATAAAGACCGAAACGGGCGAGGAACTGTCAACGAGAAAACTGAAGACGGTGCTGAAGGACATTATAAATGGAGAGGACAAGAAAAAGCCTTTGGGCGATGAGGCTCTGAGCAATGAGATGAAGAGGCGCGGATATCCTATCGCGCGCCGCACCGTCTCGAAATATCGCGAGCAGATGGGAATACCCATTGCAAGAATGAGAAAGCAATGAAAGAGAAAAGACTGATATTAGCATCGAGGGTGATAAGCAGTATCATATCACCTTTCTATTTGCCCATGTTCGGCGTGATAGCGCTGTTCATGTTCACATATCTTGGCATGCTTGAAACTTGGATAAAGGTGCGCGTGCTATTGATAGTCTATCTCTTCACGGCCATCATCCCCACCTACCTCATCAAAATTTACCAGTATTATCACGGATGGACACCGATACAGCTCGGACAGAAGGAGAGGCGAATGGTGCCGTACGTAATAAGTATCGTGTGCTACTTCATGTGTTACTATATCATAAACCTGCTGCACATGCCTCATTTCATTGGAACGGTGATAATGGCGGCACTCGCTGTGCAGGTGGTTTGTGCGCTGATAAACCTTCGCTGGAAGATTTCCACGCACTCGGCAGCGATAGGTGGGGTGATAGGCAGCGTGATAGCATTCTCATTCCTCTTCACCTTCAACCCCACATGGTGGCTCTTCCTGCTCTTCTTCATGGCAGGACTGGTAGGTACGAGCAGGATGATATTGCGCCAGCACACTCTGTTGGAGGTGTGTATGGGCTTCATCACGGGCATCATCGTTGCCTTCCTTTCGGTGATTTATTACAGGAATATTGTTTAAACAAGATAGAAAACTCATAAACTCCTTAAAAGAATGACACCATTAATAAGTATTATCATGGGCAGTACAAGTGACATGCCCGTTATGGAAAAGGCGATGAAGTTTCTCGATGAGATGGAGATACCATTCGAGGTGAATGCTCTGTCGGCTCACCGCACACCACAGGCTGTGGAACAGTTTGCGGCACAGGCAGCAGGTCGCGGCATAAAGGTAATCATTGCGGGTGCCGGCATGGCGGCAGCACTGCCTGGTGTGATAGCCGCACAGACCACTTTGCCGGTCATCGGCGTACCTATCAAGGGTTCGGTGCTCGACGGCGTGGACGCTCTTTACAGCATCTTGCAGATGCCTCCAGGCATTCCTGTGGCCACGGTAGCCATCAATGGTGCACTCAACGCAGCCATCCTCGCCATGCAGATACTTGCCCTCGCCGATGAACAGTTGGCAGAGAAGTTTGCAGCATATAAGGCAGGACTGGGCAAAAAGATTGAGAAGGCAAATGCCGACCTCGCAGAGATAAAGTATAATTTTAAAACAAACTAAGATGTATAGACGCAGAAGCACATCAGTGACAAAGGTGGGTAACATCGCCATTGGTGGCGACAACCCCATCAGGATACAGTCGATGGCAACCACAGACACTAACGACACCGAGGCATCGGTGGCACAGGCAAAGTGCATCATCGATGCAGGTGGCGAACTGGTGCGTTTCACCACGCAGGGAAAACGCGAGGCAGAGAACATGAGGAACATCAGTGCCAGGCTGAAAGCCGACGGTTATGACACTCCGCTTGTTGCCGACGTGCATTTCACTGCGCATACTGCTGATGTGGCTGCCCTATACTGTGAGAAGGTAAGAATCAACCCCGGAAACTACGTTGACCCAGGACGCACTTTCAAACATCTGGAATATACCGATGAGGAATATGCCGAAGAACTGAAGAAGATAGAGCGTACGCTGGTGCCGTTCCTCAACATCTGCAAGGAACATCACACCGCGGTGCGCATAGGAGTGAACCACGGCTCGCTCTCCGACCGTATCATGTCGCGCTATGGTGACACGCCAGAGGGTATCGTGGAGAGTTGTATGGAGTTTCTGAGGATATGCCGTCGTGAGAACTTCAACGACATTGTGATTTCCATCAAGGCATCAAATACTGTGGTGATGGTGACTACCGTCCGTCTTCTTGTAGAGACAATGGACAAGGAAGACATGCACTTCCCGTTGCATCTTGGAGTGACGGAGGCAGGAGAAGGCGAGGACGGACGCATAAAGAGTGCTGTGGGTATAGGTGCACTGCTCACCGAAGGCATAGGAGACACTATCCGTGTGTCACTCTCAGAGGAACCGGAGGCAGAGATTCCCGTTGCCCGTCGTCTTGTGGAACTTATCCCCGAATGTACTGCAGCGCGTGAGAATGCGGTTATAAAAGACGACACCCTTTATCTGAGTCTTACCGCGGATACATGGGAAGACCTGCAACTGAAGGCAGCAATGGCTGCAGGTGCCATCCTCATTGACAAGAAAGCCCACGACCTTGTAATTGAAGGTTCTGGCTCATTCATCCCCCCCAGAGGGGATAAGAAGGGGGCCTTAGTGGATCTTCAGGACTCAATTCTTCAGGCAGCACGCATAAAGTTCACGAAGACAGAGTATATCTCATGTCCCGGATGCGGACGAACGCTCTATGACCTGCGCACCACTATTGCCCGCATCAAGGAGGCAACGCGCGGTATGACAGGACTGAAGATAGGTATCATGGGCTGCATCGTCAACGGTCCCGGTGAGATGGCAGATGCCGACTACGGCTATGTGGGAGCAGGACGCGGCAAGATAAGCCTCTACAAGAACAAGGAATGCGTCCTCAAGAACATTCCCGAGGAAGAGGCAGTTGACCGTCTCTTAGAACTTATAAGAAACGACAAAAAGGTCGATTAAAAGTAAAGGAGGCTCAAACGAGCCTCCTTGTTTTTATTTCTTGCCTTGCAGTTCCTGAATGAATTGCCAGCAACTCTTGATTTCCTTTACTTTTGCAAGTGTGCCTTTGAAGGCGACAAACTCACTGAGTCCTACGTGATAACCATCGGGGTTATGCCAGTCGTAGGTGTAGCCAAGTTGTGTCCAGGGGTAGGCATTGCCTGGTTCGTAGGAGAATGATACGTTATACTCGAACCAGTCGTGATGGTTCCGAGACACCCCTGATGGATATGTCAACTGCGATGTGTGGTCGGTAATCTCTGGATCGTGCGACGGACGGAACAATGCCTTGGCATCGACATACACCGCAACAATCTCTGTATGTACGGTACTCAGCGGTAATCCCAGCATCTGCAGCAGTCGGGTGCGGCTCTCCACAGAGTCCATACCGGCGAAGCACCCTGCTTTCTTCTGCCATTCTGCAGGAATGGTGAACCACGACTCGTTAGATGCAAGACGGAAAGTATCTTTCTCGTTCTTGTACATCTGCACGAATTTGTCCTTCATCAGCGATGCTACGAGCACCATGTCGGTGTCGCCCACCTTAATCCATTCCTGGTCGGGATTGTCTTTTGCGTTGGTGATGCTTGACAGTGTGTCAACCACCTTGCTCGGTGTTGGCTCTTTGGCATCGTCAACCGCTTTCTGATAGAGTGCTTCCAGTGCTGCGGTGTCCTTGTACCACGTTGTGTTTTCGTCAGCCTTTGTTTGGGATTCATATTTTCCTATGTTTCCCTTGCAGCCAGCGGTAATAAACAAAACCGCAGCAGCCAGCATCCAGCCAGCGGTTGTCAGTCTTCTCATAATAGTCTTCTTCGTTTTCATAGATGTTATATTGTTTTCTTAATTCTTAATTCTAACTCTTAACTCCTAATTTCTAACTCCTAACTCCTAACTCTCCTAGCTCTGCATCTCGTGCAGTTTCCTGTAGTATCCGTCGCGTTCGAGGAGTTCTTCGTGCGTGCCCCGTTCTACTATCTGTCCTTCGTGCAGCACGCATATCTCGTCGCTGTTCTTGATGGTAGAGAGACGGTGGGCGATGGCAATGGTGGTGCGCGTTTTCATAAGTCGCTCCAGCGCATCCTGTACCAGTCGCTCGCTCTCGGTATCGAGTGCCGATGTCGCCTCGTCGAGAATAAGTATTGGCGGGTTCTTTAGAATGGCTCGTGCAATGCTCACACGCTGACGCTGTCCTCCCGAGAGTCGTCCTCCGCGGTCGCCGATATTGGTGTCATATCCATTCTCTGATGCCTCGATGAACTCATGTGCATTGGCTATCTTCGCCGCCTTTATTACCTCCTCCATCGTGGCGTTCTCCACACCGAAAGTGATGTTGTTGCGGAAGGAGTCGTTGAAGAGTATCGCCTCCTGGTTCACATTGCCTATGAGTTGCCTGAGATCGTGTATTCCGAGATCCTTGACGTTGATGCCATCGATGAGCACCTCGCCTTCCTGCACGTCATAGTAGCGTGGGATGAGGTCAACCATCGTTGATTTTCCACCACCGCTCTGTCCCACGAGTGCAATGGTCTTTCCCTTCGGAATGACGAGGTTGATGTTTCTGAGCACCCATTGCTCGCCATATCTGAACGACACGTTACGGAACTCTATCTCATGCTCGAAGGAGTCGATGTGCTTCGGATGCTCCGCTTCCACGATGTTGTTCTCTGCCAGCAGAATCTTGTCCACGCGCTCCATCGATGCCAGTCCCTTGGGGATGTTATAACTTGCCTTCGAGAACTCCTTAAGAGGGTTGATGATAGAGTAGAGAATCACCATATAGTAGATGAACACCGGACCCGACAATGCCATATCGTTGAGCACCAGCACACCGCCGAACCACAGCACGATGACAATCATCAGAGTACCGAGGAACTCGCTCATCGGGTGCGCCATCGACTGTCGTATGTTCACGCGCATTATATTGTTGCGGTAGTCGGAGTTCACCTTGTCGAACCTGCGGTTCATCTTCTCCTCTGCGTTGAATGCCTTGATGATGCGCAGACCGCCAAGAGTCTCCTCCACCTGGCTCATCGTGTCGCTCCATAATGACTGTGCCTTGATGGACTTCTGCTTCAGTTTCCTGCCCACAAAGCCCATGAACCATCCGAAGATAGGCACGAAGATAACCGCGAACAACGTCAGTTGCCACGATGTCAGGATGAGCGTTATGAAATAGGCAATAATAAGAATGGGGTTCTTGAACAGCATGTCGAGACTCGCCATGATGGAGTTCTCTATCTCCTGCACATCACCGCTCATACGTGCAATGATGTCACCCTTGCGCTCCTCACTGAAGAATCCCAGTGGTAGAGACGTGATTTTCCGGTACAGTTGGTTGCGTATGTCTCGCACAACTCCTGTCCTTATAGGAACGATGGTGGCGGAGGAGAGGAAGTAGGAACCCGTTTTCAGCGCTGTCATCACGGCAAGGAACAGTCCGATGATGAGTAGGGTAGTGGTGGGACCGAGGTTTCCTATCATCTCCTGCACATAATAGTTCATGTTGTTCATTGCCACGTCCTTCAGCGAACCGCTGCCCCATGCCATGAACTCGAAATGTTCCTGTGTCTCCTTTGTCTGGAAAAGAATCTGCAGTATTGGCACGAGAGCCATGAATGAGAAGATGTTCAGCACCGCCGAGAGGATGTTGAACAACACAGTCATTATCAGATATTTCTTGTATGGCGGCACAAAGCGCCTCAGTACTCGCAGGAATTCTTTCATCGTATGTGAATGTGCAGCTGGTTTATTGATGGCAAAGTTAGGCAAAAATATCCATTCCCACAAAAATAACGTATCTTTTGTTTGTTTATTCATGCCTTTTCGCCCTGCGATAGGTGTCGAATGAGAAGGTAAAAGGCCATCTTTTACCACCCATTTGGACATGTTTAGGTCACCCATTCATGCCATTTCGCCGAAAATACTTCAGCATAATACGCAATGGTAATCCTGTTGACGGCTAATCTCAGAGCCCGCTCATATTCAGAAAAACGTTGAAATATTTGGTTTTCTTCTCATTTCGTAGTATTTTTGTGCCCGTTATATGCAATTAATAACCCTATTCTTAATGGAATAAAACCAAACAAGTGTGAAATGAAACATGTATTTATATTGCTGTTTTGCTGGCTGACGCTGCTTCCCGCAAGTGCCCAACTGCCTGCTGTGACCTTGAAAACCATTGATGGTCAGACGGTTTGTACCGACACGTTGCGTAATGGCGGCAAGCCCTTTATCATTGATTTCTTCTCCACAACGTGCAAGCCCTGCAACCGTGAGTTGGATGCCATCAGCGAGGTATATGACGACTGGCAGGCGGAAACCGGCGTGAAGATTATTGCCGTTTCCATCGACCAGGCGCAGAACATCAACAAGGTACGTCCTTTGGTGGATAATCATGGATGGGAATATGACGTGCTGCTCGACCCCAACAGTGACTTCCGTCAGGCTTTGGGAGCGCAGATGATTCCCTTCGTCATGGTCTGCGACGGTGACGGAAACATTGTTTATCGGCACTATGGCTATACCGACGGGGCCGAGAGTGAACTCATTGATAAAGTAAGAGAATTGGTGAAATGAAGAAACTACTGATAAGTCTCCTCATCCTTTTGCCTTTATCTGCTACGGCGCAGGTAACACTGAATGGTAGCATACAGAGTGATGTGCTGGTGCCAGAGAACGACGAGGCCATCGGTGCGGAGAAGACAGAGGACGTAGTGACCAATACCTATGTCACCCTGCAAATGACCAGCAAATATGTGGATGCCGGTGCTCGTCTGGAGTATCTGGACCATCCGCTTCCTGGATATGAGAAGGACTTCAAGGGATGGGGTGTTCCTCATTTCTATGTCAAGGGACGTTATGGAATGGCAGAACTTACCGCCGGTACATTCTACGAGCAGTTCGGCTCAGGATTCATCCTTCGCACATACGAAGAGCGTTCATTGGGAGTCGACAACTCTCTCTTGGGAGGTCGTCTGGTACTGAAACCCATAGAAGGATTGAACATAAAACTGCTCTCCGGCAAACAGCGCCGCTATTGGAATTGGAACAAGGCGCTGGTAAGTGGTGCCGACGTGGAGATGAGTTTGGACGAGTGGATTCCCTCGTTGAAAAATAAAGATACTCATCTGATGGTTGGCGCTTCGTGGGTCAACCGCTATGAGAATAACAAGGAGGAGGTGTTTGTGGATGCTGTCCATAAGATAAACTTCCCCAAATATGTCAACGCATGGGACGTGAGGGTAAGCCTGAACCGCGGTCCGTGGAGCGTGTTGGCAGAGTATGCCCAGAAGGACAACGACCCGTCGTATGCTAACGGCTACATCTTCCGCAAGGGAAACGTAGCCATGTTGTCCGGCTCCTACTCGAAGAAGGGACTTAGCGTACTCCTGCAGGCAAAGCGTAGCGAGAACATGTCGTTCAAGAGTACGGGCAACGCCAACAAGGCGATGGGTATATCATCGTCTATCGGTCACCTGTTGGCCTTTACACAGGAGCATACCTACACCTTGCCAGCCTACTATCCCTATGCAACCCAGATAGCCGATGGCGAATGGGCATATCAGGCCGAGGTGGGCTACAACTTCAAGCGTAACACACCGTTGGGCGGTAAGTACGGAATGAATGTCAAGGTGAACTACAGTTATGTCAGGGCTATTGACCGTAGATTCTTAGGAGACGTGTCGCTCAATAATCTCGCCGGTACCTTAACGTATGGCGGTACCGATGGTTACAAGTCTTCGTTCTTCAAGTGGGGTGATGATACATACTATCAGGATCTGAACATCCAGTTGTCGCGCAAACTGACCAAGGACTTCAAACTCTTCCTGATGTATATGAATCAGCGTTACAACATGCTGAAGATTGAGGGACATGGCGGAATGGTTCGCTCCAACATCTTCGTGGCAGACGGCAAATACCAGTTCTCGCCCAAGGTGACGCTGCGTGGTGAAATGCAATATATGACCACAAAAGGTGATGAAGGCGACTGGGCATTCGGACTGTTGGAACTGTCGCTGGTGCCTCATTGGATGATTACTATCAGCGACCAGTTTAATGTGAACCAAAGTCACATACACTACTATCTGGGTCAGGTGACCTTTACCACAGGTGCCCATATGATTCAATTAGGTTACGGTCGCGTGCAGGAGGGCTATAACTGTTCGGGTGGTGTTTGTCGCTATGTACCGGCCAGCAAGGGTTTTACCCTGTCATATAACTACAATTTTTAGACAAAAGATAGAAGAATGAGAAACGATATATATAATAAGGTAAAGGAAATGAGAAGGGTGAAATGGTTTTTGCCTTTTTACCTTTTTGCTCTTATTCCTTTGTTCTTTTCTTGCAGCGACATCAGCGAAGACGAGCGACTCATCTACGTCAAGCCGGCTGAGGTAAGCCGTTGTGTGCTCATCGAGGACTACACTGGCCAGCGTTGCATAAACTGTCCCAATGCCAATGACGAGATACATCGTCTGCAGGAGCAGTATGGTGATGACGCGGTGATATCCGTTGCCATCCATTGCGGTCCCTTGGCATTCTATACCAACAACCGTTTCCTCGGACTGCGTACCGAGACAGGTGACGAGTACTACGACTACTGGAAGGTGGAGTACCAGCCTATAGGACAGGTAAACCGCACGGGTCTGCTTGACTATACTTCGTGGAATGGTAAGATACGTGAGGAACTGCAGAAGACGGCTCCTGTCGACATCAACGTGACGTCGCAACTTGCTGGCCGTACACTCAGCATCGAGACATCACTCATGGGAATAGAGGAGAGTTTCGTGGGCAAACTGCAACTGTGGCTCGTGGAGGACAATATCACTGCATTCCAGATGATGCCCGACGGCTCACGTCAGGATGATTATCTTCACCAGCATGTTTTCCGTACTGCCGTCAATGGCACGTGGGGTGAGGACGTCAGCATCGGTGAGGGTGAGACAGTAATACGTTCCCATCAGGACATAACTATACCCGACGACTGGAACATTGACAATCTCTCAGTCATCGCCTTCGTCTATGACGACAAGGGTGTGCAGCAGGTGAGAAGAATAAAGTTATAAAAAAATCAAATGCTTATGAAGTATTTTTACATCACTCTTTTTTTGTTCATATTATGCGTGTGTTCGCTGAATGCACAAAACCTCAGCACTATTGTTTTCGTTGATAAGGATGGTCATCAGTTTGCTGATGGTTCCACCATTATCGTCAACACTGCTGAAGAGAACGACTTTGGAGAAATGGTGCTCCACTCTGGGCTTTACGTGAAGAACCTTACTGCTGGCAATGCTGGTGTGAGAGTCCACTTCAATGTGCAGACACTAGATAACGGGTTGTTCCAGATATGTTTCCCTATAGCCTGCATTACCAAATCTGAAACGGGTGTATTCGAAACAGGCAGTGACCTCATGACTGCCAGTGAGCAGCGTGACCTTCAGACAGAATGGACGCCTCAGACTTACGGCAAGTGTATAGTCACCTATCAGATTGAGTTGATGAATCAGCTACCAGGTTTTCCTCCCCAGTTTGAACCGCAGGAAATGGGACCTCAGGTGACCGTCGTTTACGAATATGCAGATCCAGCAGGCATTAACACATCCCATACGGAGAGTCAGGCAGAAGTTTTTGCTGTTTATAGTGCCGACGGTCGCCAGCTTGTCACACCACAGCATGGACTTAACATTGTTCACATGAGCGATGGTCGTTTTGTTAAGATTTATATGAAATAACGAATTATTATTTACAAATAATAAAAACAGTATTCTTTATGAAGAAAGTATTTCTTTTTGCAGCAGCATGTCTGCTCACGTTGGGTGTTAGTGCCCAAGTGTTGGTATCAACCAACTCCGATGCTGTTAAGGCCATGAAGTCGCCCAAGGCAGCCGGTCAGATGTCTTCAGTAAAGAAAGCCCCGTCCAAGGCTTTAGGTGACAACCAGTATTATTGTGGTTTCTATACTACCGACGAAATAGCCCAATACGGTTCAGGAATGGGTAACTACTATTCTGGCGCAAGTAAGGCTGCTCAGATTTTCGGCAGCGACACCTATGGTGATTTTACAGGTTTCAAGGTTGTAGGAATGCGAGTGGCACTTTGGTGCGACGTTCAGGACTTTGGTGTCTTTGTCAGTACTGTTTCTGGAAACTCTTTTGTCGAAAAGGTTTCAAAGACAGTAGGTCAAGGCGCTGCTGGATGGAACACGGTAATGTTCGATACCAGCGAGCAGTTCGAACTTCCTGCTGATGGTACGGAGTATCTTGTCGGTTTCGACTATCTGCAGAAAAATACTTCCTCCAATGATTCCTACCCCATGTCTATTCTGGATGACCAGCCTAACTATGACTACATTTATTGGTATGGCAATATTCCTGCGTCTTACGGCGGTAGCGGATTGGGTTGGTACACTGTGGGAACTGGTACGCTTTCCGTTCAGCTGATTGTCGAAGGCGAACTCCCCGATCAGCGTGTCATTATTGGCGCCCTCACCACCGACGGCTCTTTTTTCAAGAATGGAGATAATCTCCCTTGGCATTTGGCTGTCACCAACATGGGTAATACTCCCATTACCTCTTTGCAGTTCGATGCTTACATCGACGGAACCCTCACTGGTAACTACAATGTCTCCTTAAACATTGCTCCTACTGCTTCGGCTGATGCAACATCAACACTTCCCATTTCTACTTCTCTTTCCGTTGGTAAACATACCCTGAAGATGGTAACCACCGGTGTTAACGGTGCAGCTCCCACTAGTCAGGTAGAAGGTAATGACAAGACAACTTCCTTCTCTGTCTATACTGCTTCTGTTGCACGTCAGAAACACCTCATCGAGCACATCACTTCTTGGACTTGCACCTATTGCTACCTTGGCTACAACGTATTGCGCAAAATGGAGTCTGACTACAATGACATTGCATGGGTAGCAGTTCATGGCAACCAGTCATCGCAAACAGACCCCTATTACTTCGCTACCTGTGACCAAATTATGTCCTTCCTCAATGTAAGCGGTTTCCCCAGTGCGGCTTTCAACCGTGCTTTCATCAGTGAGTTGGCTGAGGGTGAATCTACGCTGGCATACGGCTTGGGCTACAACGCCTCCTACATTAATCAGGTGGTTCCCTATCTGCGTGGTTTTATGGAAGAATCAGCCAAAAGCAATCCTTCGTTCGTTACAATTGCTATCGGTCAGTCTTATGATGCAGCCAGCCGCAAGCTCGACATTACCGTCAGTGGTACTGGTGTTGAAGCAGCTGCTCAGCTGCTCAGTGATTATAAGATAAATGTTTACATTACTGAAGAAGGTTTGAAGGGCCGTCAATATAGTAATGGAACATGGCAGAACAATTACGAACATAACAACACCCTGCGTGCTGTCCTCACCAATGTAATGGGCGATGACATCACATGGGATGGCGATAACTTCACCTACACTACTTCTTATACCGTTCCCTCAAGTTATGTTGTCGAGAATCTCAGCATCACGGCTTTTGTGGCTCCTCGTCCTGGTGATATCTACCACATGACGGTTAACAACTGCGAGCGCGTTGCCGTTGACCCCAATGCCACAGGCATCACCACCGTCAACCAGCAGTCATCATCTGACACCCGTTACTACACCATCGACAGTAAGCGCATCGATGCTCCTGTCAAGGGTGTCAACATCGTGAAGTGTTCAGACGGTTCAACCCGCAAGGTAGTGATTAAGTAAGTAACAAATATAAAAATAATTATGAAGAAAGTATTTATGTCTCTCGCCATGATGGCATTGACAACCACCGCTATGGCAGCGGGGTTCAACACTTGTGTACCATGCTCCAATGCTGTGGAGGCTGTGAATGATGATGTGCCTATCGCCGAACAGAAGGAAATCTCCGGCGATGTATATACCATCAAGGTACCTGAGGGATGGACTGCTCGCAGCCGCATGGTGAGCAACACATGTGTGATGGGTTTGAACGAGTCACCTTACACCACCGCAAGTTTCGGCGCAGTGTCTTACCAAAGCCTTGCTGAGTATAAAACTTCAAGGGAAGACGATGGCTACACTTCGTTGGAGAACGTGGAGGTGAATGACCATGAGTTCATCGTTATGGAGATGGAGGACAGTGATGGACGTTTATTCCTTACTGCCGCCACAGCATGGGGAGGCGGCTCTTTCCATGTGAAACTCCAGACAGGTAGTTCCATGATGGAGCAGGACGAGAAGAAGACTGCCATAAATGAAAACCTGAAGACCATCCTTGAGAATCTCACGCTCAAGTTTTAGTGGTTAAAAGACGTGGACAGCCATAGGCATTCCACAAATAATAAGGGGGCACCAGTCGTTACGACGGTGCCCTTTTTTGTATCTATGAATAGTAATTCATTTTCCACTAATTGCCGCAAATCATACACAAATTATAAATTATCGTTTCATTAGCGTTAATTTGTGGAGAACAATTATTTGTTGAACCATTGCCAAAACAGGTAGTGAAATAAGGAAAAAAGGAGCGGGGAGGAAGCGATGTAGCATGTGCTACAACAGAACCGGAAACAATAGAAGCACGGCACAAATCGCTTCGTGTGTGCCTCGAGAAAGATGCCCTCCCCGTTCCTATTGCGTAGTGGCAAAGTTAGAAAAAAAATGAGTGTCATTTAAAATGGCATTCAAAAAACGGAAAAGAAACAAATTGTTTTAACTTTTTTTTTATTTAAGGTGTAACAGATGATACGGATTGGGGTTGGTCGTTTGGGGATTGGTTGTTTGGGATATTTTACGTTCTCCCTAAAGGGAAGGGAGGATAAAAATTATCCGTTTTTGTTGCATATTATTCATTAATTTATTAATTTTGCATATTGGAAATCCCAAATAACATTATACAAAAAGGTTAATCATATATACATCACAAAAATAACATAATCGAGATATGGATATTCAAAAAATGTTAGAGACAGGCCTCTTTGAAGGAGTCGAAGAAGATGAACTAATGGAGATGCTCTATGCCAATCCAAATAATATCAAACAATACAAGAAGGGTGAGATAATCGCTAAACGGGGTGATGAGATGAAGGGTTTGCTGATACTTACCGAGGGCATTGTGAACAACATACTGGGTAAGGAAGGAAAGAAAAAAATCATTGTTAAGACGCTTCATGCACCTACGTTCCTACTGCCTGCCTTTGTCTTCGCATCAGACCCACGCTTCCCTATCACCGTCAAAGCCGCGGTTGACTGCGAGGTGGTGCTTATCAGTCGTGACCGACTGGTAAGATACGGACGTAAGAATAATCGACTGATATTTAATATTATACGTGAGATTTCAGATCGTTTCGTGTTCCTCACCAACCGACTGCATAATTTCTCAACGATGACTCTCAAGGAGCGGTTGCTGCAGTATATCGAGACGTATGGTCCCATTACCAATCAGACGGAACTGGCACAACATATGGGTGTGGCGCGTCCCTCTATATCGCGCGCACTCTCTGAACTGCAGAAAGAAGGAAAAATTTAAAATAATGGAGAGTGTTTTACACTCTCCTTTCTACATTATCAATTATTTTTTGTACTTTTGCAACCATGAAAACAACGATGCGCGTAAACCAAAAGTACGAAAAGTTGCGACCATGGCTTGAGACGTTGCCAGAGAGGTTTGAAAGAGAAGGGAAGGAGATTTACCATCTGCGTAACCTCATCAAGGTGATGGATGCTCCCGATGGTCTGTTGCTCAACGTGAAGCGCTATCATAAACCACGTTTCCCCAACTCGTTTGTATATTCTCTCGGCATACGACAGCCAAAGGGCAAGCGGGCGTTCGAATATCCAGAGAAGTTGCTGGAAGCAGGATTTGAAACACCCGAGCCAGTGGCATATATCGAGCAACGCAGTTGCGGGATTATAGGTTACTCGTTCTTTGTCAGTCTTCAGTGTCAATACGGGCATACAATGTATGAGGTGGCAAATGGAAAGACAGAGGATTATGCACCGTTGATGGAGGCATTAGGACTATATACCGCCCGTCTCCATGATGCAAAAATACTTCATCTCGACTATACTCCTGGCAATATACTGTGGAAACAGGACTCCCAAGGCAACTATCACTTCAGTCTTGTTGACATCAACCGTATGCATTTCGGTGAGGTGGATATGCTGAAAGGTTGCGAGAACATAAAGAAGATGTGGGGCTCGCGTGAGTTAATCAGTATTCTGGTGCGAAGTTATGCCTGTGCGCGTGGGTTCGACGAGAACACTTGTGAAGAGGTGGTAATGCGACTGCGCCGCAATTTCTGGCGACACTATAAGGACAAGGAGGGACTGCCGTTCAAGATAGAGGAGTAAAGCCCCCTCCTATCCTCCACCCGTAGGGGAGGGATTGTAAAAGAAGACAATAAGCCGTAAACTGTAAGCCGTAAACAAGAAATAATGAGCAGACTTTGTTATCTTTCGAAGAATTATCCTAATACTGACGGTTCTGGAAACAAGGCCAAGACCGACAATGAGGATACCCTGTCGCTAATGGGTGCAGTGAATCTTGCCAACAAGCGTACTTATCATCACAATAAGGTGATTGCCTTTTTCGTCGATTTGGCAGGAATCGTAAAGTATATGTTTTCTGTTCGCAAGGGAGACCGCATCGTCTTACAGTATCCTCACAAGAAATACTTCTCTTTTATATGTCATGTAGCACGTTGGCGTAAGGCAAAGACGATTGCGCTTATTCACGACCTTGGTTCTTTTCGTCGCAAGAAACTGACCGTAAAGAAAGAGATAAAACGACTGATGAATGCCGACTATGTCATCGCTTCCAATGAGGTGATGCAGCAGTGGCTTGCAGACCATGGTTACGAGAATCCGATGGGTGCGCTGGGTCTCTTCGACTATCGTTCCGCCACCCAAAGCCCCCTCCCTGCCTCCCAAACGACCAAACGCCCAATCCCCCAATCTCCTAGAATCGTGTATGCCGGAGCTTTGTCGATGCGCAAGAACTCGTTTATGTTGAAGATGGCAGAATCCACACTGCCCTATGAGTTCCATGTCTATGGCAACCGTAGCGGACTGCCCCAGATACAAGATAACCCGCAGATAACCTACCATGACTTCATGCCTGCCGATGAGTTCATTCGTGGTGTGGATGCTGACTTCGGACTCGTGTGGGATGGAGACAGCACAGACAGTTGCACCGGAAACTTCGGGGAATATCTGCGCTTTAATTCTCCTCATAAGGTGTCGTTCTACCTGCGTGCCGGTTTGCCCATTATAATATGGAGACAGGCTGCCGTGGCTCCTATAATAGATAAGGAGGGAGTGGGCATCTGTATTGATTCTATCGATCAGTTGAAGGAATTACTGCCACGGCTGAAGCAGGAGGACATTGAGCAAATGCGCCATAACGTACAGGAACTGAGCATGCGACTCAAGAATGGAGAATTCCTGAAGAACGCTGTAAACAAGGCCTTAAGTATTTAATATGAAGATTACTGCTGTTGTCGTCACTTATAACAGGAAAGAACTACTGAAGAAAGTGATTCTGAGCCTGAAAGAAATACCAATGTTGACATCTATCGTAGTTGTTAACAATGGCTCTACTGATGGCACTGAGCAGTGGCTTACCGAGCAGACAGGAATAGAAACCATTACCCAGGCCAATGTGGGTGGTTCGGGTGGCTTTTACACAGGCATCAAGTATGCCTATGAGCAGGGGGCCGACTGGATATGGTGCATGGACGATGATGTTTTTCCAGAACCGACATGCTTGTCACAACTGTTAAAGCAAGCGGAAGACCCGTCTGTGGGAATTCTCTGTCCTAGACGAATACAGGCAGGTGAGATCTTTGTCAATGAATGTCAGGAAATAGACACTACCCATACATTCAGTTCGATGCACCAGAAGCGGTTGACACCAGAGGTGAATGAGCCGTTGGATATCGAGGGAATGGTATTTGAGGGTCCGCTTATCCGTCGCAAGGTAGTAGAAAGCATAGGTTTTCCCAATAAGGACCTGTTCATATTCTATGATGACACCGACTATAGCCTGCGTGCTGTGAAGGCAGGTTTCCGTGTGGTGTATGTGCCTGATGCCATAATGCAAAAGGAGAAGTTCTTCTCAAACGACACATGGACAGAGAAGCAACAGAAGAAGAAATGGAAGCGGCGTTACCAGGTGCGCAACTCCGCTTACTTCAACCATCATTACGGAACAACGTTCGGTGTGCGTTATATTCGTACGCTAACCAGTCTGGCAGGTTATCTTGCCACCGCCCTATGGCTCACCATTAGTAGAAAAGGTTACGGTTGGAAGGACATCGGCAACCTGTGGGCAGCATACAAAGACGGTATCAATGAGCGTCTTGGGTGCTATTGATACCGTCATATATCACTTGAAGATTTTTTTCCTCAGGCGTTTAAGCAAAGATTGCTTATATGCTTTTCTCACCTCAGGAAGAACCTCCTTATAACTGCGCGAGGTGTCAAAAACGAGTTCACCGTGGTTGGTGTAGTCGTGATGCGGCGTCATATAGTCGCTGCCGTAATGCACAACCAAAAACTCATGGTATCTCTTTGGAACAGGAACCTTTATATGTTCAAAATCAATCCATATAGTATCGTCAAAAATGTGCTTGTCGTACAAGAAACGGTCGCCGAAATAGGAACGGTAAGCGACATAGCGGCAGTCGTCAATTGAGACGTTGCGCAGCAAGTCCTCACCCTTGCGATAGAGATTCGCCCATCCATATTTCTTCACTGCATGGCGTGCTTTCACTTTCCTACCTATAAGTGTTAGTCTTCCAGAGTACAGAATGTTAGTGTCCCGGGCCTTCAAGAATCGCCAGATGCGATTGCTTTCCTTGACAGTAGATAGCCTTAGTGATTCGTCTTCGGGAACGGCATCTAATACGAAAATGTCAATGAAGATGCCTTGGTTGTATAACTTGAAAGAGTCTGCCGGGCGTATTGCTGCTGTCTGACTGTTACGCAACTGTGCATGACCGAGAGAATAGCCTGAGTCAGTGTATGCACTTTGAAAGAAATAAGGCGCCGTGAAAGCATCTTTGCCTATTTCCATCAGTTTGTCATACTCCTCGCGCAGCATTATTACGTCAATGTCATCGTCCCAAGGAATATAACCGTGATGGCGAACGGCCCCCAAGAGTGTGCCACCATCTACCCACATCTTTATGTTGTTCTGTTGGCATACATTGATAAGTTGTGTGAGCAAATCCATTTGGATAGCCCACACCTCTTTCATCTTTGACGGTACAACATATCCCTCACGTTCTTCCTCTTCAAGAAAGCCATCTGGAAGTTCCAAACTGATATCAACCATTGTATGATCTGTTATACGATAACGCTGATTATGTTTGCAAAGATAGTCTATTTTTCCGTTAGAACCAAAAGATTGAAGTGTTTTCCTCTCAGTTCACAATACTATTTCAGTTGCTTCACGGGGAAAGTGAAATAAGTGTCGGGGAACGGTTCTTCGCGCAGAGTGAAGTGCCACCACTCTGAGTCGAGAGGCTTGAAACCATGGCGCAACATAGCAGCTCTGAGTATCATGCGGTTGCGGAACTGCTCTGCTGTTATGCTACGTCCAGTAGGACTTTTGTGGTTGTCGCCAGTGTATTCGCCTGTTTCGGGATTTCCACAGAAGTCTGGATGGCTCTCCGGTCCGAACCAGTCGAAGGTGCCTCCCATGTCCAGTTCTTTCTCTGTTTTCATGTCGAATAGGGTAAGGTCAACGGTTGAGCCTCGTGTGTGGCCGCTTTTCTCCATGATGTATTCTTGGGCGAAGAGCACACTCTTGTCAAGATCGGGATAGAAATATGTCTTCATCAGAGTGTCGGGGATGTCTTTCGACCAGCGCACGAAGTGGTCGACACCTTTCTGAGGACGGTATGCATCATAAATCTTCAGTCTGTAGCCCTGCTCCTTAACGTCGTCGCTTACTGCCTTCAATGCTTTTGCTGCCTGCTTGGTGAGCAAAGCCGTCGGTTGCTGATAACCGTCGATGCGCTGTCCCACGAAGTTGTAAGTACCGTGGTATCTTATCTCAAGTATTGCATCGGGCACGACGTCTGTGATGTTCACGAACTGGCTTGTATCATCGGTTTTGCTGTTGCCCGGTTGTCGTGTTGTGGCACATGCCCCACACATTATGCTGATAGCAACTATTTTCCAATAATCTTTCATTGTCATATAGTTTTATTCCTTGTCTTTCTTCTTGAACAATCTCTTGAGCAAGTTTTTGTCCTTCTTTTGTTTTGTCCCGTCTGTTTCGTCTTGTTTGGTGTTCTTTGACGAATTCTTTGTATCTAAAGAGTCATTTTTCTTGTGGAAACGTATTCCTGGATCAGAAATCTTCAGTTTGCTTGCGTCCTGTGTCTCAGTGTAGGCAAAGTGACAGTAGAGGTCGCGTCGCTTGCCACGTTGTGTTATATCACCCTCTGCCACCGCACCGTCACACTGGATGGAGGCATCGAGGTTGCGCACGTGAGTCTTCTTGTAACTGCAGTCGTCAATGGTGGCGGTGACGGTACCGATGGGCAGTTTGCCGCCTTTCTCCTGTCTCATCTTTGCCGTTCGTGGTTTCGAGATATCTACCTTGAAGTCGGCATGACAACTGACATCACCCAGGTCTTTTAATTCCATGACGTGTCCCAAGCGGAAAGCCTTGCTTCCCAAGGTTCCATTAATCCACTGGTTGCTGTTGTCAATGGTAAAGTTGAAGTTCAGCGGTCCGCAGTTTGTGGAGAGTAGTCCACGGAACGACTCGCTGTGACCTACCACGTCGAAATGACCTTTATATGTAATGTCGCCCAGGAGGTTCAACTGTTTCATCATAAGGCGCTTCACGGGGAACAACTTGATGATTTTTTCTGCTGTTCCTGGTTTTATCTTCATGCTGTTCACGTCGAACGACACCGTCAGGTTACCCTTCTCACGTAGGTGGTTTATTTGTCCGTTTGCTGCGATGGTGAGATGTTTGTCGGCAGTGTTTACCCTAACATTGCTGAACTTCAGCATGTCCTGAGTACCACTGACCTGTACATTCAGCATGAGTGGCAGCGTGAAGTTCTGTAATACCGGTGCAAAGGGACGTGCTATGTCTCGCAATATGACGCTTCCCCTGACAACGCCTGTCTCAAAATAGAATTTATTATTTGGTGAAGGTTGTTTGATGAAGGTAGCGTAAGGGATGTTCAAAGTGGTGGAACCCTGTGTCAGAGCGATATCCTTAAACCAGAACTTCTTCATGTTGGATGTTGCCTTGAGACGCAAGTCCTTGATATCGATTCCTGTCTTGCGGTCGCTAATGGTGGCTTTGGTGACCGAGAAGGCAAGGGTGTCAGACTTCGCAATGTTTATTGTGCATCGAAGCGATGCCGTAATGTCCAGATGTCCTGCGTCAAACCACCCTTTATTCGGTCTGTTGGCATTCTTCCGTGGAAGGTTGTTATTGGTTGTAAAGTGGAGAGAGTCTATCTTTACCGCATAGCCTTCGCCCTCCTGTTCCACGTCGAGGAGAGCAACAGAGCCGGAGGTCTTCTTTTCTTCTAACTGGTAAATGATTTGGGCATGGTCCACTATAAAGTGTTGAAGGTCGACGGATAGTTTCTTCGATTTCTTTTTTTTATTCTTCCCTTCGTTAGGTTTCTTTGCCAGTGAGTCGAGGAGAAACTGATAGTTTGCTGCCGAGTCGCTGTGCGCCTTGATGAGCAATGCCTCCAGTCTGTTAGCCTCCAGTCGTTCCACGGTGATATCCCTTGCCCACAGACTGTTTATTGTCAGTCGGGCATCAGCCTCTCCCATCTTAAGCATCGGACGTCCTTCTTGGTCATCGATGCTCAGTCCGTAGAGTGACACTGAGGGAACAAAGAGATTGACGCTCACACTGTCTGCCTTGACATTGGTGCCGAGACGCTCAGAAAGAATCGCCGTTGCGCGTTTAAGCAGCCGTTGCTGCACATAATTGGTATTGAGCAGCAACGTGCCAATGCCGACAATCGCCACTAAGGTGATAAGGACTCCCGCTGTCCACTTCAGGGTACGTTTAAGCATTTTACTCATAATCCAGTCGAAAGAATTAAAGATAGTAATGATTCGCCTCCAAAGATAGACATTTTATTCGATAAAACCACAAGGTAAAACTGAAAAAATCAGTAAGTTACGTTCTTTCCCTAAAAGAAGAAGAACCTATCGACATACAATGACTGGTTGGTGTACTTTCCGATGACGTCGTAACACTCACCGATTTTTTTCATCATGTTACTGATTCTCTTCACGAATGATATACTCTCTGTTGTTTTCATAATGTTGTTGTTTTTAAATTGTTATTATTCCGTTTCTACATCTGCAAATATATGACGATTCCGGAGGTGTTCCAACTTTTCTCCGTCCTTTTGACAATACTTGTTGCGACATCCGTTGCCTATCGCGACAAAACGGACAAAAAGGGTTTATATCTGTCGCAGCGACGGTATTCCCAGAGATATAATATGGTAAAACAGTTCGCCGAGACTTCCTAAAAAACTGGAAGTCTCGGCGACTCGGTCGTTGTGCCTTAACTCAGGTTAAACCGACCTCTGTGTCAGAAATACTAAGCATTTAGTCTTTCTACTACTCGTAATAATGACCTTTTTGTAACTAATAACCCTATAAATATTAACCTTTACGTGTAATCATAGTATAGATTATATATATCTATTCTGTAAACATGTATGTCTCGAGTTCGTTCATGTCGGAAACTTCGATATAGTTGTTTGTGTTGCATGACGAAGCAGCGATCTCTGCATCGTTAGACTCGTTGTCCTTTGCGAAGTCTGCTGTCAGCAAGTCGAGTGATACTGCAACTTGAAGAATCATGACAAATGCAACTATTATCTTTTTCATTTTCCGTTTTATTGTTATGTTGTTTTTTTTGTTTCTGATGCAAAGGTAATAGTGTTTATACTCATGTTCCTAAAAAAGTGATTTATTTCTGTTGTGTTTGTTGCGACAAACGACATTATTTGCGACAAAATAGAGAAATGCTCTCAATAATTGTCGCAAACAACAAGAAAAAGTACGTAATTGCCTATAAATTTGGTTCTTGGAGAGAGAACCAAACGGCTAAAGTGTTCATTCGAAGATAGTCTTCACTCATATACATGAAACCATGATATGGGTTAGACGTGCCCCATGAGTTCTTACAGATGAAATAGAGCGAACCATTCTTGTCGCGTGCCAGTCCCACGATGGCCATGCAGTGATTGTCGGTGGTGCGTCGTGTCTCGAATGCCTTCTGGCGCGTTTCGGCATCCACCTTTGCTGAAGAGTTGTCGCAAACAGCAGTTCCTTTGCTGAATGAGAAGCCTGGATTGCTGGTGTCTCCCTCCCAGCATACGGGATGTCCTTGTCGCAGTGCGTTGACGATGCGAGCCTGAAGAGTATCAAGTGGCACGTTGAGCATTGCATTGCCATAGCGGTTGTCGGGTACTTCAAGAATCATACGCTTATTATAAGGATGATGCGTGAAACTTGTAAGAGCCTCATATTCACCATGTCGGAAGAGACTGTGGGCGAATTCAAGAGGAGTATATTCTGCTCCGAGCATATAGACACTGCCTTTCTTTGGTCCCATTTGCTGGTTCATCAGTGGCTCGGCATCGTCGATAAGTTTCCCCAATCCTGTCTTATGCACCGCCGCCTCGTTTACCATGATTTGCAGTTTGCGACAAAGCAGGTTATAGTCGGCATTGTCGTGCCATGTGTCATAAGGCATAGCACCGTAGTTTTCCATCAGCCATAGGGCGTCGCCCGACATTCCACGGGTGGTGATGGGCGTTGGGTGATAGGTGTTGGATGTAGGGTGATGGGACAGGTAAGTACTTTCCAGTTGGTCCTCAAGCAGATGACGCGCAAGGAAGGTGACGCTCAGGTTCACCGAGTCGCCTCTCATTATATGCTCGGTCTCTATCGTTGCAAGCATGGCATATGCCCAGCATAGTGAACTCTTGCCCTGGTTCTTGACCGGTGTGGTTTTCAGTAGTATTTCTGTTGTGAAGGTCTCAGGTGTCACCTCCTCTTTCTTCTTTTCGCAAGATGCAAGAAGAAAGAGAATGGAAAATATGGCAAGGGTGGTAAAAATACTTCTGTTCATTGTTGTTTAGTTGCATCGACGACCTCACTATTTCGGAATAGACGAGATGATAGACTCCAGGCGTTTGGCATCGTCACTGTCCTCGCCACTGATCAGCCGTATCAGTTCAAGGGCATGGGTATAGTTCTCCCGTGCCTTCTCTGTCATTCCCTGTTGCAGATAGTCGGCTGCCAGACTCTCGCAGTTCTGAGCGAGTCTTGTGGCATATTCAAGGTTCTGTTCCAGTTGTTGCTTGTCAGCAAGAGCCTTGTCTATCGCCTCCTGGGCTATCCTCATGCGCTCTGCTATCTCTGCCTTGGCCTCTTGGTTGCGTTGCAGGACTGTGGTAGGGTCGAACACCGAGTGAATCAGCGAGTCGGCTTTGTCGAGTTCTCCATTTTCAATACACTCGTTGATTTGTATGTCTATGGAGTCGAGTTCGTCATAGTCGGTGAGAGCATAGCGCTCAGCCATGTCACCCACGAGAGCCATATAGTTCTCGTAACGTGCCTCCAATTCCTGCAACTGAGTCTCATAGTCCTTTGCGGAGAGTTCTTTCTGCTTCTTCTGCTTTTCCAGTTCAGCCACCTTTTTCTTGTAATTGTTCTCCGCCACCTTGTAGGCATTGTCTTCAATGCGTTTCTTGTCGGCTGCCAGTTGCGATGAGGAAACCATCACCAACTGTATTGGCACGCGTGAGGAGAACACCAGGCTGCGCCCCACTATTTCCTTGTCTTTCAGTTCGTATCCGTTCTTGTTTATACTGTTTATTATCAGTGCGTCACCGTCTTTTTTCCCTATAGCCTGTATCTTGAAACTTCCGTTGGCATCACTGATGAGGGCATTCATCACACCCCTCACCCTTATTGTCACGCCTTGCAGAGGTTTTCCTGACGCGCCCGGGCGTCCCAGAGTCTTTACATAGCCTTGCTGCACCTGTGCCGACAGTGGCAGGGCGAACAAGAGAACGGAAATAATGCTTAATATCTTATTCTTCATATCGTGTAGTGCAGTTTATCTCTTCTTCTATACGGTCTATCATCCTTTGCGGAAGAAGGAAACGAGAGTCGGAAATGTCTGTGTCAGGCGACCGGTTAATCGCCTCAAGGAAATGTGGCAGTTCTTCTCTATACACTTCTTTCATGTGATTGTTCGCGTTGTTACTGCCTCTGCAAGAGTAGGTGATGTTGGCAAGTCGGTCGGCAAGTTTCACGAAAGGTGCGTAAGGTGTCTCGCGTATTCCTTTATAATAATTATCGCCCGCGCGTTGCGCGCGCGTGCGACCCTTGTCGTTGGTCAGCGCATATACAATCTCAGCAGCCATGTAAGCCTGTTCCTCGTCCATGAACTGCCGTGCCTTGACGGTGACATCGTTGTAAGTAAGCCGTGCGTCTTCGATGCTATCGTGGTAATAAGCGCCAAAGAATAGTGGCAGGATATCCTCGCGACAAGCACACACCTCGTCACCATATTTATATAAAGAGTCAACGACCATGTCAAGATGATAGCCGTAAGGCAGCGTACCATCGTAATGCTGATTGACGCTGGCATGCAACTGATGTGCCGAATCCTTAATCTTTTCTATGGTTTCGGCATAGTCTTCCACACATTTGCAAAAGATGTCTCTTGTCATTCTTGGTTAGTGAGTTTGCTGGCTTGTATTGGTTGTGGTCCAACAGACCTCTCAGGCTCGGTGGTTTTTCTCCAGCGTTTCCTCGATACGGTCAACTATGCGCTCTGGAGCGATGTCGTTGAGGCATGCATAGTCGCCACGAAGACACGGGCGATTGCCATAGATGCTGCATGGGCGGCATGGCATATCCAACTGTATGATGTTCTCCTCTGCCTGATTCCATCCAGCGAATCCGGCAAAGGGATGCGTCGCGCCCCAGATGCTTACCACCGGAGTAGCCACGAGTGATGCCAGGTGCATGTTGGCACTGTCCATCGAGAGCATCACGTCCAGGTGACTCATCAGTATCAGTTCGTTGCGAAAACCCTTCAATTTCTCTGGTACCACGGTGCATTGTGTCACCTCGGCAGCCCATTTCTTCATCACTGCCAGTTCGTTGTCACCGCCCCCGAAGAGGAATATCCGCGCCGAGGGATGCTTCACCAGCAGTTGCTTAATTACCTCGAGAGTCTTTTCCTGTGGGTATATCTTGCCATTATGTGCTGCAAAGGGAGCCACACCAATCCACTGTTGGAAGCCTTTCTTCTCACCGATGGCATCCACTATCTCGCCCATCGGACCTCCCTCGGGCGGGAATATAGATACGAAATCCATTTTTATGGGGTATCCGAGACGTGCCAGTACGTCGGCATATTTCTCGAACGACGACTGCTGGCGCACAAGTTGTTTTCCTTCTTTCTTGGTCAGGGTGCGCCTTCCCTTACGGTTCTTGTCGATGTGTTCCACCCGATAGCGCGCCACGTTGAACCTCATGCGCAGATAACTGGAGCGAAGAACGTTGTGAAGGTCAGCCACGGCGGTGAAGTTCTTTGCCACCAACCGGCGGTAGAGTGCATTTAGGCCTCTAATCCCATGATACTCTTTCTTCAGGTCGGCTCCCATGAATCCCACGTTAGGCGCAATGTCCTCAAAAAGCGGTCGCATGAAGGAACGGCTGAGAACGGTGATGCGCAAATCAGGATATTGCCGTGCCAGAGAACTAACAATAGGCACGGTCATTGCCACATCACCGAGAGCAGAGAATCGGATTATCAGCAGGTGTTCCGTCTTCATCAGTCTTTTTTCTTTCCGTAAAGCACGGGATTGGTGGCGGGATCGTTATACATCTTCATCTGGCGATAGACCTTCATGTAAATCTTTCCTGCCTCAATGTCATCAAGAAGTTGGTCAATGGCAGTAGAGAGGTCCACCTGCTGCTCTTCCAATACTGCCAGTTTTTGTGCGCAGCGTGCCTTGTGCTCCTCCGAAGCGTCACTGCGTTCCGCCTGTTCCTTCATGTGATAGATTTTCAGTGCGAGAATGCTGAGCCTGTCGATAGCCCATGCAGGACTCTCGGTATTGAGCCTTGCATCGGGTAATGGACTCACGTCGCAGTATTTCTGACGGAAAAAACTATCTATCTGTTCCACAAGGTCGGTGCGGTCCTGGTTGCTCCTGTCTATTCGCCTCTTTAGTTGTAGTGCCTCTATCGGGTCGATGTGCGGGTCACGTATGATGTCCTCGTAATGCCACTGCACGGTGTCTATCCAGCATTTCAGATAGAGTCTGTTCTCTATTGAGTCGCGGTCGAACGGGTTGTTGATGGGAGTATCAACATTGTCGGTAACATGGTAATCGTTTATTGCCTTGTTGAAAATCTTATTACAGAGTAGTGTAAATGACATTTTTGATGTGTTTTTAGATTTGATGCAAATATATATATTTATTTTCAAACGGCAAAGTTTTTTGAAAAAAACATAAAATAATTGCACACTTAGGGGTGGTTTGTGCAACGGAGAGTGTTTTTTTCAGTAAATTATTTGCACACTTAAATAAAAATTTGTTCCTTTGCACCCGATTTTTAGATATTAGAGAATATTATTAACATTTTAAATTTTACAATTATGTCAGAAATTGAATCTAAAGTAAAGGACATCATCGTTGAGAAACTCGGTGTTAATGAAGAAGAAGTAAAGCCAGAAGCAAGCTTCACAAACGACCTTGGTGCAGACTCTCTGGACACTGTAGAGTTGATTATGGAGTTTGAGAAGGAGTTCAATATCTCTATTCCAGACGATCAGGCAGAGAAAATCGGTACTGTAGGCGATGCCATCAAGTACATTGAGGACAATCAGAAATAATATTTTTCAAACAAATTGATAATCGATAATTGACAATTGATGATTCGTTTGTTGTCCTTATGACAGCGAAATTGTCAGTTGTCAATTATTCATTATCAATTATTTTTTTTAATAGATGGAGTTAAAAAGAGTAGTAGTGACAGGAATGGGTGCCGTAACACCTGTTGGTCTTAACCCTGAGGAGACATGGAATAACCTCCTCGCAGGAAAGAGCGGCGCAGCACCTATCACGAATTTCGACCCCTCTAAGTTCAAGACACAGTTTGCTTGTGAAGTAAAAGGATTCGATGTAACCCAATATATCGACCGCAAGGAAGCACGCAAAATAGACCGTTACTCGCAGTTCGCGCTTGCCAGTGCCATCCAGGCAGTGGAAGACAGCGGCATGGACTTGGAGAAAGTCGATAAGAATAGAATAGGAGTGGTGTTCGGTGTTGGCATCGGCGGTATCAAGACATTCCAGGACGAAGTGATTTACTACGGACAGAATATCGAGAACGGACCGAAGTTCAGCCCATTCTTCATTCCGAAGATGATCAGCGATATTGCAGCAGGTCATATTTCTATTAAATTCGGATTCCACGGACCAAACTACGCGACAACCAGCGCTTGCGCCTCTTCAAGCAATGCTCTTGCCGATGCCTTCAACCTTATCCGTTTGGGCAAGGCTAATGCAATTGTGGCAGGTGGTGCCGAGGCTGCTGTATGCGAGTGTGGAGTGGGAGGATTCAATGCAATGCATGCACTTTCAACACGCAACGACGAACCAGAGCGTGCCAGCCGTCCGTTCAGCGCAAGTCGCGACGGTTTCATAATGGCTGAGGGCGCAGGATGCCTCATTCTCGAGGAACTGGAGCATGCCAAGGCTCGTGGTGCGAAGATATATGCCGAGATGGTAGGCGAGGGAATGAGCGGCGACGCTTATCACATCACTGCCTCACATCCTGAAGGACTCGGTGCTAAACTCGTTATGGAGGCAGCACTCGAGGACGCTAACCTCAAGCCAGAGGACATCGACTACATCAACGTGCACGGCACATCGACACATGTGGGCGACATCTCTGAGGCTAAGGCTATCAAGGAAGTGTTCGGCGAAGCAGCATACAAACTGAACATCAGTTCCACAAAGTCAATGACTGGTCACCTCCTCGGTGCAGCAGGTGCTGTGGAAGCAATGGTGGCAGTACTCTCAGTGAAGAACGACATCGTGCCTCCTACCATCAACCATGATGAGGACGATAAGGACGAGGAAATCGACTATAACCTGAACTTCACGTTCAACAAGGCTCAGAAGCGCGAGGTTCGTGCCGCAATGAGCAACACTTTCGGTTTCGGCGGTCATAACGCATGTGTTGTTTTCAAGAAGTATGCTGAATAATCTGATTGACAGAATAAAGCTCCCTTTCCGCAAGGAGAAGGAGCTTTTTTCGGCTCTTTATGACATCTTCGGATTCTATCCTCACAACATAGAATACTATAAGACGGCACTGATGCACAAGAGCCTGCGCAGCCGTAACGAGAAAGGGCGCCCCGTGAACAACGAGCGACTGGAGTTTCTCGGCGATGCGGTGCTCGACTCAGTGGTGGGTCACATCGTTTTCAATCACTTTAAGGGAAAGCGCGAGGGATTTCTCACCAATACCCGCTCCAAGATTGTGCAGCGAGAGACACTCAACCGCCTTGCAGAGGAGATGGGAATCAATCGTTTGATACAGTCCTCACGCACCAATACGAGCCACAACAACTATATGGGTGGCAATGCTTTCGAGGCTCTTGTGGGCGCTATCTATCTGGACAGAGGCTACGACGCCTGCATGCGTTTCATGGAGAAGCGCATATTGGCGCAACTCATTAATATCGACAAGGTGGCTTATAAGGAAGTCAACTTCAAGTCGAAACTGATAGAATGGAGTCAGAAGAACAAGGTGAAACTCGAATTCCAGTTGGTGAAAAGCGATACTGACAAGGACGGAAACCCTACGTTCTGCTATAAGATAGTGCTCGAGGGAGTAGAGGGTGACTCAGCAATAGGATATTCGAAGAAGGAGAGTCAGCAGCAGGCAAGCCGCCTGACACTGAGTCGCCTGCGCAAACAACCACGGTTCATCGACGCTATCTTCGCTGCCAAGTCGGCGCGAACAAAGATGGAGGAGCAGCCAGTGGGAGTGCCAGAGCAGGAGGCTAAGCAGGAGTTCATCGTCTCGACGCAGGACAACGGTGAAAACGCGAACACCAATGCAAGTGCTTATAAGGACTCGCTTCCTGTGAACGAGAAGAAGAACAACAGAAACCAGCAGCCGGCAGCGCAGCAAGACAGTGACGAGTTCGACCTTTCAGACATCACGATGAGTAAGGCCGAAATGACGCGCGAGGAAATCATCGCAGCCGCTGAGGCTGCCGCGTTTGCAGAGAACTAATATACATTACTACGTATTTCACGAATTATACGAATTCTCATGTTGCAGATAAGCAATAAAAACTTATTCGTATAATTCGTGAAATTCTTTTCTATCTCTCACGTTTTTCTCATGTATAGTACGGTATTGATGGCGGTGCTGTACCTCTTTTAATGATTACTTATATTCATACCTAGCCATACCGCCAATATGCCGATCACGATGCTTGCACCAACATATAGTGCCATAAGGAGAACATCACCTGCTTTCATCATGCCAAACGACTCATTAGCGAAGGTGCTGAAGGTGGTAAAACCTCCACAGAAGCCTGTTACCAGCAGCAGTTTCATTTCTGATGAAAGTGCGCCCTTGCTTACCAAGCCGACCAACAGTCCGATGAGCAGAGAACCAAGGATGTTGACTACGAACGTTCCCCATGGAAACGAGGTGTTCATAAATGAAAGGAAGTAGCGACAAACCGAGCCTATTGCTCCGCCAAGGGCTACTAATAATATATTCCGAAGCATATCGTCCTTTTGTTATAGTGAAATGATAACCCTAAGTTTTCCAACTAATTACTAACGAAGAAACCGCTCAACCCTTACTGACAACTGCTCCTATAGCAGTGCAATACTCGGCATATTCTGGTATTATGAAGCGTATGCCATAGAGTTTTTCCATCTCTTTAAAGATGGTTCGGCACTGAGGCAACCGGGTCAGGGTGCCTATCATCACAGCCTTTCCTAACCCACAACCTTGGGTTGCAAGTACGGTGGCAGAGCCAATGGTCTGCACCACCATACATATCAGTCCACTCGCGATGTCGTTGGGTGTCGCAGTGTCGTGCACGTTTCCGAACAACGATGCCGTTGCATCCATGGGAAGGTCGGGTAGTGGTTTGTCGCTGATGTCGCCTATCAGGAGGTTCACCTGACCGAGAGAGCCTGTCTCAGCCATCTGCACCACACGTGCCACGTCATCGGTGTTGAGCAACAGTTGGGAAAGTCCTTGCAAAGTACCGCCACCCATGCCTATTCCACCGGCATGACTGATATCGTCGCCATCGCACCTGACGAACGAAGTACCCGTGCCCATGCTTACTACCATCATGTGGTCTTCGTTGCTGATAAAGCGGGCCCCCATGGCATTGGCGACAAACTCCTCCACCTTATGCACCGGTAGTCCGAATAACTCATCGTTGACGAGACGGCTTCCCACGCCAGTCATCATCACCTTCTCCACCTCATCAGGCGCGATGCCGTTGTCTTGAAGGTATTTGCCGAGGGCTGCTTGCAGTGATGCACGGTCGGAGACTTTCGTCCTTACGGGTGATATCACGTTGCCGTCCTTCAGTCCAACAATCTTTGTCGTGCTGATGCCTGCGTCAATGCCAATCGTTGTTTTTCCCATAGCGATATTCCTTTTACCATGCAAAGATACAAAAAATGTGGTAATAAAACACTCACGCCTTTGTCATTTCCATATTAATTATATATCTTTGTGGCGAAAACAAGAATTGAATCTAATGAGAAACTCATGAAAAGGAAGTGCTTATTTATCGCTATGCTCGCTTTGTTTTCCCTAGCTCTGCATGCGCAAAAACCGTCGATAGATTCCGTAAAGGTATGCGGATATTATATCCAGGAGTTGCTTATTTCTATCTTTTGTATAGGTAAAGTATCAAGCAAAAGACATGTTATGGTAATCGAGGACATAACATATTACACGTCATACAGATTAATGGGGAGTCATCACGTGTGGCTTCCACAATAGATTTGTATGTTGTAGTGGAGCGATTGTATAGCAATCATTCTGCAACTGATGCCAAATGACGGAACAATGTTATTAACTTTGTTGAACAAAGTTATTAAGATTGTTGAACAAAGTTAATAACATTGTTAAGCGTTTTGTATGCTATTGAAAACTAACTGGTTACAAAAGGCCTTTTTGAGGGTGTAGAATAGGAGCTGTAAATAGCTTGACTCTGTGTTAAAAGAAAGTTTTTTGTTTTGTAGTTTCTGTTTTTTTTCTTATATTTGCGGTCGGATGAAATCCACCTTAATATAACACTATTTCTTAACTGCTTATAACTATGAGACAACTATTATTATGTGTGTTTGTTTTTTCGCTGTCTTTCGCCAGCGTCTATGCTGATGACGTTTATAAGAATGATCGCGCGCGATGGATGAAGATTGCGGAGGCGACAAGACCTGTGCTGAAGTACCAGACGTTGAAACCTTTGCTGACAGTGAAAGCGGTGAAGGATGACAATGCCTTTCAGGGATGGCGTTATGAGCAGTCAGGAGACCCTCAAACAGAACTCTACGGTAAGAACTTCAAGGACGTTGAGGAGATTACCCTCGACTTCGGTCGCCACATGGTGGGTTATTTCAAGTTCCATACCAAGACACTGCGTGGCTGTCAGGATGCACCGATCAGATTAAAGTTCTTCTTCGGTGAGTTGCCTGCTGAGTTGAACACGCCTTTGGACCCTTGGAAGGGATGGTTGAGCCGGGCATGGATGCAGGATGAGATTGTGACGGTGACTCAGGTGGACCAGTGGATAGAAATACCGCGGCGCATGGCGGCGCGATACCTCAAGATAGAACTGATGGGTTCTTCTCAGGACTTCGACTTCGCTATTGACGACGTGGAGTTTAGGGCGCAATCCTCGGCGGGTGAAGTGCTGACAACGTTGAGGCCCACTTGTCCTGATATCGTGCGTAATATTAACAATGTTGGTGTGGAGACTCTGCGTGAGTGCATGCAGACGGTATATGAGGATGGCCCCAAGCGTGACCGTCGTCTGTGGATTGGCGACATGTATCTCGAATCGCTGGCCAATCGCCATTCGTTTAAGAACAATGAACTGACCAAGCATTGTCTATATCTCTTTGCGGGACTCGCTGCTGAGGACGGAATACTCATCTCCAATTGTTTCGAGGAGCCAGAGCCTCATCCGCAGTATGGTTCCTATTGCCTGACCTATTGTCTGCTCTGGAATTCAACCCTCTTGGAGTATCTTAAGGACACCAATGACATGGAGACGGCCAACGACCTTTGGAAAGTGGCCAAACGTCAGACAGAAGATGCGCTGACCTACGTGAACGACGAGGGACTATTCGACCAGAGCCGTCGCCCAGGTGTATGGCTGTTCTTTGACTGGCGCGACGGGCTTGATGTGAACACTCCGATGCAAGGAGCCACAATCTTCGCTCTCCAGCAGACATACGAACTGGCAAAGATGATAGGACGTGAGAAGGAGGTGGCTGACTATCCTGCAATAATAAAGAAAATGAGCCAAGCGGCTCGCAAATACATGTACAACCAGAAGCGCGGTGTAATGGAGAGCGGTGTTGACAGGCAGGTGAGCATCCTCTCACAGACATGGCTCATCAAGGCAGGTGTGCTGTCGAAGAAGGAAGGTGCACATGCCATCCGCACGGCATTGCAGACCGACGGTGTGCTGATGCCAGGAACTCCATACGCCACCCATTATCTGATTGATGCCATGTTGCTCTGCGACATGAATCAGGAGGCACGCCAGTACCTTATAGACTATTGGGGAAGTATGGTTCAGAAGGGGGCCGATACCTTCTGGGAAGCCTATGACCCGAAGGATGATTTCATCTCCCCCTACACTTTCTTCCCCGTAAACTCCGCCTGTCATGCTTGGAGTTGCACGCCAGTCTATTTCATTCACAAGTATTCTGATGTTTTCCAAAAATGAGAAAGACTATTATTTGGCTGTTGGCCGTTTGGTGTTGGGTGTTGAGTGTCAAAGGACAGACTCTGCTTGAATGGGGCGACCAAAACAACGGCACATATAAGAACCCTGTACTGAATGCAGACTACTCAGACCCAGATGTAATTCGGGTGGGCAGTAAATACTATATGGTGGCAAGCGACTTCCATTTCATCGGTATGCAGGTGCTGGAATCTGATGATATGGTAAACTGGCAGATAGTGAGCCAGATATACAGTCGATTTGACTTGCCGGGGTGGGATGAGAACAAGCACTATGGTGGTGGTTCATGGGCACCCAGCATCCGTTGGCATAATGGAAGGTTCTATGTGTATTTCTGCACCCCCGAGGAAGGGCTGTTTATGTCATCGGCTACTGATGCACATGGACCATGGGAACCGTTGCACTGCGTGAAAGCCGTCCCGAAATGGGAAGACCCTTGTCCTCTGTTCGATGATGACGGACAGGCATACCTTGGGCGGAGCCAGCATGGCGCTGGACCAATCATCGTCCACAAGATGTCGGCTGATGGCAAGACTCTGCTCGACGACGGAGTTACGGTATACCAAGGGCCTGTGGCAGAGGGAACGAAATGGTTGAAAAGGAACGGTTATTATTATCTGATTATTCCCGAGGGTGGTGTCGGTTACGGTTGGCAGACGGTGCTTCGGTCAAGGAACATATATGGTCCTTACGAGAGGCGCATCGTATTAGAACAAGGGTCTACTCAAGTGAACGGCCCGCATCAGGGAGCGCTTGTAGACACACCAGAAGGTGAGTGGTGGTTCTATCATTTCCAGTCAACACCAGCATTAGGCCGTGTTGTACATCTGCAGCCCGCTCGATGGAAGGACGACTGGCCACTGATGGGTGTTGACATTGACGGCAATGGTATAGGAGAACCTGTAAGCGTCTGGAAGAAACCTGATGTTCACACGGAGAATAAGTCAATGTTGCCCCAAACATCAGATGATTTCAGCAACACTCAACTCGGTTTGCAATGGCAGTGGTGCCATAATCCTGACAACGAGCATTGGAGCCTTACAGAACGACAAGGTTGGTTAACCCTCAAAGCATTGCCTTCTCCCGATTTGAAGAACGCCCGTAACATGCTTACACAGAAAACGATGGGCTACCAAGGTGAAGCCAGTACACTAATGTATTGTGGCGATATCAAGGAAGGCACCTATGCCGGTCTGCTCTGCATAGGGCGTGAGTATCGTGGCATTGGCGTTTGTTCGGATGGAATCTACCTCGAAGATAACGGTAAACGTGAGATAGTCATCGATAAGAAACCTTCCATGGTTTATATTCGTATCTCGCTTAATGTGCTGAACAACCAGCATCAATTCTATTATAGTCTTGACGGCAAGGACTATCTGCCCATTGGATTGCCCTTTGAGATGCACGAAGGCAATTGGAAAGGCTTCCGCATAGGACTTTATTGTTATGGTAACGACGGCAAGGTACAGTTCGACAACTTCGAATATAATATAACAAAATAATGATGAGAAGAATCATATTGCTGTTAATGGCGACAATAGCCTTACTGACCGTTTCTGACATGCAGGCGCAAAACGAAATGCGCACATCTCGCATGCGGGTTATCGTGGACAATGACTTCGGGGGCGACCCAGACGGACTGTTCCAGTTGGTTCATCAGGTTCTTTCGCCGTCGGCAGAGATCAGGGCTATAGTGGGCAGTCATCATTATGAAGACTTCTTCGGGAATCTAGGTTCGGCGGCTTTCGCCTGTCAGTCTGCAAGAGACTTGCTGCGCGTTATGCGCTGCGACAGCGTGCCAGTCTATGCTGGAGCCGAGGGGAAATTTGCCGACGTGAACACTCCGTTGCCGTCTGAAGGTGCCCGTGTAATCATTGCCGAAGCCATGCGTGACGACCCGCGCCCGCTCTATGTGTTGTGCGGTGCAGGGCTAACGAACATTGCCAGTGCATATATTATGGATCCCCGAATAGCCGAGAGGATATCGGCGGTGGTGTGGATAGGAGGCATGGAATATGCCGACCTTTGCAGAAACCAGTTGCAGAAGCAGCGTGAGTATAACCAAGGCATTGACCCTGTCGCCTCGCAAGTGGTGTTCAATCACTCCACGTTGAACCTATGGCAGATACCGCGTGACACTTATCGGCAGGCACTTTACGGATATACCGAACTTTGGCGGCGCATCGGCAGCGCAGGGAAGACAGGTGCTTATCTTATGAACCGTCTCGCCATTCCGTTCGAACGGATGCATGGCGGACTAGGCGAGACATATATTCTTGGCGACTCACCATTGGTATTGGTCACTGCGTTGCAGTCGCCATGGGAGGCCGATCCGTCATCGTGCGAATATGTTATACGCAAGACACCGTTTCTGAACGATACGGGTTCCTATGTTGAAAACCCAGAAGGACGACCTATCCGTATCTTCACGAAGATTGACACCCGGCTGATGCTGGAAGACTTTGTTTCAAAAATAATAGGAAAATAAAACGATATGAAAGGAAAGATATTATTGTCAGCAATGGCAATCGGCGTGTCTGCGACAGCACAGACGCAGTTGTCGAAGGTAAACATAAAGGAAGTTATAAGAGCGATGACGCTTCAAGAGAAGGCTGAGTTTGTCGTGGGCATGCATAGAGGTGACATCTATGCGCCACCATCAGCGCCGGGTATGCCGGTGAGAGAGGTGAAGGACCCTCTGAACATGGAGGCTTCGCAGAAGAAAAAGGATAATGGCGGCAACCAGATAGTGACTGCTTTCTCTGAGGGGCGTGTCAAGGGAGCGGCTGGCGATGCGGTGCCCATCGAGCGACTGGGAATCACCACAATGGTGCTTGCCGATGGTCCTGCGGGACTTCGCATCGACCCAAAGCGTGACAACGACAGCAAGGAATACTATTGCACGGCTTTTCCCACGGGAGGACTGCTGGCAGCATCGTGGGACACCAGTCTTGTGGAGTGTGTCACACGGGCTATGGGCAACGAGGTTAAGGAGTATGGCGCCGACATCCTGCTCGCACCAGCCATCAACATCCACCGTAATCCGCTCTGCGGACGCAACTTCGAGTACTTCAGCGAGGATCCGGTTCTTGCAGGCAAGATGGCGGCTGCATATATCCGTGGAATCCAGTCGAATGGTGTGGGCACATCGCTGAAACACTTTGCTGCCAACAACCAGGAGACCTTCCGCAACGGCGTGAACGCTAGGGTGAGCGAGCGTGCCTTGAGGGAGATTTACCTGCGGGGCTTCGAAATCGCAGTAAGGGAAGGACAGCCCTGGACGGTGATGTCATCATATAATAAGATTAACGGCATTCTCTCTTCCGAGAATCATTGGCTCCTGACCGATGTTCTTCGGGGCGAATGGGGATTCAAGGGCTTCGTGATGACCGACTGGTGGGCAGAGGAGAACGGTGCCCGACAGATTGCGGCGGGCAACGACATGCTGATGCCTGGCACCCAGCGGCAGATGAACGAGATAATAGAGGGTGTGGAAAACGGCACTTTGGCTGAAAGCCAGCTCGACTGGTGCGTAGAGAACATCCTGCGCGTGCTGGTGCAGTCGCCAACGTTCAACCGCTATCAATATAGTGACAAGCCCGACCTAAAGGCTCATGCTGACATCACGCGCAAGGCGGCCACCGAGGGAATGGTGCTGCTTGAGAACAACGGGGCGCTACCTCTAAGACAGTCGAGGGTGGCTCTGCTCGGTGTCGATTCATACGACATACTCGTAGGAGGCAGCGGAAGCGGATATGTGAACCGCAAGTATAAGGTCTCTACCTACGACGGACTGCGCGCTGCGGGGTTTGTTGTAGATGAGCAGCAGGCGCAGACCTATCTCGAATACATCAAGGCCGAGAAAGCCAAGACAGAGGAGATATTCTGGACGATACCCGTGGTTGAGGAAATAGAAATAGGCAAGTCGCAGGCCGAAAGACTGGCACGCGACAATGACATTTGCATTCTCACCATAGGGCGCATGGCGGGTGAGGGTGGCGACCGCCAACTCACGAAGGGCGACTACTATCTGAGCGACACGGAAGAGACTAACCTCGAACGTTTATGCGACGCTTTTCATGCCGTCGGAAAACAGGTGGTGGTGCTACTGAACATGGGAAACATGGTGGATATGACCTCCTGGCACAGCATGCCAGACGCCATCCTGCACACATGGTTGCCAGGACAGGAGGCGGGAAACTCCATCGCCGACGTGCTCACTGGCAAGGTGTGTCCCTCTGGGAAACTGCCTTTCACAATAGCAAGGCGATATGATGAATATCCGTCGGCAAACAACTTCCCGCAGACGGGAGGCGACCCTGCCACTGTGGACTATCAAGAGGACGTCTATGTGGGCTACCGTCACTTCGATGCCAGAGCCATAAAACCGCTCTATCCCTTCGGATATGGCTTGAGTTATACCACGTTCACGTATGGCAATATGAAGGTGAGCATTGACGGAGAGAGCGTCATCGTGAGCCTTACTGTCAAGAATACGGGCAAGCAGAGCGGCAAGGAGACGGTGCAGGTCTATGTCAGTGCCCCCGAGGATGGGCTGAAGAAGCCTGTCAAGGAACTGCGGGCGTTCGCCAAGACGAAGACCCTGAAGCCTGGCGAAAAGCAGGTTCTGACGATGAGGTTCAGCCGAAGCGACCTTGCATCGTGGAACTCCGACCTTCACAAATGGGTTGTTGCGCCAGGCCGCTACACCGTTTTTGCTGCCGCATCGGCATCGGCAGAAGGCATGAGAATAAGCAAAGTGATAACCCTTTAACCACCCCTCCGGTTCCCACTTGCCGTCTCTTGCATTCCAATAGATATCAAACGGCGAGACAAAGTTATTAACTTTGTTCAACAATCTTAATAACTTTGTTCAACAAAGTTAATAACATTGTTAGGAGGTTTGTACCTTATTGAAAGTCAAGAAATTACGAAACGTTTTTTTGAGGGTGTTTTTGGGCACGAAAAAAGGACACGGGGAGTGGTTTCTCGTGTCCTTTTATATATAAACAATGTGTGAGTTACTTCACATACTCTGCATAGTCGGTGAGTCGCATGTCGCCCTTGCGTGCCAGTGTGTCGTGCATTGCGAATGCAGCAGGCAGGTTGTGACGTGTCTGTCCCATCTTTGCAATCTTCAGGTAGTCCCAAAGCAGTTGCTTGTAGTCGGGATGTGCGCAGTTCTCAATGATAGCATGTGCGCGCTCTATAGGACTCTTTCCGCGCAGGTCGGCAACACCCTGCTCTGTGGCAACGATGTTCACGTCGTGCTCGGTGTGGTCGAGGTGTGAGCAGAAAGGCACGATAGAAGAGATGAGGCCACCCTTTGCCGTTGACGGACAGGTGAAGATGCTGATGTAAGCGTTGCGCTCGAAGTCGCCCGAACCACCGATACCGTTCATCATCTTTATACCGCTGATGTGTGTCGAGTTAGCGTTTCCGAAGATGTCAACCTCAATAGCGGTGTTGATAGCGATGACACCGAGTCGGCGGATAATTTCAGGTGAGTTGGAAATCTCGCTCTGTCGCAGTGTGAGGTGCTGCTTGCAGTAGTCCATGTTGTCGTAGATCTGCATCAGACACTCGTTGCTTACGGTGAGAGAGCATGCCGAAGCGTCCTTCACACGACCGTTGAGAAGCATCTCAACCACTGAGTCCTGAATCACCTCGGTATAAACGTTGAAGTCGGGAACATGCTTGTCCTGTCCCAATGCGCCGAGGATAGCGTTGGCTGTTGAGCCCACACCGCTCTGCAAAGGCAGGAAGGTGCTTGGTATGATGCCGCGGTGCATGTCCTCAACGAGGAACTCAGCCACGTTGAATCCAATCTTGTCTGTTATTGGGTCGTTGTCCTTGAATGCACGAGCCTCATCGGGAAGGTTGCACTCAACGACACCAGTAAGACGGCTGGCCTCGAACTCTATGTATGGCTTTCCAATGCGGTCGCCTACGTGCTCGATAGGAATTGCCTTGCGGTAAGGCGGATCCAGAGGCTCGTAAACGTCATGAATATACTTGGCGTTGGGGCTGTGGAAACTGTTCAACTCAAGTATCACACCCTTTTTGGCGAGGCGAACCACTGTCGGAGAGATACCTCCTGCGGCAGTAAGATAGCAGCGAATCTTGTCGCCAACCTCCTCGATGTCGCACACCTCGATGATTGCCCAGTCAACCTGTCCCATGAAACCATAGCGCAGTTCCTGTGCCATCTGCGAGAGATGGATGTCGTTGTATGCAATCTCTCCTGCGTTTACGTGCTTGCGATAGTCTGGGTTGGTGGTGTATGGAGCACGGTATTTTATCGCCTGTGCGTTAGACATCACTCCGTCGGTGCTCTGTCCTGTAGAAGCACCAGTGAAGATACCCACCTTGAACGGTCTGCCTGCGGCATGCTCTGCCTCGGCTTTCTTTGCCAATTCTCTTGTTACTGCCTTTGCGGTTCCTGCTGGAGTGAATCCGCTAAGTCCGATGTTCTCGTCATTTTTAATCAGGGCAGCAGCCTCGGCTGCTGTGATACGTGTATATGCCATAATAAGTTTAAGTTATTTATTTGGGTGCAAAGTTACTGCAAATCAAACGAAAAACCAAATAACAAGAAAGAAATTAGAATAATAAAAATGATAAAATCAAAACTGATAATATATTATTCTAATTTCTTTCTGTTATGTATTTTATTGGAATCAGTCATCAAGTCCGCGCAGTGAGTTGGCGAACCACACATCCATTTTGCCTGTGCCGCGATGGTTCCACGCATAGTATGGAATAAGGGTGACGGTAGTAGGTCGCTGGGTGATGGTGCCATCACTGTTGAGCGAAACCTCGGTGGCATTTGTCTTCAGTGCTGTGACGCTGAAGCGTTTTGCCTGGGAGTTGGCTATCTGGCACTCAGTGTTCTCTATTGTCTTGCCCTCCTCGATGTAGAACAATGGGTTTTGTGGCATCAGCAGGTGGTGAACGTCGATTCCTTTGTTGTCTGCCCATTCGGCGCAATATACCAGCGGTCCGCGCTCTATGGCAACACATCCGCGGTCGTCAGTCACCTTGTTGTTTGCCACTACGGTGCGTGCGGGCATGTCGAAGTGGATGTTGACGATGTCACCTTTCTTCCATTGTCTGTTAACCACGAAGTATCCTTTCTCCAGTTTTCCCTGCACTTTCTGATCGTTTACTGTTATGAAATAGCCGTTAGCAACGTCGTTATCGCCGTCGTTGTCGGAGAAGCGGTAAAGGTCGGACGGCACGGGGTTGTTGAGCCATCCCGGCACGCGGATAGCCATGTCGAAGGCACCGGCTTTGTTCTTGAGTACCTTGATGTTTATGTCACCATTCCATGGGTAGTTGGTCTGTTGTTCTATCTGCACCTCTTTGCCTCCCACCTGTATGTTGGCAGTGTTTGAGGCAAAGAGATTCACGTAAACCTTATTGTCCTTCACTGCATAGATGTATCCCGGAACTGACGGAATGAAACGGCACAGGTTGCTTGGACAGCAGGCGCAGCCGAACCAGGGCTGTCGTGTGGTGTTACCGTCGGCATTGAATTTATACTTTCCGTCGCTCGAGAGAGGGTTAGGGTAGAAGAATCTTCCGCCGTCCATTGACATTCCGCTGATGACACCATTGTATAATGTGCGTTCCAGACAGTCGATGTACTTGGAGTCGCCATGCAGCAGGAACATACGCTGGAAGAGATAAACCATGGAGATGGCGGCACATGTCTCGTTATACGCTGTGAGATTGGGCAACTCATAGTCGGCACCGAATGCCTCGCCATCGTGACGTGCGCCGACACCGCCAGTGATATAATACTTCTTACTGATGATATTCTCCGTTATGGCATCGATGGCGCGCAGGTATGCCGAGTCGCCAGTCAGTGCCGCCACGTCAGCCATGCCGGCATACATATAACCTGCCCTCACGGCGTGTCCCCATGCCTCGGTCTGCTCCACCACAGGCTTGTGACTTTGCGAGTAGATGTTCTTTATGGTTGTCTTTCCACGATAGTCGAGCAAGAACTTCGCCTCATCTAGGTATTTCTTCTCGCCGGTAAGCACATAGAGACGTGCCAGTGCCATCTCTGCAATCTGATGACCGGGAACGACGCATGCCTGACCTTCTCGCGGTCCTACCTCGCGCACCACGCAGTCGGCATATCGCTTGGCAATGTCAAGGAACAGTCGTGAGCCGGTAGCCTGATAGTGTGCGCATGCTGCGTCCACCATATGACCGAGGTTATACAACTCATGACTGAGCACCTCCTCGCTGACCCATCGTTTGTCTCCCGCCCAGTTGTGCGGATGCCATGGATTCATGGTACGTGGGGTATAGAGATATCCGTCGGGTTCTTGTGCCTTGCCCACGAAGTTAAGGACAGAATCGATATACAATTTCAGTTTCTTGTCAGGGAATGTCTGAAGCAGGTAACTCGCACCCTCGATGGTCTTATAAACGTCGGTGTCATCGAACGAGAAACCCGAAGGTGGATAGTCGGGACTTGGGTTCTGGCACTGAATGAAGTTCTTGTATCTGCCTTCACTCTCGCATTTGCTGAAAGCCAGAGGAACCGTTACGTCACGGGCAGCCAGCAGACGCTGTCCCCAGAACGTGCCTTGTTCGAGTTTTACTGATGTGAAAGGTACCTGTCCAATGGGATAACCGCTACCTTTTTGTCCCTGAGCCATAACGGTAGTTGCTGCCGTTACGACCATAAGAATTGCCGAAAATAGTCTTTTCATATGTTTAGTAGAGTAAGAGGAAAAGTGTATCATTTACAATCAACGTTGCAAAGATACTACTTTTTCACTTACAAACAATCCTTTTCGGTAAAAAAGTTTGCAAGTTTTGGACTAATACCACAATAAAAAAGGGAGCGGACACTCAACGCTCTGCGTTAAACTTCCCGTAAAGTTTGGCGATGAGCGCACCGCTGATGTTGTGCCACACGCTGAATATGGCGCCGGGGATAGTGGCGAGAGGGAAGGCTGCGAAGTGGAGAACGGCAAGCGAGGTAGCAAGTCCTGAGTTCTGCATTCCCACCTCGATGCTTATTGCTGTGCGTTTCTTTGATGCAAGTCCCAATAGCCATCCTATGCCGTAGCCAAGGGCATAGCCGCTGAGGTTGTGCAGCATCACTACGAGGATGATGATTGCTCCTCCGGCAGTGAGTCTGTCAGCGTTATGGCTCACCACGATGCCTGCAACCAGGGTTATCATCAGTGTGGAGAAAGCGGGCAGGTAAGCCACTGCCTTCTTCGTCAGTTCGGGCAGGAAACGCTGGAACAACAGGCCGCCAATGATGGGTGCGATGACTACATATACGATACTTAGCAGCATCCCCACAGTGTTGACATTCACCATTGTGCCGGCAAGAAACCATACCAGGAAGGGTGTCATCAACGGTGCCAGTAACGTGGAGCATGCCGTCATGCCGACGCTCAGCGCAAGGTCGCCCTTCGCAAGATAAGTGATAACATTCGACGAGGTACCGCCAGGGCAGCATCCCACCAGTATGACACCAAGGGCCAGTTCCTCAGGCAGTGCGAACAGTTTTGTCAGTAGCCATGCCATCAATGGCATTATGGTGAACTGTGCGAGGCAACCCATCAGCACGTCTTTTGGTCGACTGAACACCACATGGAAGTCCTTGGCAGAGAGAGTCAGTCCCATGCCGAACATTATAAGTCCCAGGAGAGGGTTTATCACCCATGTGTCGATGGCTGCCAGCGGTGCCGGCACGAAATAGGCAAACACTGCTGTGAGCAGCACGATAAGGCCCATCCAGCGGGCTATGAAATCACATATCTTTTTCATATCGGGTGCAAAGGTACATCAAATTAAGTAAAGAACAAAGAAGACTGCCTTTTTTTGGCAGTCTCGGATATAATGACTACTTTTGTCAGCGGAATGAGACAGCGAGTAGAGGAGATAGACTTCCTGCGGTGTGTGTTGATTCTGTTGATGATAACCTTCCACATCGTGTATATCGGTGACACATACGGTGTTGCCAAACAGTTTGTATATACGTTCCACATGCCTGCCTTCCTGCTTGTCTCGGGATATCTGTGCAACACGTCGAAGGGAGCAAAGGCATTCCTGAGAGCCATGATGTGGATATTCATTCCCTATCTTGTGATGGAGGCGGGATATGTGGTTATGGCATCGTTATTGCCCATACGTGAGCACATAGACAACCTGACGCTTCCGCTATTGTTGGAGAAACTCTTCCTTCATCCGCTTGGTCCTTATTGGTATTTGCATACTTGGGTATTGTGCTCGCTAGTATATTTCCTTGCGATGAGGCTTCCGCGCATACCCAAGTGGGCAAGACTGCTGGCGTCCGTGGTAGGTTGTTTGGTGATAGGCTTTTGCGGGTTGGTGAGTATTCCCAATGCACTCTATTTCATGGCTGGAGCGGTGCTACGGCAGTATGGTGTGCCCTTCCTCCGTGCTTTCTATCCTGCATGGTGGGCGATTCTTCCCGTTGTTATCATTGCCTTTATGCCGTCGCAACTCGACCGTGCCACTATTGGTGGCATGGCGATAGTCTATTTCATGATTTGCTTTCTGCTTTCACTCTATCGTTTCTTGGGCAAAGGGTTGCGCCGACCGTTACTCCTGATAGGTCGCAACACCCTTCTATTGTTGCTGTTCTCGCCGATATTCACGGCACTCTCTAAACTCTACCAACCTTTCTTTGTCGGTTTCGATCCTTCAGGCATTGTTTTCTGCATAGTTACTGTTACGCTCGCAACACTCGGTAGCCTTGCAATTGGATATCTGTCAGACATCCTACGTATCTCACCTTTGTTCTTTGGTAAGGATAAGGTTGTGGTATGATTTGACCTTGTCAACAAGAATATTATTTTGTTTTTCGCTCACTTAATCGTAACTTTATGTCGCTTTGCTCCATGAAGTTAGGCTGCATCTCAACAATAAAAATAAATTTATTTTGTATTGTCTTCGATTTGCACTAACTTTGCACCCTGAAATAATTGCAATTATGGAACAGACTTTTTTGATTTACAATACTCTGCATAGGCAGAAGGAACGTTTTGAGCCTATTCATGCACCCAATGTGGGCATGTATGTGTGCGGACCGACGGTTTATGGTGATCCCCATCTGGGACATGCCCGTCCTGCGATAACATTCGATATCCTGTTCAGATACCTTAAGCATCTGGGCTATAAGGTGCGTTATGTGAGGAACATCACTGACGTGGGTCACCTTGAGCACGACGCTGACGAGGGCGATGACAAGATTGAGAAGAAGGCAAGGCTGGAGCAACTGGAGCCAATGGAGATAGCACAGCACTACACCAACCGCTATCATCAGGCAATGGAAGCGCTCAATGTGCTGCCCCCTTCGATAGAGCCTCATGCCACAGGACACATCATCGAGCAGCAGCAACTGGTGCAGCAGATTCTCGACAACGGCTTTGCATACGTTAGCAACGGCTCTGTTTACTTTGACATCGAGAAGTACAACAAGAAATATCATTACGGTAAGTTGAGCGGACGAAACCTTGACGACGTAATAAACAACTCCCGCGAACTCGACGGTGTGGGCGAGAAGCGCAACCAGGTGGATTTCGCATTGTGGAAAAAGGCACAGCCCGAACATATCATGCGCTGGCCTTCTCCATGGAGTGACGGTTTCCCAGGATGGCATTGCGAGTGTACGGCAATGGGACGTAAGTATCTTGGCGACCACTTCGACATTCACGGTGGAGGCATGGACCTCGTGTTCCCGCACCATGAGTGTGAGATAGCACAGGCTACCGCATCGCAGGGTGAGGACATGGTGAAGTACTGGATGCACAACAACATGATAACCATCAACGGTCAGAAGATGGGTAAGTCGCTCGGTAACTTCATAACATTGGAGCAGTTCTTCACTGGCAACCACCCGTCACTGGAGCAGGCATACGGTCCGATGACGATACGTTTCTTCATCCTCGGCGCACACTATCGTGGCACTGTGGACTTCTCCAACGAGGCTTTGAAGGCAAGTGAGAAGGGACTGGAGCGACTGATGCAGGGCATCAGCGACCTCGAGCGTGTGCAGGTATCAAAGCAGAGCGACCCACAGACGGAGAAGACTGTCAAAGAACTGCGTCAGAAGTGTTACGATGCCATGAACGACGACATGCAGACACAGATTGTGATAAGCCATCTCTTCGAGGCTTGCCATACCATAAATACCCTGCTCGACCATAAGTCAACGATAAGTGAGGACTGTCTGAAAGAACTGAAGGAGGTGATGCATCTCTTCGCTTTCGACATTCTCGGTCTCAAGAACAGTGCCGGAGCGAACAATGAAGCACGCGAAGAGGCATACGGAAAAGTTGTTGACATGGTGCTGTCACTGCGTGCCAAGGCTAAGGCAGACAAGGACTGGGCTACGTCAGACAGGATTCGTGACGAACTGGCTGCCGCTGGTTTCGAGGTAAAGGACACCAAGGACGGTGCCACATGGAAATTGAACAAATGAAGAAACTGTTTATAGAGACATACGGTTGTCAGATGAACGTTGCCGACTCTGAGGTCGTGGCTTCGGTCATGAAGATGGCGGGCTATGATGTGTGCGACAGCATCGATGAGGCTGATGCGGTGTTCCTCAATACCTGTTCTGTGCGCGATAATGCGGAGCAGAAGATTTACCACAGGCTTGAGGAACTGAATGCATTGCGCTCGAAAAGGCTAAGCCAACACCCGACATCAAACACCCAACACCTGATTATCGGTGTTCTCGGTTGTATGGCGGAGCGTGTCAAGGATGACCTATTGCAGAATCATCATGCTGACCTCGTGGCAGGACCAGACTCTTATCTCGCCCTGCCCGACCTCATTGCACAGGCAGAGATGGGACATAAGGCTATAAACATAGAACTCTCCACCACAGAGACCTATCGCGACATAGTGCCCAAGCGTATCTTTGGGGCAAAGATAGGTGGCTTTGTGAGCATCATGCGCGGATGCAATAACTTCTGTCATTACTGCATCGTGCCATATACCCGTGGCAGGGAGCGCAGCCGTGACATCGAGAGTATATTGCGTGAGGTGCGCGACTTGCGTGACCGTGGTTACAAGGAAGTGACACTTCTTGGACAAAACGTTAACTCATGGAGTGCCAATGACGGTACAAAGGAAGCCTTCCCAATGCTGCTTCGTCGTGTTGCCGAAGAGGCACCGGAGATGAGGGTACGCTTTACCACATCCCATCCAAAGGACATGAGTGATGAGACTCTACGCGTGATAGCCGAGATGCCTAATGTTTGCAAGCACATTCACCTGCCGGTGCAGAGTGGAAGCGACCGCATACTGAAACTGATGAACCGCAAATATACCCGCGAGTGGTATCTCGACCGTGTTGACGCAATACGTCGTATCATACCCGACTGCGGACTGTCAACTGACATCTTCGTGGGTTATCACGACGAGACGGAGGAAGACCATCAGCTGTCTTTGTCGCTGATGCGTGAGGTGGGTTACGACTCTGCGTTCATGTTCAAATACTCCGAACGTCCAGGCACATACGCTTCAAAGCACTTGCCGGACAATGTTCCAGAGGAGGTGAAACTGCAAAGACTCTCCGAACTCATCAACCTACAGACGCAAATCTCTGCCGAGCAGAACCGTAAGGATGTGGGAAAGGAGTTCGATGTGCTTGTGGAGAATTTCTCCAAGCGTTCCCGTGAGCAACTATGCGGACGCAACGAACAGAACAAGATGGTGGTGTTCGACAAGGGAAACCACCACATCGGGGAGACGGTGCGCGTGCGCATCACCGGTTCTTCCAGTGCCACACTGCTCGGAGAACTCGTTCCCTAAGTAGGATTTTATGGGCGACAACAGCAATGCGAGCCTGATGAAGGCATACAACAGGTACCTGCGGCTGCAACGGGGATATTCCCCGAACACGCTGGAGGCATATCAGCGTGATGTCAAGAAGATGTTCGACTTCCTCGAGGGAGAGGGCATCAGTCCGCTGGATGCGAAACTCGAGGACCTGCAGTCGTTTGCCGCCTCACTCCACGACATAGGCATTGGGGCAAAGTCGCAATGCAGAATTCTCAGTGGTGTGCGTTCTTTCTATCATTTCATGGTGCTCGACAGACGTCTTGAGGATGACCCTTCGGAACTCCTTGAGAGTCCACAGATAGGCAAACACCTGCCCGAAGTGCTCTCGACAGAGGAGGTTGACATGCTTGAGGCTGCCATCGACCTATCCAAATGGGAAGGACACCGCAACCGGGCCATCATAGAGATGCTCTTCTCCTGTGGTCTGCGGGTGAGCGAGTTGGTTAATCTCCCATTGTCAAACCTTTATCTCGATGAACATTTCATACGTGTATTCGGCAAGGGAAGTAAGGAACGGCTGGTACCAATCTCCGACCGTGCGATAAAGGAACTGAAGCTATGGTTCGACTACCGTTGCCACATGGAGATAAAACCTGGTGAGGAGGATTATGTGTTTCTGAACCGGCGCGGTGCTCATCTCACTCGCACAATGGTGCTGATATTCATAAAGAATTATGCCAAGGACGCGGGAATAGAGAAGACAATATCACCACACACGCTGCGACACTCCTTTGCTACTGCACTGCTTGAGGGAGGGGCTGACCTCAGGGCAATACAGGCGATGCTGGGACATGAGAACATCGGTACAACAGAGATATACACCCACGTGAGCACCAAGACACTGCGCGAGGAGATATTGATGCATCATCCGAGAAACAAGAGAGGCCCCCTCCCGACCTCCCCCGTAGGGGAGGGGTAGTAAGAAAATAACATACTCAGAACAGAATGGATACAGATATAAAGAATGTGGTTTCCCCCTCAGGGGGGACGGAAGGGGGGCTGGACGTCTCCTCGTTTGAGATAATGGCACCTGTCGGAAGCCGTGAGAGTCTTGCTGCCGCGATACAGGCGGGAGCCGACTCGGTGTATTTCGGCATCGGGAAACTGAACATGCGGTCGCACAGTGCCAATCATTTCACTATTGACGACCTGCTTGACATTGCCCGTGAATGTGACGAGCATGGCATAAAGACCTATCTCACGGTGAACACTATCATCTATGGCGAGGACATCGATACCATGCACGAGATAGTGGATGCAGCACACGAGGCAGGCATCTCGGCGGTCATTGCCAGTGACATCGCAGTGATGACCTACTGCCGTAAGATAGGGCAGGAGGTGCATCTGTCCACACAACTCAACATCTCGAACATCGAGGCATTGCGCTTCTATGCACAGTTTGCCGATGTGGTGGTGCTCGCCCGCGAACTCAACATGTCTCAGGTGGCGGACATCTACCGTCAGATAGTGGAGCAGAACATCTGCGGTCCAAGCGGAGAACTTGTGCGTATAGAGATGTTCTGCCACGGAGCGTTGTGCATGGCGATAAGCGGCAAGTGCTATCTCTCGCTCGACAACACGCTACGCTCAGCCAACCGCGGTGCCTGCATGCAGTTGTGCCGTCGCTCGTATATCGTCACTGACCGTGAGACTGGCACCGAACTGGAGGTGGACAACAAATACATCATGAGTCCGAAGGACCTGAAGACCATCCGTTTCATCGACAAGATGATGGCTGCCGGTGTGCGTGTCTTCAAGATAGAGGGTCGTGCCCGCAGTGCGGAATATGTCTATACTGTGGTGAAATGCTATAAGGAAGCCATCCGTGCGGTGCTAGACGGAACGTTCACTGTGGAGAAGAAAGACGAGTGGGACAGGCAACTTGCCACTGTCTTCAACCGTGGTTTCTGGGATGGTTATTATCTCGGACAGCGTCTCGGTGAGTGGAACAGCGAGTATGGTAGCAGTGCCACCGAGCGCAAACAATATGTCGGTAAGGGTGTGAAGTATTTCTCAAAACTCGGAGTGGCTGAGTTCACTGTTGAGGCTTGCGAGTTTGAGCCTGGTGACAAGATGCTCATCACCGGTCCGACGACAGGTGTCATCTACGTCACCCCCGAAGAGATACATGGTGACAACGGTCCTGTCAGCGTAGCACGTCAGGGTACCCGCGTCAGCATCGCCGTACCGGAGAAAGTGAGACCAAGTGATAAATTGTTTAAGATAATAAAGGGATAGGCCCCCTCCTAACCTCCCCCCGCAGGGGAGGAATCCTAAAAAAGATTATGAAATCAATAGATACACTTCAAGACGAAGTAATAGAGGAGTTCTCTGACTTCGACGACTGGATGGACAAATACCAGTTACTGATAGACCTCGGCAACGAGCAGGAACCGCTTGACGACAAATACAAGACGGAGAGCAACCTCATCGATGGTTGTCAGAGTCGTGTGTGGCTGCAGGCCGACTACAAGGAAGGAGCGCTATGGTTCACTGCCGAGAGTGATGCCCTGATAGTGAAGGGTATAGTGGCTCTCCTCATCCGTGTGCTCAGCGGTCATACTCCGCAGGAGATACTCGATGCCGACCTCTATTTCATCGACCGTATAGGACTGCGTGAGCATCTCTCGCCCACACGTTCCAATGGTCTGTTGGCAATGGTAAAGCAAATCAAAGCATACGCTTTGGCGTATAGTGTTAAAAGTAAACAAGTTGACGAGTTGACAAGTTAATTGCATCAGATAGCATTTTCAAGCAACTCGTCAACTTGTCAACTTGTTTACTTGTCAACTAAAAACAAACCCATGCGCAAACTTCGTACTATCGAGATGCACCGCCTGTCTGTGGAAGACTTCCGTGAGTCAGAGAAACTGCCGCTCACGGTGGTCCTTGATGATGTGCGCTCAATGTATAACATCGGTTCGGTGTTCCGCACAAGTGATGCTTTCCGTGTTGAGGAAGTGCTGCTATGCGGCATCACCGCCACACCGCCACACCCCGAGATTCACAAGACGGCACTCGGAGGCGAGGACAGCGTGGCATGGAAATATTTCCCGACAGCACTTGATGCCCTTGATTACCTTCACCAGAAACAGTTTCTTGTATATGCCATCGAGCAATGTGAGGGTTCCACAATGCTCAATGATATCGACACTCTCCCCATCTTCAATCCTACTCAGCACTCCGCTATCATATTCGGTAACGAGGTGAAGGGTGTGCATCAGGAGGTTATCGACCACTGCGACGGATGCGTAGAGATACCTCAGTACGGTACCAAGCACTCACTCAATGTGTCGGTCACTGCAGGTATTGTCATTTGGGAATTTGCCCGAAGGATGATTTCGGTGTGATTGGTTTTTTTTCACTCACTTAATCGTAACTTTATGTCGCTTTGCTCCATGAAGTTAGGCTGCACCTCAACAATAAAAATAAAATTGCTTTTATTTTGTATTGTCTTCGGTTTGCACTAACTTTGCAGGCGGAAAGAAATCGAACCTGAGTTTAGAATTATTCAGAATGAGTCTAACAGGTATTATTAGGAATGTGTTTGTGCCGCGACAGAAGAAACTGTTGCTGCATAACAGTGCGCCGTTGCAGTTGCAACAGTCGGCACTAAACCACCTCATCGAGTGTGGCAAGAACACGGAATACGGACAGAAGCACTCTTTCAATGCTATAAAGAAATATAACGACTTCTCGCAAATGGTGCCATTGAACACCTACGAGGAGTTGAAGGGCGACATCGACCGCATGCGCCACGGCGAGCAGAGTGTGCTATGGCCAGGACAGGTGAAGTGGTATGCCAAGTCATCGGGAACGACCAACGACAAATCGAAGTTCATTCCCGTGAGCAGTGAGGGACTACAGGCGATGCACTATCAGGGCGGCAAAGATGCCGTTGCGATGTATCTGAAGAACAATCCGAAGAGTAAGATATTCGACGGGCGTGCCCTTATCCTCGGCGGTAGCCACTCGCCCAACTATAACCTGCCCGGTTCGCTAGTGGGAGACCTCAGTGCGATACTCATCGAGAACATCAGTCCGCTGGCAAATCTGGTAAGAGTGCCTAAGAAACAGACGGCTTTGCTGAGTGACTTTGAACTGAAACGCAATCGCATTGCGCATGAGACACTTGACAAGAACGTGACCAATCTGAGTGGCGTTCCATCGTGGATGCTCTCAGTGCTGATGCGTGTCATGGAACTCTCAGGTAAGAAATACCTCAACGAGGTGTGGCCAAACCTTGAGGTGTTCTTCCACGGTGGTGTGGCATTCACGCCCTACCGCAAGCAGTATGAGCAGTTGATAACCTCTCCCGACATGCACTATATGGAGACATATAATGCCAGCGAGGGGTTCTTCGGACTGCAGAACGACCCCACCGACCCGTCGTTGCTGCTGATGCTTGACTACGGGGTGTTCTATGAGTTCATTCCTATGGACAAGTTCCCTGATGCCATTGCCACCGCAGGAATGGCGAGTCAGCAGATAGAACCGGAGAAACAGGCATGCATCGTGCCGCTCGAAGGAGTGGAGGTGGGTGTCAACTACGCCATGCTTATCAGCACAACGTGCGGTCTGTGGCGCTATGTCATCGGCGACACCGTGCGTTTCACGAGCGTCAAGCCATATAAGTTTGTCATCACGGGACGCACGAAGCACTTCATCAATGCCTTCGGCGAGGAACTGATTGTTGACAATGCCGAGCAGGGACTTGCCTACGCATGCCGCGAGACGGGTGCCGAGGTGCTGGAATATACCGCCGCACCGGTGTTCATGGACGGCAATGCTAAGTGCCGTCACCAGTGGCTGATAGAGTTCTCGCGCCGTCCCGACTCACTGGAGCGTTTCGGTGACTTGCTCGATGAGAAACTGCAGGAGATAAACAGCGACTATGAGGCAAAGCGATATAAGGACATAACACTGCAGCATCTCGAGATAATCGATGCCCGTCAGGGACTCTTTGAGGAATGGATGAAGTCGAGAGGCAAACTCGGAGGTCAGAACAAGGTGCCACGACTGAGCAACAGCCGTGAGCACATAGAACAACTTATATCGCTGAATGACAAGCGATAAGAGCGGTTTGCAATTTACCAAAGCGTGTACCCTTTTTTGGTAATCGTGTTACCAGCCGCTTGTAATCACCTTACCAGCCATTGGTGACCGCCTTACCAGATACTGGTAACATCCTTACCAGCCATTGGTAAGACCATTACCAGCCACTGGTAGAGATACAGGAGAATAAACCTTCTTTATGAAAAGAAGTCAAACAAGTATGATGAAGGAACAGAACAAAGCAAGAACAGCAAGCAAGACAAGGTGGCTTTTGCCGCTTTGCCTCATGTTGTTCGTGCTCTTTTCCTGTGCCAGAATGGGCAGTCCCGACGGCGGATGGTATGACGAGACACCGCCGAAGGTGATAGGAGCAATGCCTGCCGACAACTCCACTAACGTGAACACATCAAAGATAAGCATCTTCTTTGATGAATATGTCAAGATTGACAATGCGATGGAGAAGGTGGTGGTGTCGCCGCCGCAGATGGAGATGCCTGAGATAAAGACGGCAGGAAAGCAGATAAAGGTGGAACTGAAAGACTCTCTCAAGCCCAACACCACCTATACCATCGACTTCAGTGATGCCATCTCGGACAATAACGAGGGCAACCCGATGGGAAACTTCACATACAGTTTCTCCACGGGTGACACCATAGACACACTTGAGGTGTCGGGACATGTGCTCGACGCCGAGAACTTAGAGCCGATAAAGGGAATCCTCGTGGGACTCTACTCCAACCTGGCCGACTCGGCATTCCGTAAGGAATCGATGCTCAGGGTGAGTCGCACCGACAGTCGCGGACGTTTCGTGATACGCGGAATAGCCCCCGGCGACTACCGTATCTATGCGCTGATGGATGCCGACGGCGACTTCAGACTCACACAGAAGAGCGAGCAACTGGCATTCAACAAGGAGGTAGTGACACCATGGTCGAAGCCCGATGTAAGACAAGACACGCTGTGGCTCGACTCGTTGCGTATCAAGGACATCGACAGAGTCAACTATACACACTTCATGCCCGACGACATCATGCTGCTGGCATTCACCGAAGTGCAGACAGACCGTTATCTGGTGAAGTCGGAGAGGAAGGAAGCCAATCGCTTCACGCTATTCTTCAGTTATGGCTCGGAGGAACTGCCAGGGTTGAAAGGACTGAATTTTGATGAGCGCGACGCCTTTGTCGTGGAGAAGAGTGAGCATCTGGACACCCTCACCTACTGGCTGCGCGACTCGGCACTTATCAACATGGACACCCTGAATATTGCCCTGACGTATATGGCAACGGACACGTTGGGAGTGCTGCAACAGCAGACCGACACCCTGGAATTGCTGTCGCGCGACACATACGAGAAACGCATGAAGCGCGAGCAGAAGAAATATGACGAGTGGAAGAAGCGGCAGGAAAGGGCAGAGAAGCGTGGCGACCCGTTCCAGACGGTGATGCCTGTGGAGATGCTGAAGCCGAAATATAGTGTCAAGTCGGAGATGTCGCCCGACCAGAATCCGTCGATAGAGTTCGACGTGCCGCTCGCCCGTGTCGACAGCAGCGCCATACACTTATACTCGAAGATAGACTCCCTATGGTATCGCTCGACGTTCGTGCTGCATAAACGGGTGGGTCGTGAGCGCGTCTATGAAATTATGGGCGAGTGGAGACCAAATGTGGAATACAGCCTGGAGATTGATTCCGCCGCCTTCGTGGACATCTACGGCCATGCTGCTCCCAAGTTCAAGCAGGGATTCAAGGTTAAGTCGGACGATGCGTTCAGCACAGTGATTGTCAATATCAGTGGAATGGAGGGCAAGAATGTTGTGGTGCAACTGCTCGATGGTCGCGACACCCCTGTGAAGGAGGTGTCCACCAGCAACGGCACGGCAGAGTTCTTCTACGTAGATCCCGGCATCTATTACATGCGTTTGTTCGTTGATGACAACAACAACGGCGTATGGGATACCGGCAATTATGATGAGGGACGGCATGCAGAAGAAGTGTATTACTATCATGAGAGGGTGGAGTGCAAGGCGCGCTGGGACCTTCCGCTGTCATGGTCGCCGCAGGCCAGACCGCTTACTCACCAGAAGCCATACGAGATAGTGAAGCAGAAACCAGACAAGGACAAGAAGATAAAGAACAGGAATGTTGACAGGGCCCGTAAGATGGGAATAGAATACATCCCTAACCTATAACTGACAATGAGAGAGTGCAACGGAAAGAGGCATCTCTCGGTACTCTAAGACATAATGTTTCAAAACTCCAAAAAGAACAGAAGTATGAAAAGATTAATTTTCTCGATAATAATAGCGATGGCATATGCCATTGGTGCTTCTGCCCAGTGTGAGCAGAAGATTACGGCTTTCCAGTCGGGCGAGTCACTCTCTTATAACCTCTACTACAACTGGAAGTTCGTATGGGTGAAGGCAGGCTCGGCCTCGATGTCAGTATATAAGTCCTATTTCAAGGGCAAGGAAGCCTATCGTGGCTCGTTGATAACAAGGGGTAACGATAAGGTTGACAAGATGTTTGTGCTGCGTGATACGTTGCTCAGTTATTGTAACCTTGACATGGTTCCGCTCTATTACCGTAAGGGAGCCAACGAGGGAAAGCGCTACACCGTGGATGAGGTGTGGTACACGTATGGCGGAGGTCAGACAAAACTGCGCCAGCACAGGCAGCACAAGGACGGAACCCACGGATGGAAGAACGCCACGAGGAAGGACTGTGTCTATGACATGCTCAGCATCTTCCTGCGTGCACGTAACTTTGACGCGACGAACTGGACAAAAGGACACGAGGTAAAACTTCCTTTGGCAGACGGAAACAGCGTCGAGACAGCGATACTGCGATATCGTGGGAAATCTACCGTGAAGGCCGACAACGGTAAGAAATACCGTTGTCTGGAACTCTCTTACATGGAACTGGAGAAGGGAAAATACAAGGAAGTGGTGCGATTCTATGTCACCGATGACAAGAATCACGTGCCAGTGCGTCTCGATATGTTCCTGCGCTTTGGCTCGGCAAAGGCCTATCTTACCAGTATGCATGGAGTGAGGAATCCCATTACCTGCATTGAACAATAACATAAAGAGTATCCACCTCCTAACACCCATCACCCAATAATATGTATCAGGTCGTCAAAGCGATATTCTATACCATATCATTGTTTCCCTATCGCGTCCTTTACGCGATAGCCGATTTCTTCTACCTCATTATATATTATGTGGTGGGGTATAGGAAGCGTGTGGTTAGGAAAAACCTGAGCAAGGCATTCCCTGAGAAGGGTGAGGAAGAGCGCAAGGACATAGAGCGGAAGTTCTACCGTTGGTTGTGCGACTATTTCGTGGAGACGCTCAAATTGCTCAGCGTCAGCGATGAGACATTCATGAAACATGTGCGTTTCGAGGGGATGGAGGTTGTGGAACAATGCTTTGCAGAAGGACAGCACTGTGCCGGAATACTGGGACATTATGGCAACTGGGAGTATCTCTCGGCGAGCGACATAGGACTTAAGAACTGGGGTTTCCGTGCCGTTGACGGCGGTAGCAAGGCGACATCGCTGCCTGCGGTGTGTGGACTAATCTATCATCCGCTGAGGAACAAGATATTCGACCGTCTGTTCCTTGACATCCGTCAGGCGATGCGTGGTATATGCGTTCCTAAGAAGGACATCCTGAGATACCTTGTGAACTATAACCGTGAGGGGCGCATGACACTGTTTGGATATATCGCGGACCAGGCTCCGAAGTGGGAGAACATACACCTGTGGCTCGACTTCCTCAATCAGGAGACACCTGTCTTCACTGGTGCCGAGCGCATAATAAGCAAGATGAACAATGCTGTCTTCTATATTAATGTGGAGCGTCCGAAGCGCGGACAGTATGTTTTTACCTATAAACTGATGACACGTGAACCTTCAAAGATGGAGCATGGCGAACTGACACGCCGTTACTTTGAACTTCTGGAAGAGAACATCCGCAGGAATCCAGTCATTTATCTGTGGACACACGACCGCTGGAAACGCACCCGTGAAGAGTTCGACCGCCGTTTCATAGAGAAGAACGGTCATGTGATTCCTGTTGAGGGTTGATGGTAAAAAATTACCTTCTCCACGCATTCCAGTCAGCCTTATTCTTAACCTTTTCCGCTGTCTTGCTGTCAAGATGGGGGAAGAACTTAATGCCAGTGATGCTCTCCACTTCGCTTATTGACTTAACGCATTTCTCGTTGTTAAGGTTCTCGTCGGTGTTAGGACAGATGAAGCCGATGCCCTTGGGCTCTCCTTCCAGACATACCACGACCTTGAAGAATGCCTCAGGAACCACTATATGGTTGCTGCCGATGGTCTCGTGGTGGTCGCCTTCAAGTATCGGACCGCACACGATGTAGATACTTCCATATCGCTCTGCCCACTGGCGGCACTTCATTTCGATACCATTCCAGTAACCGCTGTTAAGGGTATAGTCCTGTGGACAGATGTTCGTGAGCAGGAATGTCTCGTACATCGCGTCGGGATCCCATTTGTTGTCGCCTGCAGGACACATGTGTCCCTTGCTCCATCCACCATCACGGTAATCGCCGTATGTGGCGCGCGGTGCCTTCACGTCATAGTCCTCATGGAAAGCACGGTTTGGTCTTTTCGCCTTTCCATACGTATGGTCTCCGGTCAGTTCCCATGCCACCCAGTTGGGAATGCGCATCTCTGCATTATAAGATACGGTATATGCCTTACGCTCCAGTATCTGCTCGGCGCGGTTAAGCATCGGTGATGGAAGGTCGAAGCGGTCTGACCGCCTCGTGTTACTTACCTTCTTCCTTGTATTATCTTTGTTGGTATTATTCTGTACTACGGAAGGTTGTTCGTTTCCAGACCTCCGTATTTCCAGTCTGCCACGACAACTTGTGGCGACCGATGCAACAATTATCAGTGCTATAAAAGTGATAAAACTCTTTCTCATAACTTTTTTGAGGTAAAGAAAAGAAGGAAATAGATAAGCACGCCGGTGATGAGTCCTGCAATGGCATCGATGGCATAGTGTGCCTGGATATAGACCGTGGCAAAGCACAGAAGAACGAAAAGAGGCAGCAACACCCATAAGAGCCAGCGTTTCTTGATGTGCCATGCCAGCAGCATAAGCACTGTGCTGCATCCCACATGACTGCTCGGGAATGCCGCAGTGGGTCGTTCGCCTGCTTCCTTGGCACTCTCCACCAGATGGTAGAACACTCCGTTGACATCGCCTGGAGAAGGAAGACACTCTTGGTGGTTATTGAAATAGAGTCCGAGGTCGGGGAAAACGCCTTTCGCTATCTGGTCCACTCCCACGGCATTGTAATAGAATGTGGGTCCCACCACGGGTACGAAGATGAAAATGACGTAGTAGAGGAAGAACGCGCCTAACACTATGTATGCAGCGCGGGGGAACTCCTTGTAACATGTGAAGAAATAAACAAGCAGCACCAGTGCTATCATCGGGTAGTACGAGGCATAGCCGAGGTCCATCAGTTCGCTGAAGATATGGCTCGGCACCGCCTGTGAGAACAGCAGTGCAGGCTGGAATCCGAACAGGTTCTGTTCCCAAGCGGCAAACACATGGTCGAGGTTTGGAAACATCCGGTTTATCTCGTAGGTGTCGGGATACCACCAGGAGAGCAGTGCCAACTGAACTAACACACGCAGTAAGAGTGTCAGGCGACAGGGCCATAGGCGATAGACGAACCACAGTGCCGCAGTCATTGCCACCACACGGGCGCGTCCCCATAGCATTGCCTTGGGATTAACGACATCGGTGTAGCAGAAAAGAATGATCACGGTGGTGAGCAACAGATAGGCCATGACCACCCATTCCGCTGCCAACAGTCCTTTCCGTGGTTTCTTCTCCGTAGTAATGTATTTCTTTAAATCCATTGTCTTTTATCTTTGAGAACGGTGTTTCCCGTTCTCTTTCCTTTTCTCCTCAACGTAATATCAAATCCAGTGATTCTCCTTGTACCATTCAACAGAGCGGCGGACACCCTCCTCCAGTTCCACGGTGGGCTGGTATCCCAGTTCCTCGCGTGCGGGAGTGATGTCGCAAAGCCAGTTGCGCTGACGCATGATGTTATACTTGTCGTCGTTGAGTGCGGTGATTTTATGTGTGATATGACTGTAACGCTCGCCGAGGAAGGTCACTCCGCGCAGCACTGCCAGCGGTGCCTTGATGCGCAACAGTCCACGTACATTGAGGTATTTCTTCAACAGATTACTGAACATCTGCGACGAGTAACTGCGCCCGTCGGTAAGGAAGTAATGCCCGCCGACAGGTCCTCGCTCCAGTGCCAGGAACACTGCCTGTACCACGTCGGTGACATAAACGAAGGTGATGATTTGCGGTTGGTAGCCCACAGCAAAGTCAACATGGCTCTTTATGCTCTTTGCCATCATGAAATAGTCGCGCTCACGCGGTCCATAGACACCCGTGGGTCGCAGTATTACGTATGGCAGCGCATCCTGTTGCTCCAGGAAGTTCTCCGCTGCCAGTTTGCTCTGTCCGTATGCGGTGTTCGGAACTGGAGTGTCCTTGTCGGTAATCTCGCGGTAAGGCATCGTCTCATGTGCCGGTCCGAAGACGCTGAGGCTACTGAGATATACGAATTTCTTCATCGGCATGTCGAGCGACAGAAGTGCGTTGACGAGATGCTTCGTTCCCTCGGTGTTCACGCGGAAGAAGTCGTTCCTGTTGATACACTTCGTCACACCGGCAGCATGCACCACATAATCGAACTTATGCGGTGCGAGAGCCGAGCGCAGTTGTTCCTCGCTATCGAGGTTCAGTTCGATGAAATTGATGCGCTCGTCAGTGAGGTATTGCCTCGAACTGGTGCCTCTTACGGCAGCCCACACCTCCATGCCACGGTTCAATGCCTCCTCGACAATGAAACTACCGATGAATCCTGTGGCGCCTGTGATAAGAATTTTCATGGTTGCAAAATTAGTGCAAATCGAGCGAAATACAAAAAGATTTATCTTTTTTATTACCGAGATGCAGCCTAATTTCGAGGTTATGACCTCAAAGTTACTCAGAAAAAAAACAATTAAGTGAACAAAATTAAAGCACCGCAAAGCATGAAAAAGCCCGTTCATTCAAAAAAAAGTGAAATATTAAAGGTTTTTTATGATATATTCAGAAAAAAATATTATCTTCGCACTTGATTATCAACTCTATTGGCTTATGGCAAAGGGAAAGAACAAAGGCAAGCGCCTTACGAAGAAAAGATTGGTGGAGATGATTTCCACATTCTTCAATGCTAATCCCAACGGGACTTTCAGTCTGAAACAGCTTTTCAAGCAGTTGCACCTTATTTCGCATCCCGAGAAGATGCTTGCCATCGACATCTTGGAGGAAATGGCATGGGACGATTACCTCAGCAAGGTGTCGGAGAATTCCTATAGGCTGAACACTCAGGGACAGACCGTAGAGGGAACGTTCATCAGAAAAGCCAACGGAAAGAACTCATTCATTGCCGACGGCTCTGACAAACCAGTGTTTGTAGCAGAGCGCAACTCTCTCTTCGCACTCAACGGAGACCGTGTGAAGGTGACCATGATGGCCCGAAGAGAGAAACACATCAAGGAGGCAATGGTCATAGAGATAGTGAGACGTGCCCATGACGAGTTCGTGGGACGACTCAAGGTGGAGCGCGACTTCGCCTTCCTTATAAGCGACTCGAATATCTTCGTGCACGACATCTTCATCCCGAAGAAGAAACTCAAGGGAGGAAAGAACGGCGACAAGGCAGTGGTGCGTATCACCCACTGGCCCTCTTCTGACAACAAGAACATCGTGGGAGAGGTGGTTGACGTGCTCGGAAAAGTGGGGGAGAACAACACTGAGATGCATGCCATACTCGCACAGTATGGTCTTCCATATAAGTATCCTAAGGTGGTGGAGGCAGCGGCAGAGAAAATCGATGCTACCATCACGCCTGATGAGATTGCCCGTCGTGAGGATTTCCGCGATGTCATGACATGTACCATAGACCCGTATGATGCCAAGGACTTCGACGATGCGCTCAGCATAAGGCAGATACAACCCCAGTTATGGGAGGTCGGAGTGCACATTGCCGACGTGTCACACTATGTCAAGGAGGGGTCGATAATCGACAAGGAGGCACAGAAGCGTGCGACAAGCGTGTATCTCGTTGACCGCACCATACCGATGCTTCCCGAGCGGTTGTGTAACTTCATCTGCTCACTCAGGCCCGACGAGGAGAAACTGTGCTACAGCGTGGTGTTCAATCTCGACTCCGAGGCGAACGTGAAGTCTTGGCGACTGGTTCACACCGTGATAAAGAGCGACCACCGCTTTGCCTACGAGGAGGTGCAGGACATTCTGGAAAAGAATGGAGTGAAGGATGGTACGGGCGAGCCGGCACCTATCCATGTGAAGGACCTGGAGAAGGCGAAGACCAACCATCCCGTCAACTGTGGCGATGTCAACGTGTCTCCACAACTGGCATGTGGACTGCTGGTGCTCGACGCCCTGGCAAAGAAACTGCGCGAGAAGCGCTTCAAGAACGGAGCGGTGAAGTTCGACCGCGAGGAACTTCACTTCGATGTTGATGAGAAAGGCAAGCCCACAAGGGCATTCTATAAGAAGTCGAAAGACGCGAATAAACTCATTGAGGAGTTCATGCTGCTCGCCAACCGCACCGTGGCGGAGAGCATTGGGAAGGTGCCTAAGGGCAAGAAAGCAAAGACGCTGCCCTATCGTGTTCACGACCAGCCAGACCCGCAGAAACTGGAGAACCTCTCACAGTTCATCACCCGCTTCGGATATAAGATAAAGACTAGTGGAACGAAGGGACAGATATCTCGCTCGCTGAATCAACTCATGGACGATGTGAACGGCAAGCGCGAGCAGAATGTCATAGAGATGGTTGCGCTCAGGGCTATGATGAAGGCGAAATACAGTGTGCATAACATCGGGCACTATGGCCTGGCATTCGACTACTATACCCATTTCACCTCGCCCATTCGCCGCTTCCCCGACACTATGGTTCACCGCCTGCTCACACGTTATCAGGAAGGTGGGCGCTCGGGAAACAGGGAACACTATGAGGAACTGTGCGAGCACTCGAGCGATATGGAGGCTTTGGCACAGCAGGCAGAGCGCGATTCCATCAAGTATAAGATGGTGGAGTTCATGGAAGACAAGATTGGTAATGAGTATGACGCACACATCAGCGGCATCACGAGTTATGGTATCTATGCCGAAATCGACGAGAACCACTGTGAGGGAATGGTATCGATGCACGACCTTGACGACGATTACTACGACTTCGACGAGAAGAACTACATCCTCGTGGGCCGTCGTCGTCATCATAAATATCAACTTGGCGACCCCATACGCATCGTGGTTGCACGTGCGAACATCGAGAAACGACAACTCGATTTCACTATCGCCGACAGTTAATGGCTCTAATGAAACATCAATAACATTAATGATAAATGGACATAAAAAATCTTCTTAACCTCGAAGGGAAAAAACGTACGTGGGCAATAGCCGGTCTTGCGGCTTTCTGCGTCCTCGTTATAATACTCATCGTTTCCCTTGTCAAGTGCTCATCTGGCATCGGTGGCAACGGAAAGTCGCTGGCAGTGAGTGAGGCCCTCGACAGTCTTGAACAGCGATTGCCAAAGGGCACGGGCTTTGTTGTCAAGTTCCCCGACGAGCGTCGCCATTGTCTGTTCTATCTTAACGGAGGACATCTCTATAAGTTCGACGGCAAGACGAAGAGACTTGACGAGGTGACATTCAGCAGTCTCACCGAGGATGCTGCGATATACTATAACGATGAAGACCTCAACGCCGGAATCCGGGAGGCTGTGCTGTCACCCGACAAGGAGTATATCATGCTCACCGCCGCGGTCACTCCTACGGGTTCTTCCGACAAGGTACGGCAAGGACTCTATCGTATGAACACCTCCAACCTTACCATCGAGACCCTTGCACTGGGTAACGTGAGTCGTGAGGGCGACCTTTTCTTCGTTGCCGTGATTGACAAGAACACGGGAGCACAGCGTGCCTTGCTTGGTTTCGACAAGTCGGGAAAGCAACTCTCGCGTGAGCAACAGCAGGCAGCGATAAAGACTTACAAGCCTGCCGTGGCGAAGACAGCGGAGACAGCGACCGAAGGAGAGTCGTCAGGAGGTTCCGAGGGGTCTGAGGGCTCATCATCGTCAGCCTCTTCCGAGGGTGCTGCTCCAGCACCTGCGGCTACTGAGGCACCTGCAGCAGCACCTGCTCCTGCTCCCGCCCCGGCACCCGCTCCTGCCCCAGCGGCAACAACGTCAGAATGAGAAAGATTCGTTTCAACCACAAAGAAGAACTTTGGAATACGTGGAGCCATGCTGGCGGCATCATTATAGGTGTCGTCATTGGCTTCATTTTTTTGTATATGTGCTTCGTGAAGGGTAACGGATGGGCCACGGCGGGCATCATCCTTTACCTTGTGGGCATGCTGATGTCGTATGTCGCAAGCACTGTCTATCATAGTGTCAGCGCATGGTCGAAGTGGAAAGAGAGGCTGCGCAAGTGGGACCATGCCGCCATCTACTGGCACATTGCGGGCAGTTATTCGCCTATTACGCTTCTCGCACTGCGTCAGGAAGGTTACTGGGGATGGTCGTTATTTCTGTTTATTTGGATTGCAGCAATAGCCGGTACTATAGTATCGTTCTGCAAACTGAGCGACCATAGTCATATCGAGACCGCATGTTTCGTTCTTATGGGTCTCTCGGTGCTTGTTGCTTTCGGTCCGCTATTGCATTGTGTAAGTGCCGCTTCTGTGATATGGATCATCGCGGAAGGCGTTGCCTATATCACAGGAGCGGTTTTCTATAGTCTCAACAAGCGTAAATACATGCACACGGTGTTCCATTTCTTTGTCCTGGTGGGCTCTATCTGCCACATCATCGCCGTGTGGGACATGCTCATCGATTACCTATAACTTAGTTTACTGGTTCAAGATGCCATCCTCGCTTGCTCGAACTTGTCTTCTGTGTCTCGTATGAGTTGTTGTTCGAGTTGTTCTGCTGAGGATAGGTCTTTTGCCTTGTGGTGTTATAGTTGCTTGCCTTCTTCTTTGTTGTTGCAGGCTTTGTCGTTGTTGTTGTCTGCTTTGGCAAAGAAGGAACATCGTCTTGAGAATACTGCTGTCTGGTATCCACCTCGGGGTCGTCTCCACTGGTTGGCTGTCTTTCCAGACCGTCGTCATCGATGTTATTAGTATTGTTGTTATCTACCTCACCGTTGTTGTCGGTTTCGTTATTGCCTTCGTTGTCGTTTTTATTTACACCGAAGTTGCTGTCTGTAGTACCCCTGTCTGTCTTGTCAGGGTTGTCGATACCATCATTATTGTTATCTACTTGTTCGATGGTACCTTTGTCCCTCAAGAAGAAATAGTAAACGGCAGCTCCGATACCCCCGAGCAGGAGCAGGAGAACAAGCAGCAGTCCAATGATAAGACCAATAGGACTCTTCTTCTTTGGCTTAACATAAGGCTGTGCAGGACGCGGAGCATCCTTTGGTGCTGCTGATGCAGCAGGCTTTGCTGGCTGCGGCGGTTCCGGTTTTGGCACTGCCTGTGGCTCAGGAGCGGCAGGTGCAACAATCGTTGCTTCTGGTTGTATAGGTGGTTCTGGCGCAGCAGGTGCCTCTGGAATAACGGGTTCCGGCACTACCGGTGTTTCCGGAATTACCGGCTCTGGTGTAGCGGGTGTCTCGGGAATCACTGGCTCTGGTGCAACAGGTGCTTCAGGAACAATAGGTTCTGGCACAACTGGAGTTTCCGGGATTACCGGTTCTGGTGCAGCAGGTGCCTCAGGAACAATGGGTTCCGGCACAACTGGAGTTTCCGGCACAACCGGCTCTGGTGCAGCAGGTGCCTCGGGAACAACAGGCTCCGGCACAACTGGAGTTTCCGGAACAACCGGCTCAGGTGTAACTGGTGCCTCAGGAACAACAGGCTCCGGCTCTACTGGAGTTTCCGGAATCACAGGCTCCGGTGCAGCAGGTGCCTCAGGAATCACTGGTTCCGGCACTACTGGAGTTTCTGGAATTACCGGCTCCGGCGCAACAGGTGCTTCAGGAATCACTGGTTCTGGTGCAACAGGTGGTTCTGGCACTGCCGGTGCCTCCGGAACAGCAGGAGTTTCCGGTACTACTGGTGCTTCAGGCACTGCAGGAATTTCGGGTACTGGTGGTTCGGGAACAGGTGGAACAGGCGGATTTGAGCCAGGGATGGGAGGTGTTCCAATAGGATTGTTGATGTCGTCAGTCATAAGTCTCAGTTTTTAATGATTTTAGGTATAATGTGCAAATTTCGCAAAAAAAACTCTTATCTGCAAGTTTTTTGCTTAGGAATCGCAAAAAAACACATCAATGAGAGGCAGTAAGTTTCTTCTTTGCTTCCTCCAGTGTCTCAATGACTTTGTCGCACCATTGGTCGAACTCAGGGTCTTCAATCTGGCATTCCTTATGACTAAGAACATAATCCACGGCGCGCCTTACGCCCTCGTCGAATCCCACATGCGGGCGGAACTCAGGAACGACACGCTTCAGTTTTGAGTTGTCGAACACCACCGTGAGTGCCTTGTCGCCAAGAAGGTTGCCCTCGAGGTCATACTCCTTCGGTCCCACGGCAGCGAGGAACGACGACGAGACATAGTAAGGCTTCAGTTCCACACCCAGTGCGCGTGCCACAGCACCATATATCTGAGTCCATGAGAGCTGCTCGTCGCTCGTTATCTGGAACGCCTCGCCGATGGCCTGAGGATTGCCGATAAGACCAGCGAAGCCCACTGCGAAGTCCTCGTTCCACGTCATTGTCCACAGCGATGAGCCGTCGCCGTGAATCAACACGGGTTTTCCTTCCATCATTCGGCGCAACACCTGATAACTGCCTTTCATGCCGTGCAGTCCCAGAGGCACACTGCGCTCGCAATAGGTGTGGCTCGGTCGTACTATTGTCACGGGGAAATCGTTCTCGCGATACTCCTTCCATAGCAGTTCCTCACATGCAATCTTGTTGCGCGAGTACTCCCAGTGGGGGTTGGCGAGTGTCGTTCCCTCGGTGATTACATGACTGCGTGCCGGCTTGTTGTATGCCGATGCCGAACTGATATAGATATACTGGTGTGTCTTTCCACGGAAAAGACGTATGTCACGCTTCACCTGTGAGGGTAGGAACCCGATGAAGTCGCACACCGCATCAAACTCCATGCCGTCTAACAGACCTGCCACCTTCCTCTCGTCGTCGATGTCTGCCACTATCGTCTTCACGTTCTTCGGCAGTTCAGCGTTGCGGTTACCGCGGTTCAACAGATAAAGTTCATGACCCTGCTGTGCCAAAAGTCGGGTGATAGCACTGCTTATCGTTCCCGTGCCTCCAATAAATAAGATTCTCATAGTTAAATAGTTTGATTAAAAATATATTGCAAAGATAAGTCATATTCCCCACTTTTCAAAATATTTTACCTTCTAATGTGTTGTCATATCAGGTATTTCTTGTGTCAATATAACGTGTCCCCACCCCTTCCCCTCCCCTACAGGGGCGGGGAAACATCAGGACGGGTGATAGGTGATAGAGAATTCCATACACTTGTAGTTGAAAACATTCTTAACGTCTCCCCGCCCCTGTAGGGGAGGGGAAAGGGGTGGGGTCAAAAACTATCCACTCATTGCAGGGTCAAATATTATACCCCCAAATATTGTAAGAAACCACCTTTCGAGTCGTAACCTCATGTGATTTTGCCAATGAAAAGACACAAGTGTCTTCGTCACTTATGGCAAAATGAAAAGTAAAAGGTATCAAATGGCGGAACAATGTTATTAAGATTGTTCGACTATGTTATTAACTTTGTTCAACAATCTTAATAACTTTGTTCAACAAAGTTAATAACATTGTTAGCCGTTTTGTGGCTTCTTGATAATCAAGTAGTTACAAGTGACGTTCTAAGAGACCAAAAGTGGGGTAAAAAAAGTGTTAATTATAAGGCACTTATCAAATAATTTGTTATCTTTGCGGCAAACTGCAAAGCCTATGGAAAAAATTAACAAAGACCATCTGGACAATGTTCTGGCAAGACGGTATTTTATTGTTCCAGTAACAATATGAGAAACAATGAATATGAATATATCTTGTCGCATTGCAAATGCTAATACTCAATGCGGTCGGATTACAAATCCGCCCGAGCGGGGTTCACGAAGATGTAAAAACAACAATTTTAAAAATTCGAATTTATGAGGACCTATTTCATCTTTATATTTTTACTATTAGCAAGTACGATAAATGCACAGATAAAAATAGACTATGATGGTGTTTTGACTTTTAGTCGCTATAAAATTAGCAATCACTCGCAAGATATTTACTATTCATGGATTAGAGAAAAAGAAAACCTATCTGATGAGAATGAAATTAAATACCATTTTTTCAGAAGGTACGGAGATTTTAGTCTGTATAACTTAATTGTTGATATTGAAGAATATGAGAGTTCTTTAAGTCATGAAAATCCAGAATATCTTTTAATAAAGATTAAGCCTGGTGATACTTTTTCTTATTATTTTCCTATGCTAAGTGAGTTTATACCAAGACGTATCTTTATTGCAAAGGAAACAGATATAGAAAGAGTGATTCAATCATCAATACCCAAGAGATTGGTTTATGATCGTGACGCATATTTTGTAATACAGCAAAGGTATTCTATAGAATAATTTAAGTAACAGTATTATTTCCAAACTAATATATATCGAAGTCACAGCATCTCGCATCAGAGAGGATAGGAACTGATATGTTATGATTATGATTGCTATTATGATTGAAATATATGAAAAAAAACGGAAACATCACACGGCTGTGGCGCGGCGGACTGACGGACTGCATGCACGGCGGCTTCGGCTTGGTGGACAACCTCTGTATGACATACGAGGGGAACCAGCTGACAAGCGTGCGCGACAACGCCTCAAGGATGGCATACTCGGGCGCAACGGACTTCGACGGTGTGACGGGACAGGAATATCCCCTGACCTACAACGGTGCAGGCTCACTCGAGAGCGATGCGGGTCGTCGGATAGCGAGGATAGACTACGACATGATGAACAACCCGATAAGGATACAGTTCACCAACGGCAACGTGACGAGGTACATCTACAGCGCTTCCGCTCGCCTTTGCCGCTTTCCGAGTCATCAAAGTCAACAGTCAACAAAAGCCATTTTGAGGAATTATAAAATTCTTTAGTCGGCGGTTGTAGAGTGATAAAAATAGGGTTTTTCCCATAACTAATAGGAATATCCTCATTGCGGTTTAAATAAGAATTGCTACTTTTGCAGTGAGGTTTTATAACTTAAAAGCGTTTAGATATGAAAAAGATTATCACTACAATCGTGCTGGCGACATTCGTTCTGATGCCGTCATTTGGACAGACCTACACTCGAAGCAAGTACTACAACCGCAACACGGGACGCCTGGACTATGGGCATGGCGCTCGTGGCAGTTATATGAATCGTGACACCTATTTCGGATTCCGAGTAGGTCCGGCATTCACAACGGTAAACTCCGACAACCCATTCCTCGACGGAGGAAGTGTCAAGACTGGTCTTAACGTGGGTGTTGCAGCAGGCATCGCTCTTACCGACCGTGCCCCTCTGTTCCTTGAGTCGGGTATTTATTATGTTGAGAAGGGTGGAAAGAACAAGAGGTTAGGTTATGATTTCACTTATAACCTGGGTTATATCGAGGTGCCCTTTGTGCTGAAGTATGCCTATAACATCGACCGCAATCTCTCTATCCAACCGTTCTTCGGTGGATATTTTGCCGGTGGTGTGGCTGGTAAAATCAAGGATTTCGACAACCGCGAGGCATATAGCTCGTTCGATGATGACATGGACGGTGCTTTCAAGCGTTTCGATGCAGGACTCCGTATGGGCGTCGGTGTTGGTTTCGACCTCTTCTATGCCGACCTTACCTACGACCTCGGACTGTCTAACATAGGAAACGACGCCTTCGATGATGCACACAACAGTGCCGTGATGCTCACCTTCGGTGTCAACTTCTGATAATAGAACAAGGTCTTTAGTTAGTAGAGCTGTTAGGATTTAGAGACAATTTGAAGGATCTCTTCGCCGTATGTCTCGGCAATTTTCTTGCCGACGAAAGGAATGGCGAGGAGGTCTTTCATTGTTTTGGGGCTGCTGTTGGCGATGCCGATGAGTGCTTTCTGCTGCAGGATGGTGTATGGCGGCATTTTCTTTTTTATGCTCTTCGCCAGTCTCCAGTTGCGTAGCATGTCGAAAAGTTTCTGGTTCTCGATGTCGCTGATGTTCACTTCCACCTTCTCTTCGCCTTTCTTGCTGCGCCGTTTGCGCTTTTCCGGCTTTTTCTCCATGTTGTCTGTCACGGTTAGAGTGACGCGCTGCTTCAGTCGCATGAACGTGGCGGCATCGAAACCGTGCATCGCAATCTCCTTCAGCAGAGCCACCTTGATGTCATAAATCATGGTGATGTCGGCAACGGCGTCGTTGAAACGCTTCTTCACCATGCTGCTGTCGCTCTCGGCAACGGTGGCTCCGAGCAGGTCGCCGAGAATGTCGGTCACCGTGTCGAGGAAGTAGGTGGCGCTGTTTGTGACGCGTTCCGTGAACTGAGTGTCGTGCAGTTGCTCGCCGTTGAGGGCCATGAACATCGCCGTCCATTTGCGTGCCACCGTCTCCACCTTATTATATATATCGCTGCGAGCCTGTTTGTGGGCCGCCACCAAACGTGGATATGTCCTGGAGAAATGCTCTTCGAGAATCCGCGTCAGGTGCTCCTCGCTGCGCATAAGGTCGCTGAAGTCGAACAGTTGGCGCAGTTGTTCACGGTGATACTGCTCCTTCAGTGCCGGTAGCAGACTGATGCTGTGCTGTGCCGCCTGCTCTTGCATCGCGATGTAACTGCCCACCCTGCGGTCGCTCATTATGTTCTCCTTCTTCACGGGCCTTGCAAGTACCAGTCCGTTGAGCGTCTTGCAGCGGCTCAGTGCCACGTACACCTGTCCTGCGGCAAATGAGAATGCCGCGTCGATGATGGCATGTTCGAAAGTCAGTCCCTGGCTTTTGTGTATCGTTATCGCCCATGCCAGGCGCAGAGGCAGTTGCCTGAACGTTCCCTGCACGGTGGTTTCTATCTCCTTGGTCTTCTCGTTCAGTTCGTATTTCGCATTCTCCCACTCTGCCGGTTCCACGTCGATGGTGCGGTCGTCGCCGACACATACCACACTCACATGTTGCTCGTCGAGACTCGTGATGCGCCCTATGCGCCCGTTATAGTACCTTCCATCAGGGTCGTTTTTCACGAACATCACCTGCGCTCCCACCTTCAGCGTGAGGTCAACGTCGGTGGGATAGGCATATTCCGGGAACGTACCGTCTATCCTTGCGTTAAATGTGTAGGCCTTGGAACGGATGCTCATCAGTTCCGTCTCGTTGTAGGTGTCGGCGAGATGGTTGTGTGTGGTAAGTCGGATATACCCTTCCTCGGGTTTCGGATGGAAGTCAGGGTTGCAGTGTTGGTTCAGAGAGGCGATGTCGTTGGCTGTCACCTTGTCCTCACGTATATGGTTCAGGATGTCGAGGAAGGCATCATCCTGCTGGCGATAGACGTGCTGCAGTTCGAGCGTCACGTACTGCGTCTGCTGCAATGCCTTGGAACCGAAGAAATAGGGTGTGTCGTAGTATTTCCTCAGCAGTGCCTCGTCGGAAGGAGTAACCACGGGAGTGAGTTGCTGAAGGTCGCCTATCATCAGCAGTTGTGCACCGCCGAAAGGTCGCCGTGGGTCACGGAAACGACGCATAACATTATCGATGGCATCGAGCAGGTCGCTCCTTACCATCGATATCTCGTCTATGACAAGCAAGTCGAGGGTGCGCAATATCTTTTTCTTCTCTTTCGAGAAGTCGAAGCGTTCCTTGACGCGTGCCTCGGGAACGAAGGGCGATAATGGAAGTTGGAAGAAAGAATGGATGGTCTGTCCGCCAGCATTGATAGCGGCGACACCAGTAGGTGCCACCACCACCATACGCTTTGGTGAGCGTTGTCTCACGTCGCACAGGAAAGTGGTCTTGCCCGTTCCTGCCTTGCCAGTGAGGAAAATGCTCACCCCAGTGTTCTCAACGAAGTCCCATGCCAGTTGCAACTCACGGTTCTCTTCCATCTGTTATGCTCTCCAATTATTGCGGAGTGAGTGGGATAGCCATTTCTCCTGCAGGAGTCATGGGCAGATAGGCACATTCTGCAAGTCCTTGTGTGCTCCATATCTTTGCGAAACCGTCGCCAAACAGTTTGTTCGTGAAGTTGCATGCTTCCTTTGCTCCGCTCAGTGTGGCGTGGCAACTGGTGCATATCTTATACACTTCCTTCCCGCCTTCGGTGTCTTTATAAACAGGAGAGCCGTCTAATAAATCGGAACAATTGTAAAAGAAATTCTTCACCTCTGACATTGAGTTGCAGGTGGAGACGACAACGTAATAAACGGTAGGCAGTCCGCTTATCTTGACAGGAGTGCTGCTTAGTTTCACGTACTTGCTGTTGACATAGCCCACCACGTTGTCGATGCGCACCTTCCACCATGTGCCTTTGCTGCTCATGAGCACTGCTCCCTTGCGGTTGGTTGCAAGCACACCGACAATCTTTGAACTGATGTTTGGCGACTTCCTGACATTCACGAAGCCATCGGTAGAAATCGAATAGACAAGTTTCTTGCCTAACTGCTGCTCCATGCCCCATCCGTTAAGACATAAGATAGACATGAGAAACGTCAAAATAAATACTTTACTTTTCATAGAGTTTTAGTTTTTGTCCTTATTGAAGGATGTTTTGTGTTGCAAAGATAATACAATATTCTGAATTAATCACGAACTTCAGATGTAAATTTCTTCTTATTTGTTTTGTAGAAAGAGAGGAAATATTTATTTTTGCAAAAGCAATTTCGATTATTAGAACAACATACAACAACAAAACAATACCATTATGAAAACTTTAAAAATTACTATTCTGCTGTTGGCTATTTGTCTGACAGCCAGTGCTAACGATGGCGAGTATTATGTGAGCGGCAACCAACTGGTGCCTATCAATGACACTGACATATCATGCGCAAAAGAGGTGCTGTCAATTGACATAAACGATGACGGTTTCGCTCGCGTAGATGTTCAATACGAGTTTTTCAACCACGGTCCGGAAAAAGTTGTGGATATGGGTTTTGAGGCAAATCGCCCCTACCCCGACGGTTCGGAGATTAACCCTTCTAGGACGCATCCCCATATCTTCGACTTCATGGTGACACTGAATGGTGAGCGTTTGTCCTATACTAACACCATCATCAGGGATGACACCAAAAAGGAAGTTACTTTCCCCATTGACCCTTCGGAACTGGAGGATGTACATTTCTTCTATTCATACGTGTTCAAGGCTCGTTTTAAGGCGGGTAAGAACGTGATTCATCATACATACCGCTATCGCATGTCGTATGGTATCGGGCGCACGTTTAGCGTTCCTTACTGGTTGACTCCTGCCAAGCGCTGGGCCAACCATCAGATAGACGACTTCACACTTCGCATCAGTACCCCATCCTTCAAACAATTCATGATTGAAGCAAAACTGTTCAAGGGAGAGCCTTTCCGTGTTGTTTCTGGCAAGGGTAAGGTGCGTGAAGTTGCTTACAAGGACTATGAAGATCATATAGAGATAGCGTTGAGAAACGGTACTGTGGAGTGGCATAAGATGAATTTTGACCCATCGGACGATATCGACATCCTGTCCAGCGACACCTATTCTTTCTTTAATGAAGATAACAAACTGGGAACGTTCTACGACAGAAGTGACAGGTATATTCCCCGCTATTCTATGGAATACACCAAGGAGGATAGGCGTATTCTCCGCAACCTGCCCTATGCCAACCGTGGATATGTTTTCAAGGACAAGGAATTGCAAGATTATTTCAACAAGATATGGTGGTACATGCCTGACCCATCGTGGAAGCAAGACGCATCTGACTTCACGAAGAAAGAATGGGAGTTGGTGAATGAAGGGAAGTAGCTTCCTAAATAAAACAAAATACAGAAAAATCACAAATAGTTAAATATTCTCAAAGAGGGCAGTGTTATAGGATTTATTGTGTATTTTTGCCGCTGATATGAAAGCATTGACGCGCATTGCATTGATTGCACTTATGATGTGCCTCGCCCATAACGCTGCCGCACAGACAGACAAGAAGGGTGATGTGAAGCCCGAGGACATGGAGGTGGATATGGAAAACCCCACTATGGAGCCTCGTGTGAGGGTCACCCGTGTGCTTGACAATAATGGTGACTCGATACAGTGTGTGCAGTTGAACCGCGTCTATGTCTATCCTCCTATCGCCTTCAAGGACAAGAAACAGCAACAGCAGTATAATCAGTTGGTGAAGAACGTCAAGAAGGTGTTGCCGATAGCAAAGGAGGTTAACGGCATTATCATTGAGACGTACGAGTATTTGCAGACGCTGCCCGACAAGAAATCGAAGGATGAGCACATGAAGAAGGTGGAGGAGGCGATAAAGCGTCAGTACACTCCGAGGATGAAAAAACTTACCTTCTCACAGGGAAAACTGCTCATCAAACTGGTGCACAGGGAGTGTAACTCGTCGTCTTATCAGTTGGTGCAGGCTTTTCTCGGTCCTGTGAAGGCTGGCTTCTATCAGGCTTTTGCCTGGACCTTCGGTGCCTCGCTGACAAAGAAGTATGAGCCGGAGGGCAAGGACAGGCTGACAGAGCGTGTCGTGCTGATGGTGGAATCGGGACAACTCTAAGAGAATATATAAAAATGGCGTTGGGCGATATTTGTCTTTTTCAAGACTGATATCGCCCAACGCTCTATATTAACGCTTAACGCTTAACCCTTGACTGTAAGCAGGAAGTAGTTCTTCTTGCCTTTCTGTACGAGCAGATATTTGCCGTCGATGAGGTCCTCGGATGTCACGATGCGGTCGAATGCCTGCAGTTTCTCTTTGTTGAGGCTTACTCCACCGCCCTGAACCATCTTGCGCATCTCACCCTTTGACGGGAATATCGGTGCTGCCTGGGTGAACAGTTCCACTGCCGGCTGTCCGAGTTGGTCGGCATTGATGTCGAAGTGTGGCACTCCGTCGAAGACATCGAGGAATGTCTGCTCGTCGAGTTTCTGCAGTCCTTCCTTCGTTGACTTACCGAAGAGGATGCTCGAAGCCTCAATGGCAGCATCAAGGTCTGCCTGTGAGTGTACCATAACAGTCACTTCCTCGGCGAGTCGCTTCTGCAGGATGCGGCGACCTGGGTCTTGCTTGTGCTCCTCGACAAGAGCCTCGATGGTCTCACGGTCGAGTGAAGTGAAAATCTTGATATAGCGCTCTGCGTCATCGTCGCTGGTGTTGAGCCAGAACTGGTAGAACTTATATGGTGTGGTGCGCTTTGGGTCGAGCCAGATGTTTCCGCTCTCTGTCTTTCCGAACTTCTTTCCGTCAGACTTTGTTATGAGCGGACATGTCAGTGCGAATGCCGGTTCCACGTCGTTGCCGAGTGTACGGCGGATGAGTTCTGTACCGGTGGTCATATTTCCCCACTGGTCGTTTCCTCCCAGTTGCAGGCGCACTCCCTTGTCCTGATAGAGTTTGAGGAAGTCGTAACCCTGTAGCAACTGGTATGTGAACTCGGTGAATGACAGTCCGTCGCGTGCTGTTCCGTTGAGTCTCTGCTGCACGCTCTCCTTTGCCATCATATAGTTCACGGTGATGTGCTTACCCACCTCGCGTGCAAAGTCGAGGAAGGTGAAGTCCTTCATCCAGTCGTAGTTGTTCACGAGTTCTGCACGGTTAGGTGCGTCGCTTTCGAAATCAAGGAACTTAGAAAGTTGTTTCTTGATGCATTCCTGGTTGTGACGCAGTGTTGTCTCGTCGAGCAGGTTACGCTCAAGACTCTTACCTGACGGGTCGCCAATCATACCAGTGGCTCCTCCGACGAGTGCTATTGGCTTGTGTCCGCAACGCTGCAAGTGACGCAACATCATCACACCGCAGAGGTGTCCGATGTGGAGTGAGTCGGCGGTAGGGTCTGTTCCCAGGTATGCCGAAACGAGATGCTCGTTGAGAAATTCCTCGGTGCCTGGCATTATCTGTGCCAGCATACCGCGCCATCTTAGTTCTTCAACAAAATTCTTTATCATATAGTGATATTTTTATTTATTCTTTCTAGGTTTTTCTAGATATTCTAGACTCTCTAGATATTCTAGTTCTTTTCTTTTATGGAACGGGGTCGTATCCGCTGCCACCCCAAGGGTTGCACCTTAAAACGCGCCAGATGGCAAGAGCAAGTCCTTTTATTGGTCCATGCTTGATTATTGCCTGCCGTGCGTATTCCGAACATGTGGGAACGAAGCGGCACGATGGCGGGGTGTAAGGCGAGATGAAGCGCTGATAGAAAACGATGGGTCTTGTCAGCAGCCATGCCAAGGCGCGTGATATGGTACGTAGAATCTTCAAGGCTGCTCGTTTGTTTTTGTTTTCCTCTTAACGATTCTCTCAGCAATATGCTCCATCAGGCTGCGCACCTTCTTGTGGACTTCGGCCGAGGGGTGCAGTTTGTCGTCTGTCCAGATGAATGCTATTAGCAATTGTTTGTTTGGCGAGAGATGTTCCTTCTCCACGGTTTCCAATACATGCTTGTTCAGCCTGTACCCCTCTCGCACCTGTCGTTTCACGCGGTTGCGTTTCACTGCACTCTTGAACAACCGCTTCGGCACGCCGACCATCATTGCTACTTCAGCCTCTTTGCTTGACCTCTCCTGCATGGCATATACTACCCTGAGCGGGAAGGCGGACATCGATTTGCTGTGCCCTCCGCCAAAGAGGCGGTCGATAGTTTTCTTACTGCTGATCCGCTCTCTCTTTTTCAGTGTCGGAGCGTCTGTTACTGTCATCAGTGAAGTTTGCGTGTGCCGTTTTCATTCTGCAAGGTTATCCTTCCTGCTCAAGCAAGAAGTGCCTCAGGGCTCCGGTCATTGAGGGATAGTCTTTTGTAGGCGCCTCAATAACCACTTTCAGTCCGGCATCATGGGCTGCCTTAGCCGTTGCCGGTCCGAATGTAGCCACTGCGATATCGTTGTATTTGTCGCCGAAGTTCTTCTTGAATGCTGTAATTCCCGAAGGACTGAAGAATATAGCCATGTCATAGTCGAATGCTGCCGACTCTTCTTCGGTGAAGTCGTTGCTGACGGTACGGTACATCACGCACTCCTGATGAGTAAGTTTCTTGGAGTCGAACAGTTCTTTTGCACTGTTATCGTGGACGTCGCTCATCGGAATGAGATACTTCTCGGTCTTGTGCTTCACCATAACAGGCAGCAAGTCGGCAATCTTTCCTGTACTGCCGTAGAACACCTTGCGCTTTCTGTACTGTACGTATTTCTGGATGTAGTGCGAGATGGTTTCGGTAACGCAGAAGTATTTCATGTCTTCTGGAATCTCAATGCGCATCTCTTTCGCCAACTTGAAATAGTTGTCGATGGCGTGACGTGATGTGAAAACCACTGCGGTATAGTTGAGCAGACTCACTTTCTGTTGTCTGAACTCTTTCGAGGACAATCCCTCTACCTTAATAAAAGGACGGAACACAAGGTCCACACCGAAGTCGTTGGCGATGTCATAATAAGGTGACTTCTCGCTTGACGGTTTAGGCTGGGATACCAATATTTTCTTTACCATCTCTCTAATAATTTATTTTCAAATTGTTTACAATCATCAGCACGCTGCCCAACAACATAAAGAGGGGCATGATTTCGAGCGTGCAAAAGTACAAAAAATTTTGCAGAATAAAGTCATTCTGTCGAAAAAAAGTTACATGACACTTATAAAATGAAAGAATTTTGATTAAAAATACCACAATTGCAGTGCAAATGAGCACTGTATTCATTGATAAGTTGAAATAAATCAGCAATATAACGATTGGGAAGAGCAGCACTCCCTCGACACTGGTGACGAAGAGTTGCGACCTTAGCCATGTGCTGTTGCTCTGTGGGTCGAAGAACACATTATTGACGAAGGTGTATATCAGTGCCTTGACCACGAAATAGGCGATGCTCAGTGCAAGGAAGATAGCCACCAGGAGATAGTGCGACTTCAGTATCAGCGGTTCGTTGATAACCTCTTCGGTATAGAAAAAGGCGAGCAACGATAGCAGCAGACACGTCATGAAGACGAGAAACAACTGGAATCGGAATTCAGATGTCGTCTCACTCTCTGACGTGGTATTTCCATGCTTAACCCTGAAGAAACTCTTGGCCTGTCGGAGAATGAAGTCGCGAGAACTTGAGAAGGCAATGATTCCGAGGATGAAGCAGGCAAGGAGCAGTCCGGTGATGACGTTGTCGTTGCGCATGCTGTAGGGCACGGGGTCGCCGGCGACACCGAAGCGTCCTCCCGAGAGTTCGGGATGGTACATCGAGTCGGTCTCGAAGAACGACTCCTCATAGAAAGGGCGGTCCTTTGCTACAGCACTCACAGAGTCGAAGGGCAGGCGCAGGGTGTCGGGACGGTCGCTCAGGTGCTCGCGTACCGGCTTGAAGTTAGCCTGTATCGCGGAGTCCTGCTGTGCCGGAGTGGCATCCTTTGGCAGCAGTTGCAATGTCTGTTTCGGTGTCAGTCCGTTGGCACCGATACTGACATAGTACTCCTCCTGCGACTCAGTAGTAGTCGCAGGAAGAGCCGATTGCTGTACCTGATGGGTAGTGTCTGCCTGAAATACTTTCACTTCTTATGTACTAAATCAGGAACTCGCGACGAATGCGCTCCACCTGGTCGAGTTTCTCCCATGTGAAAAGTTCCACGTCGATGGTCTTCTCTTCGTGATAGCGAGAGGTGAATGTCTTCTTGACAATCTCGTTCTGTCGTCCCATGTGACCGTATGCAGCAGTCTCAAGATACATCGGCTGGCGCAGTTTCAGCGTGCGCTCTATTGCCTTTGGCGTAAGAGTGAACATGCTCTTTATCTTGTCTGCTATCTCACCGTCGGTCATGTTAACATGTGACTTGCCATAGGTGTTCACAAAGATATTTAAAGGTTCTGCCAAACCGATGGCATAGCTTATCTGCACCAGCATCTCGTCGGAAACGCCGGCGGCAACCATGTTCTTTGCGATATAGCGTGCAGCGTATGCGGCAGAGCGATCCACCTTGCTGGAGTCCTTGCCCGAGAAGGCACCTCCACCATGCGCTCCCTTGCCGCCGTAGGTGTCAACAATTATCTTACGGCCCGTCAGTCCTGTGTCTCCGTGAGGTCCTCCAATGACGAACTTGCCCGTAGGGTTGACGTGATATTTTATATTATCATTGAAGAGTGCAAGCACCTTTTCGCTTTGTATGTGCGACTTCACTCGTGGAATGAGAATCTCTTTCACGTCGTGTTTAATCTGCTCCAACATCTGCTCGTCGGCCTCTTTCTGTGCCTCCTCGCTGTTGTCAGCAGGACTGATGAACTCGTCGTGCTGAGTGGATACCACGATGGTGTGTATGCGTTGCGGAATACCGTCGTCGCTGTATTCCACAGTCACCTGACTCTTAGCATCGGGGCGCAGGTATGTCATTTCCTTGCCCTCCTTCCTTATCTGTGCGAGTTCGTAAACCAGACGGTGTGCCAACTCGAGCGAGACAGGCATGTAGTTCTCTGTCTCGTTGACAGCATATCCGAACATCATGCCTTGGTCGCCGGCGCCTTGGTCGTCGTCGGTCTTGCTGTCGTCGTTCTGTTTCTTATCGACGCCGCGGTTGATGTCGCCGCTCTGCTCATGTATTGATGATAATACGCCACATGAGTCACCGTCGAATTTGTACTCACTCTTGGTGTAGCCAATCTTGTTAATCGTTTTGCGCGCAATAGTTTCCAAGTCGATGTAAACATCACTGCTCACCTCACCCATTATCACCACTTGTCCTGTGGTAACAAAAGACTCGATAGCGCAGCGGGCTTTTTCGTCGTAGGCCAGAAACTGGTCGAGCAGCGCGTCAGAAATCTGATCAGCTACTTTGTCGGGATGTCCTTCCGAAACTGATTCGGATGAAAAAAAGTATGCCATTTGCTTTGCTTGATTAAAAAGTGAAACATTATAAATCGGGTGCAAAGGTACGGAAAAACAAAAGCAATGCAAAAGAAAAACACTTTTTTCTTTCGTCAGAGCCATGGTTGAAAACTACTAACCTTATTAATATTATATTTTGTATAATTCATTCATTATCACTTGGTCATGGCAGTAAACATGTGTTTTTATTTGTTCTTTTTCCCGTTTTTTGCGACATTTTCTTTGACCTTTTCCCCGTTTTGTCGCATAATAGTACCATTTGTCGTAATAATATGCATAAAATAAATGTTTTTTTCTTGTTGGGAATGAAAACGCATAATAATTTTGCACCCAGATAAACGACAACTTAATTTTTATAAGACAATGAAAAAGATTCTTTTAATGGTAGTAGCCGCCATGATGGCTACAATGAGTGTTAATGCACAGAATGGTTATGATGATACAAAGCATGAGGTAGCCATCAGTTATGGAATTTACTCTAACTCACAGATTATCGATGTGTATGAGGAGATGGGTAGTGCTATAGTAGGTTCCCGGTTCGATAACGAAAAGTTCTTAGGTCCGATTGGTGTAGAGTATTTCTACCATGTGAAGCCATGGCTCGGTGTTGGTGGTGTTTTCACATACGGTCAGAACAAGCAGGATGTCTTTTCTTCAAAAGATAAAGTGGGAGTTAGCAAGAACAGTTATATTACGGTGATGCCTGCAGTGAAGTTTGACTGGTTGCGCAAAAATAACTTCGGTATGTATTCTAAACTTGCTGTTGGTGCTACCTTCCGTAATGAGAAATTTGAAAAAGTGGATCCTTTATATAGCAACTACGATGATAACAATGTACACTTTAACTGGCAAGCCTCTCTCATCGGTATTGAGGCAGGAAGTCCTACCTTGCGTGGATTTGTTGAGTTGGGTGTCGGTGAACAGGGTATAATCCTTGCCGGCGTACGCTGCAAGTTCTAATATATATTCCCCTAAGGGAGTGCAAAAGCGCGAAAAAACGCTCCTGCAAAGATTCGATTCTTTGTAGGAGCGTTTCTTTTATGTCTTATATGTAGTTTTTACTTCTCTGGAGTCATGATGACGTCAATCTGGTTGCCAGAATCAACAAGTTGTTTCAGGAAGGCTGCAATCTTCTCTGGTGTGAGTTCGTTAACAACCTTCTTGTAGTTGGTCTCAAGGTCAACGCCTGTCCAGATATACTCGTCGATGATATCCATCCAGTGGCTGTTGTTCTTGGCATTGGTGTCAGCGTTCTTCAACATATTCTCCTTTACCTTTGCCACTTTGTCGTCATCCACCTTGATGGTGTTGTCTGCCATGCCCTTTGCGAGCAGGTTAATAGCTGTCTCAGCCTTTTCGGGATCCATTGGACAGTATGCCTGCATTGCGATTTGTCCCTTGTCGCCGAGTCGGCGCAGACTGCTTGCTGCAGATACGGTGTATGCTGCGCTGGCATCTTCGCGGATATCCTTCAGGTAAACCATCATAAGCACCTGTCCTGCTGCATCGGCGAGCACGGAGTTCTCAAGATTGTATTTCGCTGGCATGTGCCACAGTTTGAATGCGAGAGCCTTTGGCGATTCCATCTTACGTGTGAAAGAGTTGTTCACCTTGCCTTTTGCGAAGGTCTCAACGTCTTTCCATTCGCCTGCCTTCTTCTGTGATGGCAGCGATGCTATGTACTGCTCGATGAGTGGACGGATGGTTGCCTCGTCGAAGTTGCCCACGAAGTAGAACTCGAATCCGCGTGCGTTGCTGAAGCGCTCTTTCCAAATCTGCATGATACGGTCGTAGTTTACTTGGTCGAGGTCTTCCTTGCAAGTAGGTGCAAAGCGTGGGTTATGACCGTAGATTGTTAATGTCAGAGAGTCGCTGAATACCGACTCAGGCTGCAGGTTCTTGTTGGCGAGCAGCAGGGCGAGCTGTTCCTTAGTTGAGTTGAACGACTCCTCGTCCTTCGCGATGTTGGTGAAGTTGAGGTAGATGAGTTGCATCATCGTCTCGATGTCCTTCGGAACGGTGTTTCCTGACAGGTAGTTGTAATAGTTGCCCAAATCGAGGCTTACTGCCACCTGCTTACCATAGAGTGCTTTCTGGAGTTCGCTGTTCGAGAAGTTGCCCAGTCCGCTGGAAGCAATCACTCCACCGAAGTACTTAAGGTTGATGAAGTCCTTCTCACCATAGAGTCCCTTGCCGCCTTTACCCATTGCCTGGAACACAATCTCGTCGGCCTTGAAGTCAGTTTTCTTCAGTACCACCTTGGCACCGTTGCTCAGTTCGAGTTCCTTGTAACCAAGTTTTGCGTTCTCTGTCTCCTTCACAATCTTGCCTGGCTTCGGCATGTTCTCGGGAGCGATGAGCGGTTCGTTCTTGGTGTTGTCAACATAAGCCTCGAGAGTCTCGCCGCGTACCTGGTTGATGGCCTGTGCCATACCTGCCACGTCGGGATAGGTCTTGCCTTCCTTCTCCTGAGCCATGATTACTACCACGAGGTTAGAGTCTTTCTCGCTGATGAGTTCTTTTGCATACTCATTTACCATATCAACACCAAGCATCGGCGACTTCAGGAGTTGCGACATAATCTGGTATTTCGTCTCTATTGAAGGATAAGGATCATTGTCAAGATAGTTGTCACGATAGATGTTACCGTAAGTTGAGTTTTCCACCTTGTCGCGGTTGTTGTACTCTTTCTCCAACTGGCTCAGGTACTCGCTCTTGCAGCGGTCATACTCAGCTGGTGTGAATCCGAACTGGCGTACACGCTGTGCCTCGCGGTAGATGGCAGCGAGAGCCTCAAGGTCTTTGCCTTCCTTGGCAATAGCATCTACTTCGAAGTTGTCTTTTGTCTTTGAGAGGATATACTGACCGTCATTAGAAGAAGCTCCGACGAATGGACAGTCGGCTTTCTTTGCCAAATCCTCGAAGCGAAGATTGAGCATCATAGAGATAACCTCCTTAACATACTGGTCAAGGAGATATGCAAGGCTTTCCTTTTCCTCTTTAGTCACAATGTCGTGCTTCATCATAACGCTGACAATAGAGTATTTCTGCTCCTTGTCTTTCTCGAAGACGTATATTGCCTCGGGGTTATCGGGCACTTCCTCGTCAACAACCGGAGCTGCATCAGCAGGAACTACGACACCTTTCCAGAGGTCCTTGATAACTGCTTCTACATGGTCAACGTCAACATCACCCACAACGATGATTGCCTGGTTGTCCGGGCGATACCACTTGCGGTAGTAAGCGCGGAGCACGTCGGGCTCGAAGTTGTCAACGATTTCCATCAGACCGATAGGCAGGCGCTCGCCATACTTACATCCAGGATAGAGCGCAGGCAGAATCTTCTGATACATACGCTGTCCAGGACCTTCGTTGAGCTGCCACTCCTGATGTATCACACCACGCTCCTTGTCAATCTCCTTGGTATCGAGGGTGAGGCCGTTTGACCAGTCCTTCAGGATGAGGATACATGAGTCGATGGCGGCAGCGCGCTTTGTCGGTACGTTGCAGACGCGATAGACTGTCTGGTCTATTGAGGTGTAAGCGTTGAGGTCACTTCCGAACTCCACTCCGAGTGAACGGGTATATTCAAGAAGTGTAGAGTCGGGGAAGTGCTCTGAACCGTTGAAAGCCATGTGCTCAAGGAAGTGAGCCAGACCGCGCTGGTCATCGTTCTCCTGAATAGAGCCCACTCGCTGTGCGATGTAGAAGTTAGCCTTGTTCTCCGGCCAGTTGTTGTTACGAATGTAATAGGTGAGGCCGTTGTCCAGTTTTCCTACGCGAACGTTCTCGTCCTTTGGAATAGGGGGCAACTCTTGTGCCATCAGTGCTGTGGCGCTCATTATCATGAGGGCTACAGCAATAAAGATTCTTTTAAGTTTCATGTTTTGTATATTAGTTAACATTATATTGATTACAGATATAGTTAGATTGCGGTGTGCAAAATTAGCAAATAATTCTTTACAACCTAAATAATAACATACTTTTTTTATAGATTGTTATTATGAGTATCATTTCGCACCGGTGACGGTGAAGCCTGCCTTGCGAAGGCCGTTGAGAACACCGCGGTCACCCACCAGATGGGCGGCACCGACAACGAAGAGTGTAGGTTTCTCCTTCATTATAGCAGGCATCTGTGCCAGCCAGTTGTCGTTGCGTCCGTATATGAGGCGCTCGTTCTCCTCGTCGGTATTGTCACACGAGTTGTTCAGTTTCTCGTCAGTGATTTCCTCAATGCCCTTCATGTCTTGTGCATAGAATGCCTTTATGAGGCGTTCGGTCATAGAATCCTGATAGTCGAAGTTGTCGCAAAAGCATATCAGCTGTTCCACCTGACGCTCCAATGTTATTCCGTGGAAAAGGGCATCGATTTGGAAGTCAATGGTCTCGAAACCTTTCACTTCCTTGCCTTTCTCCTTTGCTACATCCTGGAAATAGCCATCGAAGGACTTCGTGGGGTTGAATGACGGTTCCCTTTTCAGGTAATTAAGGAGCGTCAACTGTGTCCCCATTGCCTGCGGTGTCAACTTGTCAAGCTGTTGTTTCACCATCGGATTAGTAAGGTCGGCTCCAAGAATGTTATTTAGTATGGTGTTCAACTTACCTTGCTGCTCCTCTGTGAGCAGCGAGGAAAGAGTCTTTCCATCCTCGAGCATCATTGCCTGTTGCATCTTCATTGTGTTCTCGGAACTTGCCATATCGCTCATTTCGAGTTCACCATACACCTGTTCTGTTTCATCGATGGCAGTCTTGATGCCAGGAATGCTATCGACAAAACTCACCTGCGCCAGATGATAGGTGCCTATGATGTAACTGTCGCGGTTGATTCCGTTGCCCGAAATCTTGTAGAGCAACTGTGCGTTTGCGCTGAGTGCCGCTGTGAGAACCAGCGCGAGGGTAAGAATTGTTTTCTTCATCATTTTCTATTTATTGTTTTGAATATCGTTTTCAAGCATCTCGTCAACTTGTCAACTGATTACTTGTCAACTTTTAAATTCCGTGAAAAGTAGGGACAGCATCACCAACTGCCCCTACAAGTAAAAGTATATTTTATTCTTCCTCGGTGATAGATTCTATCTCTTCAAGCATCTCGGTGTTCTTACGCTGCATCTTGAAGTATATGCTAAGACCGACAATCATGCCTATGATGACACCAATTATCATTCCGATAAGCAATCCGTTTGCCATTACAGGGTCGGTGATACTGGAGCGGAACTCGAATACCGTCCATACTAACCACAGGGGCACCACAAGTAACAAGGCTATCTTCTCTTGCAGTGCGCGTTGCTTCTTCATCTTCAGCAACTCGTTGGCGGTCTTTTTCATGTCATCACCCATTTTGCTCACGTCGATGCGGTTGATATACCAGTCGAAGAAAACCGATACCAGCATCATCAATATGGTGAAGATAGTGTAATACCAGGAGAGGTTGTGCTGATATTTTATAAACACCCATAGTGGAATAGCGATAAGAACCATTGCAAACAACTTATATATTGTGATGTGAATGCTCTTCATCTTATCTTGCACAGACTTTCTCACCAGTCTTTCGTTGAGCACGCCATTACGCTCTACTTTTTCCTTCAGCGCCTTGATTTGCTGGCGCATCTCCTCGAGTTCGTTGAAATCATTGTAATTTTCCATATCTCGTGTAGTTTTTTATGTTTATACTTTGTTTTATTACTATCCGTTTTTCAGTTGTTCTTTGATGCGGAAGAGTCTCACCGAGACGTTCTTCACCGAGATTCCCACTATCTGTGCTATCTCGTCGTAACTCATGTTCTCGAGCCAGAGCAGCACGATGGCGCGGTCGAAAGCCTGGAGTTTCTGTATGCGCTGGTGCAGCAGGTCGGTCTGACGGTTATCAGCATCGTTCTTGTCGAAGAGGTCGATGCTCTCGATGAGAGGCTGTGTCTTGCGGCGTTTCTTCTTCCTGTCGATGGAGATGCAGGTGTTGAGGCTTACCTTATACACCCATGTGCGCAGGTCGCTCTTTCCTTCGAACGAGTCGAAGCCTTGCCACAGTCTCACGAGCACCTCTTGGAATAGGTCGTCCACCTCTTGTTTGTCTTTCGAGAACATGTAGCACACGGTGTAGATGGTGCTCTTCTGCTCTCGAATTATCCGGGAGAAATCATTCTCTTTTTGTTCCATTTCTGTTGTTTAATTATTGATTTCTACACGTTAGACGCACAAGATTCTGAAAAACTACACGAAATATGATTTTTTTCAATTATTTTTTGCGGTATATGCTGAAGTGCTTGCGACTTGTCAGAATTTGTAGAACACGCCGATGGTTCCGTAAACTGGGTAGAGCGATTGCTCCACAGTCTTGAAGTCGCTTTTGAAGATACCTGAAAGTCCCCAGTTAACATCGGCCGAAAGTCCGAAGTTCTGGTACAGTTGCCAGTCAACCCCTGCGGCAATGCCCACTTGGAAATTACGCATTTCATCGCTGAAGTCGTATGTTGCCCATTCACCTTCCTTGTTGCCAATGATTATCTTGGGTCCTGTGGGGTCGCCTTGACGGAGGTATCCGTCAGAAGCGATACCGCTGAAGTCCTTGGATATCAGCAACGAGATGTAGGGACCGGCACTGAGGGTTACCTTTGGACTCACCTGATAGGTAGCCTTGACAGGCACCGTGAACATCCATTCGGTCACTTTCTGCTTAACGAGTCCGGTGAAGAGTCCCTCCACCTTGCTGTCGCCTTTTACAAGTTCCGTGCGGTAGCCTTTGGTCTTGGCATCGGCATTCATCGCTTTGTTCTCGAAACGCAGACCTGTCGCAATGCCCCATTTCGAGCAAAGCGGCATCATGACATCGGCACCAGCCATGAACGAAGGTGTCAGTCTGAATGCCTCGATGCTTCTTATGGTGGCAGGTATGCCTATGGGTGTTGTTGCTCCGATGTTATAGCCGATGCGTGCTTTCAGTTCTAACTTTTTCTGATTATCGTCGGCAAAAGCACTGTTGGCAGTGAAAATGGCAACAGATAACGCAAATATAAATATGCACTTTTTCATCATGTGGTTCCTCCTTTTTTAGTTTTCATCGATATCCTCGAATGACACTTCCACTTCATCAACATAGAGCACGCTTCCAACAGCACCCTCAAAGGAGGCTCCGTCTTTGCTCGATGAGAACACTATCGTCATGTTGTAGCCATGTGCAAGCACCAGTTCTTGATCGGCTTCACCACCTTCGAAGAACATCTCGAAGCGAGTCCATTCATCGGTAGGAGGCAGAGAAGCGACTACTGCTTTCTTTACGATGTACGGACTGGTCAGCACATCGTCGCCATAGAGATAGACATCTTTGCCGTTGTTGTCCTTGTTACGGTAGAACACTGCATAGATGCTTGCCTCGTCGGTACGTCCGGGCACCACATTCATGTTCTTGTCGGTGAATGTCTCGCCAGGATGATACTTGTAATATCCCGTCACTCTGACAGGCACCCGGTCTATAGGACGACCGAACTCGGTAGTCTTCAGGGCGTCGGTAAGCACATTCTCGAGAATGAACCGTCCCATAAAGAGGTTGCCGGCAGCAATGGGCTTGCCGAAGAGTTCGCCCAGAGTTCCTGCCGACTGTGTGTTCAGGCATACTCCGCGTCCTTCGTATCCGTTGGGTGTGGAAAAGGTGGGCTGGTCTTCGGGAGCCGTATTCATTTTTATAATTATTGCTCCTGGATTGCCAGATGCCCATATGTTGTGTTCCGCTCCCATCTGATCCACCTCGAAGAACTCATGATATGAATTATTGTTGGTGCCTTCGATAGTTTTAAAATGCTCGAAACCGAACTTGAAGGTGGGCATCGTGGCCTCTTTGAATGACACGGTGTATTGACGCTTCCACGTACCATCTTCAGAAGTCACGGTGTAGGTTACAGGACCTGCGGTGAAGTCCTGCGCGCTACCGTTTTCCGGCTGTATGGTTGCTCCTGGTGTCAGTGCAAAGTGTACGGGAATACTTTTTGGGAGCGACATCAGCGACCGTATGCTGAAGGTAATCTCTTTGTCAGCAGACGAGATGTTCTCAATGCGCATATGTGCGTTATCGTAGAAGTTCTCTGCATATGCATCGCCTTCCACCCATGCGCTTAAGATGTCGCATTCGCTGTTCAATGGCTCGTCTTTGATACACGAAGAAATCAGCAAGACGGACAAAAGAACAAACAACGGATAGTGTTTCATACGTTTAATCGTTTTGCTTGTGAATAACATTAATAATAGAGATAAAATCTCTGCAAAATTACTATTTATTCTCAAACCTTACAACCTTTCCGTATTATTTTTGAATGACAAGCATCAGATAATCACTGCCGTGCCACTTGTTGCAACCATAAGCATAGAGCCACCGGAACCGACAGTCTCATAGTCGATGTCAACAGCCAGAATGGCGTTGGCGCCCATCTCTGCTGCACGCTGGCTCATCTCTGCCAATGATGATTCCTTTGCCTCGATAAGCACTCTCTCGTAGGAACTGGCACGACCGCCCACGATATCATGGATGCCTGCCATAAAGTCCTTCACGATGTTTGCTCCTACTATGGTTTCGCCTGTCACTACTCCCAAATACTGTTTCACTGGGTTACCCTCCAGTGTAGGGGTTGTACTAATAATCATTGTTCTTTGTATTTTTAAACGTTAACTATATACTTTACTTACATATATATCTTTTAAACGTAAATTGCCGTCAATGAAACGTAAATAACACGTAAATACTTATTCTACGGGTATCATATTCTTATCTACTCTATAACAAACATTCGATTCTTCGTCATAACAGTAGCGTTCACCATGGAGAACTTCTTCCCCAAAATTTATTAATAGACCTACGGGCTTCTTTGTCAAGCGCATGTAATTGAACAACTGCATTCGATGTTCTGACGATAGGCTTTCTACTGCCTTCAATTCTACAATAACATCTTCAACGAGCATGTCAATTTTGTATTTCTTGTTCATTAGCATGCCCTTATAGAAAGTGTCAACCTCTACCTCTCTTGAATTATTTATGCCACGCATGTTTAATTCCATGGATAGAGCCTCTTGATATATAGGTTCTAATAATCCGTATCCCAGTTCGTTGTGCACTTCCATTGCAGCACCGATAATCTTATATACGAGATTTTTATAGTCGTTCATAAATTTATTTATGTTTATTTACGTCTTATTTACGGTCATTTACGTTTAAGAAAACCTCACTCGTCACGATACTCCAGGATATCACCAGGCTGGCAACCCAGCTCTTTGCATATAGCCTCGAGAGTGGTGAAGCGTATGGCTTTCGCCTTTCCTGTCTTAAGTATAGAGAGGTTAGCCTGAGTAAGACCGATGCGTTCTGCCAGTTCTCCCAAGCCTACTTTCTTCTTGGCCATCTCCACGTCTAAGTTTACTATTATTCTACCCATGTGTCAGTGTTGTTAAATATTCGATTCATTTTCCTTTTCCTTCATCATATCTCCTTTCACAGCATTACGGTTCAGTCGTCTCACTTTGTGTGCAAAAAACAATGTATAACCTACCAGTATCACCGCCATGAGTGTAGTAACGACGGGGGTTAGGGGAAGTACCATCGTTATGGTCAGCATTACATAGAGCATCACTATCGACATGATGATATTCAGGTTGGCACTATAGTTTGACAGCATCGCCTTTCCTTTCTCCTTCACCTCTCTCCTCAGGTTCGTATTGCTGTATTCGGGATGCTTTTCCAGGAACCAGAACAACAGATACATCGCTATGGCGATGCCCATAGGTATGAGCAGTTCCCAGCTATTGCCAGTGCGGTCCACCTCACCGTTTATATTCCAATGCATGGGCAGGGTGCCACCTTTTGCTATCCCTATTATACCCACCACTGTGGTCAGTGCTGTGATTGCCAGTGCTATATAATGTTTTTTCATCGCCTTATGTTTTACTCTTGATTTACACTACTTGTTCCAACTCTTCCTTCTGCTCCAGTCCGATGCCGTAGGTCTGTGCCATGAGCAACAGGAGCAATCCGGGAAGAAGAGAGGTGATGCTCTCTATCGCGTCAGAAAAGTCGAAGGTATAACCGTTAAAGTCCATCATATTGTGTGGAATAAAACCGATGACAAGTAGCATGATTGTGGATATCAGTGATGCCCATCCCGCTTTCCTCAGCAGGTTTATCGTTTTCCATGTGAACACCTCGCCTTTGTTTATTGATATGGCAAACTTTATGAGATAGACGATGAACATCACCCATGTCACGATACCTATAATGGCAACAGGTATCAAGGCGAAAGCTAACCATGACGAAGGTTTGTTCTTTATGTCCTTGTTCCTTTCAACCAGAACATCTTTAACCCATGCCTTCATACTCTTGCCCGTGTCTTTTTCTGTCAGGGTGACGGCATTGTCGTCTCCGATATGTGTGGGACGTACCCTCACTTCTGTCAGCATGAAGTCGTCTTTCGGAGAGAAGAAAATCTCACTCATTTCCAATACTGGCATTATGATACTGAAAATAAGTATCACCACGCAAAGGATGTTCATCTTGTGTCTCATGTCTCTTTGTTTTATATTATTAATGTCGGACCAGTCGGACAGAACGACCTGTCCGACTGGTCACCTATAGTCTTTTACGTTAATTCTTGGCAAGCATGTTCTCTACACCGCCCATCAGCAGGTAACGGTCTGCGAGGTGCATCTCACCGTCTTTGGTGTCCGTCTTATATTCCTCAACGCTGGTAATCATGTTGCCCATAGTGGTGTAAACCACTTTCTCTGAAGGAGACAGATAGTAGTTGCACTTGTTGTCCCATTTCATATAGCTCATGGTAATGTTGTTTCCGTCATAACTATACTCTATGCATTTTACGGGAATCCACTCTCCCTTCTGGGTGTTCCATCTGAGTGTCTGGTCAGATACCACGCGGTCCTGCTCGTCATAGTCGTAGAGGTGCTTAGTGTTTGCCGTCAGGCAGTTCATATCATTCTTATAAGAGATAATGGCACTAATCTTGCCGTCCTGCATTTCTGCGTTATACACGAAATTGCCATTTGTCGGTTGTGAACTCATGTTCATGTACATGCTCATCACTGTTACTGCTGTCCAAGTTATGATATCCATAGTTCTGAAATTTTAAGTTATTTATTCTGTTTAATTGTTTTATTGATTTCTGAACGTTAGACGCTCATACTTCAAAAAAACTACATCAAATCATCACTTTTTTTCTCTTTTTATTGAATTATGATTTTTATTTATCGTTTTTCGATATGCAAAAGTATAATGAATATTTTAAACGTGCAAGGATTTTACAATAAAAATTTATCGAAAAACAATAATTTAACATTTCGAAACAATAAATTTGCACTTACACATTATTATATATAGAAAAGTCGATGCAGAGTCTTCTATTCGTAAATGATATGCAATGGCGTGGCAAAACGTCATCTTTCGGTATGCAAAACGTCATGTTTTGGATGGTCGTATAGCATCTTTTAGGGTGCGATTAGGCATCTTTCGGAAAGTAATCCTGGCAGGTTTACTCACCAATCCTGGCAGGTTTACTCAGTAAAACCGCCGAAATTACCATGATGAAGATAATCATCACCAAGGTTATTCCATAAATATTGCCATGTATTTACAAAAAAAAACTGCCCTTGTGGGGCAGCTTTCGTTATTAGACAAAAAAAAGAGGACGATATGAATCTCTCACTTCGGCCTCCTGAAAACTTTAACGTATGTTGGTTTTACCCAAAGTAACAATGCAGAGCATTGTAAGAATAACGGCAATGACCAACGTTACGCATGTTTCAAAATCTAATAACATAATCTTTACCTTAAATCTATCAAACTACTAACCTATGAAAACTTTTGGGATGCATTCTCTCGAATGCAGTGCAAAGGTACGGCGATAATTGTAAAGATACAATATTTATTCCTTGTAAATTATGAAAACGGATAATATTTTGACTTAAATCAAAATAGTGAGGTCGTCTTGGGATTGTTTCAAGGTTTTATAAGAAAGCAATGGCGAGAAGCCGAGGCCGAGGATGTCGGCGCGGATTCCCGCCCTACATATGTGCTAACAGAAATTCATGACACCTGTCTATAAACCCACGTCGTACAATTCAGCACTCCGCCTTCAAGTGCGACATCGTTAAAGTTGATTGTCTCAATAATCTTGTCGGGGAATATCTGCTTAAAGGCTGCGATTGCCTCTTCATCCTTATTCCCCTCAACCTCAAAGACAGGAAGAACAATCAGATTGCTTATTTCAAGATAATTCACGTAAACCCCGATAGCATGGTCGGGATGTTTCGAGTCCTTATAACTATAGAAGAAAGGCACATCAATATATTTAAGGTTATAATCCTTCAGAACTTTTTCTATGCCATTCGTCCAATACTTGTATTCCTCGGAACGATTGTTACCCAATATCGTTTCACGGTCTACAAAGCGAACCATACCATCGGCATGTCCCGTCAAATCATCGTTTTCAGCCGGAATGATGATAACTTCTGCCTCAAGCAAATCAGAAAGGTCTTTGACCAGTTGCTCTTTGTCTGTATACTCAGGATTCTCCGTAAAGATTCTGTCTGAAACGATTGCCCTGCCAGAGCAAAGCAAAACATTTCCACCGTCAAGGTTGATGTTTGAGAAGACAGGCTCAAATCCATTCAGCCGACAGACCTCTTTAACGTCCGAGCGTGAATCTTCCCACTCCTTATTGCCCTTCAAGTAGGACGGCTCATAGCGGAACTGTATCAGTTTGCCCGATTCAGTTTGGATGGGCATGTAGTCCTTGCACCAAATATCTTTCGTGCCTTTTAGCATACGAAATTCAACACTATGCTTTTTTAAGACAGAAGCCAATCGAGAAAAAGACTCTGGGAAGCGCTCTTGAAGCAACTCGGATAAATAAACAATTTCATTGCTCTTTGGCTTTGCGTTAGCGACTTCGCCATTTGCAACAGTTTCAGTAACCGGTACGTCTAAAGAAACATGCTCTCGTTTCATTTCCCAATATTTATTTCTTATTGATGGATAATCACCATTCATAAACATGAGGCATAGCTCTTTGGTTGGCTCCCAGTCATTTTTCAAGCACAAGTCTGTAAAGACAGCCTCTTTACCTCTTTTACCTAAGACAAAACTGTTGATATATTCAGAAGAAATGTGTTTGCCAATAGGCAGAAGCATAGCGTTCATCTGCTTAAGAACTTTCCTATGGGCTTTTGTCGACAAACTATTATCAACCAATTTTGTCATTAAATAACGAAGATTGTGTTTTTTCTTAATCCATCTGACAAATTGGATAATAACAGGAACGATACCTATTATTCCAATGATAGTTCCGATGATAAATTCTGTACTCATATAGCTATTTCTTTATATACAATCCTTTGGCAAACCCTTCACCCTTTAAGGTGTCCTCTGAGATAATTTCAAAAAGCAAATCTGATTTGTCAGTCTTAACACGCAGAAACTCTTCATCCTTCTCATACTCCGATGGGAAGTTCATTCCAAAAATATCATCATGAATGACAACAGTCTTCTTTCCCTTAAAAGTCAAAGATTTATAGAATCCATTCCCTTGGAGGACAAAAGTTCCTTCGGGCTGAATGTCCTTGGGACTTTTTTCAAATATAGCCTCTATCTCTTCCAGCAGGCCACCGCTTTGCCCTTCGTTCTTGTTTGCATTGTTTGAGCAGCCACAAGTGAACAAGAGCACTAATGAATACAACAAGACAGGTTTCTTCATAAAACAAATATCATTTAAACTGTTAATAACAAAAAGAGGCGCAGACTTTCGCCATACGCCACACGGTTCACCACAAACCACAAATGTATACGGGAAATCTGCGCCCTATAGGTGCAGCTCCAATAACATTTGTTTTGCTCGTATTCCTACGGTGGTGATTGTGTGGCTATCGAGCAATATGTCTTGTGTCTCTTACGAAAACACGTTGCAAATATAATCATTTTATTTCTAAATTCTCCATTCATTCTGCAAAATTTTTTTTGCAAAGCAAAATCCTGTCTTTACCGTCTAAAATGCTATACAACGTTGTACCGCAATATTGTCGGTCATCTCAGTGCATAGTTCTTCAGTATCATTGTGCTTTGGCCGAGCAGATGGATGAACTCACGGGCCGAAGCCTTCATGTAGCCATTCTTTAGGGTGTGGATGCAACCTTCCATGTCATTACCTGGCACATCGATGGGAATGGCACGAAGGCCAGGTTCGTCAATGACGGTCGATTCCGAGAGGACGGTAACGTATTTGGTTTGGTTCACTAACTTGAAAAGCAGGCTGATGGTATTGATTTCAACCTTAATCTTATAGTGGTGCTCGGTGTGGTCCGTCACATTATCGAAGGCGTTGCGAGCTTGTAGACCCTTGGCAGGCATGGCCAGACAATAGCGTTCCAGTTGTTCGAGGGTGATGCTTTTCTCGTTGGCCAGTGTGTGACGGTCGTTGACGATGGCGGCCAGACGATTATTGAACAGCACATGACTTTCTATGCGGTCGTTGCGCTCCGTGGGTTTGAAGGCAAGTACGAAGTCAAGTTCATGGCGTATTAGTTTGTCAATAAGTTCTGCCATCGATGAATAACATACGTTTAACTTCACCTTGGGGTATTTCTTCATGAAGTCGATCATCGTTTCTGTCATGATACTACTGAACGAGTAGGTGACACCGATGTTTAGTTGTCCTGTGAGCAGTTGTTTCAGGTCCTGCATATGCTGAAAACAGTTTTCCACAGCGTGGATGCTGTCGCGAGCCATCGGTACCAACATCTGACCAGCTTCAGTCAGGACCACTTCATGACTATTGCGTAGGAAGAGTTGCTGGTCGAGTTCACGCTCCAAATTCAGGATCTGTTGCGAGAGAGTACTTTGAGTAATAAAGAGTTCGCGTGACGCCTCGGAAAAGTTTAGCGTTTCAGCGAGTTTCAGAAAATATTTCAGTTGTCGGATTTCCATAATATCTACACACTTGGCGAAACCATACTTATCCAATAGTCAGTATTCCATTGCGGAGTAGCGACATATTGAACGTTGCTGACCACATGCGCCCCATGTTCTTTTAACATCTTGCAGAAATCCTCAGCGGCGGAATATTCCTGCCGTGTACCCAGTGCGACATACATAGCGATAGCCTTCCCGTTTAGGTCTTCTTGTTGAAGAAGCTGATGGGCATATTGCCAGGAAGGAGTCAGCTGTCCGTCTAGCTGTAAATCTACACCGAGTATCATGCTTCGGCTGTTTTCAATAGTCCTATGGCTCAGATGTTCTACGCTGAGAGTCTCTGCTCCCAGCTTATCAGCTATTTCTTCAGCTGTGTCTTGGTTGCTGCCATATATCACGATGATGGATTCTTTTCTCATTGTATATTAATAATTTGGTGTTTTAGTCTTCATTATTAAAGGGAGGGATTATCTCACGACAGGCCTCCCATTCAAAACTTATATAATAATACACGTATGCGCTTAAAGGCGCAAGGATAAAAACGAGAGAGGTTTCTCAGATAATATGCAGTATGCCTATTAAATACAACATGGCATAGCCCAACAACATTGAGACGATGCCGACGATGATACCGACACGAGCCATTTGTTTTTGCTGGACGAGGTTTGTAGCGTATGCAAGGGCGTTAGGCGGTGTGGAAATAGGCAATATCATAGCAGAACTGGAGGCGATGGCCACACCAATCAGAACTGTGGATGTACCTCCGATGGCATTGAGTTTGTCGCCCATGGCGGCACAGACGATTGTGAGTATGGGCATGAGCAACGCTGCTGTTGCTGAGTTGGAGATGAAGTTTGACAGCAGGTAGCAGATAATTCCCGAAAGCACAAGAATTAGCAGTGGTGAGAACTCACCAAAGGGTATGCTCTCCACGGCATTGGCAGCCAGGCCTGAGGAATTCAGTCCATAGCCAAGGGCGAAACCTCCTGCCACCATCCAGATTACACTCCAGTTAATTTCCTCCAGGTCGCGACGGTTGATGATGCCAGTCATGGCAAAAATCACGAAGGGAATGATGGCCACGGTGTAGGAGTTGATGCCCGTGATGGAGTCGAGGAGCCACAACAGCACGGTAACACAGAAGGTGACGATGACAATATATGTTTGTGTGTTGCGTTTCATCCCTCCCTCAATGTGCAGGTCGATATTCTTCTGTGAGAAAGGGAACATACACTTCAGCAATTGCCAACTGATTAACAGCAGTACAACTACCAAAGGCAGCATGAACATCATCCATTGGCCGAAGCCAATTCCGAGGTTCAGCCCCTCAGGGTCGTTGAGATATTTTATGGCGATGGTGTTGGGTGGAGTACCGATAGGCGTTCCCATTCCTCCCAGATTGGCAGCCACTGGGATGGATAAGGCCAGTGCGATACGTCCTTTGCCTTCTGGTGGCAACTGCTTGAAGACAGGAGTAAGGAACGTGAGCATCATGGCTGCTGTAGCCGTGTTTGACACGAACATTGAGAATAGGCCCGTAATCAGCAGGAACCCTAGCAACACATTGTCGCTCTTTTGACCAAAAGGTTTTAGCAGCACCTTCGCCAACTGTGCATCAAGCCCCGTCTTCGTGGCTGCTATGGCAAGGGTGAAGCCTCCGATAAATAGCATAATCACAGGGTCGGCAAAGCAAGCCATCACACCTTTGTAAGACAGTAGGCCTCCCACCTCATCAGGGTCGCAAAGCCATTTGATACCCGAGTCTGACGTGAAAAGAAGCATCAGCCCGATAATGGCTACCGAGGTTGCCCACGAAGGTACAACTTCCATCACCCACATCAGGGTGGCAAACGCAAAGATGGCAATGATGCGTTGTTGTACTATGGTCAGCCCCTCGATACCAAACGCATTGGTGGGTAGGTTCCATAACACAAGGGTTACAATAAGCACGATGACGGCTTCGACCGACTTTTTGAAAATTCTTCCCGGATGGTACTTATGCTCTTGGCGCATCTTATGATACGCATCTATGAGGTGGTACCCGTTGAAGTTCTTAAACATAACAGTCCACTATTAATTAGTCCACAAAAATCTGTTTATTCCTGCTGGCACCATACATCGTGGTGTAGCGGCGTTTTAACCGAAAAAGGCTGGTCTTCAGACTTTCCTCCACTCCTAGACGCCTTCTCGCCCAAATGGACAATGGCATAATTTTACGAACGCAAAACCGAATCTATTCGAATTTTGTAGAGCGTAAAAACCATCGAGTAAAGCTCAATGGCTTTGTTGTCTAAGAGCCATAAAGGAGTTCACTGCTGCGGGACAGTCGGAGATTCTCACTCGATACACTTAGCGTGCACCTTTTCTCGCCTAAGCAAAACTCAAACAAGTTTGAACATTGCGTTCGGCTTACGAAAACGTTCCCAATTAAGTGCTGTTACGCACACCTTTACGGGTAACTCTTTTCAGAATCACGCGGCAAAAGTACACATTTTATTTGAAACAACCAACATAATTGTGAAAAAGCTATTATTAGTTATTTCGATAGTACCATTCGCTACAACTAATAACTAATGAATAAGATTGTTTGTAAGAAGTTCTATTTTTGCAGCATAAAAAACTTTATCGATATGAATTACATTTTGATTGTAGCTTTGGAATTTGTAATAACAATTGCTGGTGTGGCTTGTCTGGTACGTTATAATGAGCGCAAGTCATAATCATCCCTGATTATAATATTGTCACCCTATTTCGGCTGCAGGCTCTGGCGATACTCGCTGGGCGACTGGCCAAGGTGCTTGGTGCAGTAGCGGCTGAAGTACGAGAGCGAGGCGAAATTCATCAGTTCGGCTATCTGGGTGAGCGACAGGCGTTCGTCACCCAGATAGTCCTTTAATATAGGTACGGTGTGGCGGTCGATGTAAGAGGTGACGCTATGGCCTGTCACACGCTTGATGGTGGCAGAGAGGTACTTAGGCGACACGTTCAGTCGCTCGGCATAATAGCTCACATCACGTTCAGTGCGGCTAATGCCGGTAGCGAGCAGCGCCATGAGTTGTTTCACGATATAGGCCGTGCGGTCGCTGTGAGTGTCTGTGGTGTCGCGCTGAGCATGAGCC
>JAFZIY010000014.1 GCA_017554105.1 Prevotella sp. | reverse complement strand
CGCATTCTTCTCGAGTTCGCTGATGCTGCACTTCTTGCGCAGTTCCGCGTTGCTCCATGTCTTGGTGTTGCGCACCAGCAGGTGCACGCTCTTCACGTTCTGGGCGGCGGAGAACTCCCTTGCGCTGGGCGCCGGCTTGGTCCTCAGACCGAGTGAGAAGAGGCCCAGTTCTCCCAGGCGCACCGACTTGCCGTCGAGGATCAGTTCCTGCAGACAGTCGAGCATGTCCATGAGCACACCGTGTATGGTGCCTCGTGAGAACGTAGTGTTGTGGTCAGCCATGTGCTGCACGAACCCGTCGAAGTCCATTTCGCGGTCCTGTACGGCGCGTGCGTACCACATTCCTTTGTGTGTAGAGGTGTCTCTGTTGTCCTGATACAATCTGTACTTCAATGTTCCAATTTTTGCCATGTTTTTAGTCGTTTAGTGGGTTAGTAGATTAGTGGTTTAGTTATTTAGCAGACTAGTCGTTTTGGTCGTTTTGGCGTTCTAACTCTCCTCCCTTCGGGAGGGGGTGGGGGTGGGTTTTTCTACTTGCAAAATTAATATGTTTTATTTCAACCTCCAAATTTCGACCCCTGTAGCCCGTGAAAATCTGTTAAGAAACGGCCTTCAAACCGTTAAAAATTGTAAAGGCCATGTTTATGCCCTGCAAACGTGATATTTGCACTTCATAACCCTTATCTTTCTCTTCTATAAGAGTGGGGTAGGATAGACTCAATCGATGACAAATGACAGATGACAGTTTTTTGAAAATCGATTTTCACCTCACACTAAGAATTATATATATTTATAAATATATATAATTTAATATATAATATAATATCTACTTTTCTCTCTCCGTTTTTTCAAATTCAAAAAACTGTCATCTGTCATCTGTCATCAGAAACAATGTGTCTTTCCTTTAATTTGTTATCTGAAATCAATATAAAAGTGTGGCAAAAGTTTGGTAGTTTGAATTATAATTGCTAATTTTGCCACGGACAAACACTACGAGAGAAAACAAGGAACTATGAACAACGTGATTGGAAGAAATCTAAAAGTGCTGCGCGAGGCTAATGATCTGACGCAGGAGCAGATGTCAAGCTATCTAGGCATCGGTCGCAGTGCGTATGCCAACTATGAGGCTGGCGAGCGTGAGGCTCCTCTGGAGGTGCTGGAGCGTTCAGCATCTTTGTTGGGTTGTGAGTTGGAACTGCTGTTCGAGTCAGATGTGGAGACAGTGAAAGACCAGATGATGGTTTGCGCCTTCCGCTCAGAGGGACTGACAGAGGCTGACATGAAGCAGGTGGCACGCTTCAAACAAGTGGTGCTGGAGTATATAAAAATGCAGAAAATGCTAGGAGAATGAAGAAGTTAAGCAAAGAAGCCATCGAACAGCTGGCGCTGAAAATGCGGCTGCAGGCAGGACTGAATCCGTCAGAGCCTATCCACACGAAGACGCTGCTGCGCAAATTGGGGATTATGGTGATTTACCGTCCCCTCTCAGAGAAGGCCTGCGGTCTCTCGATGCGGTCATCCGACGGGCGCGGAAAGTTTATGCTCATCAACTCGAACAATTCGCGTGGCCGCCAGCACTTCACCATTTGCCACGAGCTGTTTCATCTTTATTACGATGAAGAGCCGAAACCGCACATCTGTGGTACGCCTGGCTTGGAGAAAGACCCTGCCGAAATAAACGCCAACGCATTTGCCTCAGCCCTGCTTTTGCCACAGGCCGGAGTGCTAGAGTCGATACCATCGGAAGAGATTGTGAGCCGCCATATAACAACTGCCACGATGCTGCGTGTGGAACAGCTGTTTGGTGTCAGCCACCAGTCGCTGTGCTATTGTTTGCGTCACCTGCGCCTGCTTACCGAAGAGGAATTGCAGGATCATCTTGCCGAGAGTATGGATATTCAGCAGATTGCTGCACAATACGGTTACGACCTCGCGCTCTATCAGCCAGGCAACGAAGGCGTGGTGATAGGCGACTTTGGCGAGAAAGCACGCCTGCTGTTCGAGCAGGAACGCATCTCGGAGGGCCACTATGTTGAACTGTTAAACCTGCTGAAATAGGATGGCTAAAGGAGTTAAGACACAGATTGTACTGGACGCAGATGTGGTGATACACTTTGCCAAAGGTGATCGGCTCAGTCAGTTGCCTAGCATTTTCCCCGACTACGAATACGTGCTGTTGGAAACAGTACACGAGGAATTGCTGTCAGACATCAGGACGCAGATAGACAACCAGATGGCACTATTGAAGAATATCACGCTCCTCCCCTTTGCGCCTCGTGGCGAGATGCTCCGCGAGTATGCTATGCTTAAAAGCAGATTCGGCAAGGGCGAGAGTGCCTGTATGGCCTATTGCCTGTTTACTAACAACGTGATAGGCAGCAGCAACCTGCGCGATATTCGTGCGTACTGTGAAGAGAATAAAATCACGTATCTTACAACGATAGACTTTCTTTGGCACGCATGGCACAAGCATCTGATGACCACCGATGAGGTTAAGACATTCATGAACGAAGTAAGGTCGAAAGGCAGCAAACTGCCCGATGAAGATATAGAGAAGTACGTGTGTAAAACTCAGTTGTAAGTGATATTAGATATCAACGAAAGATTATGGTAAAGCTGACCACCGAAGAATTCATCAAGAAATCCCGAGAGGTTCATGGGGATAAGTATGATTATTCCAAGGTGGAGTATGTAAATAATAAAAACAAAGTTATAATTATTTGTCCTGAACATGGTGAGTTTCCACAATATCCCGTGAATCACATACGCGGAAAAGGATGCCCTAAATGTGCAAAAAATGAGGCGATAAAGAAAATCACTATTTGGACATATGATGCGTGTTTTGAGGAAGCAAAAAAATACTCACATCGAGGGGACTTTAAAAAAGGTAGTCCTAGAGCATATTCAGTAGCAAGAACCAATAATTGGCTGAAAAAATTTGAGTGGCTGATTACAATTAACAAGCCTTTTGGCTATTGGACCAAAGAACGAGTATTTGAGGAAGCCCGCAAATACACAATGAAGCACCTTTTCTCCAAAGGGTGTAGAGGGGCATACGGTGCAGCAGAAAGGAACGGATGGTTGGAAGAAATGACATGGTTTGAGCAACCTATTCCAAACAAACCGCGAGTATGGTCGAAAGAGGCTGTTTTTGCTTTTGCGAAGCAATTTGAGACAAAAACAGAGTTTCGCAAAGCAAACAAGGGAGCATACAATGTTGCATGGAAAAATGGTTGGCTTGAAGAGATGGATTGGCTTGATACATCAGTCCGAGAACCATATACAAAAGAAGAAGTCTTGACCATAGCTAGACAGTATACAACGAAAAATGATTTTAGAAAGGCTGTCCCTAATGTCTACAATATCGCACAAAAGAAAGGCTGGTTAGAAGATATAACATGGTTTGTCACAGCACAAAAATATGACAGACATAACTACTGTATATATGTATATACTGATGAAGGCAAAAAGGTTGCTTATGTTGGATTGACAGTAGATAAGAAGAGAAGACATTATAATCATTCAACAGGATACGATAAAGGTGGAAAAGTCACGAAGTCACCAGTATATCAGTATTTTCAATCAATAGGCAAACCTGTACCTAATCCCATCTATCTTGAAGAACGATTATCGGCGAGTGAAGCAAGGGAGAAGGAACATGACTGGTTAATGAAATACCAAGAAATGGGATACATACTACTCAACAAGGGCAAAACAGGTGCAGGAATTGGTTCTTTAGGAAGCGCTGCTATTAAATGGACGAAACCAAAGGTTTTTAAAGAAGCACGAAAGTATCAATCAAGATCCGAGTTTGCTATAAAATGTGTGGGCGCATATACAGTCGCAATAAGAAGAGGGTGGATTGAACAAATGACCTGGATGAAGGAAAAGTGGTCTCATCCAACACCTAAGTGGACAAAGGAGGCTGTATTTGAGGAATCAAAAAAATACTCATCAAGACGTGAGTTCGAAGATAATGCTTCCAGCGCATACTCTAAAGCTTTACAAAAAGGCTGGCTTGATAATATGCCATGGTTGGAATTGAAACGGAAATCGTGGACAAGAGAAGAAGTGTTTGAGGAATCAAGGAAATACAATAGTAGATCATCGTTTTCAGAAGGTTCACCTGGAGCATATCATATTGCCCGTAGAGAAAAATGGCTTGATGAAATGCCGTGGTTAGTCGTAAGGACTACATATGTTTCTATGAAGGATTCTATCTTTGATGAAGCAAAGAAATATCATTCCATTGAAGAGTTTAAAAACGGCAGTCCCGACATTTATGCTATAGCATTAAAAAAGAGATGGCTGAAGGAAATGATTTGGTTAGATCCTGTTCGTCGACTCCAATTAACAAAAGAAGAAGTATTTGACATCTCAAAACATTATAAATCCAAAGCATCCTTTTACAAGGGTAATAGGGACGTTTATTACTACGCGAAAAAGAATGGATGGCTCGATGAAATGATTTGGTTTATAACGCCACATGGGAAATGGACAAAAGAAGAAATATTCGAGGAATCTCGCAAGTACTTATCGAGAAAGGGTTTTGAGAGAGGTTCGGGAGGAGCATACAGCGTAGCAAGAAGAAATAAATGGTTAGATGAAATGCCATGGTTGGTCAAAAAAACACATGGTATATGGACAAAGGAAGAAGTCTTTGAAGAGTCAAAAAAATATTCTTCACGCAAGGAGTTTTCTGTTGGCAATGGAACAGCCTATGGCGTAGCAAGAAGAAATAAATGGTTAGATGAAATGCCGTGGTTAGTATTAACGCCTATAAAGTGGACAAGAGAGACTGTTTTTGAAGAATCCCATAAATACAAATCCCGAGGCGAGTTTCAAAAAAATGGGCGCGGTGCATATACTGTTGCTCATAAAAACAAATGGCTAGATGAGATGACTTGGTTAAAGCCTCAATTAAAAACATGGAGCAAAGAAAATGTAATAAAGGAAGCGATGAAACATTCGACTAAAGCTATGTTCCTTAATGAATCAAGCGTTGCATATAGAGTTGCGAAACGTAATGGGTGGATGGATGAAATTGCAAAAATTGCAGGATGGAAATGAATATGAGTAAAGAGATAACAATAAAAGATACTCTGTCAATTATAGAGAGAGTTCAGAAACTAACTGAACTCTGCTACAAAGATACTCTGTCTAATCGTTTTGTTGCTTTGAACGATTTGACTAGAAAGATTAGGGCATGTTTAAATGCTATTTATCTACTTCCACTTGACAAGTATGATGTGTTGTGCGTACCAATAAATTTGATATATCGTTGTATCGTTTCAGATTTGATGATCACGCTGTTTATTGCCGTTATAGAGGATTCACAATTTGATGAGGTTATGCACATCATGGATATTGATTTTACAAAATCATTAAAGAATTCTTTGGATGCGAATATCGAAATTCGCAAAGAAACATATCCGAACGAATCTGATGATTTTGATGAACTAAGTAAGAACTATCAAATTAAGTTATATGATGACATGAAGGATTGTCTTAATTCAGAAGAAGGAGAAGAATGGGAAGTTGAAAAACCTAAAACCCTCACTATCAATGGAATCTGCTATACAGGGCAAACAAGACAAATGCACGATATCCTAAAAACATACGGCTATGAAATACGGGGCCTCGCGTCAGTATATCAGTATTATCGACTGCTATCACAATCAGAACATTATTCTATAAAGGGTCGAATCTTTAACTACAAGCAGGAACTATACGAAAAGTATTATAAAAAAATACTAGGCTATGTATTCCTTGTTGAAGAATATATTTATCAAAAATATAGCAAGTCCGTAAGTGAATAAATTAATGAGTTCCTTTTTTTCATCTGTAAAACAAACAACGATAATAATATTATGAATAAAGTACAATATCAACATATATTTGTAATGCTTCGTGAGGAGATTAAAAGAACCGATAGCGTTGAGTGGGTTACTTTTAAGTACATGAAGCAGGATGTGGAAGTTATGATTGCCAACGGCATGAAGAGTTACGTCCACGAGCAAATGCAGTCTTTTTACGAGGAATACCTTTGGAGAACAATCGAGTCATTCAATGCGTGGAGTTTTATAGACTTTGTAGCTCATAGAGATGATTATTTCGGTGAATGGGCTACGGGGAAAGTTGACCTCATGAAACTTACCGAGGCGTGGATAGAAAGAAGTGACAGTCGTACATTACTATCACTATTGACACGTTTGGGACAGACAGGATATGAAACTAATTGGCAGGAACTACGTTCTCTATTAGATGAGAAACTGCGTCGCATGGAGGTGGAGGGTACTCGTAATGGAATGAAAGAAACTGGATACTTTTACTGTTTACTCCACGCATTCACAATGATAATGATGTCAGAGCATTCTATAGAGGAAAAGATGCGGTTGCTTGAACTGTTTTCTCAGCAATGGGCCTTTCTTCGTACGGTATATTCTGTAATGGTGAGACGTATTGTGGGCCTTAACTATACCAATTTTGCTCAATTATCTCAATACGTTGTTGGTGGTCAGCAAGATTTTGATCCCTATCTTCATCTTTTTTATGCGCCATTGAAGGAGCGCTACGAAGAACTCATTGAGCTGGGAACCAAGAGCGAGAGTCTTGATAAAGCCATGCAGAAAATAGAAAAGAGAATGCAACAGTCAACACCGTGTCATGATATGGATTGCCTTTGCGAGACACTTTTCCCTGAGGAATTCTGCGACATGCTCAATCGCCATCGTCCAATGAGTTACTGTGAGTTGGAGTGTGAACTAAGCAAAGTAACTGCCAGTGCCACAGCTACCATCAAAACTCTGGAGAAACGTGTTGAGGATATGGCGAAGAAATATGCAGAACTGGTTGAGAAATCTATTACCGTAGAGCAGATAGAGACAGAATTAACGTCGCTACCAACAATTCTTTCCCTTCCTATATGGTCGCACCTCAACACATTACTTGCCCACCACGCAGAATGGCTGAGACAAACTGGCATTATACGCGACAAGATTTTGACCAAACAGGTGCAGGAAATGCAACTGAACATGAGTATCACAGCACAGCCAGGTTCTAACGTTAATGGTATAGTGCAACAACAGAACAACAACGGATTAACCCCAGACAGACAGATAACAGTAGCATGAATGACCCCAAAATAAATATCAACGTGATGCCTGGTGCTCAAATGAACGGGTATGTAAAGGAGCAGCACAATTACTTCGGTAGTGTTCAGAAGATAGAAAGTAGTGATGATGTCAAGGCTACTCCTATTGCTGACGCAGAAGAGATAAAAACAACTGCGCCTAATCAATCTGCTACAAGTAATCAAGAGTGCAAAGAAGAGCTGTTCCATTTTGTTCACCCTGAGCTTGACGAGACAGAAGCGTGGCGTATTCACTATGCAATAAAACGATTGGTTGCCAATTACAGAATACCGGATATATGTACGTATCTGAAGGAGCAGAAACAGAACGGGAAGTTGATGCTTCCTTCAAATCCAAGTAACATGTATAATGAGTTGGTACGACTGGGAATGTCGAAGGGTGAAGGATTCAGCGAGAAAAACTTTAGTAATAGTTATATGAAATAGGCTACGTTATAGTAGTTCTTATTAAGCATCAGAATTCATGTTCTGATGCTTTTTTTATGCCTTGCCGTAGGGGGATTACGGGATTAGAAGGGATATCTCGGGATATGACGGGAAAGTACGGGAAGGCCACTCTGAAAGCCATTTAACCATTAACAATAGTATTTACCTTTGCAACATCAGTCCGACAAAGAAGTACTCACGTTGAAGCTTCGGGTAGCGGTGTTGATGAGCAAACAGAGATGGAAACAAAGATTTTAAAGGTGGTACGACAGGGCGAGGCCTTCAGCGTACCGAGTCAAAAGACAGAGACGGGCAGTGTTCAGAAGTGCAACATCGTGTTGCGTGAACTGGGCGGCTCGAAGTATGAGAATGAGTATGTGTGCTCGATGCTGGGCAACTTGGCGGGGTGCAGGTTCTACGAGGGCGATGTGGTTGTAGCCACGCTCCGCTTCTCTACGCACGAGTATCAGGGACAGGTGTTTCAGGAAATACTATGTACCGATATCGTGAAAATCAATAAATAAAATATCTAACCTGAGTTGAAGCGACGAGGATTTTCTCGGGTAAATGCGCAAAGAGTCTGACCTTCTTCTCGCAACAATTCAGAACGATGAAAAAAAGAGATGAAATGATTCAGGTGGACGGCCAGGCCGTTTTCACAAGTGACGAACAAGGTAATGAGTATGTGCAGTTCCTACCGGACGATTCCGTGGAGCAGTTTGACAAGGGCTGGCGGCATGAGGGGGTGGCACAAAGGCTGCGGAATGGAACATTCGACTTTATAGCACGGCCTCGCAAACGCTCTGAGGCAACGCTTATCAAGAAGGTGACTCACGGGCGGCTGTCGGCAACGAAGGATGGAGCCATTCAGTTGACGTTGAAGATTTTCAAGTGTGAGGGTGTTCCGATGGCTGATACGTTTATCCGCGAGGCTGAGGAGGCTGTAAGTAATGTTAAACTATAAACAAGAGACTGGAATATGATTTCTTATTGCAAGAACGGGCGGTCGGCACGGGTGCTGGCCTGCCCTCTGGAAAAGTTCAATGAGATAGTGGATTCACCACAAGTGGCACAGACCTGCCGTCTGCTAGCTCAGACTCCTCACGACAGTGACGAGGCAAAACGGTTGAAGCAGCAGTTGCCGCTGCTGATGTTCATGGCCAACTATAGCGACGGACACCGCCACGCAGAGAGTGCCGAGCCCACAGGAATGGCTTACCTAGACCTTGATGAATTGCAGGGCGAGAATCCTCGTGAGACTTGGCAGAGCATCATGCAGGTGCTTGTCACGAAGGAACTGAAGGACTTGGTGGTACTCGCCCATGTGAGTTGTTCGGGTTGTGGTCTGCGCATCGTATATATCATTCCTCGTCAGTTTGCCCATCTCTCGCCGACAGAACAGATCGACCAGTCGAAACAATGGCTTGCTGCTCAGTTAGGGGTGGTTGACGACTCGAAGACCAAGGACTTGGCACGAGGCTCATTTGCTGTACCGCGCGATTACATTATCTATGGCCCCGACGAAAGGATGTTTGAAGAGACTCTCCCCAAACCCATACAGACCCACTCCTCACTCCCCCTGAAGGGAGGGAATGATAACACACAGGTGGAATCTACTCCTCTCCCTTACAGGGAGGGGTCGGGGGAGAGTCTTTTATTTAAGGGCATTCCCTACAAGGACATCATTCAGGAGTGGTTCCGTCGCACTGGCGGAGAGCCACAGAAGGGTGAGCGCAATGACCGTCTGCACCGTCTGGCTGCCCATCTGCGCTATATCACCGACAACGACGAGGCACAGTTGCTGGCCATCATGCCCCGTTACGGATTGTCGGAGGAAGAGATGCGCGGACTTATACATTCGGCTTGCTCGTCAAGGTTCTACTCAATGCCCAAGTTAATGCAGGAGATTGTCAAGACATTGTCCACCGAGAGCGCAGGAATGACGGAGGGCACAGAAAACATGCCGCCCGAAATGCCGAAGAAACTGCCGAAGGTGATACAGTTGCTTTTATCAAAGACTCCCGATGTATATAAGCCGGCTGTGGCTCATGCTGTCTTCCCGTCGCTGGGCGCACATCTATGGAAGGTATATTTTCCATATATTGACAACGTGATGCATGAGGCGACCTTTATGAACGTGCTGATGGCTGGAACGGGAGCAGGTAAGGACTGCATCTCGCAACCCATCAACCGCATCATGGCAGACATCCGCGTCCGTGATGCTGAGAATCTGAAGCGTGAAGCCGACTGGAAGAAAGAAGTAAACTCAAAAGGTGCAAACAAAGACAAGAGACAACGTCCTGAAGGTCTCGTAATACAAGAGGTTGACCCCGACATGACCAACCCAGCCTTCGTGATGCGTATGGCAGAGGCTAATGAGCATTTCCTCTACACGAAGATGAACGAGATTGACCAGTTTGATGCCCTTCGTGGTTCGGCACATGGCTCGCAGCAGTTTCAGATAATGTGCCTGGCATTTGACCCGGACAACCGTTATGGACAGACGCGTGTAGGCACTCAGAGCGTGACCGAGAAGGTATGCATCAGATTCAACTGGAATGCTGCCACAACCATTCAGAAGGGACAACGCTATTTCTCGAAGGTCTTGACCGACGGACCCATCTCGCGCATCAACTTCTGCACGATTCCTGAAAGGGAGATAGGAGCCGAAATGCCTGTATATGGTACGTATGACGCTGCCTTCGACGAGGAACTACGGCCATTCATAGAACGTCTTTGCCGTGCTGCCGGAGTGATAGACTGTCCACAGGCTTTCCGTCTTGCCAAACAACTGAAGGATGAGTGCGCCGAGTTTGCCCGTCTGTCACAGTCGAGGGTGTATGAGAACCTGTCGTTCCGTGCTAATGTCATCGCTTATCTTAAGGCCTGTGTGCTCTACATCTGCAATGACTACAAGTGGAGTCGCGAGATAGAGGAATTTGTCCGCTGGAGTCTTCAGTATGACATGTTCTGCAAAATGAAATTCTTCGGCGAGGCCATTGAAAATGCCAACCGTAGTGTCGATGAGCAGACAGGACGTCGCGGTCCTCGCAACCTGCTTCAGTTGTTGCCCAACGAATTCACCGTGCATGATGCTGACCTCATCCGACAGGCCAACGGCATGGACACTCGGGGAACACGCAATATGCTCTCGCAGTGGGTTCATCGTGGATATGTCTTACAGATGACAGATGACAGTTTTTGTAAATTCAAAAATTATAAAATTCAAAAATTATAAAACTATATATGGAACTGATATTGAAAAGGATTGCAAAGCGCAATACATATACTATAGGTCGGATGTACATCCGCACAGAGAAGAGCCTCACCCCCGACCCCTCTCCCGTAGAGAGGGGAGAAAAAGCCTCCCCTACGGGGGGAGGTATGGAGGGGGCTCTTACGGGGGGAGGTTTGGAGGGGGCCTTCTGTGACACCCTTGAACCTCCTGTCTTGGAGATGAAGACTACGGTGGGAATGGAGGCGGTGATGAGGTCGCCGGAGAAGGCAAGGGCACTGAAGCCCTTCGCCATTCCCGAGGGCAGGTATGCGGTGGTGATAACTTGGTCGCCGAAGATGAAGCAATGGCTGCCCCTGCTGCTCGGAGTGCCGATGTTCTCAGGCATCAGGATTCACGCGGGCAACACGTCGAAGGACACGGCAGGGTGCATCCTCGTGGGTGAGAACCTGAAGAAGGGTATGGTGCTGAACTCACGTCTGTGGGTGAATCGACTGAAGGAGAAAATCGTGGAGGCGAAGAATAGGGGAGAGGGAGTGTGGATATGTGTGAGTTAGGAGTTTGGAGTTAGGAGTTCTTTCAGTCGCTCCGCTTTATGAAAGCGCCCCTTCGGGTCGAGCGAGGAGTTCTAAACGACCAATCTCCCAATCTCCCAAACCACCAATCTCCCAATCTCCCAAACGACCAAATAACCAAATGAACCTAATAAAAACAAAAAGTTTTGGCAGTGTCGATATTTTTTCGTAACTTTGCACGTCTTAAAATGAAACTTATAATTTCGCCCAAAGATATTCAGTATATGGAAAATAATGATAAGTCTACAATGAAGTTCGTTGAGCATCCCACACTGGACTTGCAGAAGACGAACGAAGAGATATTGGAAAAATGGAATGCCACGGACATGTTCAGACGTTCCATAGAGGAGCGTGAGGGATGTCCTCAGTTCGTGTTCTTCGAGGGACCTCCTTCGGCAAACGGACACCCCGGTATCCATCATGTGCTTGCAAGGGCCATAAAGGACACCTTCAACCGCTACAAGACGATGAAGGGCTTCCAGGTACACCGCAAGGCTGGATGGGACACCCACGGTCTGCCCGTGGAACTCGGAGTAGAGAAGGAACTGGGCATCACGAAGGCCGACATCGATAATCTTGATTCTCCCAAATACATTTCTGTTGCCGATTATAACAGCAAGTGTCGTGAGAACGTGATGAAGTTCACCGCCGAGTGGCGCGAACTGACGGAGAAGATGGGCTATTGGGTTGACCTTGACAATCCGTATATTACGTATGACAACAAGTACATCGAGACTCTCTGGTGGTTGCTGAAACAACTGTATGAGAAGGGACTCCTGTACAAGGGCTACACCATTCAGCCATATTCCCCCGCAGCAGGAACAGGACTCTCGAGCCACGAGCTGAATCAGCCCGGCTGCTATCGCGACGTCAAGGACACCACGGTGACGGCTCAGTTTGATATCGTTGACCCTCGTCCCGAGATGAGAGAGTGGGGCAAGCCTGTGTTCCTCGCATGGACCACCACGCCATGGACATTGCCTTCTAATACCGCACTTTGCGTTGGTCCTAAGATTGACTATGTATGTGTGCAGACATACAATCCATATACCGGTGAGAAAATCTCTGCTATCATGGCTGCTGCCCGCGTTGACGCATACCTCAATCCCGACGGCGAGTATCTTGACCTTAACGAGTATAAGCAGGGTGACAAGATCGTTCCTTATCGCATAGTAGGCAACTACAAGGGCTCTGACCTTGTGGGCATGAAATACAAGCAGCTGATGCCTTGGGTGAAGCCGTCGGAGAAACTCGATGACAACTCTCCTGAGTTCGTCAAGAAGGCTGCAGAGAAGCGTCCGGAAAGCGTCTTCAGCATCGGGAACGATAATTTCGTTGAGATGGAGAACGAGGCCTTCAGAGTGATTCCAGGTGACTATGTGACCACGGAAGACGGTACCGGTATCGTTCATATAGCACCTACTTTCGGTGCAGACGACCAGAAGGTGGCCAAGGCTGCCGGAGTGCCTTCGCTGTTCATGATTTCTCGCGACGGAGAGACACGTCCTATGGTTGACCTTCAGGGCAAGTACTATCTGCATGAGGAACTTGCAGACGAGTTCGTTGAGAAGTGTCTCGACAAGGCAAGATATGCCGTTCATGAGGGTGAGTTCGTGAAGAACGCCTATGCACCCGAGTTCAACGTTGATGGTAAGTATGACGAGAAGGCAGCCTCAAAGGCTGAGGACCTGAACATCAGGATCTGCATGGAGATGAAGCAGGCCGGCGAGGCATTCAAGATAGAGAAGCATGTGCATAATTATCCTCATTGCTGGAGAACAGACAAGCCCGTGCTTTACTATCCTCTCGACTCTTGGTTCATCCGTTCTACTGCATGCAAGGACCGTATGGTAGAACTGAACAAAACTATCAACTGGAAGCCTGAGTCAACAGGAACGGGACGCTTCGGCAACTGGCTTGAGAACCTCAACGACTGGAACCTTTCACGTTCACGTTTCTGGGGAACACCGCTTCCTATATGGCGCAACAAGGACTCCCGTGAGGAGATATGCATCGGTAGCCTTGAGGAACTCTACAACGAGATTGAGAAGAGTGTGGCTGCTGGCATCATGCAAAGCAATCCGCTGAAAGACAAAGGCTTCGTGCCATGTGACTTCTCGAAGGAGAACTATGAGAAGATAGACGTGCACCGTCCTTATGTTGACGATATCGTGCTCGTGAGTGAGACCGGAAAACCACTGCATCGTGAGGCAGACCTCATTGACGTATGGTTCGACTCAGGTTCAATGCCGTATGCTCAGGTGCACTACCCATTTGAGAACAAGGAGGCTATAGACGAGGCTCTTGCCTATCCTGCCGACTTCATCAACGAGGGTGTTGACCAGACACGCGGATGGTTCTTCACGCTTCATGCCATCGCTACGATGGTATTCGACAGCGTGGCATTCAAGAACGTCATCTCTACTGGTCTTGTGCTTGATGCCAAGGGAATAAAGATGTCAAAGCATATCGGAAACGTCGTGAATCCGTTCTCTGAGATTAAGAAGAACGGTGCTGATGCCGTACGCTTCTATATGATGACAAACAGTCAGCCTTGGGACAACCTCAAGTATGACCCGAAGGGCGTGGAAGAGGTGAACCGCAAGTTCTTCGGAACACTCTTCAATACATATTCTTTCTTCTGCCGCTACGCAAATGTTGATGGCTTCGACTATTCTCAGCCTGAAGTTCCCGTAAGCGAGCGACCTGAAATTGACCGTTGGATACTGTCTGAGCTTAACTCACTTATTATCGGCGTTGACCAGGCTATGAGTGACTATGAGCCCACAAAGGCCGGAAGAATGATAGAGAAATTCGTTAACGACGACCTCAGCAATTGGTATGTACGTCTTAACCGTAAACGTTTCTGGGGAGCAGGCATCTCACAGGATAAGACTGCTGCCTACCAGACATTATATCTGTGTCTTGAGACGGTTGCCAAGCTGCTTGCGCCATTCTCTCCATTCTATTCAGATCAGTTGTATACCGACCTCATCAGCGTAACGAAGCGTGAGAATGCCGATAGCGTTCATCTTGCCAAGTTCCCAGAGCCGATAGGAGAGACTGATGTCGACCTTGAGGAGCGTATGCGTATTGCCCAGAAGATTACCTCTATCATCCTCGCATTGCGTAGGAAAGTGAATATCAAGGTAAGGCAGCCGCTACATCAGATTATGATTCCGGCAGTTGATGCTGAACAGCAGAAACACATCGAGGCAGTCAAGGACCTGATACTTAGTGAGGTTAACGTAAAGGAACTGCAATTCGTTGAGGGTCAGGGCATTCTCGTTAAGAAGGTAAAGTGTAACTTTAGGACAATGGGCAAGAAGTTCGGTAAGTTGATGAAGGCTATTGCCGCTGAGATGTCCGCACTCGACCAGGACGAGATTTCACAGTTGGAGAACGAAGGCTCAATCACTCTTGACATCGAGGGCGAGCAGGTTGTGGTTGACTTGTCTGACGTTGAAATCGTCAGTGAGGACATCCCGGGATGGCTCGTTAGCAACGAGGGCAATCTCACCGTGGCCCTTGACGTTGAACTCACCGAGGAACTGCGTCAGGAGGGTATGGCCCGTGAACTTATCAACCGCATTCAGAACATCAGAAAGGACAGCGGATTTGAGATTACTGACCGTATAATCGTAACGCTTGCTCCAAATGAGAATACGGACAAGGCGGTAGAGAGCTTCGGTGAGTATATCGCATCGCAGGTTCTTGCAGACAAGATTATCATCTCTGACAATGACGGTCAGGAGGTGGATTTCGACAATTTCCTGCTTAATATCAAAGTTGAGAAAGTATAATTCCCGAAATATTTCAAAATTAAATTACTATAATACCTATGGCAGACAAAACACGTTACAGCGACGAAGAACTCGAGGAGTTCCGCGCGATAATTAATGAGAAACTGAAGACTACGCGTCATGACTACAACGAGATGATGCGTTCTCTGATGAACGCCGATGGCAATGGAGTTGAAGACACTTCACCGACGTATAAGGTGCTCGAAGAGGGTAGTGCCACACAGACGAAGGAAGAACTGATTCAGCAGGCTGGTCGTTTGCAGAAGTTCATCCAGGCTCTCGAGGCCGCTCTTATAAGAATCGAGAACAAGACGTATGGAATCGACCGCCTTACCGGTGAACTGATTCCAAAAGAGCGCCTGCGCATTGTGCCTCATGCAACATTGAGCGTTCAGTCGAAGGAAGCAAGAAAGAAGTAAATGTACACAAATCGCAAACGCTCCGCTCTCATAGCGGTATTCTTGGTGATTGCCATATTGGTTATTGACCAGATCATTAAGATTGAGGTCAAGACCAGTATGCATCTCCATGAGATGATTGACATTACGAGTTGGTTCAAGATAAACTTTGTCGAGAACAACGGTATGGCATACGGTATGACCTTCTTCAACAAGTTGGTGCTTAGCGTGTTCCGCATCATAGCGATAACGGTTATAGGAATCTATCTCGCAAGGGTCATAAAGAAGGGAATGCGTTTGGGTTACATCATCTGCTTATCTATGGTTCTTGCGGGGGCCATGGGTAACATGATTGACAGCATGTTCTACGGACTGATTTTCAATGCCTCGTCAGTCAACTATATCAGTTATTTCGTACCTTTCGGTGAGGGCTATTCGTCCTTCCTGATGGGTAAGGTGGTTGACATGTTCTATTTCCCAATAATAGAAACCACATGGCCTACATGGGTTCCTTTTGTGGGTGGTGATGAGTTCATATTCTTCAGTCCTGTATTCAATTTCGCCGATGCAAGCATAAGTGTCGGTGTGGCTGTTTTGCTTTTATTCTTCAGGAAAGAGTTGGCCTCTATAAGTTTCTCCTTCAAGAAAAAGAAATGAATAGGCTCAGGGATTTTTTGTTTATTGCCTCGGTTTGTTATATAGTGTTTGCTTGCAAGCCAGGTGTCCCGAGAGACATCATTCAACCAGGTAAGATGGAAGACATTCTCGTTGACTTCCATGTGGCTGACGGAATGGCCCAAAACAACCCCGCCGCCGCCAACAATGTCCCCTATAACCGTACTCTCTACCGTCTTGGCGTGTTGAAAAAGTATAATGTAACCCAGGCGGAGTTCGACTCGTCGATGGTGTATTACTCACGTCACTCCGACAAACTTCACGACATATACAAGGGAGTGGCTGACAGGCTTAGCAAGAAAGCGCTTTCCCTTGGTGCCAGTGCCGACGACGTGAAACGCTTTGGGTCGGTTACCGCCGATGGAGATACCGCCAATGTATGGCTTGGCGAGCCTTCTGTGGTTCTTTTGTCTTGTCCTCCATACAACGTCTATTCGTTCTCTATAGAGGCTGATAGTGCGTATAGGAAGGGCGACAGGATGATTCTGAACTTCGATGTCAACTCCATTATCCAGGACGGCTCTCGTGATGCCGTTGCAATGCTTGCGGTTAAGTTCGGCAATGACAGCATCGCTTCCAGGAACATGCATTTCACCGGCACGCAGCATCAAGTAATAGAGGTTGACGACTCGAAGCATCTTGGAATAAAGGAAGTGAAGGGATTCTTCTATATGAGTAGGAATAACAATGCTCAGAGTACAACATCCTTGAGAATCATCTCAATATACAACATAAGACTGATACGTTTCCATGAGCGCATCAATAAACCAGATGCCGAGAAGGGCAACAACAATTCTCCTGACAAGAACAACCCGCTTTTGGACAACGACTCCGTAGCAACCTCTCCTAAGGAAGATGATGGAAGACATTAGAAGGGTTGCAGCCCATGAGGTGGATGTGTGCGGCAACGAAGTGCTTGAGATGGCCGTTGTCGAGATACTCGATGGCAGGGTAGTCAACTACTACACATTTACCGACGAGTTACCAATGACCGAATGGCTGGGCGGAAGGATAGAGATAAGAAAGGAAGGGGAGTGCCTTTCTGCCTATTGGAAAGGAAGGAAACTGAAATAGATTCCCATAGAAATAAAAGAGGCTGCACCATTTGTATAATGAGTGCAGTCTCTCTTTATATCTTGCAAGAGCAAGTATTAATAACTTCTTGCTATGATTACACGATACTTAGCAGGCTTTCCGCTTACCATATCAATGCCCTCGGTCTGTTCTACGTCAAACGGAACGCAACGGATAGTGGCCTGAGTCTCTTCCTTAATCTTTGCCTCGGTCTCAGCCGTACCATCCCAATGACACAAGAAGAAGCCTCCGTCCTTGACACGCTCCTTGAAGTCGTCGTAGTTGTCGCACTCGTATATGCGAGAATCGCGGTAAGCCTTCGCCTTTGCGAAGATGTTCTTCTGTATGTCCTCAAGCAGTTGTTCAACATAGTCGCTAATGCCTTCAATCGAGCGAGTCTCCTTCTCGAGGGTGTCTCGGCGCATCACCTCGATGGTTCCGTTCTCCAGGTCGCGTGCACCAAGTACCAGACGTACGGGAACGCCCTTGAGCTCATAGTCGGCGAACTTGAATCCAGGACGCTTGTTGTCAGCATCATCATACTTGACACTTATGCCCTTGGCACGCAACTCACTTACGATGACGTCTACTTTCTCAGTTACTGCTGCCAACTGTTCCGGCTTGTTGGCGATAGGTATGATAACCACCTGCAGAGGTGCGAGACGCGGTGGGAGGACAAGGCCGTTGTCATCTGAGTGAGTCATAATAAGTGCTCCTACAAGGCGTGTTGAAACGCCCCATGAGGTAGCCCATACATACTCCGGCTTGTTGTCCTTGTTCAGATAAGTCACCTCAAATGCCTTAGCGAAGTTCTGGCCGAGGAAGTGGCTTGTTCCGCTCTGGAGAGCCTTTCCGTCCTGCATCATCGCCTCAATGGTATATGTATCAAGTGCTCCGGCAAAACGTTCCGTCTCGCTCTTCACTCCCTGAACAACGGGAACGGCCATCCACTCTTCTGCGAACTTGGCATAAACACCCAGCATCTTGCGTGCTTCCTCTTCAGCCTCTTCCTTTGTGGCATGAGCGGTATGACCCTCTTGCCAAAGGAACTCACTGGTACGGAGGAACGGACGTGTGCGCATCTCCCAACGCATGACGTTACACCATTGGTTGCACATCAAAGGCAGGTCGCGCCAAGACTGAATCCAGTTCTTATATGTATTCCATATAATCGTCTCGGAAGTAGGACGGACAATCAGTTCCTCCTCGAGTTTTGCCGTCGGGTCAACCTCAACGCCACTCTTGTCTTCCTTAGCACGCAGACGATAGTGTGTTACTACAGCACATTCCTTAGCAAAGCCCTCAACGTGCTCTGCCTCTTTCGACAAAAAGGATTTAGGTATCAGCAGAGGAAAGTATGCGTTTTGTGCACCCGTTTCCTTGAACATTGAGTCCAGTTGCTGCTGCATTTTCTCCCATATAGCATATCCATATGGTTTTATTACCATACAACCACGTACGGCAGACTGTTCTGCGAGGTCCGCCTTAACCACCAAATCATTATACCACTGACTGTAATTATCAGCGCGTTTGGTGAGTTCTTTTAGTTCTTTTGCCATGTTAAAATCGATGTTATTTAAAATTTGAGTGCAAAAATACTAAAAAAAGTTGGTATAAATTGTGTTATTCAAGAAAAAGAATTATATTTGCAACAGTTTATATGACTTTAGTAATTAATTCTGAACGTTGACATCTTAATATTAACATTAAAACTATTGAAACATGAAAAAATTTAAGTTTTTGACATTTGCTATGTGTCTTGCAGTGATTGTTAGTTGTAACAACACTGGTAAGGGTGCTTTAATCGGTGGTGGCGGTGGTGCCATTCTGGGTGGTGTTATTGGTAACATCATTGGTAAGGACTCTAAGGCTACAGCCATTGGTGCCGCTATCGGTGGTGCTGTTGGTGCTGGTGCCGGTGCTCTGATTGGCAAGAAGATGGATAAGGCTGCAGCTGCTGCCGCTGAAATCGAGAACGCTAAGGTAGAGGAAGTTACCGATGCTAACGGTCTGAAGGCTGTTAAGGTTTCTTTCGATAGCGGTATTCTCTTCAATACTGGTAAGGCTGATCTTCAGGCATCTGCAAAGCACGCTCTTAGTGACTTCGCTGGAGTGCTGAAGACATACAACGATACCGATATTGCTATTCAGGGTTATACAGACAATCAGGGATGGCGTGGCTCAACCGCTGAGCAGAGCTATCAGAAGAACAAGGACCTCTCTCTCAAGCGTGCTCAGAGCGTATCTAACTATCTGACTTCTCAGGGTGTTAGCTACGGACAGATTAAGTCTTGCGACGGCTACGGTGAGGACAATCCAGTTGCTGACAACAGCACAGCAGCCGGACAGGCTCAGAACCGCCGTGTAGAGGTTTACATGTATGCTAGCGAGGCAATGATCAAGGCTGCTAATGAGGGTACTCTCGAGTAATAACATCAAATAAACCATTATAAGGAGGGCGATTATGTTGGTCGCCCTCTTTTTTACGTTTCAAATCTGAATGTGGAAGAAAATCAGGAAACTCCTGCGTATCGTGATAGTGACGTTCTTCGTCTCTACCATACTTTCCGTGGTGGCCTATAGATTCCTGCCTGTTTATGTCACGCCGCTCATGATCATTCGTTGTGTAGAGCAGATTGCCGATGGTCATGCGCCACGTGTAGAACACAAGTGGGTAAGTCTTGAGGAGATGTCCCCGAGCATGCCTGTGGCGGTTATGGGAAGCGAGGATGCAAAGTTCCTTCTTCATCATGGTTTCGACTTCAAGCAGATAGAGCATGCCGCAAAACAGAATGCGGCAGGAGGGAAGAAGGTAGGTGCGAGCACCATCACACAACAGACGGCAAAGAACGTATTCTTATGGCCAGGCAGGACATGGGTCAGGAAGGGCTTTGAGGCATATTTCACCGTACTCATCGAACTACTATGGAGCAAGCAACGTATCATGGAGGTATATCTCAACTCTATAGAGACAGGCGATGGAATCTATGGTGTGGAGGCTGTGGCAAGACTCCATTTCGGTAAGTCTGCAAAGGAACTGACGCGTTCAGAGTGTGCGCTGATAGCCGCCACACTACCTAACCCGAGATTGTATTCTTCCCTGAAGCCCAGCAAGTATGTTAAGGGCAGACAACGTAAGATAGAGATAAACATGAAATATATCCCGAAGTTCCCTGCCGTGAACGAGGATATAGACAAAAGCACCGTTAAAGGAGGAGTATACAAGAAATAATGATTGATACAGACAACATACTATCCCAGTTGAATGACAGCCAGCGTGAGGCGGTAATGAGCACCGAGGGTCCTTCACTCGTAATCGCGGGTGCGGGCTCGGGCAAGACGCGAGTGCTGACTTATAAGATTGCCTATTTGTTGCAACAGGGTGTCAAGCCCTGGAACGTACTTGCGCTGACATTCACGAATAAGGCCGCACGCGAGATGAAGCAGAGAATAGGTAGTCTTGTAGGTGCCGATGTGGCGTCTCGGCTCGTTATGGGAACATTCCACTCTATCTTCTCGAAGATACTCAGGGTAGAGGCGGAGCACATAGGATTCACTCCCAACTATACGATTTATGATGAGACCGACTCACGCTCGCTTGTGAAGAGCATCATGAAGGAGATGGGACTTGACGACAAGACCTATAAGCCGGCAACCGTCCACAATCGCATCAGTATGGCGAAGAATCACATGATTACCGCATACGACTATTCCAACGACCAGAGTGATCTTGAGCGCGACAAGATTATCCATAAGGTGTACCTTGCCTATGCCGAGAGATGCAGAGAGGCCAATGCCCTCGACTTCGACGACCTACTCCTGATGACATATACCTTGTTCAGGGATAACGAGGACATCCGCATGAAGTATGCCGAGCGGTTCAAATATGTCCTTGTCGACGAGTATCAGGACACCAATACCGTTCAGCAACGCATTGTGTATCAACTCACCAAGGAACATCAGAATGTATGTGTCGTGGGCGACGACGCCCAGAGCATCTATAGTTTCAGGGGAGCGAACATCGATAACATACTTGACTTCCGCGAGATGTACGAAGGTGCAAAACTGTTTAAGTTGGAGCGCAACTACAGAAGTACCCAGCACATCGTGGAAGCCGCAAACAGCCTTATCCGACATAACGAGCGCCAGATACAGAAAGACGTGTATAGCAAGAACGGCGAGGGCGAGAAGATAGTGTTCAAGCAGGCTAAAAGTGATAAAGAAGAGGCCATCATAGTATGCAAGGACATTAAGAGATTGCGTAAGAAAGAGAATTACGACTGGGACGACTTTGCAATACTTTATCGTACCAATGCCCAGAGCCGTGCTTTCGAGGAGGCCATGCGAAAGGAGAACATCCCGTATCGTGTCTATGGCGGCCTGAGTTTCTACCAGCGCAAGGAAATCAAGGATATCATAGCCTATTTCCGTTTGGTTGTCAACCCGGCCGACGAGGAGGCATTCAGGCGAATCATCAACTATCCCACAAGAGGAATAGGAAACACTACCGTATCGAAAATCTATTCCAGGTCGTACGAGGCAGGCACGAGCATGTGGGAAGTGATATGCAATCCTTTGGAGTATCAGTTGGACGTCAACAGTAGGACGTTAGGATATATTACCGCCTTCAAGGAACTTATAGAGCAGTTCGCAAGCAAGAAAGACACCGTCGATGCCTATGAACTGGGACGTGAGATAATCGAAGCCTCGGGCATAAAGGACGATCTGTATAGCGAGTTCACGCCCGAGTTTGTTTCGAGACGGGAGAATCTTGGGGAGTTCCTGAGCGCCTTGTTGCAATTCGTCAAGGGGCGTCGCGAGGAAGGTGACGAGCATCTCTTCTTGGTCGATTACCTGCAAGAGGTGTCTTTGCTTAGCGACCTTGATAGCGACAACGGCGAGGAGTCGTCACGAGTAACGATGATGACCATACACTCTGCCAAGGGTCTGGAGTTCCCCACGGTATTTGTCGTTGGCCTCGAGGAGAACATCTTACCTAGTATACCGAGTAACAAGTCCGGCATTTCCAAGCGCGAACTTGAAGAGGAGCGCCGTCTTCTCTATGTCGCCATCACGAGGGCCGAGAAGTATTGCATACTCACTTGTGCCCAAAACCGTTTCCGCTATGGAATGATAGAGTTCAGCAACCCGAGTCGTTTCCTTGCTGATATCAATCCTGCCTTGATGGAGATTGACAAGGAGTCGGGTGGTTCGATGTTCACGCAAGAGACACATAGGTTCGGCTCTTATGGCGACCGCTTCCAGAACTCCAATCCCGTTGGCACTCAGTTCAGGGCCGACCCCAAGCGACGTGAGGTACAACATCGGGAGGAGAGGGGTACCGACCCCTTGTCACCCAGTTTCAAGCGTACCCTTGCGGCAGCGGGAGGCAACCTGAGGCGCATCAGTTCGATTACCTCGTCAAGTCCTAACGTGAGGACTCCCAACCATCCCGCGCCCTCTGACTCGAAGTTGAAGATAGGCAATGTCATCGAGCATGAGCGCTTCGGAATAGGCGATGTGATAAATGTCGAGGGCAGTGGAGAGAACGTCAAGGCAACTGTGAAGTTCCGAAATGTGGGAACCAAACAACTCCTCCTGAAGTTCGCGAGATTTAAGATAATAGGTTAAAAAAGAGTCCTTTTATAAGGACTCTTTCTGTTTGGTTTGCAATTACTTATGCATTTTGGTACAAGAAACGCTTGATGCTCTTCTTGGGTGTTTTCTCAAACTCTTCCTCATGTAGTTTTATAGCCGCTATCTTACTATAGGCAGGCATCGAGGAGTTCAGTTCAAGACGGTTCTGCTCCATAATATTCACGAGGTCGTCCTTTGAAAGACCGAGGTTTTTCATCTCGTCATAGTCGGGATGAACAAGTCCCACGAGTTTGTCCTCTTTCTGTATCACGATACTCTCGATAACCAGTGGCAGGGAGTTCAGTTTGTCCTCAATCTCCTCCGGGTAGATGTTCTGACCGTTGGCACCCAGAAGCATGTTCTTGCAACGTCCCTTGATGAACACGTTACCGTTAGCGTCTATTGTTCCGAGGTCACCGGTATGATACCAGCCGTCCTTGTCAAGTGCCTCGCGTGTTGCCTCCTCGTTCTTGTAGTAGCCGAGCATCACGTTGAGTCCGCGTGTGAGTATCTCACCCGGAACAATTGACGGGGCACTGCTGTTTATCTTAACCTCCATGTGAAGGGCAGCACGTCCACAACTGCCGGGAACGAAGTTCTGCCAGTCACGGTAGCAGATAATCGGGGCACACTCGGTGGCACCGTATCCTACGGTATATGGGAACTCTATGTCATGCAGGAACTTCTCCACATCCTGGTTGAATGCCGCACCGCCTACAATCACCTCATAGAAATTGCCTCCGAATGCGTTAACCACCTGCTCGCATATCTTCGACCTCACCTTCTTGTTGATTACAGGCATGTTAAGCAACAACTTCATGCGGTTGTTCTGAATCTTCGGGAATACCTTCTTCTTGATAATCTTCTCTATCACGAGCGGAACGGATATGACGACCTCCGGCTTGACATCGGCAAATGCCTGTGCTATGATAGCAGGGGAGGGCACTCTTGTAAGGTAGAAGATATGACAGCCATGTATGAACTCGAAGAGGAACTCGAAAGCCATACCATACATGTGTGCCATAGGCAGTATGCTAAGGGTATTTGCGTTCTTGCTGAGGTGCTTCTTTCCTATTGCCTGCATGGCGAAGTCTATATTGCTCCACAAGGCGCGGTAAGGTATCATCACACCCTTCGAGAATCCCGTAGTACCGCTGGTGTAGTTGATAAGAGCCAGTTCGTCCGGAGACTCCTCATGATAGTATTTCACATGCTCCTGACGGAAATACTTCGGGAACTTACGTCCGTACATCTCGTTCAGATGCTCGCGGGCATAGGTCAACTTGTCCGTACGGGAGACTACCAGCGAATAGTCGGGTATATATATGATGCCCTCGAGTCCCGGCATCTTTGTCGCGTCTATGGTTGTGGCCACCACGTCACCCACGAAGAGCAGTTTTGCCTCGGAGTGGTTCACGATGTTATGCACCTGGTCGGGCATGAACTCGTGCAATATTGGTACGGCTATGGCTCCGTATGTAAGCGTTGCCACGAAGGCCACGGCCCAGTTGGCACTGTTACGCCCACACAAGGCTATCTTGTCACCTTTCTGCACTCCACTGTTCTCGAACATTATGTGAAGTTTCTCAATCTTGCGCGCCACGTCCTTGTATTGTAGTGTTACGCCTTTGTAGTCTGTCAGAGCATCGCAATCCCAATGGTCTATGATACTCTTTTCAAGTAGAGAATTAAAGTTAGGTATTTCCATAGTGTGAAATATTTTCGTCTTATCAGTTGTACAAGTATCGTTTTATGCTCTTTTTCGGAGTCTTCGCGAATTCCTCGTTACGTACCTGAATCTCCGAGAGTCTGCAATATGCGGGGAGCGCACTGTTGAGGTCCTTGAGGTTCTGGTCCATCAGCGCCTGCACCTCCTGATCCGTGAGTCCCATGTTGCCCACCTCGTCCATGTCGGGATATACGAGGCCCACCAGTTTGTTGTCTCTTTGCACTACGATGCACTCGTTGACCATCATCATCGAACTCAGTTTGTCCTCTATCTCCTCGGGATACACATTCTGTCCGTTCGAGCCGAGCAGCATGTTCTTTATACGTCCCTTGATGAAGATATGTCCGTCCTCGCTCATCTCTCCCAGGTCGCCGGTATGATACCAGCCGTCCTTGTCGAGCACCTGACGCGTTGCCTCCTCGTTCTTATAGTATCCGAGCATTACGTTCACGCCTCTCGTCACTATCTCGCCAAGCGGGTCTGAAGGGCTCTTCTTGTCAATCCTCACCTCCATGTGCTTCACCGGAGTACCGCAACTGCCTGGCACGAAGTCCGTATAGTCGCTGTATGAGATGAGTGGTGCGCACTCTGTGGTTCCGTATCCCACCGTGATGGGGAAGTCGATGTTCTTCAGGAACAACTCCACCTCCTGACTCAGTGCGGCGCCTCCCACAATCACCTCGTAGGCCTCTCCTCCGAACACCTTAGTGACCTCGGTGCGTATCTGCTCCTTTATCTTCTTGCTTACCACCGGCATGTTCAGCAACAACTTCACGATGTTTCTCTGAACCTTCGGGAACACACCCTTTCTTACTATCTTCTCAACCACCAATGGGACAGAGACAACAACCGTAGGATTTACGTCGGCGAATGCCTGTGCTATGATGGCAGGCGAGGGCAGACGCGTAAGGAAGAAGAGATGGAAGCCTCCGCAGAATCCGAAGATAAACTCTATCGACATTCCATACATGTGAGCCATTGGCAGTATGCTCAGCATGTTACCGTTTTTCTTCAACTTAGGAGCCAACTTGTCCAAACAGAAGTCGAGGTTTCCCCATATTGCGCGGTAAGGTAGCATCACACCCTTCGAGAATCCCGTGGTACCGCTGGTGTAGTTGATGAGCGCCAGTTCGTCCGCCGAGTCAACATAATAGTTCACGTGCTCTTTCCTGAAATACTTCGGGAACTTGTGTCCGTACATCTCGTTCAGGTGTTCGCGGGCATAGTCGAGCCTCTCGGATCTTGAAGTGATGAGCGAGAAATCGGGCAGATAAACTATTCCCTCAAGGTCGGGCATCTGTGCCGGTTCGATATGTGTGGCCACCACATCACCCACGAAGAGCAACTTTGATCCTGAATGGTTTACTATATTATGTATTTGTTCCGAGTTGAACTCATGCAAAACAGGCACCGCCACCGCTCCATAAGTGAGAGTCGCCAGGAATGTCACAGCCCAGTGCGAACTGTTTCTGCCGCAGATGGCTATCTTGTCGCCTTTCTCTACGCCACTGCTTTCGAACAATATGTGAATCTTCTCTATCTTCCGCGCCACGTCCTTGAATTGAAGGGTGGCGCCTTTATAGTCCGTCAGAGCGTCCTTGTCCCAGTTTTCTTTTATGGATTTCTCAATGTATGAATTGAAACTTGGTATTGATGCCATTGCACAATTTTCTTAATTTTGTGCAAAGGTAAAATGTTATTTGCACATTTCAAAATATTTTGTGCAATTTTTTTTCTCCAAACCACATATTTAATACATAAGGTTGAAAAAAACAGCGGAAAGAACAAAAAATAGGAAATATAGGAGAATGGGGTTTACTCATACCTCATCGACTTTGCCGGATGAATAAATGATATGAGATAACTGGGGGCAATCAGGGCGAGGACGCTGACGATGAATGTCACCACATTGATTGCTAATATAATAAGGAAATTGAACTCCACGGGTACGGTCTTCACGTAATACGTGGTGGGGTCGAGCGACACGATGCCGGTATAGTACTGTAGTGCGAGGAACCCGAGGCCCACAACATTGCCCCAGAACATTCCCCAGCCGATGATGAAGACGGCAAACCACAGGAACGTGTGCCTTATGGTACGGTTGCGCGCCCCGAGAGCCTTCATCACGCCAATCATGTTAGTGCGCTCTAATATAATAATAAGGAGTCCTGAAATCATCGTTATTCCCGCCACGCATACCATAAGCGCGAGAATAATCCATACGTTAAGGTCGAGAAGGTCGAGCCATGTGAATATCTGAGGGTTCATCTGCTCAACGGTGGCCGAAGAGAATGTCTCGCCGTACTTGTCGAGTGTGCGGTTCACCTTTCTCACCACGTTGCTCTCGACGTTGTCCAACTGCTCGAAGTCATTCACGCTCAGTTCGGCGCCACTCACCTGGTCCTCAGCCCATCCGTTGAGTTTCACCGAGGTATATAGGTCGCAGAAGCATATGAGTTTGTCGAACTTCGTGAGGTTGGTCTGATAGATACCCACGATGTCGAACTTCCTTGCCCTCACGTCGTTGTTGTCTATGAAGTATGTGAATACCTTGTCGCCCAGTTTCAGTCTCAACTTGTCGGCGGTCATCTTCGATATCAGTATCTTGTTGCTGCTTGCCGTCGAGGAGAACTTCGGTATGACGCCCTCAACCATGTTCTCGTGGATGAAGGTAGTGTCAAACTCCTCCGAGACACCCTTGAACATAACGCCCATGAAGTCCTCGTCGGTCTTGAGGATGCCCTGTTTCATAGCATAGCGCTGCACATGAGCCACACCCTCAATGCCTTTCAGCACGTTCATCATACTGTCGTCGATGCATATAGGGTTGGGGCGCTCCTCCTGGAGGGCCATGAAGTTGGCCACAGTGACGTGACTGCCGAATCCAATCACCTTGTCCCTGATGGTGTGCTTGAATCCCAGCACCACGCTGACGCTTATTATCATAACGGCAAGACCTATCGCCACCCCGATGATGGCAATACGTATGGCAGGGCGACTCACCTGTCGTTTGTCTCCCTTGTCATTATAAATCCTGCGTGCTATGAATAATGGGAAATTCAAACTCCTAACTCCTAATTCCTAACTCATAACTCTACCGGGGTACGCCTCCAGTGCCTTTTGAAGAATGAAAAGCGCGCGCTCAAGGTCCTTCTTCTTCAAGACGTATGCTATACGCACCTGGTTGATGCCAGCGCCTGGAGTGGTGTAGAAACCACTTGCGGGAGCCATCATTACCGTCTCGCCCTCGTACTCGAACTCCGCGAGACACCAGCGGCAGAACTCCTCAGAGTCGTCAACGGGCAGTTTGGCCACGGTGTAGAAGGCACCCATCGGGATGGGCGAATAAACGCCCGGAATCCTGTTCAGTCCGTCGATGAGACACTTCCTGCGCTCCACATACTCATCATACACGTCACGCATATACTCCTCAGGAGTGTCGAGCGACGCCTCTGCCACTATCTGACCGATGAGTGGGGGAGAGAGCCTTGCCTGACAGAACTTCATCACGGCCTTCCTAATCTCCTTGTTCTTTGTTATCAGGGCACCTATTCTTATACCGCACTCAGAGTATCTCTTCGATACCGAGTCGATGAGCACCACGTTCTGCTCTATGCCCTCAAGATGACAGGCAGAGATATACGGCGAACCCGTGTAGATATACTCGCGGTACACCTCGTCGGAGAACAGGTACAGGTCGTATTTCTTCACGAGGTCCCTTATCTGGTTCATCTCGCGACGGGTATAGAGATACCCCGTGGGGTTGTTCGGATTACATATAAGGATGGCGCGTGTGCGCTCGTTGATAAGTTCCTCGAACTTCTCCACCTTGGGAAGCGAGAAACCCTCCTCTATAGTTGTTGCGATGGTCCTAATCTTCGCCCCTGCCGAGATGGCAAACGCCATGTAGTTGGCATAGGCAGGCTCGGGTACGATGATCTCGTCGCCCGGGTTGAGACACGACATGAATGCGAAGAGCACAGCCTCGGAGCCTCCACAAGTGATGATGATATCCTCGGGAGTGACGTTGATGTTATACTTGGCGTAGTAGCTTACGAGTTTCTCTCTATAACTAAGATATCCCTGGGAAGGAGAGTATTCGAGAATCGTCCTGTCAACATTCTTTATTGCGTCGAGAGCCACCTTCGGAGTAGGTAAGTCGGGCTGACCGATATTCAGATGGTAAACTTTCGTTCCCCTTTTCTTCGCTGCTGCTGCCAGAGGTGCCAATTTCCTGATAGGCGATTCAGGCATCTCTATTCCTCGCACTGATATTTGTGGCATACTTAAGTGATAATTGTATAATTTTCTCTTTCCGCGTGCAAAATTACGATTAATTGCCTGAAACACCAAATTTTATTTAGTTTTTTAGTTGACAAGTAAACAAGTTGACAAGTTGCTTGTTACTGAGTCGCATGTATTTCTTAATTCGTGTAATTTGTGTAATTCGTAGTTGTTATGTGATTAAACTCTCCTCCCTTGGGGAGGGGATGGGGGTGGGTTTTTCTTCTTTTTTCTTGGTTTACTATGAAATTTTAGTTACTTTTGCCCTCCGAAATCGAACAATTAAATTTTATCATAGGATATGAGAAGCAGACAAGCAAAATGGTTTGAGACCAAAATCCGCTACGAGAAAATCATGGAAGATGGTCAGCAGAAGAGAGTTACAGAACAGTATGTAGTCGATGCACTGAGTTTCGGAGAGACCGAGAAACGCATCACCGAGGAGATGACAAGTTGCATCAGCGGTGAGTTCGAGGTCACCGATATCAAGCCAGCAGCCTACAAGGAAGTGTTCTTCAGCGACGCTCCGGCAGACGACTGCTGGTTCAAGGCAAGACTACAGTTCATCACAATCGACGAGAAAAGCGGAAAGGAGAAACGCTCCACGGTGACCTATCTCGTGCAGGGAGCCACACTGCAGTCGGCACTGAAGAACGTGAACGACGCGATGGGCACCACGATGGTGGACTATGTCGTAGCCAGCCTCTCCGAGACCAAGATAATGGACGTCTATGAGTACGTCACCGGAATAAAGGAAAACAACGACTAATATGGAATACAACGTCAAAGATAATCTCAAGAAGGTTCTCGATAGCCTGCCCGAGGGAGTGCGACTCGTCGCCGTGAGCAAGTACCACCCCGCAGAGTATATCATGGAGGCCTACGAGCAGGGGCATCGCATCTTTGGCGAGAGCCACGAGCAGGAAATAAGACAGAAGGTCGACGTGCTGCCCAAGGACATCGAGTGGCATTTCATAGGTCACCTGCAGACCAACAAGGTGAAGTACATCGCACCCTACATCTCGATGATTGACGCCGTCGACTCCCTGAAACTGCTCAGGGAGATAAACAAACAGGCAATAAAGAACAACCGCGTCATCAACGTACTCCTCGAACTGCACATCGCGGAGGAAGAGACCAAGTACGGCTTCTCGCTCGACAACTGCCGTCAGATGCTTGCCGAAGGTGAGTGGAGGGAACTGAAGAACGTGCGCATCTGCGGTCTGATGATGATGGCCAGTTATGTCGAGGACACCGAGGTGATACGCCGTGAGATGCTCCTGGCATCCGACTTCTTCGATGAGGTCAAAGCCAAGTACTTCGCCGACGACGACACCTTCTGTGAGCGTTCATGGGGCATGAGCCACGACTATCCCATCGCCCTCGAGTGCCACTCCACTATGGTCCGCATCGGAACAACGATATTCGGACCAAGAGTGTATTAAGCCCCACGGCCCCTCCCGTCCTCCCCAGGGGGAGGAGAGTGGTTTTATTTTCACTTGCGGTTCAGTAATTCCTGCTTGTCAACAACGACCCATATGGTATCAACCACATGACCTTGTTTCAGTCCGGCATGTTTTAGAGGATTGGCAAAATCACGGTCCAACACCTCAACACCATCAATGAAGTAATCTGACTCGCCACGGTTTTGGAAGACATTCTTTAATCCCCACACCTCATGGTACTTCAGTTTTACCTTCCAGCCCTCCACCTGTGCCTGATAAAGCAACTGGACAAGTGAGTCCTGGTCGGTTCTGTCATTGTCAAATGAGAAATAGAACGGTGCGCCACTAGTGTTCATACCTGTCTGAGTTAAGTTCAGGCTGCCCTCCCATGAATCCCAAATTACTCCTTTCTTCGTGAATTCTATGAGATTTCCTACTTTTTCTCCTACGGAATAGTTCTCCTTGCACCCCTGCAACATCACAGCAGCAAAGGCTAAAAACAAGATAATAATGTTTCTTCTCATATTATGTATTATATCCATGAATAGATTATCATAATTATGATGCAAATATAGAAATAAAACTTGAGATTATTAGCCACTTGAGATGAAAATCAACCTAAAACGGCACACATTTCACGAAAAACATATACTCCTGAGGCGGTCAGGAGCCACAAGTGAGAGGGTCAGGAGCCACTTCTTACATGCGGAAGTGACGCATGTAGCAAGTTAGATTGCATATTGCATATTGCAAACATTTTTTTTTCAAGCGAGGAGTAGAGAGTTAAAGTATTTGTATAATAAATATTATATAAATAATTAATAATCAATATATTACATAATATAATTATACTTTATTAACTATAATTTCTCTTCTCTCTAAAAAAAACGAATGCAATATGCAATCTTGCAATCTAGCGAGGGGGCGAAGCGCACACATCAACATTCAACCTTCAACCAACAACCAACAAAAAGGGCCGGCGTTGAGCCAGCCTTTTTTGTTATTTCACTACGTATTTCTTTCCGTTGATGATATATATTCCTTTCTTCAGGCTTTGTCCCTGATTGAGCAGGATGCCGTCGATGGTGTAGTATCGGGTGTTGGGCGTTGGGTGATGGGTGATGGCGTCTATGCCGTCGGGCGTCTCACCGTAGAAGTAGATGTTGTTCAGGAAGATAGTCTTGCCGTTACCTCCTGACAGTCGGATTTCCTTGAGGTTGGTGAGGTCGGCGCCTTCGGGTGCGATTTTCTCTATTGCCAGGTCGATGTTGTTCCATTCCCTTGCAACAAGCGTTGTTGTAACGTAGGCCTCGTCTGCCTCGTCTTCCAGTGCTTTTATCCCGTTAGAGGAGTTGCCTACACCGAAGAAGAGTTCCACCTGCAGGTCTATCTCGTCGTATGAGTAAACATTGAGGTGCAGTGAGTCGAGTTCGCTGATGTCAACACCGTTCGTGAATACTATCTTGGCATCGCTGAAGTCGGTTGCCTCGATGAGGTTGTCTCCGTTGGAATAGGTGGTCACGGTAGCGTTCTCGAGTGTGATATCCTCGGTGCCTATGCTGTTGACGAAGATGCTGTCAACGGCACATCCTTCCTTCTCAACTATGATGTCGTTGGGTACGATATAGTCGAAGGTCACGCCGGCATTGCTTCCTGATGTGGTCTCGACGATGTTGAGGATGGGCTTCGAGGTGTCGTCGCCCGTATAGAACGGTATGGAGAGCAGTTCGGTCACGTTCTGGGTGCCTGGGAAGAGGTCGCCCGCCATGCTCGTCATATAGTTGTCTTTGTTATTAGCGTCGTATGAACTGATGTACTCGCCGTCGGCGGGAACTACGGTATATCGTGAGTGGCCCGTGGTGTTGTTTACGGAGTTGTACCTCAGCGAGAAGGCATCGGCATCGTAGTCGACATGCGTCACAAGCATTCCGTGACCGGGCAACTGTACGCTGCTGCCGTTCACCCTTATCGTTCCGGGCAACTTGGAGTTCCATCCGGTGTTCTGGATGTACTGAAGGATGACATACTCCTTGCCGCTGTTGTCCTGATTGTTGAGTATCCTATATGCCTTGCCTCCGTTGTTGATGTTCTTCAGTTGCACGCTTCCCTTGTCGTTGGTGGTGAGTGTGTCGATGGTGAACCATCCCAGTGCCTCACGCTCCCATGCGGAGTATTCGGTGGGGTAGTAGCCGTTGTAGGTGTATTCGCCTCCGTCCATCAGGTCCCAGTTCTCCATTGCGGGATTAAGCGCGTTCTGTGCTGCATCGGTGGTGGGATAGATGTCGGGGAGTCCCATGCAGTGGGAGAACTCATGACAGAAGAGTCCTATACCGTTGATACGGTATGGCTGGCTGAAGGCTCCGGGGTATGCGTTCAGTTCGGTATGTACGCCGAAGCGGTACACGTTCTTGCCGTCGAAGGTACCGTAGAAGGCACCTCCTGACTTCGGCCAGATGCAGTCGGTGGAGTTCTGTGTCCATGACTGTGAGTAGCCGGCACAGATGATATATACAAGGTCAACATAGCCGTCGTTGTTCTCGTCGTATTGAGTGAAGTCAACCTCAGCGTCGGCCAACTCGCACACCTCGGGAATCAGTCTGCTCATGTTGTCTTTGCCTGCACCGTAGTACTTCAGGTTATGTGACAACTGTACGGGACCATAGATGTCGAACTGTGGTGTGAACGTGCCGAAACTCATGTCGGAGAAGTATTTCTTCACACTACCGTAGTTACGTCCTACGGTCTTGTTTCCCACGTTGTTGTTTATGACGTCAGCATTGAGATACTCCTCGAAGACGCTCTTTGGGTCGGCATCCTTGAAGACGCTGTCGGTGAACTCTGCCAGGATGACCAGTGCCTTTGGACTTCCTGTATGGAAGAACAGCAGGTTGTTGTCCTCCACGGGTTCCTTGCGCGGGGCCTTGCGCACGCCTGACTTCTCATAGAACAACTTGCGGTTCTGGCTGTTCACGAGTTGTGTCTCTGAGGCTGACCTGGCTGAAGGCTCGTGCGCGAGTTGCTTCGTGGGAGTAAGGTTACCCTCGGAGTCAACACTTGCGATGAAGAAGTCGTATCCCTCATGGAACAGCAGGACACCGTCGGAGGTGGTGTACCAATGGTTCTCAGCATCGCCATAGGCATAGACGGTAATCTTGGTACCGTCGCTCTGGGTAACCACTACCGGCCCGGGATTTACCTTCACGCCCCAGGCTGCAATGCTCAATATCAATGATAACGCAATTAAAAATAACTTATTCATATTCTTGTTGTTTTATCTAATTTACTTATAATAGTATTGTCCTTTGTTCTTGGTCCTCCTGCCGTATTCAATGGCGTGGGTGGGGCAGTGGTGATAGCAGTTGAAGCATGTCAGGCACTGGCCGTTATGTTTCCACCGGGGCATCATGTCCTTTCCTCCCTCGATGTCGTTCACCGGACATACTGAGGCGCATGTGCCGCATCTGAGGCATTTGTCCTCGGTCACCCGGAACGGACTGTCGGTGATGAGCATGCCCACGAAGAACTCACCGAGCACATAACTGTTGGTGCGGGGCCATTTACCCTTGTATGTACGTGTTATGCCCCGTTCGCATTCCGCTATGTCACGCACATATTCCTCGAGCATCATCTTGGCCGTCTTCTTCTTGGCGTATTCCTTCTCGGGCTTGTCAACGTCCATGAAAGGCAGGCCAACGTAACTCTCGGGCATTATTATCGAGAAACGGCTATGAAGTGCGATGCCTCTGGCTGACAGGTCCTTGGTGAATATCTCCATCGTCTGTCCGATGTCGTCGCCTGCCGAGCACAGCGCCCACACATAGTTGTCGTGGAAATTGGTGAACCTCATGCTGGCCACAAACCTTCTCACGAGCATCGGGGGGCGCCATCCGTGTACGGGAAAGCAGAAGCCCACTCTCTCACCGTCAGATAACTCCAATGGCTCTGAAACGTCGATATCGGCCATATTGACGAGTCTTTCGCCAATCGCCTCAGATATGTATTCCGCTGCCCATCGTGTGTTACCTGTTGCCGAGAAATAGAGAATCATGGTGCAAAATTACTAAAAGAAGACAAAACTCACAAACATTTACAACAAAAACTGCTTCCCCGTAATGAATAGGAGAAGCAGCAGTGGTGGTGAGGTACCTAGCAGAGTCGAACTGCTCTACACGGTTTTGCAGACCGTTACCTAACCGATCGGCCAAGGTACCATTGTTTCAAAGCGAGTGCAAAGGTAGTGTTTTATTTTTATTCTTGCAAATTTTTGTCGCTATTTCTTTCCTCGCATGGGCATTTTCCCTCACAGGATGACATCTGACGTTTGTTTGCCGGGCAGCATCCGCAATTGGCACAGGGGTCGCCGGAATTGCTGACGGTACGCCTGATCCTGACAATCACATACGCTACAGCGCATAGTATTACAATGGAAACGATGATTATTTGCCAATCCATCTCGCTTATTTTTGTGCAAAGGTATTTGAAATATATGTAAAACGAGTCATTTCTTCACTTTTATTAATCATTTAACACTATTTTTGAGATAGCATTAGGGAGGAGTTTAAGTATTTAATTGTACTTTTGCACCATAGTTTTATTTGACAATGAGGTTGTTTTTCATCATATTCCTGGCGCTGATGCTGTCGGCCAACGTGTATGTCATATGGCATATATGGCGTATTCTCCCGTTCGCGATATGGGTGAAATGGCTGTCGACGGCATTGGCAGTGTTGTCGGTGGCGTGTCTTTTCGTTACCTTGTCGCCGATGCTTGACAGACTCCCCATGCCTATCTCGGTATCGGTATATCAGATTGGGACAGGGTGGCTGGTGGTATTGCTGTATATGGTGATGGCCTTCCTGGTTCTCGACATCGGCAGGCTGGTTCGTCTGGTGCCTGCCTCCTTCCTCAAGAACAGCGTCTGGGGAAGTGTGACTCTCCTGGTCGTGGTAGGTGGATTGCTGGTCTATGGGTACATACATTATAATAATAAGTATCGTGAGACCATTACCATAAAGACCGACAAGCCATTGGCGAAACCAATAAAGGCGGTATTGCTCAGCGACCTGCATCTCGGATATCATAACAGGAAGGGTGAACTGAGCCGCTGGGTGGGTATTATCAATGATGAGAAGCCTGACGTGGTGCTTATTGCGGGGGATATAATAGACCGCTCGATGCGACCCCTGAAGGAGGAGAAGATGGCGGAGGAACTAAGGAAAATCAATGCTCCTGTTATAGCATGCATAGGAAACCATGAGTTCTTCTCGGGCGTTGACAATGCCCTTGAATTCTACAAGGAGTCGGGAATAACGCTATTGAGGGATAGTTCCGTAGTGATGGACTCCATTCAGATTATAGGTCGCGACGACAGGATGAACATGAGACGACTGAAGACGGCACAACTGATGGAGAAGGCCGACAAGAACAAGTTCACCATATTGCTCGACCATCAGCCGTATAACCTGGAGGAGTCGGAGAAATGTGGCATTGACTTCCAGTTCAGTGGACATACGCATCACGGTCAGGTGTGGCCGATATCCCTGATTACGGAGTCGGTATATGAGTGTGCCTTTGGTCCGTGGAAGCGTGGAAACACCTATTATTACGTCAGTTCGGGCATCGGAATATGGGGGGGGAAGTTCCGAATAGGAACGCGTTCGGAGTATGTCGTGGCGACAATAACGAATTAAGGGGATTTAACTTGTTTAAAAAAGTTAAATAGCAAGAATTAAAGAAGAGATAATAGTTGAAAGTGATATAAATTAACTACCTTTGCACCGCATTTGGCGAAAATGCTTCTTTTTTACATGTTAATGAATTATGGAATGCCGATATGGCTCAGTTGGTAGAGCAACGCATTCGTAATGCGTAGGTCCCGGGTTCGAGTCCCGGTATCGGCTCCAAAGTTCGAAAGTCTCAAATGAAATTGTTTAAGCGGTAATAGCTCAGTTGGTAGAGCATTGGCTTCCCAAGCCGAGGGTCGCGGGTTCGAGTCCCGTTTACCGCTCTGCTATGGAAGCCTCATAGTTTTTCTTTCAGGAATCTCCCAGTTATACTTTTCTCGCAACCCACTATCTCCTCTGGTGTTCCCTCGCATACTATGAAACCACCGGCGGAACCACCTTCAGGTCCTAAGTCGATGACGTGGTCGGCACACTTTATGATGTCCATGTTATGCTCGATGACGAGTATCGTGTGACCTCTTTCTATCAATGCGTCGAAGGCAGACAACAGACGACGAATATCATGGAAGTGAAGGCCCGTGGTGGGCTCGTCGAAGATGAAAAGGGTGGGTTCCTGACGCTCCTGACCGATGTAATAGGCCAGTTTGACACGCTGGTTCTCACCACCGGAGAGCGTTGATGAACTCTGACCGAGTTTGATATAGCCTAATCCCACGGCCTCGAGAGGACGGAGACGGTCGGAGATGGTCTTCTCATTGTACTTGTCGAAGAACTCTATTGCCTCTGAAACGGTCATGTCAAGCACGTCATTGATATCCTTGTCGTGGAAGTTAACGTCGAGAATATCTTTCTTGAAACGCTTTCCGTGACATGCCTCACACTCCAGGGCGATGTCGGCCATGAACTGCATCTCGACGGTAATCACACCCGCTCCCTTACACTCGTCACACCTGCCGCCGTCGGTATTAAACGAGAAATACTGGGGTGTGAAGCCCATTTGCTTCGAAAGAGGCTGATCGGCATACAACTGTCTGATGGCATCGTAGGCCTTAACGTATGTCGCGGGATTGGAACGCGTGCTCTTTCCGATGGGGTTCTGGTCGACCATCTCAACATGTTTAATCTGTTCCCAATCACCTTCGAGGGCGATATACTCGCCCGGCTGCTCGGCAACCTCACTGAGATGGCGCTTCAGGGCAGGGTAGAGGATTCCCTTGACAAGCGAGGACTTGCCGGAACCGCTGACACCCGATACCACGGTCATCACGTTAAGAGGGAACTTGACGTCGATGCCCTTCAGGTTGTTCATACGCGCTCCTTTCAGGAGAATACTCATGTTCCATCTCCTTCTTCCGCCTGGAAGAGGTATGTTGTCCTGTCCCGTCAGGTATCTCACGGTGTAACTGTTCGACTTCTGATAGTCCTCAGGGTGGTCTTTCGTGAGTTTCTCAATCTCTTTGGTATCACCCTGGAAAACAATCTTTCCGCCAAGGCGCCCGGCATCAGGTCCGATGTCGATGAGATAGTCGGCGGAACGAAGTATCTCCTCATCATGCTCAACCACCACAACGGTATTACCTATGTCCTTAAGGTCTTTCAACACCTTGATGAGTCGATAGGTGTCACGACTATGGAGTCCGATGCTCGGCTCGTCAAGGATATAAAGCGAGCCCACAAGACTGCTTCCCAACGATGTCGTGAGGTTGATTCTCTGACTTTCTCCACCCGAGAGAGTGCTCGACTGTCTGTTTAACGTGAGGTATCCAAGTCCCACATTGACAATGAATTCCAAACGGCTACGTATCTCAGTCAATAGTCTTTTGGCAATCATCTCCTCCTGCTCGCTCAGTTGAAGACCAAGGAACCACTGGTAGAGGTTGGTGATAGGCATCTCGACAAGGTCGGTAATGCTCATACCGTTTATCTTTACATAGTTCGACTCACGCTTCAAACGTGTGCCGTGACAATCAGGACAGGTCGTCTTTCCACGATAACGGCTCAACAATACACGGTATTGAATTTTATACTGGTTCTCTTTCACCATGTTGAAGAAGTCGTCTATCGACACGCGCTCATGCTCATCACGGTTCTTGTCGCTTGGAAGTCCGTGCCAGAGCATGTCCTTATGCTTCTGGGAAAGATTGTAGTAGGGTTCGAAGATAGGGAAGCTGTCGGCCACGGCACGTCTGCAGAACTCGTCCTGCCACATCTTTAGTTTCTCACCGTGCCAGCACTGCACACACCCGTCGTAGACACTAAGTGTCGTATTCGGTATCACCAGTTTCTCGTCTATGCCTATTATCTTGCCGAAGCCCTCACATGTTGGGCAGGCACCGATAGGAGAATTGAACGAGAACATATTGTCGTTGGGTTCCTCGAACTTCATTCCGTCGGCCTCAAAACTCATTGAGAAATCGTAAAAGATGTTTGACGGAAGGAACATAAGGCGGCATTCACCATTACCCTCATAGAAGGCGGTCTCAACGGAATCGATGAGTCGTGATATTGCATCTTTTGAGTTATCGACAGAAAGACGGTCGATGAGAAGCATCATCTCATCTTCCTTACGCTCGAGATTCTTCTCGTCCTCAAGGAAATCCTCAATCCTGACGAAGTCATTGTCTATCCAAAGGCGAACGAAACCTTCCTGGACATACATCCTTAGTTGCTTCTCAAGAGTGCGTCCCTCGTGCATGTGGATGGGTGAGAGCACCACGAAACGTGTGCCTTCGCTATATTGTCTCACGCAAGAGATGATGTCCTCGGACGTGTGTTTCTTCACTTCCTGTCCTGATATCGGAGAGAATGTGTGTCCGATGCGTGAGAAAAGAAGTCTGAGATACTCGTATATCTCGGTGGACGTGCCGACCGTGGAACGTGGATTCCTGGCTATCACCTTCTGCTCGATGGCTATTGCCGGTGGCAATCCCTTGATATAGTCGCATTCGGGCTTGCTCATACGACCAAGGAACTGTCTCGCGTATGACGACAGACTCTCGACATATCTCCTCTGACCTTCGGCATAGAGGGTGTCAAAGGCAAGAGACGACTTGCCCGAGCCACTGACTCCCGCCACAACGATGAACTTGTTGCGTGGTATCTTCAGGGATATGTTCTTGAGGTTGTTAACCCTTGCGTTCTTTATTTCAATATAGTTGTCCATTATGCTATGACCGTTATTCAGACGTTTCGAGCCAGTTATCTATCAGTTTTCTCGCTATCGAGAGTTTCTCGGGGATATGTGGGAGGTTGTCTTTCTTGTACCAACCGCCAGAAGACAGTTCAGAGCGTTGCAGATGAATGTCGCCCTCGTCATAGTCGGCATTGAAACCGACCATCAGACCGGAGGGGTAGGGCCAAGGCTGGGAGGCAAAGTAACGCAGATTCTTTATCTTCAATCCCGTCTCCTCCATAACCTCACGCCTTACGGCTTCCTCAAGTGTCTCACCAGTCTCAACGAATCCGGCAACAAGACCAAAGAAGTCTCTCTTGAAGTTGTTAGCATGTACCAGGAGTATCTCGTCGCCCTTGTGTATCAGGACAATTACCGCGGTGGCAAGTTGTGGCCATACCTCCTTGCCGCAATTAGTGCATCGCTTGGAGATATCCGTGTTCTTCTCCATCGGAGAGCCACAAACGCCACAGAACTGGGTGTTCATGTCCCAATAGAGTATTTCCGCACATTTGCCCGCCTTCAGGTACAGGTCATGTGAGATTTTGGAATATGAGGCCCTAAGTCCGCACATCTCATAGTTGGAGTCGTCGGTAACGGGTGCGTCAATGCGGTATGTCTTCACGGGGATGTCACCCAATGGCGTGATGTTGTGAACCGTCGTCCAGGGCTTAATCTCCGTTGGCGGTTGCTCACTATATGGGATGTCGTATGTTCCTTCACTCGTTTTTTGAAGCAACACATCCGACTTGCAAAATACAAACCATAGATTCTTGTTCATAATAGATATGCTTTTGAGGTGCTAATGATATACATCTGAGGTCCTAAAAAGGCATCTCTTAGGATGCAAAAGGACACCTTTTAGAGGACGAAAGATATGCTATTCATTCACCATATATGAGTTTCATGTCTCTTTCTATTGCAGGAGCCGTCCATTCCTCGGGAACAAAGCGCCAGTTGTTGTTTGCCTTTGGCGAAATAACACCCATCTTTTCTATTTCCTTAGTGAGGTAATACCTTTGGTCTTTCTCGCTCTCGAATATTCTTCTTTTCGCAAGTTCCTCATGCGGAATGCCCGCTCCATGTGTGAGAAGTTCACCTCCGCCATTGCCACGATAACTGTTCATCACCACATTATACCACTTCTCCTCATCGAAGGGCTCTCCGTTCGCCATGCTGATGATTCTCACCTTCTCGCCATCGGGTTTGGTAACATCAACCTCATAGATGATTCCGGCAGCACTGTCGAAGTTGAATGCGAGGTTCCTGAAGCCGAAACGCTGCTTGTCGTTCTTGGCATATTCGTTCATAAGCATTATGTGGTCGTCAGGCGAAGTCATGGTGGTCACCCATTGGTCATAACTCATCTCAAGATGCTTCCTCACTTCCTCACCTGTCATCCTCAACACATATATCTGATTCTCATATTTATAGAGGTTGAACATGTCGCTAACCCTTACGTCTCCTTCCTTAATCTCACTATCGTAGGTCAGGGGCGCGTTAAAGGAAATGTCAGCACCTGTGATCTTAAGTTGCAGGTTATGGATGAAATCAGAGAACGGAGCACTACCGAAATAGGAGTCACGCACCCTGATAGTGGTGTCTGACTTGCCTATAACTCTATCGACATAAGCCTTGACACTGTCTATCTGAGGTTGGAAATAGCCAACAAACTCCTGGTCGATGTCTATGTTTGATATCTTGACGACCTCGCCTTCCGCTTTCTTGTCAACAACCTTCCCTTTGTCAAGTGTGACGGTCAGTTTCACATCGCTAATCATCAAGGCATTGCTTGACGGATTAAGACACAGGACGCGCTTGCCCTCAACGTTCTTTACGATATCCTTATGCATGGTGTGGTCGTGCCCGTTGAGTATGACGTCAAAGCCGGGAACCTCCTTTGCGGTGATTAACGTCTCGTCCTCCTCATATTCGTCGGTCTTGATTCCGCCTTCCCTGCCACTATGGAACAAACCTATGATAACATCAGGATTCTCTTTCTCACGGACTTGTTTCACCCATTTCCTGGCGCTCTTCACAATACTCTCAAACCTCAATCCTTTCCAAAGACTCTCGTTTAGCCAGTTGGGTATCGCTGGAGTGAGCATACCTATAACGGCAATCCTCACTCCTTCGCGCTCAATAATCGTGTAGGGCTTCAAGTAAGGGTTGCCTGTCTTAGTGTCAATAACGTTTGCTCCGAGCATTGGACATTTCACCTCATTTATCCATTTGTCATAGACGTCATGTCCCGTCTCGACGTCGTGGTTACCGATTGTCTGAGCATCATATCTCAGATAATTGACAACACTCGCGGCAACGTTCTCCATCTCTGGCTTGATATAGTTGCAATAGTAACATGTGGGCTGCCCTTGAAGTATGTCACCATTATCAAGCAGAATCAGATTGTCGCCATATTTCTCCCTTAATTGCTTGACATAGGTGCTTACTCTTGCCAATGAACCTTTCATCGGACATCTGTTGATGAAGTCGTATGGGAAGAAGCAGCCATGCACGTCACTTGTCTCCAAAATCCTAAGTTCAACGGTCTTTACCTGAGCCATAACATAAGAATTCATGCATAATGCTGTCATGATTAGACAGATGATATATTTCATTGCAATACGTTTAAAGTGCAAAGTTACGAAAAGTCACGTGCAAAACAAAGGAAATCATTCTTTTTTTTGACTATAAAAGACGATATGACATAATATAATTAGGCACGGTTTTTGCTATTCGATTTGTAGTAATGAATAAACTTAAATTTGAAAGGAGAGATATAATATGGCATTTGTAGATTATTACAAGATTCTAGGTGTAAGCAAGGACATCCCGCAAAAGGATGTCAAGAAGGCTTATATCAAAAGAGCAAAGCAGTTTCATCCTGATCTTCATCCAGACGACCCGAAGGCGAAAGCAAAGTTTCAGGCCCTGAATGAAGCATACGAGGTGCTGAACGACCCCGAGAAGCGCAAGAAATATGACCAATTTGGTGAGAACTGGAAAGAAGCTGACAAGGGTTTCGGAGGTTTCAGCGGTGGGGGAGGAGGTCCCGATGGCTTCGACCCGAACATGTTCTCAGGTGGAGGTTTCAGTAGTTTCTTCGAGGAACTGTTCCGTGGAGCAGGTTCCAGGGGTGGTTTCTCTGGTGGAGGTGGCGGATTCTCTGGTGGTTTTGACGGCTTCCAGCAGAGTGCTGACACTAATGCCTCTGTCAATATTGACATGTACACCGCAATACTTGGAGGTGAGATAAGCGTGAGACTAAGTAATGGTACGGCATATAACATAAAGGTAAAGCCGGGAACCCAGCCAGGAACGAAGGTACGTCTTCGTGGAAAAGGTCAGCAAATGATAAACGGCAGGCATGGAGACCTTATCATAACATACAATGTGACGTTGCCTCAGAACCTCAATGAAAAGCAGAAAGAACTGCTTAGACAAATGAGGTCGGCATGATTCCGCATATAGAGAAAATCGTACCATTATATAATAATTAGGTGCTCGTATCGTTATATAATTAATGAAATCATGCAAGTATATCGTCTTGTTGGTAATGGTCCTGATAGGAATTACCGCATGTAACGATGAGGATTTTTCTTCATCGCCTGCTTTAAGTTTGACCTTTTCTACTGACTCAGTCAAGTTTGACACGATATTTTCGAAGGTTCCGTCAAGCACACGTACCATGTGGGTATATAACAGGTCGGGCAAAGACCTCAGATGTACCAACGTGCGCTTGCTTAATGGTAACCAGACGGGGTTCCGTGTCAATGTTGACGGCGTATATCTTAGTCCTGCCGCCGGTTATCAGTTGCAGGATGTGGAGATAAGAAACAAAGACAGTATTCGTGTTTTTGTCGAGGTAACATCTCCAAGGAACGGAAACACGGTTGCAAAGGAACTTGTTGACAAGTTGCTCTTCACACTTGAGAGTGGTGTTACGCAAGAGTTGATACTCGATGCTTTCTCATGGGATGCGGAAGAGATTAACAATCTTGTTGTATCGAGCGACATGACTCTTGAGAGCGAGTCGCCACTTCTGATAAACGGAATGATAACCGTTGAGAAGAATGCCACGCTCACGATACCTGCTGGTCAGACACTCTATTTCAACAGTAATGCCGGCATCGAGGTGAATGGCACGTTGAAGATAGAAGGAACGGCTGATAATAATGTAACGTTGAGAGGTTCACGTCTCGATAACATGTTCGACTACCTGCCTTATGACCTCATCAGCGGACAATGGCGAGGTATTCATATCGCTGAGTCTTCCTATGACAACATAATAGAATATGCTGATATTCACGCAACGATGGATGCTATCGTATGCGATTCGAGTGACATCTCAAAACTAAAACTTGACATAGAGAATTCTATAATCCACAACTGTCAGGGCTATGGAATAAAAGCCATACATAGCAGTATAAAGATAGAGAACTGCCAGGTAACAAATACGCTCAATGATTGTGTGGCCTTCTTCGGAGGCAATGCGTATATCGGCAACTCGACATTGGCACAGTTCTACCCATTCGACTCAAACCGAGGGGTTGCCTTGCGCTTTACTAATTTCTATGAATCTAAGACATTCCCGCTATACAACATGCAATGCGTCAATAGTATCGTAACAGGATACGCGGAAGATGTCATAATGGGCGAGAAGAGCGAGGAAGAGACCACGTTCAGTTATACCTTTGCCAACTGTATTTTGAGAACTCCAGAAGTGAAAGACGAGGAGTCGGCCAAGTATTTCGAGGGTGTTATATGGGAAGAGCCGGAAGATACGATATATGGCGGGGAGAAGAACTTCAAACTTGTTAATATAAACACTCAGCACTATGACTTCCACCTAAGTGAGAAGTCAAAGGCCATTGGAGCCGCATCTGAGGCTTACTCCACATCTACCGATCGTGATGGATTCCCGCGTGACGAGAAACCGGATATGGGATGTTATGAGTTTAGGGAAGATTCATAATCTTAGTTGTTCTAATATAAGACTTATAGAGGATGAAACGAGTAAGATGTCCAAAATGTGACAACTTCATTACATTTGATGAAACAAGATATACCGAAGGCCAGTCACTTGTCTTTGTTTGTCCTGAGTGTAACAAACAGTTCGGAATAAGGATAGGTAAGAGCAAACTACGTGACAGGCAAAAGGAGGAGAACCCGGAGGACCTTGTTGAGAATGATGACATGGGGGCTATTGTCGTAATAGAGAACGTCTTCCATTTCAAGCAGATAATACCATTGAAGATGGGCGACAACGTAATAGGACGTTATCAAAAGGGTAATCCCATCAATACTCCGATAGAGACTGTTGACCCAAGTGTTGACAACACACATTGCGTTATTAATGTCAGTCGGGACAAAAATGGAAAGTTTAAATATGTCCTACGCGATGGTCCAAGCAACACGGGAACATTTGTTGACAACGAGATACTTGGTGACAGGGAACGAAGAATAATAGAAGACGGTACGATATTCACGATAGGAGCAACAAGTATACTATTGAGAAAAGGAAAAGAATCATAGCTAATGAAAACTATGATTCTTTATTATATCAGTTAAACATGCAACAGATTATAGCATGCTTTCGCTATCAAAGTTAAGTGGAAGGATGTCTTTTATGCTGTCAATTACATATACACCTTCCGTTCCATACAGGTAAATGCGGATTGGTTGACTATAACGATTCTCAATCTCAAGAATCACCTGACGACATGAGCCACATGGGGCAATAGGAGAAGAAGTGAATCCCTCTTCGTTACGAGCAGCAATTGCAAGTTGTACAACAGAACGCTCAGGATGTTGTGCCTGTGCGGCAAATAATGCGGTACGCTCGGCACACAAGGTAACTGGAAATGCGGCATTCTCCTGGTTGGCACCAATTATCTCCGTGCCATCATCAAGTCTTATCGCAGCACCCACACGGAAATGTGAGTATGGGGAATAAGAATTGTCCGTAGCCTTCTTTGCCAGTTCTATGAGTCTTTGTTCTTCATTTGAAAGATCATCTATATGGCAAACCTTTATTTTAGCAGATATTGTTTTCTCTTTCATTTCCTAACCCTTTATTTCCATTACCCAAGCCTGTTTGAAATACTTGTTGGAGTGAAGGTTCCTTAATTCTTCGTATGCCTTTGTCTCAGAGTCATACTCACCATATATGATCTTAAGGTTTCCTTTATTCTCTGTCATCCTTGCATTGGCAAATCCTTCCTTATGTATAGCCTGAAGGAATGTCTCGCCGTTAGTCTTAGATATGTGACTTGCCATTACAAGGCAATATATTTTCTTTTCAACAGAAGCCTTTGTCTCATTCTTTGCCTCTGGTGCGGTCTTGGTCTGCTCTTTTACTTCCTGGGCAACTGTAACGCTCTGGTCATCAGCCTTATTCGTGACTACGGCACTATTATCAGCCATCACGGGCTCCGCGTCCTTTGCACCTTCAGTCACCATTGTCTTGGGCATTATCTGATAGAGCATATCTGTATTGATGTTGCTCATATTCATCTTATAATTACCATTGGCAAGTGGAGATGTGAATAGGAAGAAACCGATAATGGCAATAGCGACGGCTGCAACATTCCTTATATGACTGAGTTTTATCTTTATTGAGTCCCCATCGTCATCTATTACCGGAACCGATTCATTGTCGCTCGTAGTATTAATGTCGACAACCTGAGCCTTTTCTTTATTGTTGTCGTCGTTGCTGACTTCCGCAGGTTTTGACTGTGACAACTCCGAAAGCATCTTCACTTCAACAGAGTCAAGGGCATAGAGTTCAGGTGTCAATAACCCGGCCTTCACGGGAACAAACTCAATGTTCCCCTCTTCATTAATCGTTAACGTGCCTATGTCGTTAAGTGTGAAACTCCCGTCATTGTATAGCCTCTCGCTCAATTCTCCGACCTCGTCTTCTATTCTTTGCATGGCCTCGGGATAACTGATGTCGAATGCTTCAACATAAGACTGAGCAAGCAGGTTGTCGTTGGCCTTAAGTTTAGGGTTGAAACCAAGAGTACGCAATGGGGGATACATCTGGTGATCTTTCTCGCTATAGTTTGAACACACATAATGCGTCATGAAGCCACCTAATCCAGGTACCATGACGCAATCGTTGCTCAAAAGCAATATCTCGATATGTCTTTCCAGTTGATTCACGTTTGCAAAATTAATCATTTATCATGATATCTCAAAGAAAAAAAGTATTAAAAATAAAAAAATCTCGAAATACTTTCGTCGAATGGAATATTATTCTTATTTTTGCATCATAAAAAGAAAAGGACATTAACAGCAATGAACTATTTAAAGACAGACATTGAGGGAGTATATATCATTGAACCAAAAGTATTCAACGACTCTCGCGGTTATTTTTTCGAGGCATTCAAACAAGATGAATTTGAGAAGAATGTAGGAAAAGTGAACTTCGTACAGGATAACGAATCGAAGTCTTCAAGGGGTGTTCTCCGTGGTCTTCACTATCAAAAAGGAGAGTACTCACAGGCAAAACTGGTGCGGGTAATAAAAGGAACTGTAGTAGATGTGGCAATTGACATAAGGAAGAGTTCTCCTACCTTTGGCAAATATGTAATGGTGGAACTGAGTGAGGAAAACAAACGTCAGTTATTTATTCCACGCGAATTTGCTCATGGTTTTCTCGTATTAAGCGAAGAGGCCATATTTACATATAAGGTTGACAACATCTATGCACCACAATCAGAGGCTTCAATTCGTTTCAACGACCCGGAAATAGGCATTGATTGGCCTATCGCGCCTGAGGAGATGCTCCTTAGTCCTAAAGACCTGGCTGGTAAGAGTCTCTCTGAGGCCGAACTCTTTGATTAGAGATACAAGACAAAATATGTATAGAAAATATATCTTTCCTTTCGTTGCTTTGGTTTTGATGATTGCATCTTGCTCAGAACCGAAGCAATCTCCTTTAGTCGTCCAAGAAGACTTGAATGCCAAACAGTTATTGCAAGGCATCTGGTACGACGAGCTGGAGGATAACATTGTATTCAGCGTGAAGGGAGATACCGTTTTCTATCCAGATTCAACAAGCAAACCTGTATATTTCCGTGTTGTCAACGATTCATTATGCCTGATAGGTGGTGTTACTACAAAGTATCCTATACAAAAACTCACGGAACATCTATTCGTATTCAAGAACCAGAATGGTGATGAAGTGAAACTTACAAAAGACGAGGACAAAGATGACGATATAGAGGAGGAGACTATTGAAAACAAGGAAACCGTTGCTATAAACCAACGTAGAGTAATAAAGAACGATACAGTTGTGATGCTCGGAAATGTAAGAAATCACATCTACATCCAGGTTAATCCTACTACATACAAAGTATTAAAGAGTAGTTATAATAGTGAAGGCGTACGCGTTGACAACATCTATTACGATAACACAGTCAGTATATGTATTGTAAAGAATAGTGTCAAGACATTCATTCATGATTTCTATAAGAAGGAGTTTGCCAATAGTGTTCCTTCAGAGATAATTGGACAATCAATCCTAAACGACATCATATTTGACTGTCATGATGAAGAGGGCTTCCATTTTTATGCCCAAGTGGGAATTCCCGACTCTTCCAGTTCTTATGCTGCTGAAATTATCGTAACAGACGATAACAAATACACTATTACAAAGATTGACGAGTAGTTCTTAAGAATTACCTTTTCCAAAAACACGTCTGTATTCTTCCTCGAAGTTGGGAGTGAAGAAGTCGGTGCCAATACGAGTATTTATCTCTTCTGAAGAAAAGAAACGTCCACCCAGAAGTTCTTCCTCTGAAGGGAATATCGCTCCGTCATATATGGTCTTGAAAACATATACCAGTTCCTTTTCGCGTAATCCTTCAAAGATATACTTGGATATGAAAGTGGGGGAGTAGTCGGTTATCCCGAGTTCTTCTTTCACCTCTCGCTTTAAAGCATCCTCAACACTCTCTCCATAAGCAATATGACCACCGCAGGCAGTATCCCATTTGTCTGGCTGGATGTCTTTCCATACAGGGCGATGCTGAAGATAAAGTTCTCCTTTCGAATTGAAAACATGAAGGTGAATTACTGGATGTAGAATCTTTGAACCATCATGTGCCTGACCACGCTTAATCTTTCCTATTGTGTTTCCACTTTCATCAACAATAGGAAACAATTCTTCCTGATTATCCATTATTGTATTATAGTTTTAACTTGTAATACTCCCCGTCAATGATAGGTGGCTCGTTTTCAAACAGAGCAACCATAGCGGAACCACTACCACTCATACAGGAATAAACCGCACCCATATCGTAGAATCGTTGCTTTATGACTGACAATTCGGGGTATATTGCGAAGACACTTTCCTCGAAATCATTAAGAAGTCGGTCTTTCCACTCTTTTATGCTGCCTTTTACTATTATGTCACATCGTTCAGAGGGGCGTTTGGGAACAATGCGTGAGAATGCCTCACGAGTGCTAACGGATATGTTAGGCTTTAGAATTGCTATCCAATATCCCTCAAGTGATACCGGTATTTGTTCCAAACGTTCTCCAATACCTTGTGCAAAAGAAGGTCTCGGGTCAATAAAGAAAGGACAGTCGGCTCCAAGTTTTGCGGCAATTCCACGCATCTCGTCAATACTCATGCCAATATTGAACAAATCATTAAGAGCCCTTATTGTAAAGGCACAGTCACTTGAACCTCCACCCATTCCTGCTTGTGAAGGGATACGTTTTTCAAGAGTAATATTAACCTCTGGTATAGGATGGCATTCTCTTACTGCTCTATATGCTTTTATAACGAGATTCTGTTCGGGATCACCTTCTAAAGGTGCTCCTTTCAGAGTCAATGAAGTCTTTTCATCGGATGGCGTGATCTGGAGAACATCACACAAAGGAACCGGATAGAAGACGGTTTCAAGGTCATGATAGCCGTCTGGCCGTTTCCTTACAACATTAAGTCCCAAGTTTATCTTGGCGCATGGATATATAGTCATAATATTTATTTCTTTGTGCAAAGATACGTTGATTTTATTAAATTGCAAAATGCTGAGTAATCATTTTTGGAGATATTAAAAATAATAACTACCTTTGCAGAAAAATAACATTCCGATGCCAGATAACAAGAGAAATCCTAAACCTATAGACACCACCTATGGTCATCTGCAACCCCAAGCGCTTGATGCAGAGCGAGTGGTGCTTGGTGCACTAATGATTGACAAAGACGCATTTACCGTTGTAAGTGACGTATTACACCCAGAGACCTTTTATGAACCTCGAAACCAGAAGGTATACAAAGCCATACAAACACTAAGTATGGACGAGAAACCTGTTGACATAATAACAGTCACAGACGAACTGGCAAAAGAAGGAACACTTGAGGACGTTGGCGGACCTGCATATATTCTTGAACTGAGTTCAAAGGTTGCTTCTTCAGCCAATATAGTTTATCACTCACGTATTCTTGTACAGAAATACATGGCCCGTCAACTTATTAGCTTTGCCAGTAAGATAGAGACAATGGCCTTTGACGAGTCACAAGATATTGATGAACTGATGCAAGATGCTGAGAGTTCCCTTTTTGAATTGTCGCAGAAGAATCTCAAGCAAGACTACACTTCATTAGAACCTGTTGTCAAGGATGCAATTGAAAAGTTAAAACAGGCTGCGACAAACGAAGGAGGATTGACTGGAATTCCTACCGGATATATAAAGTTGGACGATATCACTTCGGGATGGCAACCCAGTGACCTTGTTATTATAGCAGGACGACCCGCGATGGGAAAAACATCATTCGCTTTGTCTCTAGCAAAAAACATAGTGATGGATTACCAGATACCTGCTGCTTTCTTCTCTCTTGAAATGAGTAATGTTCAGCTCGCTGACCGATTGATATCGAATGTTTGTGAGATATCTGGAAAGAAAATAATGAATGGCCAGCTTGATGACGAGGAGTGGAAACGCATCGATAAAAATGTAAGGAAGATGCAGACAGCACCACTTTATATTGACGACACTCCAGGCATGAGTATCTTTGAATTGCGCACTAAGGCTCGAAGACTTGTAAGAGAGAAAAGTGTTAAGATACTGATGATTGACTACCTGCAACTGATGAATGCCAATGGAGCACGCTTTGGAAGCAGGCAGGAAGAGGTGTCTACCATAAGCCGAAGCCTTAAAGGACTTGCAAAGGAACTAAACATACCGGTATTGGCATTGTCTCAGTTAAATCGTTCAGTTGAAAACCGTGATGGTAACGAAGGTAAACGTCCACAGCTTAGTGACTTGCGTGAGTCAGGTGCTATAGAACAGGATGCCGATATGGTTCTTTTCGTGCACAGACCGGAATACTATCATATCTACCAAGACGATCATGGTAATGACTTACGTGGCAAAGCACAGATAATCATAGCAAAGCATCGTAAGGGTGCTACAGGTGATGTGCTTCTTAATTTCCGTGGAGAGTTTACGCGCTTTGAGAATCCTGATGACAACCGTAGCATATCAAATATGGATGGTGAGGTGAGGTCTTCCAGAATCAATGGCGCAGATATTCCTCCTGAAGACTACGGTGCTCCTTTCTCTCCTTTCCCAGAAGGACCAGCCTTTTAATATAACATTATTAATTAGAATATTATTTCATGAGAAAAACGTTTCTTGCCATAGCAGTAATGTTTACGACACTGTTATGTGCACAAACCAAAGAGTCAGTATCCATTCTTGGTGACTCCTATTCGACATTTGAGGGTTTTGTAACCCCAAGCACTAACGAGATGTGGTACTATGAGGAGACTCGCGACCAGACCGATGTGGATGATGTCACACAGACGTGGTGGTGGAAGGTGATAAACGAAGGAGGCTATAAATTATGTCAGAATAACTCATGGAGTGGTTCCACGATAGGATATTACGGTTATTCAGGTAACGATTACAGTGAACGTTCATTCATTAAACGTATGAACAACCTTGGCAATCCTGACATCATTTTTGTCTTTGGTGGCACTAACGACAGTTGGGCAGGTGCTCCTATAGGTGAATTCAAATATGACAGACTGCGCCAAGACGACTTCTTCAGTTATCGTCCAGCACTTGCATTTCTTCTTTCACAGATGAAGAAACGCTATCCAAATGTAAAGATATATTTCATTATTAACGATGGACTTAGCGAAGAGATTACATCAAGCACTAAAACCATTTGTGACCACTATGGAATAGATTATATCTCACTCGTCAATATAGACAAGAAGAATGGTCACCCATCCATCAAGGGAATGTCGCAAATATCAGAACAAGTGTTGCAAAAAATAAGAAAATGAAACAGTTTTGGCCTTGTTTCTAACGAAAATGTAAGAATAAAGTGAGAAAAAGTATCAATTTATTTGCACAATTAAATTATTATGTATAACTTTGCACGCGATTTAGAAAATAATCAATATGTCAGTTATTACAAACCTATACCTTATTAATATTCTTCGACTTCAGGGCTGTAGTCGGAAGTGTTAAGGTATGTACAAAGCAAATACATAAATAATATAGAGTATATTTAAGAAAAGACCTTTCCACTTCCTTGGTGTGAAGGTCTTTTTTAATAAACAGTAATGAATAAAAGAAAATGGACAGATTATTTATCTTTGACACTACACTGAGAGATGGCGAACAAGTACCAGGATGCCAGTTGAACACCGTGGAGAAAATACAGGTGGCTAAACAACTGGAACAACTTGGAGTCGATGTTATTGAGGCAGGATTCCCTATTTCAAGTCCTGGTGACTTCAATTCGGTTATAGAAATATCAAAGGCTGTTACATGGCCTACAATCTGTGCGCTAACCAGAGCCGTGCAGAAGGATATTGACGTTGCTGTAGAGTCATTGGAATATGCTAAGCGCAAGAGAATCCACACCGGTATTGGAACAAGCGACTCACACATCAAGTACAAGTTCAACTCCAACCGTGAGGAAATCATCGAACGTGCTGTGGCTGCAGTGAAGTATGCAAAGAAGTTTGTTGAAGATGTTGAGTTCTATGCAGAGGATGCCGGTAGGACAGACAATGAATATCTTGCACGTGTCATTGAGGCTGTAGTGAAGGCCGGTGCAACTGTATGCAATATTCCAGACACAACAGGATATTGCCTGCCACAGGAATATGGAGAGAAGATAAAGTATCTCATGGAACATGTTGACGGACTCTCCTCAGGCAAGGCTATTCTTTCTACCCATTGCCATAACGACCTTGGAATGGCTACTGCTAATACAATGAGTGGAATACTCAATGGTGCACGCCAGGCAGAGGTTACTATCAACGGTATTGGTGAGCGTGCTGGTAACACATCCCTTGAAGAGATTTCAATGATTCTGAAGTGTCATAAGACAATAGGTATCGACACGAATATCAACACCACAAAGATTTATCCTACAAGCCGAATGGTTAGTTCTCTGATGAACATGCCTGTACAACCTAACAAGGCAATTGTGGGAAGAAACGCATTCGCACATTCAAGTGGTATTCATCAGGACGGAGTCCTCAAGAACGTTCAGACATACGAGATAATGAATCCAAAGGATGTCGGACTTGATGACAACTCTATTGTATTGACTGCACGCTCGGGTAGGGCAGCACTGAAGTATCGTCTTGAGGTACTTGGCGTTGATATCGACAATGAGAAGAAACTCGATACTTTGTATCAGAAGTTCCTTGCCCTTGCAGACCGCAAGAAGGAAGTAAATGATGACGATATCCTAACATTGGCCGGTGCCGATTCAAGTGAGAACCACGGTGTCAAACTCGACTTCTTACAGGTTACTACTGGAATGGGCGTCAAGAGTGTTGCCAGCATTGGTCTTGACATCTCCGGTCAGAAGTTTGAGGCAGCAGCAACGGGTAATGGTCCTGTTGATGCAGCAATAAAGGCTCTGAAGAAGATCATTATGAAGCAGATGACACTTAAGGAGTTTACCATTCAGGCCATCTCCAAAGGTTCAGACGATATGGGTAAGGTTCACATGCAAGTGGAATACAACGGTAGTCTCTATTATGGATTCGGTGCCAATACTGACATAGTGACAGCATCCGTAGAGGCATATATCGATTGTATTAACAAGTTCAGGAACTAAAAAAACTTTTAATTCATTAATATAAAACGAACAACAATGAATACTCTTTTTGATAAGATATGGGATAAACACGTAGTTCAGATAGTTGAAGATGGTCCCACTCAGTTGTATATTGACCGTCTTTACTGTCATGAGGTGACAAGTCCTCAGGCTTTTGACGGCTTGCGCGCAAGGGGATTGAAGTGTTTCCGTCCTGACCAGATATTCTGTATGCCTGATCACAACACTCCCACACACGACCAGGACAAGCCTATTGAAGACCCCGTCAGCAAGAAACAGGTTGACGCACTCGCAAAGAATACAAAAGAATTTGGTCTTACTCATTATGGAATGCTCGACAAAAGCAATGGTATAATTCACGTGGTGGGACCAGAGAAAGGTCTGTCTCTTCCTGGAATGACCATTGTTTGCGGTGACTCACACACTAGTACACATGGTGCTGTTGGTTCTGTGGCATTTGGAATTGGTACAAGTGAGGTGGAAATGGTTATGGCCTCACAGTGTATTCTTCAACAGAAGCCAAAGTCAATGCGCATCAGCATCAATGGCAAATTGGGCAAGGGAGTCGTAGCAAAGGATGTTGCACTGTATCTGATGTCAAAACTTACAACCAGCGGAGCAACAGGATACTTCGTGGAATATGCTGGAGATGTGGTCAAGGACATGTCTATGGAAGGCCGCCTGACGCTCTGCAACCTGTCTATAGAGATGGGTGCTCGTGGTGGTTTTGTTGCACCTGACGAGACAACATTTGAGTATATAAAGGGTAAGGAATATGCTCCTAAGGGTGAAGAGTGGGACAAAGCCGTTGCCTATTGGAAGACCCTGTATAGCGGAGAAGATGCTGTATTCGACAAGGAACTTGTCTTTGACGCAAAGGATATTGAGCCTCGTATCACATACGGTACAAATCCAGGAATGGGAATAGGCATAAACGAGAGTGTTCCTTCACTTGATACTATCCCTGAAGCAGGAAAGGCAGGGTTCCTTAAGTCACTTAACTATATGGGATTTGCTCCTGGTGAGAAGCTTGAAGGACATCCAATAGACTATGTTTTCCTTGGTGCCTGCACTAATGGACGCATTGAGGATTTCCGTGCTTTTGCCTCAATAGTAAAAGGCAAGAAAAAGAATGAAGATGTCATTGCATGGCTTGTACCAGGCAGTTGGGCTGTAATGAAGCAAATAGAAGATGAGGGTATTGATGCTATTCTAAAAGAAGCAGGCTTTGAGATACGCCAACCAGGATGCTCAGCATGTCTGGCTATGAATGATGACAAAGTGCCTTCAGGAAAGTATTGTGTATCTACAAGCAACCGCAACTTCGAGGGAAGACAAGGTCCTGGTGCCCGCACCATTCTTGCATCACCACTTGTTGCAGCAGCATCTGCCATCACCGGAAAGATAACAGACCCAAGAACCGTTTAAGAAAGAAGAATTTAAAGAAAAGATGAAACAGAAATTTGACATTATAAAGAGCACTTGTGTTCCTCTCCCTCTTGAGAATGTGGACACAGACCAGATAATTCCAGCTCGCTTCCTCAAGTCAACCACACGTGAGGAGAAGTTCTTTGGTGACAATCTTTTCCGTGACTGGAGATACAATCCTGATGGAAGTCTCAATGAGAAGTTTGTTCTTAACGACCCCAAGTATTCTGGTTGCATACTCGTAGCAGGCAAGAATTTTGGTAACGGTTCAAGTAGAGAACATGCCGCATGGGCTATTGCAGGATATGGTTTCCGCGTTGTTATCAGTAGTTTCTTTGCCGATATCCACAAGAACAACGAACTGAACAACTTTGTTCTTCCTGTTGTTGTGAGCGATGAGTTCCTATCTGAACTGTTCAAGAGCATTGAGAACGACCCCAAGACGGAGGTCGAGGTTGACCTGCCAAACCAGACAGTAACCAACAAGGCGACAGGAAAGTCGGAGCATTTTGACATAAATGGCTACAAGAAACATTGCCTGATGAATGGTCTTGACGACATAGACTATCTTTTGGAGAATAAGGATAAAATAGAAACGTGGGAAAAGGAGAACAAATAAGCACCACAAGTTACAAGCGCATCCATCCCTTTGTGGAGATAATGGACTGCACTCTTCGTGATGGAGAGCAGACCAGTGGAGTGTCGTTCTTGCCTCATGAGAAACTCATGATAGCGAGAATGCTACTCCGTGATGTCAATGTTGACCGCATAGAGGTTGCCTCTGCCAGAGTATCCGAAGGTGAGAAAGACGCTGTCAAGATGATTTGCCGCTATGCAAGGCAGATGGATGCTCTTGAGAAGGTTGAGGTGCTGGGATTTGTTGATGGCAATCTGTCAGTCGATTGGATAAATGAATGTGGCGGAAAAGTGATAAACCTTCTCGCAAAGGGAAGTGAGAAGCATTGCCACGCACAACTTCACAAGACTGTGGAAGAGCATATCGAAGACATCAGGAACACCGTTGACTATGCCAGGTCCAAGGATATGGAGGTCAATCTTTATCTCGAGGACTGGAGCAATGGAATGAAAGAATCTCCCGAATATGTCTATAAGATGCTTGACTCGCTTGTCGATTCAGGCATCAGGCGTTTCATGCTGCCAGACACATTGGGCATCCTGAACCCGTTGTATGTCATAGAGTACATGCGCAAGATGCTGAAAAGACATCCTGAGGTGCACTTCGACTTCCATGCACACAATGACTATGACCTGGCGGTGAGCAACACCCTGGCTGCTGTTTTGAGCGGATGCAAGGGAGTACACGTAACTGTGAATGGTCTTGGTGAACGTTGTGGAAATGCTCCCCTTAGCAGTGTGCAGGTGATTCTCAAGGACCAGTTCCTTGCAAAGACAAACATCAACGAGGATAAACTTAACGATATCTCCAAGCTTGTTGAGGGTTATAGTGGCATTCCCATTGCTCCTAACCAGCCCGTCATTGGTGAGAATGTCTTCACTCAGGTTGCCGGAGTACATGCAGACGGTGACAATAAGGGAAACCTTTATGTCAATGCCTTGATTCCAGAGCGTTTCGGAAGGAAGAGAGAGTATGCTCTTGGAAAGAATAGCGGCAGGGCCAACATAGCCAAAAACCTTGAGGAACTTGGTCTTGAACTGACTCCTGAACAGACAAAGCGCGTTACTAAGAGAATAACAGAACTTGGAGACCGAAAGGAGATAGTGACTCAGGACGACCTTCCTTTCATTGTCAGTGATGTACTAAAGCACGATGCACCTGAGGACAAAGTGAAACTGGTGAGCTATATGACCTCAATAGCATACGGACTTAAGCCACTTGCCAATGTGAAGGTTGACATCAACGGCAAGCAGTTTGAGGCAAACTCAACAGGTGACGGACAATATGATGCCTTTGTGAAGGCCCTGCGCAAGATATACAAGGAGAATCTGGGACGCACATTCCCCATACTTACGAACTATTCTGTTACCATCCCACCAGGCGGAAGGACCGATGCATTGGTACAGACTGTAATCACTTGGAGAAACGGAGAGAAGATGATACGTACCAGAGGACTTGATGCTGACCAGATAGAGGCCGCTATAAAAGCAACCTTCAAGATGCTTAACATCTTCGAGGAGAGTGAGAATGCACAGAAAGGTGTGGTATGAGCCTCTCAGAAGTATACCTTTTATGGTCTCAGAGATATACATCTGACACTCTAAAAGATGGCTTCTGACATGCTAAAAAGACACTTCTTGCGTTATAAAAGATATAGAAGTGAATACTCTGTGGAGTAAAAACGCGATATAAACGATAACAAAATAAACAAACGAAATAAAGTAATTATGAAACTAAAGATTGCGGTGTTGCCAGGTGATGGCATAGGACCAGAGATTATGGAGCAGGGTGTGGCAGTAATGAATGCCGTCTGCGAGAAGTTTGGACATGAGGTCAGCTATAAGAAGGCAATATGCGGAGCAGATGCCATAGACAAGGTTGGCGACCCATTCCCTGAAGAGACGTTCAACACTTGCAAGGAGGCTGATGCCGTTCTCTTTGCTGCTGTAGGTGACCTGAAGTTCGACAATGACCCTACAGCAAAGGTTCGTCCTGAGCAGGGACTGCTTGCAATGAGAAAGAAACTCGGACTCTTTGCCAACATACGTCCTGTACAGACATTCAAGTGTTTGCTTCATAAGTCACCTCTTCGTGCAGAACTCGTTGAGGGAGCAGACTTCATCTGTATCCGTGAGTTGACTGGTGGCATGTATTTCGGAGAGAAATACCAGGACAACGACAAGGCATACGACACCAACTATTACACTCGTCCTGAGATAGAGAGAATACTGAAGGTGGGATTTGAGTATGCCCGCAAGCGTAATCATCACCTCACAGTGGTTGACAAGGCCAATGTGCTGGCAAGCAGCAGGCTCTGGAGACAGATAGCAAAGGAGATGGAGCCACAGTATCCTGATGTGAAGACCGACTATATGTTTGTTGACAACGCCTCAATGAGGATGATTGCAGAGCCTACGTTCTTTGATGTTATGGTAACTGAGAACACCTTTGGCGACATCCTTACCGACGAAGGTTCCTGCATCAGTGGCTCTATGGGATTGCTGCCATCAGCCTCTACAGGTGAGAGCACTCCTGTCTTTGAGCCCGTTCATGGTTCATGGCCTCAGGCAAAGGGACAGAATATCGCCAACCCTCTGGCTCAGATTCTTTCTGTTGCTATGCTTTTCGAGTATTTCGACCTTAAGGAAGAAGGCTCAATCATCAGGAAGGCTGTTGATGCTTCTCTCGATGCAAATGTCCGCACACCAGAGATTCAGGTTGAAGGTGGTGCGAAATACGGCACTAAGGAAGTAGGGCAGTGGATAGTAGATTATATTAAGAATGCGTAAGATACTCTTAGTCCTTCTGTTAGGAGTCACAACCATTGCTGTCGCGCAAACCCAAAAGGAACTGCGTGACAGCCTTAAAATCATATCCCAGCAGTCTTCTATGGCTCCGGACAGCATTGACCTGCGACTCAAGAAGGCTTCATATAACATATTGCTCGAGCAGTGGGAGTTTGCAAAGAATGAGTATGACTATATCCTGAACCGTGAGCCATACAACATTGCGGCATTGTACTACCGTGCTTATGTCAACGAGAAAATGGGAAGGTTTGGCTTTGCAAGGCTCGACTACAATAACCTGCTTACGGTAGTGCCTGGCAACTTCGAGGCACAACTGGGCCTGGCATTGCTCAACCAGAAAGACCGTCACTTCACGGAAGCTATGGACGGCATCAACATCCTTGTGGAATCATATCCTGACAGTGCTGTTGCATACGCTGCAAGGGCAGGGATTGAGAAGGAAAGACGCATGTACGACCTTGCTGTCTATGACCTCGACAAGGCCATTGCCATTGACCCTGACAACCGCGACTACAAGATTAACAAGATTGACGCATTGATATTGGCCGGCAGAAAGGAAGAGGCTGAGCGTTGTCTTAATGATTTGGTGAAGACAGGCACACCTCGGGCTTCCCTTCAGGATTTATACAAGAGGTGCAAGAAATAATCGCTCGGCTATGCCGCTTTTACAAAGGCGCAACCGACTAAAAGAAAGTTTAAAGTTCAATGTCCAAAGTTCAAAGGTATTTCATTTACCTCAGTTACGATGGAACCCGCTATCATGGGTGGCAGATACAGCCCAACGGGATCACAGTCCAGGAGGAGATAGAGCATGCCCTGAGCATCCTACTTCGCCAGAAGACTGAGATTGTGGGAGCCGGAAGGACTGATGCAGGTGTCCATGCACGACTGATGGTGGCTCACTTTGACACTGAAGTATTGTTCGATTGCCAGCAGTTGTGCTACAAACTCAACCGTTTTCTTCCACACGATATTGCCATCAAGAAGATTGAGAGCGTGGATAATGACCTTCATGCACGTTTCAGTGCCACCTCAAGGACATATCATTACTATGTCCACACGACGAAGAATCCATTTGAGAAGGCATATAGTTGGGAGACAGGCTATCCTCTCGACTTCAATAAAATGAATGAGGCGGCAGAGGCATTGCTGACAACAACCGACTTTGCTGCATTCTGCAAGAGTGGCAGCGATGTGAAGACCACCATCTGCAATGTTACTGTTGCACGTTGGGTAGAAATCGGTGATGACAGATGGTATTTCGAGATAACAGCCAACAGGTTCCTGCGCAACATGGTAAGGGCTGTCGTTGGCACTCTCATTGAGGTGGGACGAGGCAGGATGACATCTGCTGAGTTTGCTGAAGTGATAAGGAGTGGCAGTCGTACCAATGCAGGAGAGAGCATGCCTGCCAAAGCCCTGTTCCTTGAAGATATTAAATACCCTAACTCCATAACTCCTTAACTCCATAACTCCTTAACTCCTAACTCCTAACTCCTAACTCCTAACTCAAATGTGGCTTATATTAGCATTCATGAGTGCCGCCTTGCTTGGCTGCTATGACTCGTTCAAGAAAGAGGCACTTGGCGGTAATGCGGTAATACCTGTCTTGCTTCTAAACACCCTTTTCTCATCGATTATATTCTTGCCTTTCATTGTGCTGTCGGCAACATCGCATGTTCTTGACGGCTCAATCTTCTACACTCCGGTCTGTGGGTGGGAAGTGCACTATTATATTGTCATCAAGTCGCTCATTGTATTGTCTTCATGGGTGTTCGGATACTTCGGCATGAAACACCTGCCTCTTACCATAGTGGGACCAATAAATGCCACCCGTCCTGTGATGGTACTCATCGGTGCACTCCTTGTCTTTGGTGAAAGACTCAATGGTTGGCAATGGGCTGGTGTTACACTTGCAATACTTTCGTTCTTCCTATTGTCAAGAAGCGGGAAGAAAGAAGGCATCAATTTCTCTCACAACCGATGGATATTCTTCATTGTGATAGCGGCCATCCTCGGTGCTATCAGTGGACTTTACGACAAATACCTCATGGCTTCGGCAGAAGACGGTGGGGTAGGGCTGCCACGAATGACAGTACAGTCGTGGTATAATATCTATCAGTTGTTCCTGATGTTCATCATGCTTATGTTGCTGTGGTATCCCCGTCGCAAGACTATGGTGTTCCGCTGGCACTGGGCAATACCATTTATCAGTATCTTCCTTTGTGCTGCCGACTTCATGTATTTCTATGCCCTCAGTCTTCCCGGTGCTTTGATTAGTGTTGTCTCAATGATACGTCGTGGAAGTGTTGTGGTTTCTTTCCTGTTCGGAGCATATATATTCCACGAGAGAAACTTAAAGAGCAAGGCTGTTGACCTTGCCCTTGTATTGCTTGGAATGATTTGCCTATATATAGGAAGTCATTGAAAAGTATATGTTTCGGGGAGCCATTTGTATATCAATCAGGGTGTGGTTTGTATATGAATCACACTCCAAGAGATATGTTTTCTGATGGTAATTAACCATCTTTCAGGACTCCTGTAAGGCTTCCGAGAGGAGGGGAAAAATAAGTGTCCAAACCAATTTTGTATTTTAATATACTTTAACTATAAATTCCTGAAAAACATTTGGTTATGTCAAATAATTAAAGTATCTTTGTAACGGAAATGATAAGGTGATCGTTTTCAGGATATTATAATGTTTAACTTTAAATTTTAGTTTTATATGGCTGTATTTTATAAATTGATTCAGGACAACAGAGTTAATTCAACTCACAGAGGAATGTGGTATGGACGTGCTAAGATGCTTGATGTCATCGGGCTTGATGAGATAGCCCAGCGTATTCAGGATAACACCACAGCAAAAAAGGCTGATGCAATGGCAGTGCTCACAGAGATGGTTGAGGTAGTGAAAGATTTCCTCCAAAAGTCCTACAGTGTGAGAATTGATGGGCTTGGTACTTTCAAGATGGGTCTTAGGACCTCTCCAGCCCCTTCCGCAAAGGAGTTCTCAGCAGCCCAGAATGTCAAGGGCATGCGTGTCAATTTCCAACCCATTGTGAAGGTGGACAAGAATGGCAACCGAGTTAATCAGCTCACTACAGGAGCCTCAGCCCGTGAACTTCCTAAAAATGCTGTGGGTACGGAGGAAGAGGAAGTAACTCCGTAATTTCCCATATATGGGTTTAGCGCATGATTCGACAGTTATTCGTTAGTTGTTCGTTAGTTTATCGTCTGTATTAGTTCGTGCGGCCCCACAGGTTAGGAAAAAAGCTTGCGGGGCATTTTTTTACAAGTGTACCCCCCAAAAAACTAAAGTCTTTGTAAAAAGATGAAACCTGTCTGGGGCATGTGGGGGTAGATGAAACGGGAAGTGAAAGGGGTAATATCTTAAAAGACAGATATTCATAACAGATTGATTTTCAGGATGATTATTGTATTATGTCATTGAGATTTCGATTTGGATAATTCGGATTTGCTTACCCCACCAACCCCACAGTAATTTTAGTAAATCTTTTAGGTCCCGTTAGCGAAAAATTTATACTTTTTGTAGAACATTTCACATATTATATCTTTGCAGCGATATAATAATTATATAAAAAATGAAAAAGTTAAAAAATTTGGCTCGAGAGAACCAGGTTCTTATCAGCCAGCTGCCTGAAGATCTCAGGCGTGATTATCACATTTATTGTGATCAGTATTCAATAGAATTTCAGGCTAAGTTCCTTCCTGAACTATTATTGTTGAAAGACAGGCCGGAAGTTCAGTATCGATTCTGGGATTGTTTCACAAACTACACTTATCATCATTTTGCAGGAGAGTCTGCAAAACAGTATACGGGAGACCCAATACTGGATTCACGTTTAGATTATCTCTATCGTGAATACGATTCAGACCCAGAGAATCTTCAGAAATGGAGAATAAAAGATGAAATACGTTTTATTTGTAAAATGATTGAACAAATGGGATATGAAATAAACATGTTAGATTGTTTTTTGAAAGAAATGGAATGGCGTAAAGAATGTGCTTCGCACAATCAAGATTATCCAACTGAGAAATATGTTGACATGTTCGACATTGACGAAGAAGGAAAAACAAAGATAAAGGAAATGTTGAGGTGGAAATTTCCTCTCGATAATGATAATGAAATAAATAATTGGGCTTATGAATAATACCAAGAAGGTACTTGACTACCTGAAATTACATTATGATTTCCGTAAAAATCTGGGAAATCAAAGAACAGAGTTCAGGAAGATAACAGATAATGATTTCCGTGAACTGACTGACGATGACCTTAACAGTGTTAAGGTGGAAGTAGCACTGCAGAACATTCAATGTTCTCGCGAAACTCTTCTGACAATCATTTGCTCTGGACAGTGGCCAAGCTACAACCCATACACTGAGTGGCTCGGGAGCCTTCCCATGTGGGATGGTAAGGACCACATCAAACAGCTTGCAGACACTGTAAAAACAGATGACAACAACTACTTTTACTGGTGCCTTAAAAAGTGGCTTGTGGCCTTAACAGGAAGTCTTGCAGAAGATGATGTGGTGAACCAAACCGCCATCATTTTCTGCGGACCGCAAGGCATTGGCAAATCCTCTTGGTTCAGAAACATCTTGCCCAACGAACTTAAAGAGTATTACGGCATGGGATTCCTGAGACCCCATGACAAGGAGACCAAAATCCAACTGTCCGAACTTGTTCTCTTTTGCATGGATGAAGTGGAGAACATGTCTGTACAAAATGTTGAAAGCACGAAAGAAATTCTGACAGAGCATTTGATGTACACCCGCAGGGCATATACAAGACTGTCTAAATGCTACATCCGTAGATGCAGTTTTTGTGGTACTGCCAATGGGGTACAGATTCTTCACGACATCACAGGAAACAGACGATTTCTTTGCATGAATGTTAAAGACATAGATTTGGACTTCTCTAATGTGAATCTTCCACAGGTGTATGCACAGGCATACCAACTTTTCAGAACTGGATTCCAGTTTTGGTTCGATAGAAAAGAGCAGACTATTGTAGAGGCACATAATGCAAAATTCAGGGCAGTGAGCATTGAAGATGAACTGATAACAACCTATTTCGAACCATGTGAGCTCAATGACAAAGATGCGCAGCTGCTTCAGGCTCATCAGATTCTGAGTAAATTGTTGTCTAAGACCTCTGGCATAAGGCTGTCAGTGGAGAAAATCGGAAAAGTGCTGAGTTCTAAAGGTTTCTCAAGAAAGAAATGCCACGGTATTGGAAAATGGGTGGTAAAAGAGAAAAAAGAAGAGTAAAAACACTTTTCTTACTGAAAGCAGTCCAACAGTCTTCATATATTCTGTTGGGCTGCATTTTAATTTCCCATAAAAAAAACTTCACCTAAAATGACAACTTGTTAAATATTTTGTTTATCTTTGCAATCGTAAAACTGTATTAACTTTTAAAACCGTATGCCTATGATATAACAAAATAAATACATAAGGAAGAAGCGTCCGCTTGAATCTTGTTCACCAAATTCGCCAAATTTAAAAGAACAACTCAGAGTAAAAGTAAGGATGCTCACGCCGATGGCGTGGGCTTTTGCTCGTTTAGAGTTGTATGGTGTTTGGCGATACCAGGTGAACGTAGACGAAGTAAGAAGTCCACGTTTTTTATATGCCTTTTTGAAATAACATTTACACAATAACCTTTAAAAATATTCATTATGAAAAAAATATTATTATTGTTTACCCTTTTTGTGGTAAGTATTGTTGCTTTTGCACAAACAACATCATTAGAAGTAGATTGCCAAAATCCAGGATGGTTGTCAAGCAAAATTGCCTATAGTGACCAAAAAACTCTTCAGAACTTAAAGGTGACTGGATATATTAATGGAACTGATATTAGGTTTATTCGTGAGTTAAATACGAATTTAAGTTTGCATGGAATTATTGATTTAGAAGATGCAAATATCGTATCAGGGGGAGATTCTTATTATTCAGATTGTGTTACAGTAGATAATCAAATTACAGCATATATGTTTGCCTATTTAGACAGTATACAAAAGGTTGTATTACCCAATAGTACAATAGGCTTTAGTAATGGCTTTGAGTTCACTAATACATATGTAGACACATTGGTTATTAACGGAACAATGGAACAATTAAGTATAGGTAGTTCGTATAATAATATATTTTGGAAAACTCGATGTATATATTTCCCCGAAGGTATTACTGATCTGAGTCTAGGTTATTTATTTCATCCATATGCAAATCTAAATAATATAGAATTGTTCTTACCATCAACCCTAAAAAAGATAACTGCAAGTCCTTATTGTATAGACGTAGAAACTGTTATTCATTGTTCATCAACCACCCCAGAATCTATAGAAGATACAAATAACACTGGTCAATATGGCAATTATGCAAACATTTTTAGAGCTGGAACAATTTATGTTCCCATGGGGACAAAAGCTAAATACGAACTATCAATTTTTCGTAATTTAACCATTATTGAAGACGCCTCAACAGGCATTTCACATAATTTATATAACCAAAAGGGCATTCAGGCACATGGTGGTATAATCAGTGTTTCTGGCCTTGCTGATGGTCAGCAAATTGCAATATATCAGGTTGATGGAAAGCAAGTTGCAACGGCAAGGGCATATAATGGCAGTGCAAATGTCACCACAAACATCAGTAAAGGCAACACTGTAATAGTGAAGATTGGCGATAAAGCTGTTAAAGTGATGATGAGATAAAAGTAGTTTACTCACATAGAACAACAATCCCCATGTGCAACCATCTGCTCATGGGGATTTAATATTAAATACGGCTTATCTGCTTTACACCCTTGACGGTACGGAGTTTCTTGATAAGTGTCTCAAGGCGGTTAGTGTCTTCAACATTGACTGACACAGTACCCCTGAACAGTCCGTCGTTACTGTCAATATTGATGCTTCTTATCATGATGTTCTCCTCTTTGGAGATGATGCTGGTGATGTTGTTCACAATACCGATGTCATCATTGCCAATGATGCGGAGTGATATGCTATACTGTGAGCCACCCTTGCCGCTCCATTTAGCCCTCACAATCCTATAGCCAAACCTTCGGCGCATCTCAGGGGCATTAGGACAGTCAACACGATGAATCTTGATGCCTCCGTTTACTCCCACGAAGCCGAACACAGAGTCACCATAGATAGGGTGGCAGCAACGAGCCAACTGATAGTCAATTCCCTTGAGATTCTTGTCAATCACAAGGACATCATCATTGATATGCTCACCCAGGTCATTGGGATTGTCATAACTGAACTCCTCTGCACTTCGTGCCTGCATAGCAGTAGGCGCCACCTGTTCAGGATTCTTCAGTTCATTGTACTTGTCGATGATGATGTTGATGTCAAGAGTACCGTCAGCAATCTGATGATAGAAGTCGGTTGTCTGCTTGAATCCCAGTTTCTTTATTAGGTGATTCATCACGGCCTCGTCCATCTCCAGTTTCCTGTTCTTCAGCCTACGCTCCAGCATCTCCTTTGCCATCAGGCTTTCCTTCACCTGAGTCTCCTTGAGTGCAAAGCGTATCTTGCTCTTTGCGTGACTTGTCTTCACGTATGTAATCCAGTCACGCTTTGGCTTCTGGTTGTTCGAGGTGATTATCTCTATCTGGTCTCCGCTCTGCAACACATGGCGGAAGTTCACAATCTTGTTGTTTATCTTCGCACCTGTACACCTGTTTCCCACATTGGTGTGAATCATATAGGCGAAGTCGAGCACCGTGGCTCCCTTTGGCAACTTGAAGAGGTCGCCCTTCGGTGAGAACACATATACCTCATCCTCATAGAGATTCATCTTGAACTCGTCCATCACCTGCAGGTCGTCGCTGTTCTCTATGGCAACACGAATGTTCTTGAGCCAGTCGTCAAGGCCACTCTCACCCTTCACACCCTTATAGCGCCAGTGGGCAGCAACACCTTTCTCTGCCACCTCATCCATTCGCTCAGTCCTTATCTGCACCTCCACCCATTTGTTTTCAGGTCCGAGCACGGTGATGTGAAGACTCTCATAGCCATTTGTCTTTGGCACCGACAGCCAGTCCCTGAGTCGCTTGGGGTTGGGCTGGTACATGTCTGTTATGATAGAGAACACCTGCCAGCACTGAGTCTTCTCCAGGGCATGGAACTTCTTCTCGTCGTCAAGCTCGGTCACCTCAAGTATGATACGAATGGCAAAGAGGTCGTATATTCCGTTGAAGCCGCACTGCTGCTTCTTCATCTTCTGCCAGATGCTGTGTATGCTCTTGGTTCTTCCCTTCATGTGATACCTGAACCCGGCAGCATCAAGTTTCTCGGCAATAGGACTGATGAACCTCTCTATGTATGCGTCTCGGCTTTTCTTGGTGGCATTGAGGTTGTCCTTGATCATGTAATAGGCATCATGCTCAAGGTATTTCAGCGAGAGGTCCTCCAGTTCACTCTTCAACTGATAGAGTCCAAGTTTATGGGCCAGAGGCGCATAGAGATAACTTGCCTCCTCAGAGACACGTCTCTTTGCCTCCACATTCTCTGCATCGCGTATCTGCCTCATAAGGTTCACACGCTCTGCAATCATAATGAGGATAACCCTCATGTCCTCAGCAAACGAGAGGAGCAGGTTCCTGAAGTTCTCGCTCTCTATCACAGGGTTCTTCCTGTAGAGTTTCTCAATCCTTACAAGGCCATATATTATATTCGCCACACCCTCGCCAAAGAGTGCTGCCGTCTCTTCACGGTTGAAGTTGTCCTTACCGTATGTGCAGTAGAGTAGTGTGGCTATGATGGCATCTTTGCCCACTCCTATCTGCTCTGTTGCTATAAGTGCTGTCTGTAGGCTCTTCACTATAGGATTAAGTCCAAAGGCGTCTCTCTGAAGCATATCATTCTCGTATGCCTCGTTAAGACGCTTTATGATGAGCCTCTTCTCAGACTTGCTGAGCGAGACGGCCATTGACTTAGACAGCCTTCGTACAATGGCGTATGCCTCATGGCGCTCATCTACGGTGAAACTGAAACTTCTTTCCATATAGCGAGTAAATTTAATGCAAAGGTATTAAAATTTCCCTTATTTCTTTCTTATTTCAAAAAAAAGTAACTATATTTGCGAGTGAATTGGAATAAACTACTAAAAATACCATAATTATGCTATTAGAATCAGATTTAAGACAAATCGCCCAGAAGGGTATTACGCCGGAGCAGATAGAGAATCAGCTCAAAGAGTTTGAAACAGGATTCCCATTCCTCAAACTGGAGGGTGCCGCTGCAATAGGCAACGGCATTGTTGCTCCCACAGAGGCCGAGTGTGAGGGCTTTGTGAAGGCGTGGAACGACTATAAGGCACAGGGAAAGAAGATAGTGAAGTTTGTCCCTGCAAGCGGTGCTGCAAGCCGTATGTTCAAGGATATGTTTGCCTTTGCCGATGCCGACTATGATGTACCTACCACAGCCTTTGAGAAGGAGTATTTTGACAACATCGAGAAGTTCGCTTTCTATGCTGCTCTTGACGAGGTGTGTCAGAAGAACGAGGGAAAGACCATCAAGCAACTCATCGCTGAGGGCAACTATAAGGCTGTCGTAAGGAATATGCTCGACAAGTCGGGACTCAACTACGGTCAACTTCCCAAGGGCTTGCTGCTTTTCCACAACTATGCCGAGGGAGCCCGTACTCCAATGGAGGAGCATCTTGTAGAGGGCGCTTTGTATGCTGAAAGTGGGGGAGAGGCTAACGTGCATTTCACCGTCAGTCATGAGCACCTGCAGTTGTTCGAGCAGAAAGTGGCTGACAAACAGGGTGTTTACGCCGATAAATATGATATTAAGTACAATATCAGTTTCTCTGAGCAGAAGCCAAGCACAGACACGGTGGCAGCCAATCCAGACAACACACCGTTCAGGAATGAGGATGGCTCATTGCTGTTCCGTCCAGGAGGACACGGTGCTTTGATAGAGAATCTCAATGAGATTGCCGCAGACGTGGTATTTATCAAGAATATTGACAATGTAGTGCCTGATCGCCTGAAGCCTGAGACAGTGACCTACAAGCAGGTTATAGCCGGTATTCTGGTGTCATTGCAGAAGAAGGTATTCAATTATCTCAACATCCTTGAGAGCGGAGCCTACTCACATGAGACACTTGAGGAAATCATACGTTTCGTAAAACGTGACCTGTGCTGCAAGAAGAGCGACATCAAGGAACTTGAGGATGCTGACCTCGTTATCTACCTGAAGAACAAACTCAACCGTCCAATCCGCGTATGTGGAGTAGTAAAGAATGTGGGCGAGCCCGGTGGTGGCCCGTTCCTCACATACAACCAGGACGGCACTGTGAGTCTCCAGATTCTTGAGAGCAGTCAGATTGACAAGAGCAACGAGGAATACATGAAGATGTTCAAGGAAGGAACCCATTTCAATCCGGTTGATCTCGTGTGCGCTATAAAGGACTATAAGAACAATCCTTTCAATCTTCCTGACTATGTTGACAAGACTACGGGATTCATCAGCAGCAAGAGCAAGAACGGCAAGGAACTCAAGGCGCTTGAACTTCCTGGACTTTGGAATGGTGCCATGAGCGACTGGAACACAGTATTCGTAGAAGTTCCGCTTGGTACGTTCAATCCTGTAAAGACTGTAAACGATTTGTTAAGAGAACAACACCAATAAACATTTTTTTCAAATATCGCAATTATTATTTATTCAGATGGAGATAAGGGAATTTATTCTTTTATCTCCATTTTCTTTTTAATTTAATAGTAGGGGCTTAATAATTTGACTCTTCATTTGCTCTATTTATCATAATGCCGAATCATGTTAAATATACATATTACTCTTATTATCTGCTGTTCTTTGAGGGCTAACACGGGAGTTCGCCCCTACAAAAAATGACGTAGAAATAATGTTATATATATATGTAGGGGCGAACCCCTGTGTTAGCCCGTTTGATTATCAAAATTGGAATGTCAAAGAAATGTCGGATAATACAATAAAAGAATGCCCTGTTATCACTAACAAGGCATTCTGAAAAATTGACCTATGAAAACTATTGTTTTACAGATTAGGAATTAAATCTTAAAGATTAAGTCCCTTCTTTATTGCTTCAATCTTCACGTTTGCATCATTTGTGCAACGCTCATAGCAACCTGCGCATTTCATTGAGTCGTCCTTTACCTCTGTATAGAATTTTATCTTTGGCTCTGTTCCTGAAGGACGCACACTTACCTTCGTACCATCCTCACAGAACCACTGCAGCACGTTGCTTGTGTCAGGCATGTCGAGTTTCGTCACAGTACCGTCGGCATTCCTCTGCTCAAGTGTCTTGAAGTCCTTACATACCACAACCTTCGAGCCACCGAGTTCCTTTGGCGGATTGTTACGGAAGTTCTCCATCATTGCCTTAATCTCGTCAGCACCGCTCTTACCGGGCCTTACCACGTTGATGGTCACCTCTCTTGAGAATCCGTACTCCTGATAGATGTTCATCAGAAGGTCGTAGAGAGTCATTCCGTTGTCCTTAGCCCATGCGGCAATCTCACAGATAAGGCAGATACTTGCTGGTGAGTCCTTGTCGCGTACCTTGTCGAATGGCAGGAATCCGAAGCTTTCCTCACCACCTCCGATGTATTTCTTCTTGCCCTCTTCTACGCGAATCTCATTGGCAATCCACTTGAATCCTGTGTAGCAGTCCTTCAGTTCCACACCGTTCTTGTCGGCAATCTTCCTGATTACCTCAGTGGTAACGATGGTCTTTACGAGGAACTCATTGCCCTTCAACTGTCCCAGTTTCTTCTTGTTTGCGATGATATACCAGCAGAACATCATACATGTCTGGTTTCCGTTCAGAATCTCCCATTCGCCCTTGTCGTTGCGGCATACAATGGCAAGACGGTCAGCATCAGGGTCACTGGCAATCACGAGGTCAGCATTGAGCCTTGTACCCAGTTTCATACCCAGCGTCATAGCCTCTGGATTCTCAGGATTTGGAGACACTACCGTCGGGAAATTACCGTCGATTACCATCTGCTCGGGCACCACGTGGATGTTCTGGAATCCCCATGAGCGCAGAGCCTCAGGAATGATAACACGACCTGTACCGTGCATTGGAGAATAAACGATGTTGAGGTCCTTGTTGCGAAGAATCACATCCTGGTCAACCATTGCCTCCTTAACGGCCTGCAGGTAGTCCCAGTCCATCTCACCACCGATAATCTCGATGAGTTCCTTGTTGGGCTCAAACTTCACGTCCTCAATCTTCACCTTCTCCACTTCATTGATGATACCCACGTCGTGAGGTGCCAGCACCTGTGCGCCATCATCCCAGTAAGCCTTGTATCCATTATACTCCTTCGGGTTGTGAGATGCTGTAACATTTACTCCAGCCTGAGCGCCTAACTGCCTGATAGCGAATGAGATTTCAGGTGTCGGTCTAAGACTCTCGAAGAGATAAACCTTGATACCGTTAGCCGAGAAGATATTGGCTACGGTCTCTGCAAACAGACGTCCATTGTTACGGCAGTCATGGCCTACGACAACAGAAAGGTCGGTCCTTCCGGGGAAAGCCCTGAGGATATAGTTGGCGAAGCCCTGAGTGGCCATACCAACGATATAGATGTTCATTCGGTTGGTGCCTGCACCCATGATGCCACGCAGTCCACCAGTACCGAATTCCAGTGAGCGATAGAAACTGTCAATAAGATCAGTCTTGTCAGGATTGTCAAGCATTGCCTGCACCTCCTTGCGTGTGTCCTCGTCAAATGAAGGAGAAAGCCATTGCCTGGCGGCCTGTTCACACTGAGCGATAAGTTCTTTGTTATTTTCCATACTATTTGAATTTTATGATTAAGTGTTTTCTACAATATTGCAAAGATAATGATATTTTTCGTAAGTAGATGCGATTTTTCATTTTTTAATATATTATTTACAGCACTAAGTTGCCCAAACGAACTAAAAGTGCTACCTTTGCATAAAACTTTGAACATTGAACTTTGAACATTGAACTTTGATTTTTGAACTTTAAACTTTGAGTCCCCAAAGGACCAAACGACCAATCCCCCAAACGACCAATGTACTTCACCGGAATAATCATAGCAGTGAGCACTTTTCTCATCATAGGACTGTGTCACCCCCTCGTCATAAAGACAGAATACTACAGCGGTACAAAGCTGTGGTGGACCTACCTCGTAGCCGGACTGGCATTCATCATCCCGGCATTCTTCGTCGAGAACGTCATCATCTCATCCGTACTGGGAGTCACGGGAGCATCACTCCTCTGGGGCATCGGTGAACTCTTCGCACAGAAGAAACGTGTAGAGAAAGGCTGGTTCCCAATGAATCCCAAGCGGAAACATGAGTACAACAGGGAAAATTAGAAAATTAAAGAATTAAAAAATTAACTCCTAATTCCTAACTTCTAACTCCTAACTACGTTGAAAACCTCCCTTCTCCTCATCGGCAAGACCGACAACAAGCACATTGCAGCATGCATCAGCGACTATGCTGAGCGCATTAGCCACTATATGCCCTTCGAGATCACTACCCTGCCAGACGTCAAGAACACCAAGAACCTGACCGAGGAACAGCAGAAAGAGACCGAGGGAAAGGCCATAATGAAGCTCCTGCAGCCCACAGACCATGTAGTGCTGCTCGACGAGCATGGGAAGGAGCCACGCAGCATAGAACTGGCTGAATGGCTCCGTAAGAAGCAGATGACAGTGCGCCGCCTGGTGTTTGTCATAGGAGGCCCCTACGGCTTCTCCCCCACCCTATACCAGAGAGCCAACGAGCAACTGTCCCTCTCACGTCTCACCTTCTCGCACCAGATGGTACGCATGATATTCACAGAGCAGATCTACCGTGCCTGCACCATCATCAAGGGAGAGCCATACCATCACGAATAGTAGCACAAAAACACCATACAGGCATGAAGAGAATCATCGAAATCCCCGGATACAACCCCGGAAAAGGAATAATCCTCAAATGGTCCCAAGACTTTGAGATAAAGGTTGACACCGATGGCAAACAAGTACACATCAGTGGCAACCCTGCTGGACTGGAGTCCCTTGCCAACCACCTCTTGAACCTCGCACAGGACAATGTCCCTGCAGGCACCCACATCCACCTCGACGACTACAATTCCCTCAATGACAACTCAGCGGAACTGATAATTGAGAGGATGTGAACCGTGAACCGTCAACCTTCATCCTTCAACCCTCAACCACACCCCTTCTCCCCTATTCTTCGCCTCTACAATCAAGTCCTTCACGCGCTTCACCCACAGGCGTGAGTTCAGCACCATACCCTTCTTCAGGTTCTCGCCCACGAGGATGCACCCTGCCGTGTCCTTCGCGGTGTTGCCCGCGTGAATCATATTTTGGAATCAGGAAGAGCATGAAATAGGAAATGCAACAATGTAACTTTGTAACAATGTAACATTAAGCAATTTCATATATGTGTCTTGTTCTGAAATAGGTTATAGATTGTAAGTATATATATACTATATTAATATATTATTATAATAATATATTAATATAGACATAGCACCCCACTATATCGCTAGTCCTTAATGTTACAATGTTACATGTTACAATGTTACAGAATCGAATGGGGACAATATCTTTTACGGTGCGTAAACATTACGTTTTCAGGGCATAAACATAGCCTTTACAATTTTTAACGGTTAGAGGGCTGTTTCTTAACAGATTTTCACGGGCTACGGGGGTCGAAATTTGGAGGTTAAAACAAATCATATTAATTTTGCAAGTAGAAAAACCCACCCCCATCCCCTCCCGAAGGGAGGAGAGTTAGAACGCCAAAACGACAAAAACGACTAGTCTGCTAAATAACTAACCACTAATCTACTAACCCACTAAACGACTAAAAAAATGGCAAAAATTGGAACATTGAAGTACAGATTGTATCAGGACAACAGAGACACCTCTACACACAAAGGAATGTGGTACGCACGCGCCGTACAGGACCGCGAAATGGACTTCGACGGGTTCGTGCAGCACATGGCTG
>JAFZIY010000013.1 GCA_017554105.1 Prevotella sp. | reverse complement strand
GCCGAAAAGGCCGGACGCGAAAAAGTCTGTCTGTCACAAGGACGCATATCCGGTACAATCAATACTGGGCAAAGGACATCAAAACATCAAAAGGGCGGCATACATAAAATACCGCCTGACGGTTGTTCCCATATACCCGGACGCCATGCATCAAAGCAGGGCGACCCGCTTCTTGTACTACTTCTCTGTCTTATTTAAATCTGTCAAAGAACTCCTTCTCAAACGCCACCGAAGGGACCGGGCGGACGCCCGTTTTTCGGAAAGCGAGTGCAAAGGTACTGATAATATCCGAAACAGCAAAATATTTCAGGATATTTTTTCAGAAAAAATCGATTATTTGAAAATCACGACAAAACGGAAGGGCAAAAAAAGGGGTTATACATTATTATATTATATATATGAGTGGCCTTTCCTAACCCCATTTCATGCAAAACCATAAAGCAATCCTGCCAGGATTGGTGAGTAAAGCTGCCAGGATTGCTCAGCAAATTCGCCGAATTTGGTCTCGAATATGTTATAAAACATATTGTCAGAGTCCGTTTTTTACAAGATAATATGAGTTTATTTGTCCAAACGGTCCAATGCGTCAAGGCACACTTGCTTTAGCCTATCATATTCTTCTTTGTCGGTATCGGGGAACACATTGTTGAAAATCAACGACCCATCTTGGTACAGTCGCAGCGCTTCCTCATTGTTTCCCTCACTTTCCAACAGTTGTGCCAAAGCGACACGTCCTTCCAGCAACCTCTGTTCCGCAGCCTCTTGCAGGAACTTCTTCTTTTCATCACCTTTGGCATAGTAGATGGCATATTCGCATTGAGGATACCCCCAGCATGCACCCTGACGTGCTGCCTTTCCTAGCCACTCCTCCGCCAGTTTCTCATCACGCGCCACACCTATACCGACACGATAGAAATGTCCTATGCGGTACTGTGCCCAGTTATAACCCTGCTCTGCCGCCTTTTGATACCAATGAGCTGCTTTCTCATAATTGCGCGGCTCATACTTCTCATATATCTCACCCAGTCTCGACTGCGAGAACATATATCCCTCCTGAGAAGCTCGCTCATACCAATAAATGGCACTGTCCATGCGCACATGCTCATAGTCGGAAGCCACGCTGTGCATCGCCTCCACATCGCCTGCCATCGCCTGTCTCAACGTCTCAGCATCAATCGGCTCATAGTCATCATCATACTGCGCCCATGAGTGACAACAAAAGCTTAATAACGCTACCAACAAAACAAAGGATTTCCTCATTACACTACTCTTTAAGCTCTGGACACACCTCCTTTACCTGTGACGGACTCAGTATTACCACATCGTGCTGCAATCCTGCCATGTCTGTGCACTCAGCGTGTATCACACCATCATATCCGCATAGCGCCCGATAGAGTTCCACTGTCTTTGTGTCAGAGGTGAAGAAATCGTGCAAGAATGATGTTTTAACCTGTTCCTTATCAACCAAGAAAAAGCCATCAGGACATTTCACGTAGAACTTCACGATACGGTCATCTGAAGTCACATTGGTTACGACACAACCGTTATCCAGTACATACGGACTTGTAGAACACAGGTTATGCACATCGATAACCGCATCATGCAGACGTTGTTCTGCACAGCCAGTAAGCGAGAGACACAGCACGGCTGCCACCATCCCCATCAATAGGCGAATTGATATTCTTGAATGTTTCATAAATAATAAGATTTAAATACAGTTTGATTATTTCTATTGTCTCTCCATGAGACGACACAGTCCGGCAATGATACGAGTCAGGCCTTCTGCAAGAGTGGTACGCGGACACGCGAGATTGATGCGGATGAAGGCACGCTGATGTTCTCCGTATGACTCACCGTCACAAATCCACACTTTGTTTTCACGATAAAGATAGTCGGCAATCTCTGTGGATGACATGCCCAACGCAGAACAATCTACCCATGCGAGATAGGTTCCCTCGTGCGGCGCTACCCATAGTTGGGGCAGTTTTTCGGCAAAGAGGTCGCGCAGGTAGTTATAGTTGTCGAGCACATATAAGTTCAGTTGTCTGAGCCATTCAGCACCGCCATCGGTATATGCTGCCTCAACAGCCACTATGCCGAAAGGATTGACATCGCATGTCTCAAAGATGTTTATGGCACGGTCGATGCGATAGCGCTTGTCGGGGTCAGCCACTATGATATCGGCATTCTGCAATCCTGCGATGTTGAATGCCTTCGATGCCGCCACGCATGTGGCACTATTAAGCATAAACTGCTCACCAAGCGACGAGAATGGTGTATATTGATAGCCTGGTGCCACAAATTCGCAGTGTATCTCATCAGAGATGACAAATACATTATTGCGGAAACATATCTCACCCATGCGCTGCAGTTCCTCGCGTGTCCACACCCTTCCTGCAGGGTTATGAGGGTTACATAGCAGGAATATGCGCACCTTAGGGTCGGAACATGCTTTTTCGAAAGCCTCCCAATCAACAGTGAAAGCAGGAGAAGTCTGAGATTCGGAAAGCAACAACGGAACCTCCTCTGCTATGCATCCTTGATTCCTTATGCTTGAAAAGAAGCAGTTATAAACTGGTGTACATATGAGCACCTTGTCACCAGGCAGTGTCAGTGCATGTATTATAGCGGATATCGCTGGCACCACGCCGATGGTGTATATCATGTGTTCCCGTTTCCACCCCTTTACCCCGTGACGGTCACGGAACCAGTTAAGAACGGAGTCGTAGTAGCTCTGGGGCACGTGTGCATATCCAAAAACTCCATGCTCTACACGTTTGTGAAGAGCCTCTGTGATTGCAGGATATACATGGAAGTCCATGTCCGCCACCCACAACGGCAAAATGTCGGGGTCATCGGCCTCGTCCCATTTGACGCAGTTAGAACCGCGTCGTGTTACAATCTCATCAAAATTGTACTTCATAGATTTTAGATTTACAGTTGTATTATTTCGTCAAATGAATTATCAGACCACTATGTGCGTGATATAATCTCACAGTCTGCTGGCTGCCTGATATTCTCATCTATAGTAACACGCTCTATATGGTCTGCCACTATTCTGCCCGTACGCGGGTTCTTAATCTCTGTCACAGAGCCTATTATGGTGGCATTCACATCAGAGTCCTCGAAGATGCGGTCGCAATCCTCTCCGAAGGTGCAGTCTTCCAGCACCAACTGCTCGGCATAACACAATGGCTGCTCACCTGTGATGTGGCATCTTACGAGACGAACATTCTTAGAGTGCCATGCAAGGTATTCTCCGTTAATCTCGCTATCATAGACCACCACGTTTTCAACCTCCCAGAACGAGTCTTTCGTGGTTATCTTCGCATTGTGCACCTCTACATTCTTACAATACTGGAACACATATTTCGAGTCACTGACAAGTCCATCGACAAATACATTCTCGCAGAACATGAAGGGATAAGTGCCATCGTGCAGTGTCACATTCTTAATCTTCAGGTTCTTAATTCTCCAGAAAGTCTCATCAGCATCGTTGAAAACAACGTTCTCCACCGTAACGTTGTTCATCTCCCTGAAGAGTTTCGGAGCGTCGATAATGGTATCACGCATCACCATATCGTTGCTATACCATATTGCAGAACGCGATCCCACCTCGAAGTAGCAGTTCGTAATCAGCGAGCCATCAACATGCCACCATGGGTATTTCCCAATAAAACGACACCCTTCGGCCTCAATGTTTGAACAGCATTTAATGCCTGACTCTCCTTCCGTAATGGTCACGTTCTCGAGTCGAGTGTCATGTATTGAGAACAGGGGCCTTTCGCCTCCGAATTGCTTATCGCGAATTATATTCATTCGTAATGGTCTTTTCTCGTTGGCAAAGATACAACAATTATCGCATAATTCGTGTACTTTTTTTACTGATAAATGTCGGAATTGTATGAAAATAGTAAAAACTAAATGCTAAAAAAGTATAAAACCGCATTTGTTAGAATAGTTTTTATTAATTTTGCCACACTAATCTAAGATTTTCAATTATTAGGAAAACATAAAAAATAGATAAATCAAAAAGAAATGGAACAACAAAAAGTAAAGCCTGCTGATGGCAAATTAGGAATTATGATTGTTGGATGCGGTGCCGTGTCTACAACTTTTATAACTGGAGTACTTATGGCCCGCAAAGGCTTGACCAAGCCTGTTGGTTCGATGACTCAATATGACAAGATTCGTATTGGTCGCGGAGCAGACAAGAAGTACCTTAGTTATGGTGAAATAGTTCCTTTGACAAAGCTCGAAGACTTGGAGTTTGCCACATGGGATGTGTATCCGCAGAACGCTTATCAGGCAGCAATGTATGCCGAGGTGCTTAAGGAAAAGGATATCAACCCTGTACGCGACGAGCTCGAGAAGATAGTGCCTCTGAAGGCTGCTTTCGACAAGAACTACGCCAAGCGCCTTGATGGTGACAATGTAAAAGACTGCAAGACACGCTGGGAAATGGTGGAGTCGCTGCGCGAGGACATCCGCAAGTTCAAAGCAGAGAAGAACTGTGCCCGCATCGTTGTCATCTGGGCAGCATCAACAGAGATTTATGTTCCCGTTGACGAGAATGTTCATGGTTCTCTGGCAGCATTGGAGAAGGCGATGAAGGAAGACGATCGCGAGCACATAGCACCTTCGATGTGCTATGCCTACGCAGCACTTTCTGAGGGTGCGCCGTTCATCATGGGTGCCCCAAACACCACCGTTGACATCCCAGCAATGTGGGAACTGGCAGAGAAGACCAAGATGCCTATCTCTGGCAAGGACTTCAAGACAGGACAGACATTGGTAAAGAGTGGTTTTGCTCCTATCATCGGCACCCGTTGCCTGGGTCTGAGCGGATGGTTCTCAACCAATATCCTCGGCAACCGCGATGGTCTGGTACTCGACGAACCGGCAAACTTCCGCACCAAGGAAGTGTCAAAGCTCTCTACGCTTGAGACAATACTGAAAGCCGATGAACAGCCTGACCTCTACACCGACTATTATCACAAGGTACGCATCAACTACTATCCTCCACGCAACGACAACAAGGAAGGATGGGACAACATCGACATCTTCGGATGGATGGGTTACCCGATGCAGATAAAGATTAACTTCCTCTGCCGCGACTCTATTCTGGCAGCACCGCTGTTGCTCGACCTCTGTCTGCTCAGCGACCTCGCTGCACGTGCCGGTCGCTACGGCATCCAGCGCTTCCTCAGCTTCTACCTGAAGTCGCCAATGCACGACTACACCCAGAATGAGGAGCCTGTGAACAACCTCTATCAGCAATACACCATGCTGAAGAACGCCATCCGCGAGATGGGCGGCTATGAGGCTGACGAGGAGATTGACTAAAAACACATGTCAAAAAACAAGAAACTGAACCCACGACGTCTGCTCAGATGGTTGTGGGTTCTTTTGGTTTTCGCAGCAGTGTCATGGATAGGATGGTATTCCATGCCCATGACTGAAAGCCAGAAGCAGCGCAACAAGACTACCATAGAGTATAAGAGTTGCTATGCGCTGATGTCTGGCAAGGATACCTTATTATATATCGGGGAACTTGCAAACGACTGGACCCGCGTAAAAACATCACCGAACGACGAGAGCAAAGTGATGAAGAAAGAGACATTCGGCGGAGCATGGCACAACAAATACTGGCTCATACCGTCGTGTCTGGGACGCATCGTGACATATAACCCCGACTATAAGGCAGACAGTCTGCTGAGGATTGTCAACGATACCCTGCCACAACTTGTGAAGAAACAGGAACAACTGCTTGCCGACAAGAGCAAACGACTGGAACGGACACTCGAAGAACTGCGCTATTTCATACGTGTTCACGATGTTGCTGACGAGGGATACCATGTCGTGGCAGCACATTATGCAGAGGTGGAAGCCGACAAGGAACGCATCGACAGCGCACTCGTGGCTTTGCAGAACATCGGCGACAAGCCATTGAGAATGCAACTGGTGCAGCGCTACACAGCCATTTATAAAAACAGAAGAGGAAAGACACGCCGTCGCAATTGCCGGTTACTGAAGAGCGACAACCCGTCATTGATATGCACAATTCAGACTCGCAACCGTCTGAAACCAATCATCGCATATGCCACATTCGCAAGCGACCCAGGCGAATATGTCGCACCCGAACCAATGCCCGAATATACTTACGATGGCGAGAAAGAAGGAGGAAAACGCGAGGGACACGGCATCTACTTCGACCGTGCAGGCAACTACTACGATGGTTTCTGGGTCAATGACCAGCGCGAGGGCTTCGGATGCTCTGTCGATTCGGCAGGAAACGTGCGCGTAGGACTGTGGAAGGAAGACCGCTTCCGTGGAGAACGGCTCAACTACACACCTGAGCGCATCTATGGAATAGACATAGCACGCTATCAGCACGAGATGGATGGCGGGGTGTTTCCCATTAACTGGAAAAACCTGCGCATCACAAGTCTCGGTGTGAAGACACCGAAGACAATTACCGGAGCGGTTAACTATCCCGTCTCCTTTGTATTCATCAAGTCAACCGAAGGCACCACGGTGCTGAACAAATGGTTCGCTTCCGACTACGCCGAGGCACGCAAGAACGGTATCCGCGTGGGTGCATATCATTTCTTCTCAACAAAAAGCGACCCACTGGAACAGGCGCGCCACTTCCTCACAAACACCAAGTTCAGCCGCGGTGACCTGCCTCCTGTGCTCGACGTTGAGCCCAGCGATGCCCAGATTGAGGCAATGGGTGGCGCAAAAGTGATGTTCGACTGGATAAGGACATGGATGAGAACAGTGGAACAATACACTAAAGTACGCCCGATATTGTATATCAACCAGATGTTCGTAAACCGTTATATGCCGCTGGCACCCGATGTCGCCGAAGACTATGAGGTATGGATAGCACGCTATAACGAATTCAAGCCCGACATGCACCTTGCTTTCTGGCAACTGGGATATGACGGACGCCTGTCAGGTATTCGCGGTGATGTGGACATCAATGTCTTCAATGGCTATAAGGACGATTGGGAGGAGTATCTCAAACAAAGGGCTATTTGAGTGTTAGACGTTATTCGAGACTAAGGTATGGCTGACATTAATGACTATAGACTGGACTTAAAGAAGCGCATGATGCTTGAGATGGCGAGGGTGATAAGGAAGAATAACATCATCAATCACCAACTCAAGCAACTCTTCTGGGAGTGCACCTTGCGATGCAACATGCACTGTCGCCATTGCGGGAGCGACTGCAAGAAGATAATGGAGCAGAAAGACATGCCAAAGGAGGACTTCTTCCGCGTTCTTGAAGGCATAGCCCAGCGCACAGATGCCAGCAAGGTGTTTGTCATTGTCACCGGCGGCGAGCCCCTTATGCGCGACGACCTTGAGGAGTGCGGACGCGGTATTCACGAGCGCGGCTTCACGTGGGGCATGGTAACCAATGGTTTCCTGCTCACTCCCGAGCGCTATAAAAGTCTTTGCGATGCCTACCTATACACCGTTGCCATAAGCATCGACGGACTGGAAGATGACCACAACTGGATGCGCGGTCATCGAGACGGCTTCGCCCATGCATCACAGGCACTCGACCTCCTTGTCAACGACCCACTGATGAAGTTCGATGTGGTGACCTGCGTGAACAAACGTAACCATCCACATCTGGCAGAGATACGCGACTTCCTGATAGCAAAGGGTGTCAAGGCATGGCGGCTCTTCAGCATCTTCCCTGCCGGAAGGGCTGCAAACGACCCACTGATGCGCCTCAGCAACAAGGAATACCGTGGCATGCTCGACTTCATAAAGGAGACACGTCAGGACGGAAGAATACTTGCATCATACGGTTGCTCAGGATTTATCGGCAACTATGAAGGTGAGGTTCGCGACCATCCTTTTTCCTGTCAGGCAGGCATCAGCATAGGTTCCGTGATGTCCGACGGAGCCATCGCAGCCTGTGCAAGCATCCGTTCCGACTACAATCAAGGAAATATCTACGAGGACGATTTCATGGACGTGTGGGAAAACCGCTATCAACCGCACCGCAGCAACGAGTGGAAACGCACCGGAGAGTGCGCCGACTGCAAGTTCTTCCGCTATTGTCACGGCAACAGCATGCATCTTCGTGATAACGAAGGCCGTTTGATGGTGTGTCACATGAAACGGCTTGCAGAATAACATAAATGTTAAAATAACGCTATTTCCATTGTTGAATGAAGATTATTTCATATCTTTACACCGTATAATACGCTATCACTAAAACGAGACGCTTATGAAAAAAAGATTTTATACCGTAGGAAGCCTCATCTGCGCGGGACTTCTCGCAGTGTTCGGATTTGGTTCTTGCAAGAGTGGCAAGGCGCTGCAGGCAGAGCGCACAAGACTAACGGCACAGGCAGACTCACTTACACGTCGTATGGGTGGTATAGATTATGAGATCGATTTCACATTAAAAAGGATTCAGCAACTTAATGCAGAAAGCCATTTGGCAATGTATGGCGGTCCAAACATGACAGAAGAGGAACGCCAGCGCATGGAAGAAATAGTAAGACAGAAAGAAGAGGAAGTGCGAGAGAGAATCAAAGCAGAAGATAAAAAACTGAAGGAACTCGAGCAAGAACGGAGCAGCACAAATTCAAAACTTTACGAAGTTATGGACAGGCTGGCAAAAATCGGAAAGTAGTTAACGATAAAATAAAGCAGAATATGCATATGTCGAAAACACGTTTTCTTTCAATTATTGCAGTGTTAGTCCTGTTCGCCTCGTGCAACATTATCCATAAGCCAGACATCAATGGCAGCGACCATCAACCCATAATGCACGGATGGACCAGAGAACAAGCAGGTGAGTACTGGCTGCAGAACGACCTCGACAGTGAACGCTCCAGTGCAACAAGGAACGGAGGGGAATGGATGTCTGCCGAGCAACTCGCGAGTCTCGACGATGAGAACGTTCAGGTGAAACTTCCACTTGCCCCAGAAGGCACTAACCCACTGCCCCGTGACGGCATCACCTATCGTCAGGCAGATACCGACGGCTTCATTACGTTCAACCTCAACGAAAAAGAACTTGTTGCCGACACCATACTCTCAGCAGCACTTACTGCCGACTCGCTTACCATCCAACGATTAATGACGATTGGAAAGGCACAAGTCAGTTTGAAGGAGCCGCTCTATTTCACTAACGACACGATAATGAACTGCTACGTTCAGCAACGAGGCCGCGGAATATATACCCTTTATTATGTGACCGACCGTGGCACTCGCCATTATCCACACGGACGACTTCAGTCGCTGGCAGCTGTTATCTCGGTATATGACGGTGCCGACAGTCTCGTCATCTGCCGTGGCAACAGGCTCGGTGCTGCCTATAAGGTAAAGAAATAGAAACAATAGAAATAAATAACTGCGAATTCCACAATCGTGAAATTCGCAGTTATTTTATATCCTTATTTATCAGCCTCTATCAATCATCTGAGTCTGGAGCCTTGTCGATAAGGTCCATGAACTGGTCGAGTTTCGGAGTGATGATAATCTGTGTGCGGCGGTTGCGCTGCTTGCCAACCTCGGTACTGTTGGTTGCCAATGGGTTATACTCACCGCGTCCACCAGCGGTAAGACGCTTCGGGTCAACGCCATAGCGGTTCTGCAGGAACTGCACTACGCTTGAAGCACGCAGACAAGAGAGGTCCCAGTTGTTACGGATGTTCTCACGTGAGATGGGCACATTGTCTGTGTTACCCTCCACGAGCACATCATAGTCGCTGTAGTCCATGATAATCTTCGCAATCTTCGACAGTGTCTCTGCGGCACGCTCGTTGATTTCGTACGAACCACTCTTATAAAGCATGTTGTCGGCAAGTGAGATATAAACCACTCCCTTGAGCACCTGCACGTCAACTTCCTTAAGTTCCTCTTTTGAGAGTGAACGTGTGAGGTTGTTCGTCAGTACCATGTTCAGTGAGTCGCTCTTCGACTTCACCTCCACCAGGTGGCGGATATACTGGTTCGACTCATTAATCTGGTCAACCAGTTTCTCTATGCTGACATTGTTTTGGCTTGCGTTTGTCAGACTCTTATCGAGCGACTGCTGCAACCTTGCGTTAGTACGGCGCAGTTCCTTAACCTGCTCTTCAAGGCTCGAGACACGTGTGTTTGATGCAGCAAGCTGCTCCTTTGTGCTCTGTAGATTGCTTGTCAGGCTCTTGTTTTCAAGTTGGCAATTATCAAGATCTTTCTTGCTGGCGCAACTTGTAATGAGCAGTGCACCTGATAAAAGTGCCATTGCTAAAATACTCTTTTTCATTTTCATTAATTGTTTTGTGAGTTTACGATTCTTTCTCCATTATACTCCGAAAACGCAGAGTGCACTGAGAAAGCGGAGCATATAGAGGCATGATTTCTTATAAGCAGAAAACTTACCTCGCCACTATAAAGACGATAAAGAGCGAGATTTGTTGCATCGCATTATGTTTTTTTAACCGATTTAAAGTAAAATAGGCAGTTTTGGTCAACAAAAGATATGGTTTCGCTTTCCAAAAGGACATCAATGGCAGAACGAAAGGGCATCAATGAGGTTACAATCGGGCATCAATGAGATGGCGAATGGACATCAATGGCGATGCAGGCGGATAATTCTAAAATAATCATAAATAGGGAGTTGATGATTAGGATAAGCAAAATAGTTTTGTTATCTTCGCAGAAGAATCTAAAAACTTACGACATTGAAGACCAGACTACTTCTACTCTCATTGCTTGTGTCGGCAAACTGCATGGCACAACGGACAGAGACTTACATCAGCGACTGGGAGTTCTCACGCGACAGCATGGCATGGGAACAGGTGACAGTGCCACACGACTGGGCCATCAGCGGACCGTTTGACAAGAAATGGGACTTGCAGAATGTTGCAATAACCCAGAACGGTGAGACCGAGGCCACGGAGAAAAGCGGTCGCTCGGGCTCGCTGCCATGGATTGGAGAGGGGTTCTACCGCACCGTGGTGGACATTCCCGACGGTTACGAACATGCCGAACTGCTGTTCGACGGCGCCATGTCAGAGCCATTGGTACGCGTCAACGGCAAGGTGGCTGGCGGCTGGAAATACGGATACAACGCCTTTCGCGTTGACATCACTCCGTACATCGGCACCACCAAAGAAGGCAAGACAGGAGAGAAAGCGACGGTGGAGGTGCATCTGAACAACCTCGAGGAGAGTTCACGCTGGTATCCAGGAGCCGGAATCTACCGCCCCGTGAGACTCATTATGACACAGAAGGCGCGCATAGACGATTGGAGTGTGTTCGTGAAAACAGTGTCGATAGACAGCCACGGGGCACTGGTGAACGTTTCTTTCTGTGCCAAGGATGTCGAAGAGGGCATGAAAGTGGCGGTTTACCTGAAGGACCCGAAGGGCAACTTCGTGGGAAGGAAGAACCTCGACATGCCCGCCGACGGCAGGGTCAGCACCGACTTCCGCGTGAACGACCCGCTGTTGTGGTCGCCCGAGAGCCCAACTCTCTATCGCGCAGGCATCAGCATCGCCACGATGGAGACGCAAGAGGATACCGGCGCGGGACCAGGCAGGGGCAGGATGCCAGGACTGAGACCTCTGGACAACAAGGAATGGAAGTTCGGAATACGCACCATAGACGTAAGCAAGGAGCATGGCTTCCAATTGAACGGCATGACACGTAAACTGAAAGGCGTGTGCCTGCACCACGACCTCGGTCCGCTGGGTGCCGCCGTTGACCGCGATGCCCTCGTGAGACAGATAAGAATACTGAAAGACATGGGCTGCGATGCCATTCGTACCGCCCACAACATGCCTTCGACATGGCAGATGGAGGTGTGCGACTCGCTGGGAATGATGGTCATGGCAGAGAGTTTCGACATGTGGATTTACCCGAAGTGCAAGAATGGCTATGCCCGATTCTTCAACGAATGGGCAGAGAAAGACATCACCAACCTCGTGCTGAACCACCGCAACCACCCATCGATAGTGATGTGGTCGATAGGCAACGAGATTCCCGAACAGTGGAGCGACGAGGGCAGGCAGATTTCACAACGGCTGCAAGACCTCATCCACCGACTCGACGACACGCGCCCCGTGACACAGGGCATGGACCGTGCCGAGGATGCTCTTGGCTCAGGTTTCGCTCAGGTAATGGACGTACCAGGCTTCAACTACCGCGTTTACAAATATGACAAGAACATCAGTCAACTGCCCGTCGGCTTCCTCCTCGGGTCAGAGACGGCATCGACGGTGAGCAGCCGAGGCGTATATAAGTTCCCTGTCGTCATAACCGACAACTCGCAGTTTGCCTCTTACTCACCCAACTACAATCCTGCGGCACTGAAGGATGCCGACGGACAATGCTCAAGTTATGACACGGAATTCTGTGCATGGAGCAATCTGCCCGACGACGACTTCCTGATGATGGACGAACGACCATATACCATCGGACAGTTTGTGTGGACCGGCTTCGACTATCTTGGAGAACCGACTCCTTACGACGAGTACTGGCCCAGCCGCTCAAGTTACTTCGGCATCTGCGACCTTGCAGGACTACCCAAGGACCGCTACTATCTCTACCGCTCACAATGGAACGACAGCGAGCACACCCTGCACCTGCTGCCCCACTGGACATGGACAGGTCGCGAGGGCAAGGTGACTCCTGTTTATGTCTATACCGACCTTCCCGAGGCAGAACTCTTCGTAAATGGCAAGAGTCAGGGGCGTATCAGCAAGGACATATCACAGAAAGAACTGGTGTGTGACCCACAACATCCCGAGCAACAAACAGCAGAGCGCAATGTGCTCGACCGCTACCGCCTGCGCTGGAACAACGTGAGATATGAGCCAGGTGAGATTCGTGTAGTGGCATACGACAGCAAGGGGAACAAGGCTTTGGAGCGTTCTCTGAGTACGGCGGGCAAGGCTGAGCGACTTGTAATGAGCACTTCGCTGCTCCCCACCCCGTCGGCAGAAGGGAAATATCAAGATGAGGGTGATGCGGTTTACCGTCACGGGGAGACCATTTTCATCACAGTGACCATGACCGACGGAGACGGCAACCTCGTGCCCAACGCGCAAGACAACCTCAGGTTCGAGGTAAGCGGTGCAGGTAGTTATGTCGCTGCCTGCAATGGTGATGCCACCTCACTACAGCCATTCACGCAGCCTGAGATGCGTCTTTTCAACGGACAGGCCGTAGTTGTAATACGTGCTGCCAATGGAGAAGGTGACATCAGGGTAAGAGTCACCTCAACAGTAAGCGGCATCAGCAAGGAGATGATTTTTCGCAAAAAGTAAAAGGGAAAAAAGTAAAAAGGCGGAAAGGATGCTCACGAATGGAAAAAAATGCGTACCTTTATGTAGCTTCGCTCCATGAAGTTAGGCTGCATCTCGGAAATAAAAAAGAGAAATCTTTTTGTATTTCACTCGATTTGCACTAACTTTGCAGCATTAAAGCAAAATAAATATTTCAGAACTATTATGATTCTTTTCTTCAAGACTCCCACAAAGAGCATCATTGCAACTGAGGCAGACCATCAGTTGAACGTACAGGAAATCGAAGAGTTGTGCTGGCTTTATGGCGGTGCAGAACTGCTTGCATCGGGCAACGAGGCGCAAACAACGGTAGAAGGATTCTTCGTAGGTCCGCGCCGTGAGATGGTTACGCCGTGGAGCACCAATGCGGTAGAGATAACCCAGAACATGAATCTTAAGGGCATCGTGCGCATCGAGGAGTATTTCCCCGTTGCCGATGAGAATGCCGAGCACGATCCTATGCTGCAGCGACTTTATCGCGGTCTGAATCAGGAAGTGTTCACCGTGAAGCGTGAACCAGAGCCTATAAAGCATGTGGAGAACCTTGAGGAATACAACGAACAGGAAGGACTGGCACTCTCGCCTGCCGAGATAGAGTACCTGCACAACGTGGAGAAACAGTTGGGCAGACCGCTCACCGACAGTGAGATTTTCGGTTTCGCACAGATTAACTCCGAGCACTGCCGTCACAAAATCTTCGGCGGTAAGTTCATCATCGACGGTAAGGAGATGGAGTCGAGCCTGTTCAACATGATTAAGAAGACGACAAAGGAGAATCCGCATAAGATTCTTTCGGCATATAAGGACAATGTGGCATTCTCGCAAGGTCCTATGGTCGAGCAGTTCGCTCCTGCAGACCAATCTACAAGCGACTGGTTCCAAGTGAAGGAGATTGAAAGTGTCATCTCGCTGAAGGCAGAGACTCACAACTTCCCTACTACCGTTGAGCCATTCAACGGTGCCGCAACAGGTACGGGAGGTGAGATTCGCGACCGTATGGGCGGTGGTGTAGGCTCATGGCCTATCGCTGGAACAGCGGTTTACATGACATCATATTCGCGTCTGGCTGACAGGTGCACCCAGGAATGGGAAAAGATTCTCCCCGTGCGCCAGTGGCTGTATCAGACACCAGAGCAGATTCTCATCAAGGCAAGTAACGGTGCTTCTGACTTCGGAAACAAGTTCGGACAACCGCTGATTACCGGTTCCGTGCTCACCTTCGAGCATCAGGAAGGTGACGAGAAATATGCTTACGACAAGGTTATCATGCTTGCCGGTGGTGTGGGCTATGGCACCAAGCGCGACTGTCTGAAGAAAGAGCCCACGAAGGGAAACAAGATTGTAGTGGTTGGTGGCGACAACTACCGCATCGGTCTTGGCGGTGGTTCTGTATCATCAGTGGATACCGGACGATACAGCAACGGCATCGAGTTGAACGCTATCCAGCGTGCCAACCCCGAGATGCAGAAACGCGCTTACAACCTTGTACGTGCATTGTGCGAGGAAGAGGTGAACCCCGTTGTCAGCATCCACGACCACGGAAGCGCAGGTCACGTCAACTGTCTCTCAGAACTTGTGGAGGAATGCGGCGGCGAGATAGACATGACCAAACTGCCTATTGGCGACAAGACGCTTTCATCAAAGGAGACAATAGCAAACGAGAGTCAGGAGCGCATGGGACTTCTCATCGACGAGAAGCACATCGACCATGTGCGTCGCATTGCCGAGCGCGAGCGCGCACCGCTGTATGTGGTGGGCGAGACGACGGGCGATGCCCACTTCTCTTTCCGTCAGGGCGATGGTGTGAAGCCATTCGACCTCGACGTGGCACAGATGTTCGGTCACTCACCTGTCACTGTGATGGAAGACGAGACCGTAGAACGTCACTATGCACCTGTAAGCTATGGCAAGTCAGATGCGACACTCAACGAATATGTCAAGGACGTGCTCAGCCTTGAGGCAGTGGCTTGTAAGGACTGGCTGACGAATAAGGTGGACCGCTCAGTGACAGGTAAGATTGCACGCCAGCAGTGTCAGGGTGAGATACAGTTGCCTTTGAGCGACTGTGGTGTCGTGGCACTCGACTATCGTGGTACGAAGGGTATTGCCACCGCACTTGGTCATGCACCGCAGGCTGGTCTTGCCAATCCTGCTGCCGGCAGTGTGCTCTCTGTTGCAGAGTCGCTGACAAATATCGTATGGGCACCATTAGAGGAAGGACTCGACAGCGTGTCACTTTCTGCCAACTGGATGTGGCCCTGTCGCTCACAGAAAGGTGAGGATGCCCGTCTGTACAAGGCAGTGAAGGCACTCTCAGACTTCTGCTGCGCCCTGCATATCAATGTCCCGACAGGAAAGGACTCGCTCTCAATGAGCCAGCAATATCCCAACGGCGACAAGATCATCGCACCGGGAACGGTTATCGTAAGTTCCGGCGGCGAGGTGTCTGACATCAAGAAGGTGGTGTCACCAGTCATCGTCAACAATAAGAACACCACGCTCTATCACATAGACTTCTCATTCGACGAGCAACAACTTGGCGGCAGCGCCTTCGCACAGACGAAAGGCAAGGTCGGCGACGATGTGCCAACGGTGAAGAATCCCGAGTATTTCCGCAATGCATTCAATGCTTTGCAGGAGATGATAAAGCAAGGTCTCGTTATTGCAGGCCACGACATCAGCGCCGGTGGACTGATTACTACCCTGCTCGAGATGACCTTCGCAAACCAGAACGGAGGTATGGACCTCGACCTCAGCGCATTCAATGGTGACGACATAGTGAAGATTCTCTTCGCTGAGAACCCGGGAGTGGTAATCCAGATAGCAGACACTGACATCGAGGCAGCAGAGAATCTGTTCAACGAGGCTGGTATCAGTTTTGCTCCTATCGGAAAACCTGCCGATGCACGCTGCATCATGGTGAAGAAAGACGACTTCTGCCATTGCTTCGACATCAACGAGATGCGCGACGTATGGTATGAGACATCCCATCTGCTCGACCGTCGCCAGAGTTTCAACGGCTGTGCCGACGAGCGCGCAAAGAACTATAAGAACCAGCCACTTGAGATGAAGTTCAACGACGACTTCACCGGAACGCTGGCACAGTATGGTCTTAACCCCGACCGTTGGAAAGAAGAGTCTAAGGACAGCAAGAGACCGAAGGCAGCGATAATCCGCGAGAAGGGAACAAACGGTGAGCGCGAGATGGCTTACTCGCTGTGGCTTGCCGGCTTCGATGTGAAGGACGTTATGATGACCGACCTTATCACTGGCCGCGAGACTCTGGAAGAGGTGAACATGATTGTCTTCTGCGGTGGTTTCTCCAACTCCGACGTTCTCGGCAGCGCGAAGGGATGGGCTGGTGCATTCCTCTTCAATCCTAAGGCTAAGGAAGCACTCGATAAGTTCTATGCCCGCGAAGACACATTGTCGCTCGGTATCTGCAACGGCTGTCAGCTGATGGTGGAACTGGGATTAGTTGACAACACACCATCCGAGGCAAAGATGCTCCACAACACAAGTCATAAGTTCGAGAGTGCATTCCTCACACTGAGCATACCACAGAACGACAGCGTGATGTTCGGTTCGCTGAGCGGAAACAAGCTCGGTATCTGGGTTGCTCACGGAGAAGGAAAGTTCTCTCTGCCAAAGGCAGAAAGCGAATATAACATCATTGCGAAATACAACTACCACGGCTATCCTGCCAATCCTAATGGCAGCGACTATGACGTGGCAGGCATCTGCTCTAAGAACGGACGTCATCTCGCGATGATGCCACACCTCGAGCGTGCCATCTTCCCTTGGCAGAACGCATGGTATCCACGTGACCGCCGCAACGACGAGGTGACTCCTTGGATTGAGGCATTCGTAAATGCACGTAAGTGGATAGAGGAAAAAGTTAGGAGTTAGGAATTAGGAGTTAGGAGTTGGCTGATTTGCATAGTCAGACAAACGGGTGATTACAGAAATGAGCAATATCTATTGGGACTCGTTCCGCACCTTCTTTAAAATTGGCGCCGTGACATTCGGCGGCGGTTATGCCATGATTCCCATCATCGAGACTGAGGTGGTGGAGAAGCATAAGTGGGTGAACAAAGAAGAGTTGCTCGACCTGATAGCCATAGCGCAGAGCACACCGGGAGTGTTTGCTGTGAACATCAGCACATTCATCGGTTATAAGTTGCGTGGCACGAAGGGGGCGATATGCGCCACAGCAGGCGCTGCCCTACCCTCCTTCCTCATCATCCTGCTCATTGCAATGTTCTTCCATCAGTTCCAGGACAATAAGATTATTGCATCGATATTCAACGGCATACGTCCCGCCGTGGTCGCACTGATTGCCGTACCCACGTTCAACCTCGCAAAGAGTGCACACATCACTCTCTCTAACTGTTGGATTCCCATTGCCTGCGCACTGGCAATCTATGCTCTCGGTGTCTCGCCCATCCTAATAATAATTATTGCAGGAGTGGGCGGTTATATCTATGGCAAATATATCAAACCCACTGAATAAAGGTAAAAAAGTAAAAGGGTAAAAAATGATCTACCTCTATCTGTTCATCACATTCTTCGAAATCGGACTCTTCGGGTTCGGTGGAGGATACGGCATGCTGTCGCTGATACAGAATGAGGTAGTGCGTACTCATGGGTGGATGACGATGAGCGAGTTCACTGACATCGTGGCAATCAGTCAGATGACGCCAGGACCTATAGGCATCAACTCTGCTACGTACTGCGGTTACACAGCAGCACAACACGCGGGCTACGATGGAATAATGGCAATACTGGGAAGTGCCACGGCAACATTCGCTTTAGTACTGCCGTCACTTATACTGATGATTATTATCAGCAGGATGTTCCTGAAGTTCATGGACAACCCAACAGTAAAAAACGTATTCCTTGGACTGCGTCCTGCTGTGGTGGGTTTGCTCGGTGCGGCGACGTTGATGCTCATGACACCAGAGAACTTCGGAACACCAACCACCGACCCATGGCGTTTCTGGATTAGCGTAGCCCTTTTCATCATCTGCTTCGTGGGTACGAAGTTCATGAAGATAAACCCCATCAGAATGATTCTCTACTGCGGCTTCGCTGGTCTATTATTGTTGTATTAGTTTTCTCCCCCTTAGCAAGGGGGAGTCAGAAGGGGTTTGTAAGAAGATACTAGACTATGTTTTGAAATGTTTGATTTTTAGTAATCCAACTTTTGTGGTATAATCAAGGCTTATAATAAAAGGTGTGAGGTATCTCAAAAAAAGAGTTTGTTAATTGTACTTTATAAAAACCACCTGTTTTTGTAAACCAAACTTTATAAAAATACCTATTAATTATAAATCGCAGTTTATATGAGTATCAGTAAAGATGTCATAAAGCAGTGTCTGATTAGTATGCAATGCGACGCTGATGCTCATGAATTGCGTTCTTGTATATGGTTTCTTTCCTTTATTCATATTGTTTCTTCTGTTTACATCCCTATTTAGCCTTTAATGCTAAAATTCATTTATTATTTTCTTCTTTTTTTAGTGGCTTCCAATACCCAAGGTCCAAATAATCAGGGAACAAATCTGTCTGATAGTGTATATGAGCAAGAATATACAAAAACCAAAACTTTGTATTTGATGTTCGAAAGTAAATAGAATTATAATTCTTTCTATAATTCTTTTTAAACTCTTCAAGGCTTTCAGGCAGTTTTATATTTGTCAGAACAGACATTTCATTATATAACTTATGCTCAAAGAACTCGATTTCCAATTCTTCTGACTCTATAGGATATGAAACTTGTAGATTTACTTTAGTATCTTCTATCTTCTCTCGGAGCTTTGTGTATAATGGTTCAACTCCAACCCATGCAATAATCTCAATTAACGACATGAGGAATAGTGAAGATGAATCGCTATATTCAGGAGATTTTACGTATATGCTTTTTGCAACTTGCTTGTTGTTCCCATGGAGTTCAGGAAACATATCCTTTTCATTCTTTCGAATTATAACATTTTGAGTAAGACGTATGATAAACTCCACTATTGTTTTCTCTTCTTCTTCAGTTAGAGGGAAACGAAAAACAAATGAGACTAATAGTTGTAATGTTATTGCATGAGTATCCAATAAAGGGACCTCAAATCCAGAATTATTTGATAGAACCCTCAGAACTGTTTTTTTTGCACTATCAAAATAGTGCTTATTTTGATAACATGATACCATATAATAATACAACAAATCATTCATGAAAGCATAACATCTTAAAGGGTAGAAAACTCTCTCAGAGTCTGAACCTTGATACATATATAGTCCCTTATATCCAAGAGCAAGCGGAATGGTCTTTTGAAGATAGGTAAAATAGATTTCTAAATGTAAATCTACGATTTTTGAGAAAAAATCAATTACTATCTTTGATTTTTCTTTTTTGTTCTTAAGAATCCATGACCATGTTTTTAATACAACTCTGTCAGAAGTCATTTTGGCTGGTAGTAGATTCTTTGCATCTTGAGCATATTTGTATATAATGACCAATAGCAAATTCAAAGAGGACAAACATTTAGCGATTTCCCGATGATTCTTTTTCTCTAAATCACAATGATTTAATTGTATATCAATCAGACGGTCTACATCCATCGTGTTCCATCCTGGCGCATCTAATAAGACTAATACCTTTTTAAACAAGGTATAACTTTCGTCGTCACAAAATAGACATTCGTCAAATAAGTACGTGGAAAACAATTCGGTGAGTTTTTCTATGTACCAATGTTCAAACCCGCCATTAGGAAATTCTTGTTTAATAAAACCCTCAAATGTTGGTCTTGTATTCTCCACTAAAATACCATTATGGACAAAGACTATTTTGTACGGAAGCCTATTAAACGAAGGAATAGAAGAGTCTTCATAAGGGGCATATTTTGCCGCCAAAATAGAATCACGAACCCCATCCTTTATATAAAAAGTAGTGTCGTTAATGTCTTTAGCAGCATTCCCTTTTAACTCAAAATACCAACGATACAAAATTCCGTCCTCGCCTTTCCCAATGGCAATTACATCTTTTCCGTATTGTGATTGCCCCTTAGAATTTCTTGGCGTTGCCACAATACGGAATCCCATTGCTTCAAGAAGCATTGGAAAAATGTAATCCAATTCTTTATCCTCTTTTAAGGATTCTAAATAGTCTCTGACAATTCTATTCTTCATCTTTTTTTTCTAATTTTGTCCAATCTTCAAACATAAAGCTCGTTTGTTCTTTTTCTTCTAACGGAGTTAATGAGTGAATCATCATTGGTATTTCTTGTGAATAAGAAAAATGGCCTAATGGATATACTTTCCCATTTTCGTCACGCCATCCTCCACCTCTCCCCAGTTCAACAGTTGAAATGAAATCTAAGAATGTAGGTTTATTCTTTTCTGAGGCTATTCTTTGCTGTTCTCTTATATGTTCTGTTATTTCCCGACGACAAATCTCATATTCTTCTGGAAACATGTATTCGGAATGCAGTTCTTTACATTCTCTACAAAGATCAAATCGTTTTTTGCATGCATCTAAGAAGTTTTTGAAAGATTCTAATTCTTTTGATTCTACAAATGAAAACTGTTCAAATGTTTTCTTTACCGTTCCAAAATAGTCTAACGTATATTTCGGTAATACCTTCATTAAAACCTTCCTAACATCTTCTGAATGAGAATTAAAAAGAGACAATAATTTCTTCAACCTTTTTGGGGGGAACATATAATCTTGCACAATAGATAAGGCAAACCTCATTTGGAACTCTTCATGCATAGAAAGGATGTCTATATCTGAATTATCCATTTCAAACTCATCCCACAAATGCCTTCCCATAAATCTTTCATATCCATTGGGGGATATTACAAGTTCAAAAGCATATTCTTCTAATTCTTGAGGCATTTCATTATGGAGACTTTGAGCCCTTTCTCCAATAGGATCAAACAAATGGATGATGTTTTGCCTCTTTGCATAGCATTCTATGCACTTTTTCAGCAATGTAAAATCAATAAATCTTGCCACCCATATGTTTGTGAACATGAGGGATATTATGGGGCACAGAACGAAGCGTATAGGAGAGAGAGGGGACGAGAAACAGCGGAAAGACTTTGTTTACAGGGGGTTGCGAGGGTTGAGGCTATGAGGGCACCACAAAACGAAACGTTTACATAGGCTTACATTTGCTTTACGTTTGGGACAAATTCGTTTACGTCCATACGACGAACGATTTACGCACAGAGGGCTGCACGTTTACGCGTGTGGCTCTTTTTGTTTGTAGGTGGGTAAATCCTTTGTCTGTGGGCGTTTAGTGCGTCTGAGGGGCTTGTGTTGCGCCCATGTTAGAACGGTGTTGGCATGGCGTTTGAATGTGATTTGTGGGAGTGATGGGATGGATGGGAAAGATGGCTATGAAAAGTTGAAAAATCGGGGGTGGAGGGACAAGTGGAGGGACAAACTGGAGGGACAAAAACACAGAACTGGAGGGACAAAACTCTTGCCCGAGCATACCGTGTAGGGGGGTAGAAAAAAGCCAAAAAAAGGGGGTAAAGGCAGGAAACTGACCCTTTTTGTGCAACTTTTTCGGGGGGGGCAATCAGCCGCAAAGCCCCGTAAACAGCGGTTTTTTGTGTGTACGGGGAGTGTTTTAAGGGGGGGGGACACCCCACGGGGTGCATGGAGGGTGCCAGGGGGTGACCTGAATGGCTCCCCTATCCCAACTAAAGAACATGATTAGGAATATGTAAGAAAGTTATAAACCCTTACCGTGGCAATTTTTGAATTTCTTTCCTGATCCACAAGGGCAAGGGTCGTTACGCTCTGGGGTTTTCGGAGCGACATAAGGTGTGTGTGCTGCCTTTACTTTTTGTTTCCCCTGCTGGACATAGTCAATGGTTTCAGTAGAAGGAATCCTAAATGAAAAGACCGTTTTCCCATTTACGTTAGTAATTGAAAAGTCACCCAATGTAATGACATCCATACCAATAAGTACGTCAAAACCATTAAGTTCGGCTTCAGAAACCATAACCATAGGAATCTGTACATGATTAGGCAGTCCTATATTAACAACATAGGTTTTGGTCTGGGAAGGACCCGCTGCAGTAAACGTGTTGGCTACTCCTGTTTGAACTAATCCTAGATCTTTTGCCAATCTTTTAGAAATACAAGAACTTGATGCACCTGTATCCCATAGACAAATACAGTTTATTCCTTTAATGTTTTTCAGCTGCTGTGGAGGTGTCTTTTCTGGGCGGTGAGGCTGAAAGACAACACAATCAGTTTTCAGTTCTTTCAACCTGCCGTTATTAGATGTAACCGTTAAGGAAAGGGGGCTATTCATGCAAAACTAACTCTTGAGTGAAACACTTGTGTATAAGCCCATTCGTCTTTACCACAAAACTGTAGGAGGAAGGTTCCTGGCTCCAGTTTTTTCTCTGCAGCGAGATCCATTGCGTCTGGGATATTGTCAGCAGCTGCAACAACCTCCTTATTTATAATAATAAGGTACTTCTCAGGATATAACCCGTACAGTTCTTTCTGATGCTCTTTGAAAAAAGCGAATTCTTCTTCTATCATAAGTGTATCATAAATTATCAGGTTGCAAAGTTACTATTTTTTTTTTAGTATGGAGAGGTTTTGCCCCCAAAAACTATTCGAGGCGTATGATTCCGATGACGAGTGCGACGGCGTAGATGTCCTCGTATGAGAGTTCGTAAGGGTCGTAGTCGGTGTTGTCGGATACGATGAGTACGTGCTGGGGGTCGCTTCCCGGTTTGATGCGCTTGATGAGTGCCCCTTGGTTAGTGTCGAGGACGTATGGTTTGTTCCATTGGAAGAAGAGTCCTGACATGGGCACTCGCTGACAGGCGACGATATCGCCGGAGATATATGTGGGAGTCATACTGTTGCCTTTGACCGGCATGAGGAAGTCGGCCCCGCTGAAAGCCGGCACTACGTAATGTTCGCACTCATACTCCAGGGCAGTCTGTTCTCCTCTCAGTGCTCCCGCCATAGCGCTGAAAGGTATGAGTGGGATTCCCTGCGAGTTGCTTACAGGAATCATTTCTGAAGTTTTTTTGCTCGGATCTGCATTTTTTTCAAGATTTTCTTGCATAATAGAGAAATCTTGTTTCAACATATCTCCCTGCCCAGTTAATAGCCATTCTGCATTAACATCGGGAGCATAAGCGAGAAATCTCGCAATATTATCTTCAGTTATTCCATTATTTTGGGATAGTACACCCCTTGTTACGCCTGAATTTTTGTAGAATTCATACGCAGAAATACCTTTTTTTGTTAAATAAAGCAAGATTTTTTGCTTTATGGGCGATTTTTCTTGTTTATTTTCTTGCATAATCGAGAAATCTTGTTTATCTTTGCCGACGTATTCAATACGTGAACGCGGTACAAAGGTACGAAAAATATCTGAGCCGCACGAATAATAACAGTTAAAAATGAGAAAGATGGACAAGAGAATTGTGGTTAGTCACGGTGACAGCAAGAAGATAGCCGTATCTATGAACTGCACGCGTGAGATGGTGAGCAAGGCGCTGAACTTCAAGAAGGACAGTGAGCTTGCACGTAGGATTCGCTATGTTGCGAAGGAGCAGTATGGCGGTATTGAGATTGGTAAATAAGGAGGACTGTATATGAAAAAGTTATTGAATGAAATGATTAAGGTATTGGTTGCCGTGATACTCTGCATGGCATGCCTATGGTTTGTGCTGAGTTTTGCCTGGAGTTCTGGCGACATGTCAACAGCGGAGAAGATTGCCGGAGTGGTACTGTTTCTTTGTGTTGGTCCGATGTATGAGGGGCTTAAGAGGGTGATGAGGCTGACCTAGATGTTCTAGATATCCTAGATGGACTAGATATCCTAGATGTTCTAGATGGACTAGTATTTAATCATTAATAATAGAGTATTATGGAGTATTACGGAAACAGGTTGTGTATCAGTGCCCGTGAGCTGTTTGACAGCAGCGTGATGTCGCAAGGCTGCTATCAGAAGATGGTGACCCGTGGTCGCATCGACGTGGTGCGTCGTGGCGGTGGTGCTGCAGGACAATATGCGCTTGTTGCCGTTGAAAGTCTTCCGCGCGATTACAAGGCCAAGGTTCAAGCCCTCTATCCCGACGGCGACCTGACCCACCTGAAGGGTTGGGTGTGC
>JAFZIY010000012.1 GCA_017554105.1 Prevotella sp. | reverse complement strand
CAGCACGCGGTTGAACTTCTGCCAAGTGCTGTAACCCAAGGCAGTTGCCAGCTCTCGAGCACTCCAGTATTCCCTTCCATCTTCAGCAGTTTTCATAATCTGCTCGAAATCCGGCTGAATAGGTTGTATATTCGTTTCTTCCATCATATCTTTGTTCTGTTTATATCATTATAACGTTTTTATTCAGTTCTTATTTTGCATCATCCATCATACCTCAGCCATCAGCCTTCTATATTATAGTATACAAAACTCGAAAAGTTCTTCGCAGAGCGAAGCGTCTCCTCCGTCGCCGAGCGACATCATTCATCAAACTTTTTTCTCTTTGCCATACTTTTGCCTCGCTCTTACCTCGCTCTTCCCATACTCTTGCAATACTCTTGAGTAAGCTTAGAAGCAGCCTAGAGTATGGCTAGAAGCAGCTTAGAGTATGGCTACTGTATGCCTGCACATTGGGTAGAGTATGCCAAAATAATCCACCGCCCGCCTTTGTCCGGGCCATCATGACGTATAACATCCTTTGCCTGAAGTGCGCTCAAATCACGACGAATGGTTCTTGCGTCAACTCCGAAGTACGCAGCCAGTGAAGCGGATGTTTCTAGGACATTTTCTAGGACATTTTCTAGGGCATTCCATTGTCCGGTTTCTACCATACGCTTTGTCAAAAGCCGCTGACGTTCAGTCAATTCTTCTAGGACTTCCTTCCGTATGTTTTGTAGGACATCGCTTACTGCCTGCTCCCTGCTACTTACAGCCTCGCTGGCAGCAAGTAACCTGCTGATGCGTACAGTAAACTGGTTTCCCTCCTTGTCATCAATGAATTCCACTTTACTATTCTCTGCCAATACACGTGGAATACCTGACCCCAAGCCGCGATATGGCATGGTTTGAGCGCAGAACTTTGCCATTAGCGGGTTACGGGCAAAGGAATTACCCTTCATCACCTCTTCGATGGTATGACCGCCCACTAAACAACCAGGATTTACAATCTCTATCCTGTCGTCGAAAACCATCAGTCGAATTGCAGCAGTCTTCAGAAGGTCAATATGCACCAAAGCATTTTGCAATAGTTCTTCCAGCACCGTTTCCGGTATCTCCAGTTTACCAATTGAATTGAACGACTGTCCGTCCTGCGTCCGTCTCAGGCATGACTTCATCCAGCGGATACCTTGCTCATACATCTCTGGTATCGTACCCTCTATATCGCGGCTGTCCTTATATTGCGTCCCTGCGATACTGTTGCCATAAAACCAAACAGCCTTGATAACGAAGACGGGCATAAATTGCTGAGGAGTCCTGCCAAAGAACAATAGTCCTGCTGTAGTCAACCTCCCCATGCTATCAGTAATGTGCATGGATTGTAGCAGTTGATCTTGGGGAATGTCGTAATCAGACATCGGTTTCCTATAAACATTTTCGAAATACCTGTCCAAAGCCTGCGTGTCCAAGTCTTTGTAAGAAGTGTTGGGTACTCCAGCCTCATCTGGATGATAAGTTCCCGACTGCTGGAACAGGCTCAGTATTTCTGCATTATCCGTCACTCGGCGTTTGTCTGCACTTTGTTTTACCCAAATATTGCCCGAAAGCGTTTTGTACGGCTTATCCTTTCCTTCCTGTATCTTCGCGACTAGAATCATCTTGCCGTCAATTTCTACAACCTCTGTCTGAATATAGATGAGTGGGCGTACCTGCTCATTGGCCGTATTGCCAAGCTCGCGCGATGTGTTTTGAATCTCATCATAGCTAAGTCCAAGAATATCTCCGGTTTTGTCCTTGACGCCAAACAAGATGGTACCGCCTCTGCCATTGGCAAAGGCAATCATCTCAGCAGCCATCTCTTTCTGTGTGGTGAACTCTTGCTTGAATTGCACCAGACTCGTTTCACCACACTTGATTATATTCCTTAATTCTTCACTCGTCATATCTCGTCTTGATTTATTCTTATAACGTTTTTATTCAGTTCTTATTTTGCATCAGCCATCATACATCAGCCATCAGCCTTCACTATTATAGTATACAGAATTCGAAAAGTTCTTCGCAGAGCGAAGCGTCTCCTCCGTCGCCGAGCGACATCATTCATCAAACTATTTTCTCTTTGCCATACTTTTGCCTCGCTCTTTCCATACTCATGAGTAAGCTTAGGAGCTGGCTAGAGTATGCCTACACTATGTCTTCTTACTATATGTCCTATTCTTATTCCCACCATGTGACTCCAGATAACCAAACTCCGTGAGCTGGCGCAGGTATCGCTTAGCGGTAGTGGGGATTGAAGCCAAAGTGACTGACGATAGCCTCTGTGGTAATCTGGTCTTTATCGGCTACAAATTCCAAAATATCGACCATTTTCTCAGCTAAAGAGGATTTTATCGACCATTTTCCCACCTCTGATTGGTCGATAACCGTACCATAATCATCATCAACAAGAGAAACTGAATTAGATATGATTGAATCCAGATAGAACTTGTCGAAGTCTATCTGCTCCGAAATACCCAGATCTTTGTGTTGCTGGAGCAACTTCAGCAATAAGTCTTTATTCTCCTGTGTCATATCTCGTCTTACTTTATTTCTATATCGTTTTTATTCTGTTCTTATTTCACATCAGCCATCATACCTCAGCCATCAGCCTTCTATATAATAGTATGGAAAACTCGAAAATGTTACATCATTCATCAAAGATTATTTTTTAAGGCCTTGATAACTACCAAATCCGCTGGCAACCACTTCACGCTTTCCAGTTCATCTTTCGTGAGCCACTTTGCCGCCTCGTGTTCATTCAAATGCAGCGCCTCCGTCAGTAGCGAACAGAGATAGCAATGCATCGTAAGGTGAAAGGTGGGATAGTCATACTCCACCGTACAGAGAAACTCATCCACACTAATTTCCGTTGATAGTTCTTCGCGAATCTCGCGCTTCAATGCCTTCTCAGGCGTTTCCCCAACCTCCATCTTTCCGCCGGGGAACTCCCACCAGTCTTTCCATTCGCCATACCCTCTTTGTGTGGCGAATATCTTATCATCCTTGCGAATAATCGCTGCTACGACTTCTATCTGTTTCATATTTCTTCTAATCCAAGCGATTTCAAATAATTATACGTGCCGTCGTAAAACTCTGGCAAACGAGTTGGATCTTCTGGAAATCCTTCAGGTGTCTTGTTGCTATTGCCATATGGCACACAGATAACGATACCTTGGCGAGCTCTTGTCAGCAATACGCGATAGGCATTCAGCATATACTTCCTGCTCTCCTCATTGTTCTCAGGATTCCACTTGTTCTTGCCGTTAAACTTATAAAATGCCCAACTACCATTCTCACAACGCATGTCTGCATCCCATAACACACAGGCATAATCCAGTTCCAATCCCTGCACCTGAATCTCTGTAGCAGCATCCTCAAGATAGTTCGACGAGCGAATGTCAGTCTTATCTTCTAGAAACCAATGCACCGCATTTTCATCTCCCTGTGCCAGAATGTTTACTGCCAAGGGCTTGAAACGTGCGGCAACTTTCGTCACCAACACACCCGTCTGTTGTGTACCTCTCGCCATTTTGCGCAGCCATTGACGAGCCTTGTCCATATCACGAGTGAGCACGATGGGGTATTTCTTGCCTTTCACGTCTTGATAAAGCAAGGTAGCATTAGGAGCAAACGACAGCAACGAATGGATGAATGCTGACAGTGTCTCAGCTCGGAATGAACGCAGACTTACTGCTAGATGCAAACAGTCAGAGAACGTAACCTTATTATTACCAGTCAATAGTCCATTCACACGTCCTTCAGCATATTCAGGGTCAGTCAGCTTATTGGAAATAAATACATTCCAATGCTTAAACCTATTGTTAAGCGCCTTAATCCACTCCGTAATACCAGCCTCACCAGTATTGATTTCTTGTCCACCACCCACAAGACAAACGATGACTGCCCAGTCTTCTCGTTGGTCAAGCGACCAAATAAGAAACTCTGCTTCCGACATCGGGAAGTTGGGTACCTTCAGCTTATTGCCATACGTACCACCTCGTTTTAGATAGTCAGCTATGCGTTTGTGCGTCCAACTGCGTTGTGCTTCATCGAAGATGGCCACGTGCTCCACTTCGCCATAACCTGTAGCAGCCAGCTTGATAGCCTTTTCTGGGTCAATCTCCAATTCACCATTCTCAACTGGATTCTTAATCTTCGCCAGCATATTGTCGCGATATCGGTGAATAATCTGGATAAACTCGCTGACCTCGCGGCGAGAGTCCGACATATTCTTCCGTTCTCCTCTTTGCGAGCATTTCTTCTGATTGTCTCTTGCCAATGCCTCTGTAAGAACAGCTACCAACGGACCATTACCAGACAGATACACAGCGCCATTCTCCTTATCCACTTCTCCGTCTTTATACGTCTGCTTGATGGCCACATCAAGTCCAACCAACGTTTTTCCGGCTCCAGGTACTCCTGTCACAAAACAGATACTCTTCTGCTGTTTTTCCTTGCTCTGTTGAATCACCTCCAGAATGTAGTTGATGGTGGTGTCCGTCGAGACCTTATCTGCCTCATGTCGTGTGATATCCTCCACAGAATGGTTCTCATACAACGTCCGAGCAGCCTCGATAATGGTTGGCGTCGGTGCATAAGGACTGATGAGCCAATTGTCTATCACTCCGTTCTTTCGTTTTGCTCCAGCATGCTCCAGCACATTTGCAATCAGTTCTTGCAGATGCTTTTCGCCTGTTATCATCGGGTTATAGATGTCATCGTTATACACCGAGGGCTGAAACACAGTTGTGTACTCCTTATACTTCGTCGGAATCAGAATCGGAACAATCTTCCGGTCGTGACTGAACAGATGAAAATTCTTTAGGTCCAGTGCATAGTCCATCACCTGCTCAATGCCAGCCTGAAATTCCTCTTTCTTGCCTACCTTGAATTCTAGACAGAAAATCATACCTCGCAGCAACAGTACCACATCAATACGTTTGCCGAGTCGTGGGATGTCATACTCAAAGACAATCTGCCCCTGTTCATCCTTCCAAGGCTCCAGTACCTGCTGCATCACCTCTATCTCACCCATCCATGCCTCATCAGTCGTTGTCAGCGCATCCCCATGATAGTTGTTATGCATGGCACCCAGCACCGCCAGCGGTTCTTTGCTCAAGAACTCGCTGAACGTAGCTGTATAAAGACATCTTACCGTAGATTTATTCATATACTATTATTGTTAGAGGTTTCTACATTTTTCTTAAGTACCAGATTTGCAAGACATATGGCTACCTCTTGTTGCTCTTCGCGCGGACGCCAAGCGATAACGTAACTTATCTCGACATCTGCAATGGAATAGTTTTTGAACTCCAATTCTTTGATGCGGTCACGCATAGCGTTAGATAAACTGGCTATCCGTATACCTTGCTGATTCAAAAGATAGCCATCTGCATAGTTTAGTTTGTCACCACTTCGCAGACGAAGCACTTGTTCTTTGTGATGCCGGAAGTAGTCTAGCCAAACATCACGCATAGAGAGTGAAATCACAATCGAAGACTGAGATGTAAGGAACGAAACATCATTGTATAAATACAGTTTGTGCTTGGCGCGGGTAATGCCCACATAAATGGCTCGTAATATATCGTTATCCATTCGTTGAATGCCACCAAGTAGCAAATGTACGTTATCGAATTCGCGGCCTTTAGCCTTGTGAATTGTACTGACAAAAACGGTATTTCCTTCAGTTGCGATAAAGTCTTCTATGCTCGATTCAAGGGCGAACTCGCGAAGATCACTTCGGTAGTAAGACTTATGTGTCGTCTCAAAATCTACAAAGAACTGTTTCAAAGCGCCAAGGATACTGCTTGTGGCGTATGCCTCCTCAGTACGCCGTTTGGCTTCTGCCCATTGATCAGTTGTAATACTTCCATCGTCCGTTTTCCCCAATTGCTTAAAAAAGTATCGCACCTCTGCTAGATTAACGAAGCGGAATCCATCGGTAGCTTGGATAAGGCGAACATGTTTCCCTTGTTGGCGTAGCAGATGAGCTACTTGGAGAGTCTGCTCGTTTGTGATAGTAAGGACTGCTGTTGTTCCTGTCCCTTGAATCTCAAAATCAGAGCATTGACTTACTACTCCCTCATCCTTGCCGACAGCTACTATAGGTGTTTGCTTCATTCTATTAGAAATCTGCTGAACAAAGCGGTTTGCGTAATTCACAACAGCATGGTCAGAACGATAGTTGTCGGTAAGTTCATAAAGTGTGGCCTGATATTCTGTAATTAACGATTTCAGATGAGTTGAATCGCTACCCCGGAAAGCATAGATATTTTGGTCATCATCGCCAACAGCAATAACGCGCATCTCCTCATTCTGCTGCATCAAGGCCTTTACCAAACGGAAGTCATCTGCACCCATATCCTGTGCTTCGTCTATAACCAGTACGTTTTTAGCTATCTTACTTTCCTCTACTTCGCCATTCTCTATCATCTCCGCAGCACGTTGTACTACACTATCTGCTTCTTCGAGAGACCCGTTTCGTCCTATCAGATCAAAACTATAAGAGTGGAAAGTTTTGATGTCCACAAAATGGGCAGCACCGCCAACTAGTTCGAGGAGTCGTTTTTTGAATTCTGTAGCGGCTGCACGAGAGAAGGTTAGCATTAGTAACTGTTCATGCTTTACATCTTCCATCAGCAACAACGAGGCAAGTTTATGTACTAGCACTCTTGTTTTTCCACTTCCAGGACCAGCAGCTACGACGATGTATTTTGACTGCTTGTCATCAATGATTTCTCGCTGCTTGGGCGAGAGTGTACCAAAAATCTGCTCATACTTGGCAGGAGTGATATTCTTGGTAATCTGTGTGCGACGTTCGCCTTTGAAGTATTTACCAATGAAGACTCGATAATCCATCAAGAAATAGTCACTGACAAACTGCATGGCAGCATCATAGTTGCGCACCATCATATTAGCATATTCGCCTACAATATGAATCTGCTGAATGCGCTGACGGTAGAATTCGTCGAGTAGTCGGTATTGCTCCTTGCCGTATCGTCGTGTGCGCTCCACATTTCGTCGCAGTTGCATGGTGTTATAAATTACCATAAAACCACCTTCTATTTTCAAAAGTTCTGTCTTGCTGAGAAATAGCAATGCTTCCTCAACATCACCCAAATTGGCTTTTACAGCAGAATCAAATACCGATACTTTTCTAGTGGAGTTATATTGATTGAGTAGCTCTACCATTGAGAAAGTTACCAGACGATTGGTGCTCACAATCGTCTTTTCTGTTGCAGCCTCTGTGAGCGTTTTCACGATATGGCGACATAAATCAACACAACGGTTGAATCGGGACATAGTCGTTTCACGATCCACCTCTAAACGCAGGCTGACACTGCCACTTGCGGTATGTTCTTCTTTACGTAGATATCCTTTGATGAGAAGGAAGTGTAACAGCATGCGCAATTGCTTCACAGTACAGCGTGTATGGCCTGCCTTCTGTGCATCAGCATTGAGTTGTTTATAATTGAAAATAGTAGTGTCTGTTTTAATTTGCTCTAATAGGAACCGCTCCAAATGAAGGATTTCTTCTAGGCTACGAGCTATATTTGCACGGTCAAGAAAGGCTTGCATATCCTGCGTATCTGCCAATAGTCCCTCTTGTCGCATGAGGTTAATGTTACGAACCACCGTTTCTTTCTTCATGCCTAGAATATCAGCCAAATAGTCAATACGACTCTCTGCTTCAGCACCTCGACCGCCTGCGGTGGCACGACTACTGATAAGTGAGTGAATGATGCGGGCAGCCTCTTCACGGGTAACATCATCAAAAAGTGATGATGCGGTTAATCGTTGACGTGCTTCATCCATTGATCGTACTTTGATGCCTGTGGCAAAAATACGTGGGGCATTGCTTCCGCGACTGATAAATCCAGCCTGTTCCAATGCGGTAATGGCACCTCTTACTCGTGTTTCAATATCAGTCGTTTCATCCTCGTTCCATCCTGCTTGTCGTGCAATCTCCAAAGGCGAGCAGCTGACCTTTTCGTGTTTAGCAGTAAGGTCTTTGATGGCCTTCCAAACTTGCTGAATTTCACTGATGGAGAGTTTTGTTTGATTGAGTAGAATAAAATGCTTATCAAGGTCGCTATCGTCAAATAGTACAAAGCAGTCTGCTTCCATTTGAGGGTCACGACCTGCACGACCAGCCTCCTGGACGTAGTTCTCAAGCGAGTCACTGATGTCGTAGTGGATGACAAGTCCCACATCCTTCTTATCCACCCCCATTCCGAAAGCTGATGTGGCAACAATCACCTTTGACTTACCGCTCATAAAGGCATTTTGGTTTGCCACCTTCTCCGCCGCTTCCATCTTGCCATTAAATGGCAATGCCTGAATGTTGTCACGCCTCAGCCGATCTGCTAACTCTCTTGTTCGTCTGGTTCGTGCTACATATATAATGGTCGAACACTGATGACCAAGGATAAGGTTACGCAATAGTGAGTATTTCTCATCAGCAGTCTCTGCATGAAGCACAGAGTAGCGTAGATTCTGACGCTCTGCATTGGATGCAAAGACCTTTAAGTTGATTCCTAGTTTTTCCTTAAAATAATCGCAGATGTCACTTACGACCTTTTGTTTGGCTGTGGCAGTGAAACAACTAACGGCTATGGGCTTTTGCTGTTGTTTCTTTTCCTGTAGTTCACGGATAAAGTCACCAATATACAGATAGTCTGTACGGAAATCTTGTCCCCATGCAGAGAAACAGTGGGCCTCGTCAATAACAAAGCGTACAACATTACGACTTAAAAGAAGTCGCTCTATTGTCTTGCTGCGTAACATTTCAGGTGCGATGTAAAGTAAATTGGCAGTACCCTCAGCAACCTGTTGGATAGCAGCAGCCCGCTCAATAGGGTCAAGCAACCCGTTGATGGTTACAGCATCACTAATGCCTCGTTCTGCTAGATTGTCCACTTGGTCTTTCATCAGGCTTTGAAGAGGTGAAATTACCACCGTTAATCCGTGTATATTGCGACCTGCTATCAATGCTGGCAATTGAAATGTCAGGCTCTTGCCACCGCCTGTTGGGAAAATAGTAAGCAGGGATTCTCCTCTAATAGCTGTCTCTACTGCTCTTTGCTGCATCGGTTCACCATCAAAGTTACGAAATTCGTCATATCCGAAGAAGTCTTTTAGTCCGATGTGTGCATCCAATCGATGTTTACAATATTCGCATTCTCCGCATGGTGTGTTGCATAGGAATACCATTACATTGTTAACTTTGGGATAGTTGCGGAGTACCCAAGCTGGAGTAAGTGACTGTAGGTCATCAGCACCGATTACGGCTAGCGTATATGCCAATTCTATAGGATAATGCTTGGCAACAGCTTCAATATTAGCATGAGTACATAGTTTCCCTGCAAATTCCTCGCGAATCAATTTACCAATGTTGTCAAGAGAGGGCAAACTTGTTGTTCCTATCCATTTGAGGAATCCTTCAAACTCGAGTGTGTTCGTCAGTAAATACCGATATATGATCTGCCGTTGAGGCGACAACGCATTCCATGCTGCCACTTCGTCAAGAAACAAATCCTTCGCTTTTTTCGCATCATTAACAGGATTGTTCAACTCGTCCACCAGCAACTTATCGTCCTTCACCAACCTGTGATAAGGTTTTCTAGGGAACAACAACGGTGAAAGTGGGAGTGTATCAATAATGGTATGGTTTTCTTGCAACTGAAGATACTTCAAATCATGCTTGATGATATTGTGTCCACAAATCGTATCGCACTTTGATACAAAAGCATTGAAATCCTGTACCGACTGCGTATGTAGCACCGCACCATCCTCCCGCACAGCCCCATAGTCCTGCACTTTTTGGCTGTCAAAGCCAACTTCGGTATCAATGAATGCTATAGATATAGATGATGTATCCTTTTTGTTGCAATCTGATTCTTCTTGATGATAAAGCTCTATTTTATATTTGTCGGCCAACCATTCTAAACTTTCCTTGTAGGAAAAATGTTTGTAATTTTCTAAAAATGAAATAACATTGCCACCTTCCCCACACGCGAAACATTTGAAAATGCGCTTGGAAGGAGAAACAGATAAAGAAGAGTATTTCCCAGGATGGAACGGACAAACTCCTACGAAGTTCTCTCCCTTTTTCTTGAGTGGAATAAACTCTCCAATAACGTCTTCTATTCGAGCTGTCTCAAGAATCTGTTTGACAATGATTTTATCTATCATATTGCTTTCTAATTCTTAACTACTTCAAATGCTCATACAACTTCAGTCTCAACACCTCACCATTCCGGAACTCGAATTGGAACTTTTTGCGGTTGAAGTGTGGGTTGTTTTTATGGATGATGCGATGGTAGTTGGGGCTGATGATAATGATGTTCGTGGAATCGTTGTTCTGCGAACGGGTGAAGTAGTCGATGTGGTGAGCTTCCACCACGCTATCACCGTACTGATCTCCAATTTTCTCGCCGCTAATCTCGTCGCGATAACCGTAAAACTCCTTGAGCATACGGATGATGCTGCGGTCTATCTTGCGGTACTTCACAAGCAATTCCTTCTGAACCACAGAGGCCGTCTTGTCTGCCATAAAGAATTTGTCGTCATCGCTTGCTTCATATACCTCCTCAGGAACAGCGTTGAGAGTGTTCGCCAACTGCTGATAGTCGGCATCAGCACAACATTCCATGCACAGCACATCGCTCGATGTGGTCAGATACAGCCGCATGTATTCGTGAATGTCATCAGGCAGCAGAATCTGCCGCTTGCTCTTGCCCAGTAACTGTTTCTGTGCAAACAGGTAGTCGTAACTTTTTTTGAATACGACTCTCAACTTCACCGCCAAAGCCGACTGCCGCCCGTAACGAATCTGTATTACATCCTTATGTCCTGTCCAATTGCTCTGTTCAAAGTTTTGGTTTTTCAGCTTGGCATCATAGAGCTCGCCATCTATCAGCACTTTGATGTCCTTGCCTGCACCATGCGTCAAAATGGACTCGTCCCAAGCCTTCAGCAGCGCACATGCCGACACTGGAATGGTCATCCCGTCATTCAACAGCGACCAGTCCACCGTCTTTTGCATGATAAATCTGCCGTCGTAGTCCATCTTTTTTCTTTTTCTTTCTACTTCTCTTCTTCCATCATCGCCTTAAACTGCTCTTCTGTGATATTCTCCAGCATGTATTTGCGGATGTCATCTTCGGAGGGCAGTTGCAATCGGTACTTGCTGACGAAAATGTTCTGTGAGAGGCCTTCGGTGGCATACTGCACAGTGGTCTCGCCATAGTCGGTACAAAGCAGCAGACCGATGGGTGGATTGTCATCCTCCTGCATCACCTCGTG
>JAFZIY010000001.1 GCA_017554105.1 Prevotella sp. | reverse complement strand
CCATCGAGAAGAATCCTGACGTGGATCTCGAAGAGTTGATGACGAAGATTTCGCCTAAGAAGAAACTATTGAAGGAAAAGCTGCTCAGCAAACTATTGGCAGGTTGTATCACGTTGATGCTTGGGCTCGGATTTATAGGATACTTTGCTTATCTGTGTTATGTTGGTGGAAATAGTGTCGTTGACAACAATATGCTCTGCTTTGCAGGTATAGTACTGCTTGGCGTAGGCATCGCCCTCCTTGTCAACTACCATGTAGGAAAGAAGATGCTGGCAAAAGAGATAGAGGCAGAGCAAGCAAAACTGTTAGAACAGGTATAACCCGTGACACGCGAAGTATTCATATCATACGTGGAACGTGAGCAAGAGGCACTACGAGGCTTCTTGCTCGCCCTCTGTTGCGGAAACAAGGGTGAAGCCGATGATCTGGCACAGGACGCATTGGTAAAGGCTTACCTTTCGTCGGCAGGTTATCAGGACAAAGGGAAGTTCCGCTCTTGGATCTTCAAGATTGCGTATAACACGTTCCTCAATCACAAGGCAAGCATTCGCTGCACGGAAAGTATCGACGAGGCACGGACACTTGCCTCCCCCCTTTGGGGGGATGAGAGGGGGGCTTATGCCGACTCTTCTTTCGAGAACCAAGACCTTTACCTGGCTCTGCGTACCCTGCCCGCAAAGGAACGCTCTTCTATCACACTGTTCTATCTCAACGGATATAACATCAAAGAGATAGCGGCTATTACCGATTCATCTGAGGATGCCGTCAAGAAGCAACTATCACGAGGACGGGACAGGCTTAGGGAGCAATTGAAAATGGATAATTGATAATTGAATGGATATGACAAAAGATAAAGCACTTGAGGAGCTTTTCCTCTCACAGAAACCACATTTCTCGGACAAAGACGACTTCATGTCAGCACTCACAAAGCGTCTGGAGGCCGTGGAGTATATCAGACAACACCAGGAGGCTACTATCCGCCGCTATAAGATGGTGATGGTAGCAGCTTTCGTGATTGGTGTCATCAGTGGTGCTGTCTCCATCGCATTGGTTCTTTCTACACCTGCCGATATACCTCTCTTCAATTTCCGGGTTCAGACGGGATTCCTGCTATGGCTTACCGAAAACTCCAGGATAATTGTAGCCACAGCCCTCTCTATGCTGATGACGATGGGTATTATCAGCATTATTAATAACGTACAGGATATCCTGCACATGCGGAAAGACTTGGCTAATAGTTCCCTTACAATATAGTTATTGTCTTCTTCTTGACGTCACGGCTATTGGGACCTATCATGATATCAAAGTCACCCGGTTCGATGACGTAATCGAGATTATAATCATAGAATTTCAAGAGGTCGGGGGTAATCTCGAACGTGACGGTCTGTGACTCGCCAGCATTCAGGTGAATGCGCTGAAAGCCCTTTAGTTCCTTAACAGGGCGACTGATAGAGCCCACGACATCACGGATATAGAGTTGCACCACTTCGTCAGCATCATAGCCACCCATGTTCTTAACAGTGACAGAAGCGGTGATGGCGCCATCGACTGTCATCTGGTTGTTGCTTAGCGTCACGTCACTATACTCGAATGTGGTATACGAGAGACCATAGCCAAATGGATATAGAGGTTCATTACGTACATCGAGATAATTACTCTGGAACTTGACGAACTTCTGGGTGCCCTCCCCTACCGGACGGCCAGTATTCAGGTGATTATAATAAACGGGAATCTGTCCCATATTCTGAGGCATAGACATTGTGAGTCTGCCTGACGGCGACTTATCGCCAAACAACACGTCACAGATGGCATCGCCCGTCTCAGAGCCTGCAAACCACACATTGAGGATGGCAGGCACATGCTGCTGTTCCCAAGTCAGGACAGTGGGACGACCTGCGAAGTTGAGCAGTACCACAGGCTTACCAAGTTTCAACAGTTCTTCTAAAAGTTCTCGCTGAACATCAAAAAGTTCAATATTGCTGCGACTGGAGCTCTCGCCACTCATCTCCTGCAACTCGCCCATGGCACACACAATGACATCGGCCTTGCGGGCCACTTCAAGCGCCTGCTGTTTCATCTTAGCATCGTCGCCACGTGGAATAAAATGGTTGAAAGAACCATCGGCCTGCAGCACGGAGTCGCGACAGATATTGCTGCCTTGAGCATATAGCAGCGTGGCCTTGTCCTGAAGCGCTCGCTTCATACCGTCAAGCAACGTCGGATACTGATAGGTGGCGGTAGGTGCCCATGAACCAGGAATGTTACTCTTTGTATCAGCCAGAGGACCGATAAGGGCTATGGTGCCTTGTTTCTTGAGCGGCAGCACGTTATCGTTCTTCAACAGTACAAACGTCTCTGCAGCCAGATTACGGGCTGCCTGACGATGTTCCGGAGTATAGATGTCAGTTGCCCGACGCGACTTATCGCAATACCTGTAAGGGTCGGCAAAGAGCCCGAGCTTATACTTGGCTTCGAGCACACGACGGCATGCCTGGTCGATATCTTCCATTGTGACCTTGCCCTCCTGGAGCGACTTCTCGAGCGTAGCCGTGAAGGCCTCGGAACACATATCCATATCGGTACCAGCCTTCAGGGCCAGTGCTGCCACTTGCTGCTGATTGCCAAGTCCGTGATTCATCATCTCGTTGATTGCACCATAATCAGTTACTACAAAGCCATCAAACTTCCATTGCTGGCGCAGCACGTCGGTAAGCAGCCATCTGTTGGCTGTAGCAGGCACGTAATCGACCGTGTTAAATGATGACATAACACTCCCCACCCCAGCCTCAACGGCAGCCTTATAGGGTGAGAAGTACTGATTGTACATACGGATACGGCTCATGTCAACCGTGTTATAGTCGCGTCCTGCCTCCGAGCCACCATAAAGGGCATAGTGCTTGAGGCAAGCCATCAAATTGAAAATTGAGAATTGATAATTGAAAGCGGGGGTGCCTTGATAGCCGCGTACCATAGCCTCGGCAATGCGCGAGCCAAGAAACGGGTCCTCGCCGGCGCCCTCGGCAACACGTCCCCACCGTGGGTCAACGCTGATGTCAACCATCGGACTGTAAGTCCAGCAGAGTCCGTCGGCAGTGGCTTCCTTTGCTGCTATGCGGGCACTCTGCTCAATGGCGGGAATGTCCCACGAACAAGCCAGTGCCAACGGTATGGGGAATATCGTTTCATAGCCGTGAATGACATCCATACCAAAGATAAGAGGTATTCCCAGTCGCGACTCCTCAACGGCCATTTTCTGAACCTTCAGGATATTATCTACCCCTTTCAGATTGAGAATAGCACTCAAGCGTCCCTGACGAATCGCCTCACTAACGGAACTGTTCTCCGAGATACCCGTCTGTATATCTCCCAATGGCAGGAGGTTAAGTTGTCCTATCTTCTCCTGAACAGTCATCTTATCCATGAGTTCACTGACAAACTCATTCATTGGCTTAAGTGGCTGTTGCGTTTTCTTTTTATCCTTTGCGGCGGAGCCCATCGTGATACTGAGCGTTATCGCCATTAATAATGCTAATCTCTTCATAAAGTTTTGTTAATATTCGATGCAAATATAGCGAATAATCTCCAAAAAACACTATCTTTGCAGGTAAACTTAAGTGTTTTTTTATGCAAAAGAAGAAATTCATGATATATCACAGGGATGCGAAGAAGGGCGACCCTGCCTATTCGCCGAAGTCGCATTCTGCACCGTACTACGAAGGAAGGTATGTAAAAGGAATGGAAGAATGGGCATCGTGGTACTGCTTCAACAAAAGGGACGACGGGACCTATGAAGCCGAACTCGATGAGGCGTGGAACGAGGGCAGCCACAACGGCGGAGGTACTATCACCGTTGATATTCCGCAGGAGTGGTTCAGTCTGTCGTATGACAGTTTTCTTGAACACGTCATCACACTTGCCTCAGCCTCCCACTTCGGTTTTACCGTTGAAGACCTGAAGAGTAAAAAAGGCCTGAAAGAGTTCTTCGGTTTTAAAGACCCAATAGAACTTGTCAGACTCTCTGATGAGCATATCATAGCTTTCAAGGAGGAAATGCAAGAAGCTTTCCAACATGGTTTCGAGGCATATAACAAAGATGCTGAAGAGACAAACCAGTGGCAAGTGTTGCCTGACGAGGACTTCTATCGTTCGTTGAATGCTGAAGGTGCCAAATCTTACGAAGCCATCGATGAGGATGGCCAGCGTGTGGGCGGTGCCATACTTTCTATCCATAAGACCGCAGGCGAGCTCGCTTTTCTCTATGTGAAGGTGGGTGTCCAGGGCAAAGGCATCGGTCAGGCCATTTGGAGAGCGATAGAGGATATGCATCCAGAAATTGAGGTATGGGAAACCTGCACCCCGTATTTCGACCGTCGCAATATCCACTTCTACATCAACCGATGCGGATTCCATGCCGTTGAGTTCTTCAATGAGCATCATCCAGACCCCAATATGCCAGAGCAGTTTGACCAAGAGGATGGATTGTTTAAGTTTGAGAAAACGAAGGATAAAATCCAATGAGCACCATCTTTACAATATAATTAGCAAAAAGACCATAAAAATATATCTATATGAACAAGAAAACAATCATAACCTCGCTGCTCACCCTCGTGGCGTTGGCAGTCAATGCCCAAAACAATTGGTATGAGAAATATCTGACCTGTGTTCATGACAGTGACGTACATGCGTTGAAGGCGGTGATAGAAGAGTGGGAAAATGCCGAGCCGGAATCGCCGGATGTATATGCTGCATGGTACAACTATTACATAAAGTTGTCTATGACCGAAGCCATCACCCTCACCAAGGAGGCTCCGGAAGATAACCAGGAATCTCTCCAACTGACAGACAGCACTGGTAATGTGGCAGGATACATGTATGGAATGACGACATATAATGATTCTATCTTACAGTTAGGCTTCCAGAAACTGGATACAGCCATCAGACTCTTTCCTGACAGACTGGACTTGCCTTTTGGTAAAATAACAATGCTATTCAGGCAAAATCTTTATTCCGAGGTCATGCAGGAACTGCGGCATGTATTAGATCGTTCGAAGGAGAACGGGAACAAATGGCTTTGGACCTTGAATCAGCCATTAGATGATGCTGAGAACGTTTTAAAAGACAGTATGCAGGACTTTTTCACACGACTGTATGATACAGACCAAGAAGATTATGCGTTGCAATTAGTCGAATGGATGTTACAGTTATATCCTGCTGATATTGTATTCCGCTCAGACAAAGCAGCCTTGCTTGCCATTTCTGAGCGTTATTCAGAAGCATTGCCAATATTCCTGTCAATTCATAAAGATGCTCCTGATGATGTGGTTGTAACATCAAACATTGCTCAGATTTATTACACGTTGGGAGATAAAAAATCATCCCTGAAGTACTATAACAAACTTGCACAGTGTGGTGACAGTGAGATGGAGGCCTTTGCCAAACAACGTATTGAGGAAATAAAAGGGAAATATTAGCGATTGTGATGGCGTTGCTGTTCATTCCGACTGAAACGCTCCGTCGCGACTCGACAAAGTTCAAGCCTGCTTAGCTTTGCTATCACTGCTCCGTCCCTTGAACGTATAGCCAACCCCTTCTACCGCCGAGCGGATGGCTTCTTCCGTGGCGGGACCTTTGATGGTGAGGGTGTTGGCAGAAGCGCTAGCCTTGGCTTTCTCAACGCCGGGCACAACCTCCACGGCACGGACTACAGCAGCCTCGCAATGACTGCAATGCATATCCTCAACCCTATAAACCACAACGTCGGAGTCCAACGGTTTCTTGGTTGTAAACTTGAATACCTTCGGCTGCACCTCGGCCATTCCGAGCAAGCTCGATGGCACTCGGTTTGCACGAAGCTTGCTGAACAGTTTCATCATTAGAGCAAATAATATTAGTAGAGTTAATATTGTAGCGCATATAAGCTTAAATGGGCTGGGCAGAGCCGATGCATTTATGCAGCATGCGTCATGAACGGTAGCAGAGAAATCAAAGCCGGTGGCATTAAGAATCAGACCAAAGAGGACGGCGAAGCCCACGATTGTCATCAGATAAATCAAGGTGAAACGGCGTCCCATAGATTTATGAACCACGAGGATGGAGGCCAGATTGACCGCAGGCCCCGCCATCAGCATCACCAGTGCCGCACCCGGCGAGAGTCCCTTCATCATCAGTGCCGCAGCCACGGGGATGCTGCCCGTAGAGCATATATACATCGGCACGGCAATGACCAGGATGACCAGCATCTGCAACAGCGGCTGACTGCCGAACGATAGGAAGAACTCGTCGGGCACCATGACCTGAATCAATGCCGCCACGATAAGTCCGATAAGCAGGCGCAGACCGATGTCGCGAATCATGTCATAATAGGCATACTTCAGCACCCGCCACAACCTGTTACCACGTTCCACCTGACATGAGATATTGGATTCTTCCGTCAAGTCATCCTCACGAACCAGCCGGTTTACCAGCAGTCCACCGCAGACACCCGTGATGAGTGCCGCCACGGGACGGACAATGGCAAAGCCCAATCCCATCAGCGAGAAAGTGGCCAGGATGGAGTCGATGCCCGTCTGCGGTGTGGCAATGAGAAACGAGGCGATGGCTCCCTTCGATGCCTTCTCGTTCCTCAGACCGATAGCCGTGGGAATCACTCCGCATGAACACAATGGAAGGGGGATGCCCAGCAACGCAGCCCATAGCACCGACAGCTTGTTTTTGCGCGACAGATAGTTGGCATAGAACTTCTGGGGCACGAACACATGCAGCACCCCTGCGATGAAGAATCCCAACAGCAAGTAGGGAGCCATCTCGCAAACCACGTTCATAAGCGAAATGAAGAAACCCTGTAAATCCATGTTGCAAAATTACAACAAAAAATTGAATTATATACAATTACTATCTTTTCCTTGCCCTGAAATAGACTATGACGCCCTCTACATGTAAGTCGAGGATGTCGATTTACAACCGGTTGCAAAGTTACTTCCGCTATGGTTTTACGCCAAGAATCGTGGCATACGATGGCTTCTTCCGATGGATTTCCGTCTGTACAAACCCTGCATCGTCAAGTAGGGTTTTCAGTTGATCAGGCGTGTAAGCCGTCATTCCATCCACCACGCTCGTCCACTTGGAATTCGTGTCAATCACCTCGACCATGATGGCAAAACGTCCACTAGGTTTCAGTACCCTGTGCACCTCCTGCAGACAACGGGACAGGTTCGGCCAGAAATAGACAGTCTCCACAGCCGTCACAAGGTCAAACTTTCTGTCCTCATAAGGTAGTTCTGCTGCTGACCCTTGCTGAACAAATACCTGTTTGTCTATTACATCTGCATTTACCTTGATGGCCTTTACCACACTCTCTTCTGAAATGTCGATGCCATAAACCATGCTGTTCTTGCTCCTTTTGAGAAGTCTTCTCAACGTCGCCCCGCCACCACAACCGATGTCAAGCATTGTCCATTCGTCCTGAATGTCAACAAGACCTAATCCCCAGTTTGTCAGTGGTGCATGACATAGATTCATAAACTTCAGCATAGCGCGTCCCATCCGTCCTTTCGGATGGGCGCAATTAGTGAATAACGTTTTTATGAGTCCCATAGCCTATCCCTCCTTAACATATTTGATGGAATGCCAGGCAAGCGCAAGGCCGATGACAATCATCACAGGCATGATAATGTACTGCCCTGCATTCTCAGAGGGCAATTCCATACATGCATGGGCCACATTAAACAGACCGATAAGTACTGCCAATACAGCATTGATTGTTCGTAATAGCTTTGCCTTGCAGTCCGTTAACAGACAGAACAAACCGCAGACAGGAATGAGAAACGAGACAATCATCATAAAGACAATCATACCATAGTCCACGTTGCCGTCAGTGGCAACAACCGCCATGTTCATACCCCAGAACATTGGCAGCACATCGGTCAACGTGTGGCAGGCAAATCCACAAATGGTCATCAGCCACAGCGTCACAATCTTTTGTATTCTTTCCATATTTCTAATGATTAAAAGTCCTTATATGGCAAGACTTGCCTTTCGGCAAGCCTTCCTTACTAAATTATGAATTTTCATTGTACCTGAAATGTCTATTGCGCATGCTGGCATTCTCCACACTTGCCTTTACGTTCACAGTACCTTTCGCACTGTGCACAGATATCATAGCCGAGCATGGCTCCGAGGATAAAGTCCTCTTCAGGCGACAGTTCGTTGAGTGGACGAGTGACAAACAGACGTATGGCATCGAGGCACTCTTTGCGACCGAAGTAGAAGTTCACATTCTCCTTGCCAGCGGGCTGCACCACGTAGTCAATCGACTGGCGGCACAGACGACGACATACCTGCTGCTCAAAACGACGGTTGCAAGTGAAGAGTATCATTCTGCGCACACCTTTCTTATATTCATAGATGTGGTTCGCAAGTACCTTTTCTTCTGAGGAAACTGCCATCTGGCACGTCTGTTTTTCTATCGTCTGCTGCATACACCTGAATGGTTTAGAGTTTTGGTAAAATCTCGGCAATCCACGCTTCTATACGCGTGTCAGTCTTGTCATCCTCGTTCACGTCGTCAAGGGGCAGTCCCACGAACTTGCCGTCCACCACGGCTTCGGAGTCATCGAAGGTATAATCATCTGTGTCAACGGCTCCCACAAAGGTCGCACCGCTATCCTTGATACCATTATACAACTCACCTATACCGCCCACGAAGGTGTCGCTGTACGACTCGCAGTCGCCACAACCGAAAAGGGCAATGGTCTTATCCGAAAGATCCACATCCTGCAGTACTCTCAGTCCGTCGTACCAGTCATCCTGCAGTTCACCTGCACCCCATGTCGAGGTACCAAGAATCAGGTTTTTATTGTTACTCACGATGTCGGTTGTGAGGTCCTGCACATTGATGACCTCACAACCTAATTTCTGGGCTATCTTCTCTGCGATTGCCTCACACGTTCCTGTAGAGGAACCATAAACTACGATAGTTGCATTCATTAACATTATAATTTATATGACTTTAATCTGGTTATGACGGCAATGATGCGATTAAGCGAGAGCAAAAGCATCTTCGCCATTTTCGAGGGCAATGATGCGATTAAGCGAGAGCAAAAGAGAGTGATCTCTCATTCTGCCGAGCGAAAGCATCTTCGCCATTTTCGATGGCAAAGGTACGAGGAATAAGAATATGCTGCAATACTCAAAAGTTAGGGTTTTTCCCCGTCATATCCTCAAGATGCATTCAAAAAACAGATTAATCATAAGTAGGTATCTTCTCCATATAAATACCAAAAGAATCTCCAATGTTTATATAATATGGGAGATAATTCGTACCTTTGCCAGCAAATACAGAGAATCTATGGAAATAACATATAAGGACATACATGAATTCAGGAAGGAAGACTTGGAGTCTCTGTTCCTTTCCGTCGAATGGTCTTCCGGTCACTATCCTAAGAAACTGGTGGTGGCTATGCAGAACTTCGAGACGGTTTATACAGCATGGGACGGCGACCAACTCGTAGGCCTGATATGTGCGATGGACGATGGTATCATGACTGCCTACGTCCACTATCTGCTCGTCCGTCCAGAATACCAGCATCTGGGCATCGGACGAAAGTTGGTTGAGATGATAAAGGAGCACTATAAGGAATATCTGCGCATCGTCATCGTTGCCTATAACGAAGAACTCGACTTCTATGAGTCGTGCGGATTCAAGAAAGCCGACGATGCCAGTCCGATGTTTATCACCAGTCTATGGACGTAGGTAAATGTACGCTGCCTGTCCTTCGAAGATTATGACCTTAAAACATAACCGTTATTTCTCCTGAATGTCTATCTTGGGAATGCGACCGTCCTTCATACGCTGAAACTCGCGGTATGCAGTAGTGCGACGGAAACCGTTGCCACCTGAGGGGATGCCGTCGTGATAGAAGAGGTATGACTTACCCTTGAAGTCGATGGTACCGCCGTGAATAGTAAAGGAGCCTGGCGACTCATCGGTGATACGACCTTCGTAGTGCCACGGACCGTGGATGCTCTTTGCTGTTGAGTAAGCCCAGTGCTCAGGCACACCGCCTGCGGCATATTCCAGGAAGTAGGTGTCGCCAATCTTATATATCCACGGGGCTTCCTCGAAACCTGTCTTCATCACTCTCTTGTGGAGCTGGTAGTCCATCTTCATACATTTCGGACCGAACTGAGCCTCATCGTCCAGCATGGGACGCATATCACAGATGCCGTTGTTGGCAAAACTGGTGTCTATAGAAATCATATCTTCGTTCAACTTCGCATACCAGCAGCCGTTATTGCCCCAGAAGAGCCACGCCTGACCATCGTCGTCGATAAACACCGTGGGGTCGATGAAGCCCCAGTCGCCAGGGATGAGCGGCTTTCCGAGTACATCAGCCCAAGGACCTTCCGGACGGTCGGCTACAGCCACACCGATGCCGTGCAGGTGCTTTGTGGTGTCCTCTGCTGCAACATACCAATACCACTTGCCGTTACGCTCTATGGCTTGCGAAGCCCATGCGTTGTCGCCCTGCTTAGCCCATTTGAAGTTAGCGGTAGTCAGCACCACGCCGTGATCCGTCCAATGTTCCATATCAGTAGTGGAAAACAACTGCCAGTCGGGCATACGGAAATAGGTGGCCGTGTCCAGGTCGTGACCTGTGAACACATAGAGACGGTCGCCCGAAACCACAGGAGCCGGGTCGGGGTTGTACATACGGTTGTTCACGCGCATTTGTGCTTGCGATGTGACGGCCAACAAGAGTGTGAAGGCTGTTAGAATGATTCTTTTCATATTCTTTTTCATAACACTATCCAATTACCGCTGCAAAGATAATGAAATTTCTCCAAACTCTACGATATAGGCAAGCTATTTGTTAAGAACTAGAAAAATTGCCACTCGTAATAATAAGAAAGCGGGTACCTTTGTGAGTATCCGCTTTCTTTTATCAATATAAAACTGCCCTTTCCAATGAAGGGTTTGGTGTTTACATCTTTATCTTCACGCTCCTGCTGCCCACCTTCACAATGACAACTTCGTCACGTTGCATGTTGGTGGCAATGGAAGCATGACCTCCCTTTACTATAGCTGCACCAATGGCCTTGCCATCGATGGTATATACGGCAATGGGCTGTCCATCCTGCTCACTCTTTATGGTGATGTTTCCGCCCTGGGCAGAAATAAGCACGGGGACGCTCTCTGTTACGGCTTTTGCAGAAGAAGGAGTCTCGGGAGTGGTTACTGTAAAAATGGCATCCGTCCATACCAAGGTGGCCGTAGCGATGTCAGAGTTCTCGTAGCCCGACTTTGTGGCATAAACGCTGATTTCGTAGGTGGCGGAGAGGTTAATGCTGCTGTCGTAGAATTTCTTGACGTCAACGTCTTTAATCTCACTTACATACTCCACCCCTTCCGTCTCACAAGAGAAGGTGAGTTGCTTATTGGCATAACTGATGGTGGGTGTGGGGCATTTCGTGGGCTCCTCCCCTGTTCCGCTAATGACCTTTATGGTGCCGAACAGGCTCCAGGGCTCTGTGGTTTTGTAGGCATTCAGCGACTCAGCGGGAACATAGAGTGTCGTGTATTCAGGATAGGATTTTTCAAAGGCATTTGTTCCTGTACTGGGCACGTTCTCTGCTAGGCAATACACCTCTTCCAGATTGCTGCATTCCGCAAAAGCCTGCTGCCCAATGCTCCTAACGGAACTGCCGATGGTCACGGAGGTCAGGCCAGAGCAACACCAGTATTTGCAAGTTGTTTTATATCAACAAATTGTACGTTAAACGGTAGAAAAGTGATGACGCAAATTCTATAGAGATTGAAAAAAGATGAAGATTTAACGTTTTTAACTTTCTTAAACGCAAATTCAATAATATGACCTATGGTATAAAATCCTTGTCTTTAAGTTTATAATATTTCAATGCATGAACCATCAAGCATTCACACTCTTTCTTCCATTGCTCTTTACCACATAACTCATCAACATTAGTTGTATCTGTAAACCGCCCTAATTTACATACTCTATACATAGGACATTCATCCCCATCAAGTTTTTGTAACCTACGAAAAATTAGTTCAAATCCAGCTAGTGCTGCAGTTTCGAGATAGGGATGTCCTGTATTGATGTTCTTTGGTAAAATGGTCCTTTCGGGTGTTTCAATATATGGTAAACCATAAGTATCAACCAAGGTCATAAATTGTTTTCGGTCATTTATGTTACCTGTGTATAACCACATTAATAAGCCACAAATACCTGATTGAAAATCTTGTATATAACTGTCAACGACTTTATTATAATACTCTAAGGGACACCCGCACATGGTTTGAAGAGATAATTTATACTCATTAAGCATCTCCTGACCAATATAATCCATCGAATGCTTCTCACCTTTATATTTTACAGAAGAAGTTTGGATAAATTCTTGAAAGAAGGCCAGACCTTTTAAAGTTGTGTGCTCTTTGGCAAAATCCACAACAGCAAAAAAGCCTACGCCGGGATTCTCAAACATTAAAGCACACATACACATAGTTACCATCTGTCGTGCATCATCCTTTATATCAGGACAGCAATAATCGCAAATTATTTCAACGGCCTCGTAGGGTATTTGATTATGCTCGACATCTGGATAAATCATCTTTTGTATCATATGTGCCATACTTTCTATAATACAATAGTAGCCAAAATAAAAGCCTTCTTCATAAGCTTCATTTTCGCTATAATCATAGATGCCTATCTTGACGGCTTTTTTCTCTTTATCTGCAATTTCTATTTCTCGACTATCAATCTCTATGTCTCCTGCTATATGACTACAATCAATACTACCACGAATATCATTCACCCTTTTCCTGTAATTAGCAATTCCTTCGTGATGTTCCCATATACCAAAAGGCAACACTATTTCTTCAACATTTTCCAAGTGAGCTCTCGTTTCAATAAAAAGCATATTGGCCATTTTGCAGAATTGTGAGCCATAAAGAGTTGCAAAATGTTGGTAATAGTGTACGTACTCATGCACAAAAATACTATACGATTTATCATCACCTAAACCTTCTTCAGAGAAATCAATATGTTCGTTCAGAATCATATGAAGGTGATCTGTCTCGTATCTGCCATTTTGTTCTCCTTCGAATAAAGTCATGTTCCTAGTGAGTAATCTCTATATTATACGCTTTTGTCAAAATACTTACAATCTCTATTATGAAATGCAGGATATGTACCTTCAAGAATATCAACAATGACTTTGTTCATCTTAGGATTCTCTATAGCTCCAGACTCGTATGTCACTTCATTACCATTAATCTTATCTATCTTCATCTGAATTATTTGATCCGCATCACAAACGACAGCAAGATTTGGATTGTGTGTGACCATGATTATCTGCCGTTTCTTTTTTGCGGCCTTGATGAAGTGTACCAAATATCTGTACACGCTCTCATTGTCAAGATTTTCTTCTGGTTGATCTATAATCAACGGTTTGTCATCCATATCGATAAAGAGGTATAATAAAAGAAGTAATGCACCTCTTTCACCAGGTGATAATGAAGAAAGTGGTTTACCATTCATTTTTAATTGAAAGAAGGGAATTACATAATCCATCCCATAGATAAAATCATATAATTCTTGTTTTGTATGACCTTTCTTCAGTTGTGCTTCAACAATTCGACTACCACTCTGTCCGTCACGCTTATCAAAAAGTAAGTCATTGTTAGTAAGGCAGGCGAAATCAACTATTTGTTGAATGTTGGACATATCAACACCGTCTATGTTGTCTTTTAGTCTCGAAGCACCTTGCTCCTTTCCATAGTAAGAACCTGCAGCCTGTTGACTAATATAATCGAATAAACGTTCGCTGAAATCTCGGATAGCAAATGTAGCGTCAAATTCAATTGGATAGTCTTTCAACTCTTCATGATAATCTTGAATGAATTTTACGATAGGAGCAAAAAGATTATTGTATGTTTCCAGAACTTGATGCTTTTTAAGCATCAATTCTTCAACATATTGTCTTCTTAATTCTATCTTGGAATTAAGGTCGCTTGTTAATTGATGATTAATATAATCAATACGAGCTTGCAGATACTTAATTGTTCCTTCTTTTTCGGGGGTGCCAGTTATTTCCTCCAACATTTTTTCCCAGTCTTGTTTATTTTTCAGATATTTTTGATATTCAAGTTCTGGAGCACTTAGCTTCTGCTTAGCTTCTTCCAATTGTTGTGATGCCTGAACATACTGGGACTGGAGACTGTCGGAATTGTTTGCATCTAACTGCTTGTTTATTGCCGTTAGTCGTTCATTCAAATCTAATATTTTAGATTCTATTATCTCTGGGTGATAAGAAATACTCAATACAGAATCAATATCCAATTTGTTATGTTCATATAGGGGCTTTATCTCCCTCTTTACAGATTCTATTTGGGATTTGAGTCTTTCTATACGCTCTTTGCTAACCGTAATGTCTTGCAAAGCCTTTATTACCACATTACGCTCGTCACTCAATTTTTGCAATGACGCGGTAAGGTGTTTGCAAATGGCTTGAATCTTTTCTATATCTTCTTTTGCTTGCTTTGCGTTAGGGTTGTCATCCAATGAAGGCTTAGCAACCTCCTTCGGTTTTGATAACTGTGCATTACTCAGTTGTTCTTGCTTATATTTCAACTCGTTTTCAAGTTTACTTTTATAGGTGGGAACAAGCATTGATTCCAACTCTATGATAACAGTGTTGACATTTTTAATTCGAGATTGTATTTCGCTACATGAAGCTGTATTTTCTCTTGTCAGATAATTTATGATGCTGTCTAAGTCATTAAGACCAAACCTTTGTGCAGGCTCTAAATACTGAAATATAATTTTCTTTAGTTCATCTTCAAATTGGTGATCGTCTTCCGTAGTACAAAGTGTTTCTAGGAAATTCTGAGGTATATACTTTACACGTTCTGGCTGGGTTAAATCTGATGACATATCTAACGTCTTTATGGCAGAATGCGAATTGTCAAACCACATGAGAAAAGCCTCAGTCTGCTTAGATCGATTATAAGGCTTGGGCATTCTGTATTTTGAAGGAGTTAAAAATGCCCAATTCTGATTGGTTGTATTTGCACATAAGGCCACAATATCAGTTAAAGCACTTTTGCCACTGCCTTTATTACCAATGACAGCAACCAGGCCAGGGTTTAACGGTATTTGTATATTATCAAACCATATTTCTGGCATAGAAGCATTGTCCGTTCGCCTAATTACTAAACTCTTAATGAACTTGTCTGGATTCTTCCTGATTCGATTTAATATATCAGGTTCTTCAAAAGATATACGTTCAGGTTCAGCAATTATCTGTTTTAACCCATTAAAACTTAAGTCAGCCTTTATCCAACACGCATTCTCTCCCACCTCATTTATCTCATGAGCATCTGATGTTGTAATTGATGGTTTTCCGAATGTCTCCCGATAAAAAGTAGATTCCTTTGGTTTTGTAAGATCACAAATATCTATATATCCACAATTGAACAGTTCTTCCTTTACAGGCCCTAAAGAGTCTTCAATAGAAACATTTTTAGCAGTCTGACCTTCATGTTTCATTTCTTCATCTATGCTATTAGACTTAGAACCTGCGTGGACGGTGACTAGACCATCATATTGGTGAATAAGATTTGCTGCTTGCTTGAAATCTACCTGTACTTGAAACATTCCTGCCTTAAAATACTTTTCTTCTGATAGGCCTTCTTTTTTCAGGAATTCTCGCCCCTTTTGAATCATTTTAGTACGAGTAATCCCAAGTGGATTTAATACATTTTCTTTCAAAAATTCCGTATCAAGTTTCATACCATTATATTCATCTGGAAAAAGCCCTATTATATGAACAGAGGCCTTTCCATATTCTGTACGAAACTCAACACCAGAAATTACGGAGATATTCATGGGTGCTGCTAAAGTTTTCATCACATCAACATTGGCAACAGTATGATGATCTGTAACTGCGATACATTTGATGTGCTTAGCAGCAGCCTCATTTAATATTTCTTGGCATGACCCTTTCCCGTCTGATGCATCAGTATGGATGTGTAGATCCCATTTATTCCATATTGAACCAATTATGTTCTCCATAAATTCTTTTATTTCTTAATTATCCATATTCCATCATTGTCCTTTCCTTCATGTTTCAGGATACCGTTCTTTTGCATTGCAGAAAGGTCGCGCTCGATGGTGCGTTGGCTCACCGACAAAGTCTCCGACATTTGTTTGCCAGTGATTGTCGGAGATTCTTTGATAAGATTGAGTATTTTATGCTGACGCTCAGTGAGTTTCGTCTCCGACATGTCTCCGTCATAGTCTCCGACATTCAGGGTGTCGGAAGAGGCAAAAATGATGGTCTGGAATTGAGTCGGAGTTGATTTGAACACAGGCTTCAGTTCGTCTTTATATCCTTCCAATGCTTTGGTCTCATTACAGATGCGTGTGAGTCCGCTACCACGTTTCTCCATATAGTCAAGCTGAGCCATCACATTAGCGAGTATAGGGTTGCGTCTTTCGGAAGATACATCTTTGATGTCCAAATCCTGTATCAGCATACCATTGTACATTCCACCAGGAGATGTGACAATAAGCCGGTCATCGTAAATGTCAAGATGAACTTCACTCCCCATCACAGTGTAATCGCGATGGATGAAATGGTTAACCATTGCTTCAAGAACGGCACGCTCTGCATACTCTGGCTTGTTCTTTCGCCCATTAGGTAACTTCTCCCAGCCTTTCTTTGTGTTAGATTTCACAAAGTTCATGGCTTCACGGAGTAGCATGAGGACATTCCCTGTGAACTCTGCATCATTGATAGCATCGCCCTTTTCCTTTCCATCCCATCGTGTGCAATAAAGACGAGATTGCCACAATGGGCAGTCATCAGCAAACAATGCGCCTGCATTCGTAAGGTTCCCTGCACCTGTTACAAGACCAAATGATAATAGGTACTTCTTGTCCCATTCTTGTTTGGTGCGGTCTTTGAAAGTATTTGCTAATATCGTGAAAGCATAGTCTTCAACCTTATAATCCGTGTGAAGGGAATCGTAGGTTTTATTAGAACCTTTCAGTACCAAACGTACCATTTGCTCTGCCGTGGCCGGAAGGCTCTCATCACCAACACGGACAAAGGCAATGCGCTGACCATCACCAACGTAGTAATATGGTGTGTAATGCCCTGCATTGACTTTGAGCTGTAAAATATGTAAGCCATCTACATCATGAGGAATCATTTCCACCTCTGGCAGGGAATCCATGTAATCACGAATCTTACTACTGATAGCTTCGCAAACATGCTGTACATCATCGAGACCTTTGACGAGGCCATCGTTATCTATACCGAAGAAAAGGGAACCACCTAAGCCGTTGGCAAAAGCGCTTACGCTCTTCAACCAACTTTTAGGTTTCTTTTCTTCAAGCATCAACTTGAAATCGTATGCAGTACATTCTGCTATCAAAGTATTTAATT
>JAFZIY010000011.1 GCA_017554105.1 Prevotella sp. | reverse complement strand
CTTTTCATTGGCAAAAGAAGCATTGAATAGTGCCAATGCCCAAGACGACTATTATGTGTTCTATGATGAAATACAATATCTGAAAGACTGGGAAGTCCATTTAAAATCAATGATAGACACTTTCCGAAGCGCCAAGTTTATTGCTTCAGGTTCCGCAGCTGCAGCATTGAAGATGAAAAGCAATGAAAGTGGTGCCGGACGATTTACCGATTTTATGCTACCTCCATTGACTTTCAATGAATATATACATTTGCTTAATCTTAATAGTATTATAATTAATAAGCCAAAAAATGATGAAGACCCGTTGAGTTCATATGTTGACACGTTGGATATCGGAAAGCTTAACAGTTATTTTGTTGACTATATCAATTTTGGCGGTTATCCAGAAATCGTATTTTCAGAAAAGATGAGGCAAGATCCAGGTCAATATATCCGACACGACATTGTAGATAAGGTGTTACTCAGGGATCTTCCAAGTTTGTACGGTATACAGGACACGCAAGAGTTGAACCGCCTTTTTATATATATCGCATATCATTCCGGAGAAGAATTTTCATACGAAGTAATATCCAGAGAATCGGAAATCAAGAAAGAGGTGCTAAAGAAGTATTTGATGTATCTTGAAGCAGCATTCCTCATAAACATAGTTTATAAGGTTGATGCTAATGCAAAAACGATGCAGCGCATAACATCGTTTAAGATATATCTTACTAATCCCTCACTCCGTTGTGCTCTCTTTTCCCCACTTACAGAGACCGACCCGGCGATTGGAGGAATGGTGGAAACTGCTATCTTTGCACAATGGTTACAAACGCGTACGTCTGTAATAAAATACGCCAATTGGAATAAGGGGACAGCACCTGGAGAAGTAGATATTATAGGCATTGATATAGCAAAACAAAAAGCCGACTGGGCAGTAGAGGTAAAATGGTCAGACCGTTATTTCGATAAGCCTGCAGAGTTAAAGTCTCTCCTGTATTTCATGGAGAATAATCATTTGGAAAGAGCATTGGTAACATCGTTAACTAAACGTGGTATAAAGCAACTAAGAACGGTAAGATTAGAGTTCATTCCGTCTGCGATTTATGCGTATACTGTTGGCTATAATAGGTTCAAAGCCTTTTTGAACTCACAAAACCTCTAACACATTATGGAACAGAGATTCAGCAATAACAGTTTAGACCTCGAGACGCTGCGTGAGTTCTGCAAGCGCGAGGGCGAGGCAGTCACTTACCGCAAAGATGACCAGTTGGAGCGCGAGGGAGACCCGGCACGCTGGCTGGCCTATGTCACCAAGGGCTGCTTCAAATATGTGACGCATGGCATCAGCGATGACAAGGAACACATCACGTGGTTCTCGTTCGAGGGCGAATTCGTGGTCGACTACCCTGCATACCTCTACGCCCATCCTGCACGGACATCCATCGTGGCGATGATGCCCAGCCGCGTGCTCAGGGTTACGGGGGAACAGATGAAGCAGTTCTTCGACCAAAGCAAGGAAACGATGAAACTACGTGCAGTCATTGCCGAGCACATCCTCAACCAGTTCCATTCGCGCTATATCGACCTCCATCGTACCAAGCCACGTGAGCGCTACAATATGTTGTTACAACGCTGTCCGGGCATCGTGGAGCACCTCGACTTGCAGGACATCGCCTCGTTCCTCAACGTCACTCCCAACACCATCAGCAAGATACGCCGCGACATCACGTTTGAAAATAGAAAATAGTAATATTTAACTAAAACTCTCAACTTAAGTTGAGACTTTCACCCTCGGCACCATTTTTTTTGTTTCGCCGAGGGCTTCTTAGTGTGTCTTTTTGTAACTTCGAAGCACATAACGTATAAAAAACAAAGAACATGAACAAGAAAGACCAACTTCTACTCTGGTTGTTGTCATTGGCCGTTTGGGGAATTCTCATACCGATAAGGGCCTATGGCTTTTATTGGGCAACAATCGCTCACAGCATTGCATTTGCAATCCTGACATGGTGGGCGCTACATAGATTCGCTCCAAGGGCAGGCTTTTGGCGTCCACTTATTCCGATGTTGGCACCTTGGATGTTCGAGTTGTCTTTGCGTTGCTTCCTAAGCGATTCTCTATTATCATTACCAACCACAGTCTTCCCACTATGGGCAGTCATCACGGTTGCGCTTTTCTATCGCTACCGCAAGATATGGCTTTTACTTGCTTTAGGCATGCTATTCCTTTTAGGTATAACGGAGGGGCAGAAGCAATGGTACGAATGGGTTAGGTTTGGTGACAAACCTGTCTTTGCGGTTAATCTTGCCGACTGTGAGGTATCTGACAGTACACATACGTTCAGGCTGTCAGAGGTTAAATCAGATTATCTTGTACTTGATGTGTGGTATAGCGCTTGTGGAGTATGCATTAACCAGATGCCAGATGTTCAGGCATTACACGATGAATACAAAGGCAGCAATATAGAAGTCGTATCTTTGTTTGCTTGTCTTCTCAAAGGAGAGACTATCAGCGACGGCTACCGCATCGTGAACGAAAGAGGCTGCGACATTCCTGTCTATGCCATAGACAAGAATAGTCCCATATTGAGTCGATGCGAAATAAGCAAATATCCACGAGTCCTTATACTTAACAAAGAGAGAGTGGTTATCTTCAATGGAAGTCTCGATTTTGCAAAACGGAAATTAAAGGAAATCATCAAAGACAAATAGAATTATGAAAAAGCTAAATCTTATTCTTATGGCGTTATGCCTGAATGTGTTGGCTGTTCCAGCACAACAAGTGTCCTCTGTAGATAACAATTTTCGTCTAAACATTCATGTTTCAGAAGGCGTCAACGATTCGGGCTATCTAATACATGTGTTTAATCATGACGGTAAACCATTGGATAGGCTTGCCAACCTTCCCATCGAAGAAAGAGAATGTTCTTTCACCACCTATCTTGATGATGTATATTTGGCCGATGTGATAGCCACGTCCCCCGATGATTCTGCCTGGAACCACATACGTTTCCCCTTTGTTCCGGGCGAAACGGCGGAATTGAAAGTGATGAACGGCTCTTCCTGTTTGAGCGGAACAGGTTTCTATAGACAATGGATTAGGGCGGACGCACTGGTGGAGAATATTCGCAATAACCATACAGAGGAGGAAACGGACTCCATGCTTACAAACTACCTAAAGGAGCATGGAGGTGAGGAAGGATGTGCCATGTATTATCTACAGAATAACATTCTTCCCTTGAAAACCATGCGAGAATTGGTTCCTTCCACTATATGGGATGGACGATTCAAGAAAATCATATCGATGTTCTATGTTCCTGACGACGAAGATATATTCGGTAAACTGCCTGGTTTTGAAAAGCATGAAGACGGTAGCATCACCATCAATGGTAAACCAGTAAAGAAAATTATCATTGATGGCAAAGTAATACATGAAGAATGAAATAGGAAAAGCGCTGAAATAAAAAGCAACGAATAGATGTGGCAAAGGCTAAGTATAGAAAAATGAGTATTATATATTAAAAATGTGATTATTTATCATAGTTATTGCCGAAAAATGTGATTTATTTATTATATTTGCAGCCGAAAATGTGATTTATTAAGTATGAGTCTGCTTAAAAGAAAGATAGATAAGTTCCTTTTGGATTGGAAAAACAATCCAAAAAGGAAGCCGCTGATAGTGAAGGGCGCTCGTCAGATAGGTAAGACGGAGTCAATAAGAGCATTCGGCAAATCCAACTATGAGTCGGTCATCGAGATTAACTTTGTACTTCAGAAAAAGTTCAGGTCCATCTTTGACGATGGATACGAAGTGGAGACCATCATCAAGAACATCTCGCTGCTGGAACCATCATGGCGGTTCATCCCGCATAAGACGTTGCTTTTCTTCGACGAACTGCAGAAGTGTCCCGACTGTGCCACCTCGCTCAAGTCGTTTTGCCAGGACAAGCGATATGATGTCATCTGTTCGGGTTCAATGATGGGCATTTATTACGAGGAAATAGAATCCAATGCCGTTGGCTATAAAGATGACTTCGACATGTTCTCTATGGACTTTGAGGAGTTCTTGTGGGCAAAGGGCTATCAGCCGGAACAGATTGAAGACCTGTATCGCCACATGATTGAACTTAAGCCCTTTTCTAAGTTGGAGTTGGACGCCATAACCAACGTATTCCGCGACTATATGAGTCTTGGTGGAATGCCGGAGGTCGTGAAAATGTATATCGATAACGGACATTTCGGAGGAACCTTAAAACTGCAACGCCAACTGTTGAAAGACTATGAGGAGGACATAACGAAATATGCCAAGCAAACCGACAAGGCGAAGCTCTTGGCCGTTTATAACCATATCTCCACCTTCTTGGCAAAGGACAACAAGAAATACCAGATTACGAAAATTGCCAAGGGTGCTAGAAACAGGGAGTATATAGGTGCTGTTGATTGGTTGAAGGAAGCGGGTGTCGTCAATGTATGTTATTGTCTGAACAATGTTGAGTTGCCTTTGAAAGGCAATTATAATACCGATTATTATAAGCTATACTATCACGACACAGGCCTGCTTATTGCCTCACTGGATGAGGAAGCACAGGAAGATTTGCGCGCCAACAAGAACTTTGGGACATACAAGGGTGCGATATATGAGAATGTTGTCGGCGAGATGCTACGAAAGTCGGGCTATGAGCAACTCTATTTCTACAAACACGAAAATCCTGCCATCGAGATGGACTTCTTTGTTCGTGACGCAGACTCGTTGGTGCCTGTGGAAGTTAAAGCAAAAGATGGTGCCACCGCCTCGTTGAACAATCTTATCAAGTGGGATTCCTATCCAGATGTGAAATACGGCATAAAGCTTGGATATAAGAATATCGGTTGGAACGGTCAATTCTATACTTTCCCGTACTTCCTCACCTTTTTATTGAAACGCTTTCTAAGGGAACGATAGCCCCCTGTATTTGCAGACAATACAAGATTACATATAAATGAAGCAAACCATCCTCACCGCATTGCTCGCCCTCGTCGCACTGACAGGCTGGGCGCAATCTCGATCACTACCGCTATACCGCCCGTGGCCGCTACCATCAGTTGCTCAAACGCTGCCCGCAGGTGGTGCAGATGCTCTCGCTGAAGGATATCGCCTCGTTCCTCAACGTCCATCCCAACACCATCAGCAAGATACGCCGCGACATCACGTTTGAAAATAGAAAATAGTAATATTTAACTAAAACTCTCAACTTAAGTTGAGACTTTCACCCTCGGCACCATTTTTTTGGTTTCGCCGAGGGCTTCTTTGTGTGTCTTTTTGTAACTTCGAAGCACAAAACGTATAAAAAACAAAGAACAATGAACAAGAAGGAAAGGTTTTGCGATGTTGATAACATCGTGGAATGGCGCCACATCATCACCGCATTGCTCACCCTTATCGCAATGGCGGGGCAGGGGCAAGTGATGGAGCAGCGAGGGCAGAGCGGAGTTCACTCCAACTATGCCGAGTCGCGACAAAAGAAGACCGAAGGTCAAGTGAAATGCCACGTCGAAGGTACATTGGAGACCGACGCGTGGGGAGACGAAATTATCATCTGTGAGGCAGGTACAGACCTGCGTGTTGTGGACGAACCACGCTTCCATGTGAAAGCCAAGGACGGACACTTTACCTACAACATCGAGACCGACTTTCCAAGGCTCTATGATGTGTTCTTCCTGAAACAATACGAAACGGGCAGATTGTTCGTGGGCAAGTTCCTTGCCGAGAATTGCAATGTGAACGTCACGATGTTTGCTGACAAGAAGCCACGCATCACGACCAATGGTGACGAAGGCCGTAAACACGCCGCAAAGGACAGCATAGAGGATGTGCGTTTTTGGAATCCTGTTCGGGAAATCGATGACCAATTGGAGAATCCAGACCGCAGGGCAGAGTTCTTTAAGGCGGACTTCATTTCGGCCATTAATGAGGCGAAGACGTGGAATGTGGACAGTCTGCCACAGGCATACGTCGATTCCGTCCGTCAAATCATAAACCACTATATGCAGAACAGGAACGAAATGTACACGACGAAGGGCTGGCAACTGAAGCAACAGCGCGACAGCATCACCGATGGACTTAGGCCGTTCCGCCTCGCCTATGCCAAAGAGCACCCCATGCTTTGGACGCTCTACGATGTGCTTGACGCCATTCAAACCCTCAAACATGCAGACGACTATGTGAACTTCGACCCATCGGAGTGGGAGCCTTACCTGACGCTCTATCACGACAAGTTCATCAATTTATATCCCAGTCACCCCATTCACGACCAGATAGCCACCGCCGAGACAGCCTACCGCCTACAGCCGGGCAAGCCCTACATCGACTACACAGTGCGCAACACCGACGGCCAGCTCGTTTCCATCTCTTCACTTATCAGCGGCAAGGTTGCCCTCATCGACCTCTGGGCTTCGTGGTGCGGTCCCTGCCGTCGTCACAGCAAAGCCATGATTCCCATCTATGAGAAATACAAGGACAAGGGCTTCACCGTCATTGCCATTGCCCGTGAGCGTAACCGCGAGGCTATGGAGAACGCTGCCAAGAAAGACGGCTATCCCTGGCAGAGCCTGCTGGAGTTGAACGACGAGAATCTGGTATGGCGCAAAAACGGAGCCGACAATGCCGGTGGTGCCATGTTCCTCATCGACCGCGACGGCACCATCCTCTCCACCTCCACCGATGCCGAGGAACTGGAACCGCTCATCCAGAAAGCCCTGAAAATTGAATAAACGATACGGTACTTTCCACAAAAGAAAAGCGCAATAATATGCAGTGATGTGATGGTTATATGCAAACTGGTTTGCAAGAGGTATCAAATCGCTTAACAATGTTATTAACTTTGTTCGACAATCTTATTAACTTTGTTGAACAATGTTATTAACTTTGTTCCCCGTTTTTTATACTCTTTGTAACTCGTTTGGTATCAACGACTTACAAGATGGGTAAAAACCACTGCAAAAAGCCTATATTTATGCATGTTTTGATTTTCTGAAAGACATTAAAAAAACGTGAGCTCACATCTTTTAAGTTAAAGAATCGTTATTCTTAATGATATTATCAGGCAGTATACCCAATTGCTTTGAGAAAAAAGTACTATCTTTGCACATAAATTATTGAAAGCAATGAAGAGAATAATCTTAACTATCCTCCTTGCCATGCTTCTCGTTCCTCTTGGCATGCAGGCTCAGTCAAAGGCAAAGAAGAAAGTGAAGAAGGAACAGAAGGTGCCACAGTTGATGAACTATCCGAGTGCGGAGGTAGGCAAAGACCTTCTGCATGGCGGTAATGTGGTGATTAAAGGGCGCCTGATAGCACAAGACCCGAAGATGATTGAGCAGATGAGTGGTCGCTTCAAAGTCATCATGCGCGACTACATTGTCCGCAAGGAAAAGACCAGCCTCATTGAATTCAAACCTGACGGCACGTTCTCACTCAACGTCTATGTGCCTTACCCCATGATGGTGCTTGTCTATCCGTTGGCAGAAGTTTATGCCTGTCCAGGCGATACGGTCGATATGACGATTGACACGACGAAGCCGACACTTCAAGAGGGGGTCATCATAGGCGGCACAGGTGTCAGTAGCGAGGTGAGCAAACTGACTTATAAGATTAGAATGGCATACTTCCCTCCCCAGCAAGTAGAGATATCCAGCGAACAGGGAGCAGATGCGCTGATGAAGTGGAAGGACGAGCAAGTAGCAAAACTGGACACCTTGGTGATGAAGATGAACAATGGCTTGCCCGAACTCAAGGACTGCTCACCGATGGCATCCGACATTCTGCGCACATACATCATCCGGCAGCGTCTGTATAGCATTTTTCACCAATACTACTTGTTTGTGGATGGTAATAAAAGCATAGACAGGGAAGCCTTTTGGCAGCAGTATTTCAGTTTCGTGACACCACGGGAGAAGTACCTGCTCGACAATCCCCTGTTGATGATTGCTGGCGATGAATTCTTCTTCAATAGGATGGAGTCCACCTTGATGCGTCCCTTCAACGATTTTGGCATGTCTATCGATAACATCAGGAAGAGAATCCATAGTGAAGTAGCTGAGAAGTTACATCTCAGTCCCACGAACTTCAGCTTACAAGTATGTACGCTTCGCGAAGCCTTCAATATGTTGAAATGGTGGAAAGACGATTATGAATACGCTGCAGATGATGTGGCCAACACAATGCAGTATATCACCCATCCTGAGCTGATTCGTCGTGCCGTTCTGACCTATCGCGACTATGTGAAGGAGAACGAGCTACAGGTGATAGAGCAGAAGCCGATGACCAAGGGCGACAGCATTTTCCAGCGCATTATCGAACCGTACAAAGGCAATGTGCTCTATGTTGATTTCTGGGCCATGTCGTGCAGCCCATGTCGTGCAGAGATGCTTCGTATGCGCAACGAGGTGGAGGCCAACAAGAACAAACCAGTGAAGTATCTCTACGTCACCTCAGATAGTCCTGACCTGTGCCGTCCTTTCCTTGAACCCAACAATATCAAGGGCGAGCACATCTACATCACCGCTTCCGAATGGGGCTATTTGCAAGAGAAGTTCCAATTCTCGGCAATCCCCTTCGTCGCCCTCTTCGACAAGCAGGGCAAGCAGCGCAAGGACGTGACCGTGGAGCAGTTGCTGGAAGAGTAGCAAGGAATCAAAAATAGGTTAAACAAAATAATATCAGCGAGACAAACATTGTAACTTGTCTCGCTGATATTCAATACATCGACTTTATATCGTCGTGTTTAATACTCGTCTTCGTTGAAAAGGAAGTCTTCCTTTGTGGGATAATCGGGCCAGATATCTTCGATGCTCTCGTACACGTCACCCTCGTCTTCAATCTCTTGAAGATTCTCAAGGACTTCGAGCGGCGCACCAGAGCGAATAGCATAATCTATCAACTCATCTTTTGTTGCTGGCCAGGGGGCATCTTCGAGTTTCGAAGCTAATTCAAGTGTCCAATACATAAGCCTTATAAGTTTTTATTAGTTAATATTATTCGTTTTGATGCGCAAAAGTAATAGAAATCGAAGATAAAACAAAATAATTCGCAGATTATTTTACAGGATTAACCCCGAAAATCATCATTTCTTCCAGATTTTCTCTCGCACACCGTCAATAAAGTTGAGTTTTCGTGCAAGAACAAAGAGATAGTCGGAAAGTCGGTTGATGTAATGAGTCACTTCAGGATCGAGTTCTGTGGACTCTCCGAGGAAGAAAATTCTGCGCTCGGCACGACGGCACACGGTGCGACAAACATGTGCCAGTGCTGCCTCATGGCTTCCGCCAGGCAAGATGAATGCCGTCTGCGGTGGTATGCTGGCATTGATTTCGTCTATCTGCTGTTCCAATATGTCGGTTTCCTCTGCCGACAGGGTATAAGAAGGTGCAAGGGGTGTTTTCGTCTTGTCTGTAGCAAGATAGGAACATACAGTGAAAAGATTACGCTGTGTGCGTATGATAAGGTTCTTGTCATCCCCGTCCTTCATCCATGATGCGAGCATGCCAAGATGAGCACTCAGTTCATCTACAGTACCGTACGCTTCGATGCGTGCATTGGTCTTGCGAACCTTCACTCCACCTATCAAACTGGTAACGCCGTCGTCGCCAGTCTTTGTGTAAACTCTTGTTATAGGCATAGTATCAAATATTTAAAAATTAACTATATAGTTTTCTTTATAACGTCTAAAGTCAAAGAATATTATTCCACAATAATACAGGTCGAAAGTCGTGGGAAATTGCTCCGAAGAGACAATCTCTTTCCAAAATGCCTTGGCTTCCTTGCTCTTGTTTATGCCCTCGATGATGAAGAGGGACTGCTCGGTGGTCTTGGTAACGGCTTTCTCGAACACCGTCTTGTAATGGCCCTTTGTCACAAGGCGAAGGAACGGGATGCTCTCCATGCCAGACATGACTTCGTCAATACGTTCTATCGGCGAGTCGGGCGACACACTATTTACTGTAGTATGCCTGCATCCAGACCTCACATAATCTGAAAACATATCGCATGCATCAGAATAGTCGAGTACTGTCGGCGACTGAAGATAATTTGAAATGCGGAAATATAGACGGCAGAGCTTACGCTCCTTCATGCTAGATTCCTTCCATTTATCCTCAAGGGAAGCATAAGAATAATAAGGATAATGCTCGTTAACGACATAACGGATAAACCGATAAGCCCATGGCGACTGCACGCCAAATCCCCTGCTATGCCTCGAACGACGCAACCAGACGAGGGCTCTCCTTATCTTATACATCTTGGCCAAGTTGTTTTTCAATTCGCAAACTTACAACTTTTTTTCTATATTCACAACATTTCAACCTACTTTTTTTAAGATGGTGATTTCGTGAACTGTTCTTTACACATAAAAAACGAGAGTTCCATCCCCTCGTTTTTATGTAGTTGTCAGTTTTTCTTTTTGAAAAAGTCCTCGTGCTTCTTTTGGCCAGCTTTGCTTCGCTGGCGGTTGAGGCGTTTCTGTTCTTTCTCCTTGATAGTCTGATAGTCGGCTATTATCAGGATTGCACAGACTACAATGGCAATAGCAAGTAAAATGTTATACAACAGAAATGATGTCGCGGTAGAAGAACTTGACACCAGTCTTTCTTTTTTACCCTCTACGACATTGCGGTCACCGTCGAGACCTGAGACCTTTGCCTGGTTGTTGCCGAGTTCCGCAATGAACGAAAGTTCCGCGTCGGGTTTCAACAGTCCATAATAGTACTTGCTGTTGCCACGCGTACGGTTGTGAGTTGCACCGGCAGTGGAAACTATTGACTTGTTAAAGTCTTGCAATTCGGTATTATCGTCGAAAAACAACTTGCCATATACTTCCTTCCCTTGGCTGGAGTCGTCGTGATACTTGCCGTCGTCGCCTTTACTGCTTACCGATACTGAGATGTAAAGGTATTCGTCAGAAAGGTTATGGTACGGGTCACTCACAAGTTCGTATTTGGGGAACTTGTAACTATTTATCACATATAGCCTTGACTGTTGCGATTTCACCGCGTCCAGAATCTGCGATGTTGTAGTTAGTTCAGGCAGTGAGTCAATACGTTGTTGATAGTCTTTCTCGGCACTGTTACTTTTAACGGCAACGAAGCCACAACCTCCCAGACAGCACAGAATGAGCACTATCAAAATGACGTTCCTTGTTCTTAAAAACTTTTTTTGCATAACTGATGACTACTATTTAATAAAACAGTTTTCATGATTACCTTGATGCAAAGATAGTTAAAAAACAGTTTAATACAAAATAATCCATAAGATTATCATAATAAACCATACAAAAAAGAGCCCTGGCTCCATTGATAGGAACCAGGGCCCAAAGTAAAGAAGGCGGCGACCTACTCTCCCACATTGCATTGCAGTACCATCGGCGCGGGCGGGCTTAACTTCTCTGTTCGGAATGGGAAGAGGTGGGACCCCGCAGCTATAGCCACCTGATATTCGT
>JAFZIY010000010.1 GCA_017554105.1 Prevotella sp. | reverse complement strand
TAAACCCGTACATGCTTTCAAAGCAAAGAAATCAGAACCCTTCTTCACCCTATACACAAAACCTGATGCGCCGTATCCAATCTCTTCTATTTTCTCGTATTCTCCAAAAAACATCCCTATGCCCCCCTTTGACTATTGATATTGATTCACACGCTTATATTTCTCTCCCAAATCAAGCAATTCCTTGAAAGCCTCAACCCTCTCAGGTTTGAGTGTTCCAGCATTAATCAGTTGCCTGTTATGCTTGAGCCAGTTGTAGTACTTGAAGCGTTCCTCGGGGTCGTGCTTGGAGGGGTTGCGGTGATGGGTCTCAATGAAGGTCTTCACCTCATTGTATTTGGCAAACCAGCGTTCATCTTGTGTCATTTCACTTCACATCCAATTGTCATCACCCTTACATCCGTCACGGCTCTCAGTTCATGGCTGGTGCCGCACTTCACATACACGAAGTCTTCTGCTTGGCAGTGCTCTGTGACGCCATCCAACACGATATCCAGTTCTCCACTCAACACATAGAAGCCTTCCTGCATATCAGCGTGAGCATGAGCTTCTGCAACTTCACCGGCCTTTAGGTCTGTTATGGCAATTTGGGTGATACCACAACCACTCTCTTGGGCAGATAGCAGCACCCGCTTCATGCCGGCGTTATGCGATGTTGCAACAGGTGTTATGTCATTCAGAGACCGCTTCATTGATATACAATGTGAGATTAGGCATCATGATGCTTGCCCCATTGAGGCCAAAAGAGGTATGAGCAGAACTGCCATACCCCTCTCATTATCTTTCCGACCATGTAAGATTAGCTTTATACCTTCTCGAAGTAAGTATCAGGCTTGTTAGGGTCAAAGATCTCGTTGCAATACATAACTGTAACCAGGTTCTCTGTATCCGAAAGGTTGATGATGTTATGGGTATATCCAGGCAGCATGTGGATGCACTGGATGTTGTCGCCACTGACCTCAAACTCAATCACCTCGTCTGTACCCAGCTTGCGCTCCTGAATCAGGCCATGACCAGCCACCACGATGAAGAACTCCCACTTGGTGTTGTGCCAGTGCTGGCCCTTAGTTATTCCGGGCTTGGAGATATTGATAGACACCTGACCACAATTCAAAGTGTGAACCAGCTCTGTAAACGACCCGCGGTCATCCACATTCATCTTCAATGGAAATGCGACCTTCTCTTTGGGCAGGTAGCTGAGATACGTGCTGTAGAGCTTCTTTGCAAACGAGTTGCTCGGAATCTCCGGAATCATTAAGGTCTGCGGCTGAGCTGCGAATGACTTGAGCAAGTCAACGATTTCACCAAGTGTAGCCTTATGAGTGGTGGGCACATAGCAATACCTTCCAGCCTCAGAAGGGATCACATCCAGCCCTTCAAACTCGCACTTATGCTCCTCCCCTTTCAGGCCGGCAATCATTTCATCCACGAGGTCATCAATATATAACAATTCCAGTTCTACGCTGGGTTCATTCACTGTATAAGGCAAATCGTTGGCAAAAGCATTACAAAATGTCGCTACGGCCGAGTTATAGTTAGGACGGCACCACTTGCCAAACAAATTCGGGAAACGGTAAATCAGCATTCTTGCTCCTGTTTCCTTGCCATACTCCAAGAACAAATCCTCACCCGCTTTTTTCGAGCGGCCATACTCAGAGTTGCCAAAGCGGCCAGTGAGACTGGCCTGCTGGCTACTTGACAGCATCACAGGACAAGTATTATTATGTTTCTTCAGTGTATCCAGCAGCGTGCTTGCAAAGCCAAAATTGCCCTGCATAAACTCTTCCTGGTTCTGCGGACGGTTCACACCGGCAAGGTTAAATACGAAATCAGTCTCTTTACACCACTGATCCAACTCTTCGGGAGTAGAATCCAGGTCATACTCAAAGACAGCCTCCACTCTCACGTCCCCATAGCAACGCGCCTTGCCATCCTTGATATTATTCAGTTGAGCGCAGAGGTTCTTACCAACGAACCCCTTTGCTCCTGTTACTAGTATCTTCATAATTCTTCGAATTTCGCTGATTACGCAGATTCAACAGATCTCGCAGATTACAAGCCGTTTACCCGTCGGTGAATAGATGACGCAATATCGTCTGTCTCAAAGTTCACCAGAATACCGAGCTTCAACCCTGTCATTTTAAGATAGGTCTGTAGCTGCTTGTAAAAAACTTCATTGACATGCTGTACTGCTTTCAGCTCTACAATTACTTTCTTTTCTACTAATATGTCAACCCTATATGCCTTAGGAATGGTGACACCACCATAGACGATAGGTAGATACACTTGTTTCTCTACCAAGAGACCTTCCTTTTCTAGTTCTATCTTCAATGCCGTCTCATAAGCACTCTCCAATAGCCCAGGCCCAAGGTTGTTGTACACATTAAATATGGCACCACGTATCTTATAAGAGATCTCGTTTTCTGTCATAAATCTGCGTTATCTGCCATATCTGCGTTATCTGCGGGAAGGACTACACGTCCTTCCTCCACACCATTTTATTAACTACACCCACATAGCTCTGAATGATGCGCACAACCTTAGTTGATACATTTTCATCCACATAGTCCGGAACAGGAATACCCGGCTTGGCATCTTTGATAAGCTCCACCGCCACATCCACGCTCTGCAGGAGGCCTTTGGTGTCTATACCGGAGAGAACAAAGCAGCCTTTGTCGAGGGCTTCAGGACGTTCGGTCGATGTGCGGATACATACAGCCGGGAACGGATGCCCCTGACTGGTGAAGAAGCTGGATTCTTCAGGAAGGGTGCCTGAGTCGGACACCACACAGAAGGCATTCATCTGAAGGCAGTTGTAGTCGTGGAATCCAAGCGGCTCGTGCTGAATAACTCGCTTATCCAACTGGAATCCGCTTGCCTCAAGACGCTTCTTTGAGCGCGGATGGCAACTGTAGAGGATTGGCATATCATACTTCTCAGCCATCTGGTTGATTGCATTGAACAGGCTGAGGAAGTTCTTTTCTGTATCAATATTCTCTTCACGATGGGCAGAGAGCAGAATATATTTACCTTTCTCCAAGCCCAGACGCTTGTGAATATCACTTGCCTCAATTTCAGCCAGATTCTTGTGCAGTACCTCAGCCATCGGTGAACCCGTCACATACGTGCGCTCCTTAGGCAGACCGGTATCAGCTAAATATCTACGGGCATGCTCAGAGTAAGCCATATTCACATCACTGATGATATCCACAATCCTGCGGTTAGTCTCCTCGGGCAAACACTCGTCTTTGCACCTGTTGCCGGCCTCCATGTGGAAGATAGGAATGTGCAGGCGCTTTGCGCCAATAACTGACAAGCAGCTATTAGTATCACCCAGCACCAGAACTGCATCCGGCTTCACCTCCACCATCAGCTGGTAGCTTTTGGCAATGATGTTACCCATGGTCTCGCCCAGGTCATTACCTACGGCTTCCATATAAACATCAGGATCAGCCAACTTGAGGTCTTTGAAGAACACTCCATTTAGATTGTAATCATAATTCTGACCGGTATGAGCCAACAAGCAGTCGAAATACTTACGGCATTCGTTAATAACCGCAGCCAAGCGAATAATCTCCGGGCGGGTACCTACTATGATTAATAATTTTAATTTTCCGTTATTTTGGAATTCTTTCATATCAAATCAAATTAAAATTATAAAGTTTATTGTTTAATGTGTATAGTTTAAAGTCAGTTGTCAGTGGATGGTTTATAGGAGTTTTGCAGACCCGACAGGAGCCTTGCTTCCTCTCTTATCAGTTCATCCATGCTCATACGGTCTTCAACCGTAATGTAGCCAAGTTCCTCTGCAATTTCAAACTGAGAAGAGACCTCCATCAGTGAGCCAAAAGCCATTTCAATGAAATGCGATTTGTCTTTCACAGAGTAGCGGTTTACGCCTTCAGCAATATTGGAAGTAATGGAAACCGAAGCTCTTCTGAGCTGGTCGCACATTGCGTAACGCTCTTCCGAAGGAAACTTCTTCAGAAGTTGATACGTTCTCTTAACTACTTCCTTACCCTTCTGATAAGCTATCAACTTTCTGTACCCAAATACTTCCATACTTGCTTAGCTTTTTGTTTATAGTTCAAAGTGTATAGTTCATAGTCAGTTTTTGAGTTCAAAGATCTAAAGACTAGAGACTTTCAACTAGCGCATTGCGCCTTCTGACATTAAACATTCAACCTTCAACTATCATCTTTATTCAACTGACTTTAAACTTTCAACTATCAACTTTCAACTATCAGACTAGATTAGGAATACCATTCAATTCATTCTGAATATAGGTCAGAGACGCAATCTTCTCCTTCGTCTCTTCCAGATTCAAACGACGAGTATTATTGCTGTTAAACTCCTCGATGGTAGCCCGCTTCACATCACCCTCCTTGAAGTACTTGTCGTAGTTCAAATCACGGTTGTCAGCAGGAACCGCATAGAAGTTACCCATATCAATAGCCTTAGCGGCCTCTTCCTTAGTGAGAAGGGTCTCATACATCTTCTCACCGTGACGGATGCCTATCACACGAATCTCAGGCTCATTAGGTGCCTGATGCTTAAACAACTCAACAACGGCCTTAGCTTGAGTTTCAATAGTACAAGCAGGTGCTTTCTGAACCAGAATGTCACCATTCTTACCATTTTCGAATGCAAACAGGACAAGGTCAACTGCTTCTTCCAATGACATGATAAAGCGAGTCATGCTGGGTTCAGTGATTGTAATGGGATTGCCTTTGCGAATCTGGTCAATCCACAAAGGAATCACCGAACCACGGCTGCACATTACATTACCGTAACGAGTGCAGCAGATTTTCGTGTCACCAGAGAGACGTGATTTTGCAACTGCTATTTTCTCTTCAATTGCTTTGGTAATACCCATCGCATTGATAGGATAAGCTGCTTTATCCGTCGAGAGACAAATAACGCACTTAACACCGGCATCGATGGCCGCATCCAAGGTGTTGTCTGTACCTATCACATTGGTCTTCACAGCCTCCATCGGGAAGAACTCGCAGCTGGGCACCTGCTTCAGCGCTGCAGCATGGAAGACATAATCAACTCCCTTCATCGCGTACTTCAGCGTGCTCTTGTTGCGCACATCACCAATGTAGAATTTAATCTTATTGGCAACTTCCGGCATCCTTGCTTGGAAATCATGACGCATGTCATCTTGCTTCTTCTCATCGCGGCTGAAGATGCGAATCTCTCCAATGTCTGTACGGAGGAAACGGTTCAACACTGCATTACCAAATGATCCTGTGCCTCCTGTGATTAGGAGGACTTTGTCCTTAAATACACTCATCTTTATAAAATAGTTTAGAGTGGAGAGTTTAGAGTTTAGAGTCAGTGGTTGGTTGAGAGTTGTAAGACTTTTGCAATCCCGACAAAAGCCGGGCTACATCATCAACCAATTGATCCATACTCAAACGCTCTTCACTAGTTATATAATTTAATTCTTCTGCAATTTCGAATTGTGACGATACTTCCATCAGAGAGCCGTAGGCCATCTCGATGAAGTGGGATTTATCCTTAACGGAAAATCTATTTATTCCCTCAGCGATGTTTGATGTTATTGAGACCGAAGCACGTCTAAGTTGGTCGCACATAGCGTAACGCTCTTCCGAAGGAAACTTCTTCAGAAGTTTATATGTACGCTTCACGACCTCTTTTGCTTTCTGGTACGCAACCAACTTACGATAACCGAACACTTCCATAATTAATAATATTATAAAGTTTAAAGTTAAGAGTGTAGAGTTTAGAGTCTGTTTTGAAGTTTAGAGTAGCACGTTTAAAGTTATTCAGGACTCCGCCTGTGGCGGCACTATTATCTTGCGAACTGACACTCAACTATCAACGCTCAACTCTACACTTGCGCATCGTGCGACTGTCTCTAAACACTAAACGCTAAACACTCAACTCAAATCTCCTCACTGTGTTACATACACCCGCCAGCTGCCGTCCTTGTCACCTCGCTCCACGTATTTCTTCTCCTGCAACTGGTCCAGCAGCTTCTGGATAGCAGCAATGCTGATGCCCGTCAGCTCCCGCATGTCCGCAAGCGTCAGCGTAGGCTGAGTCTGCATTGCACTGAGTATCTTCGAGTAGTTGGGCGTACGGAACTGAATCCGCTCACCATCGTACCACCATACGTTCTCATCGCGCTCGCTTACAAACAGCACGTCGTTATACACCTCCGTGGCCATCAGCTCGTTGAAATACTTCACGAACGGCTTAATGTCTTTCAATTCCGCATGAGCACCATCTGCGGGCACGGGACCTACTGCCAGATCAGCCTGATGCAAGGCCTCCAGGTACTCACTCTTCTTCCGGCTCCGTACCACAATCATCGGGTAGTCGTGCCGACATAATATGAAGTTCACCATCAGGCGGGCTATGCGGCCATTGCCATCCTCAAACGGGTGGATGCGGATATAGCGGTAGTGGAACAGTGCCGCCAGCTCCACGGGCGATAGCTTGCCCTCCTTCTCTGCGGCATTGTACCAGTCCACCAAGTCAGTCATCAGACTGGCCGTCTCTTCGGGCGATGCATAGTCAAAGCGGTCGCCATAACGCGTAATCACGCTGTTAGGCCTTGTCTTATACGTTCCCGCATGCACTGTATAGCTGGTCTGCACACCACCCGGCAGGTCACGATACACCGTGTAATCCTCCCTCAGCAGGGTTTTATGTAGCGTGCGGATAAAGTTCTGCGTCAGCGGCATCTCCTTCACGGTAGCCTCCTCGGTCATCATCTTCAGGCCCACGTTGCTGGCCGTCATCTCCTGCACGTCGCGCACGTCAGCCTCTCCGATCACCTTGCCAAATAGCAACAGGATCTCCGTCTGGCCATACGTCAGCGTATTGCCCTCGATATGGTTGCTGTTGTAGTTAAAGTCCACGGTAAACCTGCGGCTCAGCCTGTCGCGGTCCTTCTCCTTCAGCGGCTGCAAAGCCCTCCAAGCCTCCAATGCCTTCTTGATATTCAGATACTTCATATCTCTCTAGTGTTATTAATCCGAGTGCAAAGATACAATATTTCTTTGAAATGGTTGTAATATCACAACCTTTTTAACAACATTTACTTGAACCTTGAACTATTGAACTCCTTAATTCACCCTCTCCAGAACTTCTCGTAATACTTCTTTGACTCCGCAAATCCTGCATCATCCGAGTCCCGAACCATATCTTTAAACGGTCCGTCTTCCGTGATATATGCCAACGGCAATCCACGTCCAGCCTCCAGCACTCCCAGATTCACATAATCTATGAGGAAGTTGGGAATCTTGCCTCCACCATAGTCTTTCTATTCATCCTTACCCCTTCTTTTTTGCAATACTCCGTAAGGGCATCGTAATCGAAGTGGATATTCTCCTTATCCTCTTCACGCTCCTCTTTCGTCTTATAGTAGTTGCTGAAGCAACACGTATCCATCACCAGATATGGGGGAATATTCTCGTTCATAGCTCCTTCTTGCTTATCCGTTCAATCCGTGCCGCTCGACCTTTGGTCGCTTATTCCGTAGATCTCAAGAATTCGTGTTCGAAAAAAACTGAACTTTTGAACTTTGATATCTGCGTTTGAGCTATGAGCAGAACAAAGCTCGCTTTAGCTATGCCATGAACCCGACGTGTCCGGGCGACTCAAAAACTACTAAAATTGCAGGAAACAATGGTCTAATCTCATTCCTTTGGGATGTGCCGAGGCTCCTAACACCAAGGCCGGGTACTCTTCATACACTTGCAGATTGATATTTTCTGCCCCTCGGGAATCATTAACCAAGTTCTGATTCACTTTGTTGACGGCGGCTTGTACTGTCCCAACGAGCACATATCCCAATAGAATGGTATTTTCAGGATAATAACCGCTAAGCAAATGATCTATACCTGTAGAGATATATCTTTTTGCGTAGTACGTCGAAGAGACATAACCCGTATGATTTGTCTTTTGGAAATCACTTGTATATAGATTCTTGGCTTCCATGTAATAGCAGACCCTTGATGGAGTCTCTTTTCCTGTGTCAAAACCGCCAACTTTGATATCAATTCTTGGCGCATTATCCACCTTGGACGGCATCATCGATAAGTCTGTTGGCAATTGTCGAACTTCCACCTCTGCCGTAATGAGCATTCTGACAGTCTCTTCATTTTTATTAATGCTCTCTTTCAAAGCCTCAGAGATAGCATTTTCAGTCCAGTCCTTATCTATAGAACAGGTTGTCCCGACCTCAGAATAAGCCATCTCCAGCAGATGAAGGCATATCATCTTGAAGGAAAGTCCTGCATCTGAAATAAAACCGCCACTCAACCCCATCTTACCCATTCTGTGCCTCCTTCATCGAAATTATATCAGAGAAAATGGATGCGCCGTCCTCTAAAGCCTGCATCTCTGTCCAATAACGGCGCTGATTGGGTTTAATCAAGACTATGCAATCCTCATCATATTCTCGCAAGATTCGCTGAATGATAAGACCATCACTTGGTTTGGCAACAAGGGCGCGATATAGTTTTCTCATCAGAATCCGTCCATCCTGACTATCCATCTGTTTCAAAGCCTTCTCGTCCTTTCCAAATCTCACAATCACCATGTTGAGCGGAGTTTGGGCATCTGGCACCAACACCTCTGGCGATACCCGTGTTGCTGAATACTGGTAAAAGCCATTGATTGACTCACATAAACATTTAGCGTATGCTGTGAGGTGCTGGTTGTTAGCTGGTCTCATGGTCTCTGCCTTCTCCTGCAGTGCGAACAACTTCAAGGAGTTGTCATAAACATCTTCAAGCACCCTTACCTCTAATGTCGTCAGACCAAAAACAGAATAGAAAAGTTTGTCTATCCTGCCAACTTCCTCTCCAATTCCACTTTGCAACAATTTCGCCTGTTTTCCACAAATGCGCTTATACAGGGTTACCAATTCCCGTTTTTGTTCCGCAGTGATCGTATCAAATGGAGAAGGCAGTTTCAACGCCTCATCCTCCAATAACAGACGCTCACGTTCGATTCCCCACGTTGAAGAGGTCAGGAACAACAAAGCATTAGCCATCTTGGAATTCAAATAACAAGCAAGCACCATCTTGTCCTCATCTTTCATACCGTTGAAGACAAAAGCACTGGTGGTCGTTATTGCATTCCCGCAAAAAATACCGGCTATCACACCGTCGTTGTCGGGACACTCTTTCATCACAACATACGGAGCATCAAAGATTCCGGGTTTGTTATTGCGATAGGCTTTCCTTTTACGATTAGGCTGCGTGGCATCCTTTGATATAGAGTACCTTCCAAAATTCAAGTTCAAGATGGCATCCGGAACAAAGTCGGGTCTTTCGCTATCTGCATTACAACCTCTACCGAATATCCAACCCTTCTCCTTGAAAGAATCCTGCAGCGTGTGCATCGTATCCAGTTTCTTCACCACACGATAAGCCATCATACTTCCCCATGCCCCAATCTTCCAGATACGGGCATCGTTATCTTCGCATAGCACACGAGGCAAATAATTCACATCGCAACTGTCAAGAACAATATCATACAGCAGGCTGGATTTCACATACGTTCTCGGAGCCCAATAGGTAATGCTCTGCGAAGGCTGTACTGGTCTGATTGCTCTATAGAAAAGCACAGCCACTGGTGTACTGGCAGATGAGAACAAGCTGCCGCCAAAATTGGATGGTGCATTTCTGAAAACCGAGAAATTATAAATCTTCTCAATGTATGCCTCATTCAACAGCCAGCGGCGGAATGTAGCGTATGTGCCATTGCTGTTGGTCAGTATCTTCATATTGACCACCAAAGCAATTTCACCATTCGGGCAAACTGTGGTCACCTTGTGAATGAATGGCAGCGACATCTCTGTAGCAAATCCTTGCCTGCGACAATAATCCTTAATTGATTGCTGATTATGGCGGGTCCCGTAAGGAGGATTACCAACCACCAAGTCTATTTCTGGCAATATGGCCGTCAAGTCTGTCGTGATCGAATCTGCGCACCACAGATTTCCTTTTACGTTGACATCTGCACCATCATTGTGTATCAAGCATGGCAGCTTATAAGCATCATCCGCCCAAAGCGTCCTGGGGTCCAACTCATTTATAAGTGTCAGATACAGGCTGAAAGCCGCAACCGACAATGCCGTGGCATCTATGTCAATTCCGTAGATACTGTTGCAGAGGATAGACTGCAACGTCTGGAAATCAATAGAATCCGTATGGTGGGCATTCTTCCAATTCCTTATTAATCGCTTATAACTCTCCACCAAGAATATTCCCGAACCGCAGGAAGGGTCAAGCACTCTCGAATCCCACTTTGTCGAATCCGCAGGTAACTTCTCCGACAAAATCAGGTCAACGAGGTTGGTTGGCGTGTAATACTGTCCTTTAGCGGCCTTTGATGAGCCTAAGAAGTGCTCATATATCTCACTAAGCAACTCAATCTTGATGATGTCGAAGCGGAACAGCCGCCAGTCGCCATACATCTTAGGATTATCAGACAAGTCTCCATCCAAGAAACACTTCCGCACAATCTCCAAATGCTTAGCCGTCACAGCCTCCTTCTCTCCTTTTTGCAGGTGTGTAATATCACCATTGAAGCGTTTGTTCAACACTTCAAATAGCTTATAAGTGGCATCTTTGTCCTTAAGCAGTTCAAAATAGGTTGTACAACCGGGAACGATAGCTTCGTAAACGCCTGCCTTGGCTGTCGCGCCCTTGTCCTCAAGGAAGAGAACAAACAGAGACCTGATTAAAAGAGCATGGATATATTCTTCTTTCAGTCCATCCTTCATCAACGCACCTTTAGTCCGGTCAAGACTGTCAACCAGATAAGCATCCACGCGCTTTGAGATGTCAATCTTAACTCTATCTCTTCCTGCTTGCCACAAAGCGCCAGTGTCCAGGGCCTCTCTGGAGAACAACGATGCAAATACACCGAATTCAGAATCCTCAATAGAGGTCAGCATTATCTGTGCATCCTCGAGCTCTTTATTTCGGGCTGTATCATTGGTAACGTAAGTGGGCTTCGTGTAGCAGTTATATACCCTTACTTCAAAATCCGAGTAGGCAATCAGCAGCAGAACTTTCCTATAGTTCCACGCTTGATGCAATACCTCTGAAATCCTGATAGAATACTCTTGATCGAATTTCTGTGTCTTGAGAAACAGCGCTGCGGGGTGCCCAGCAATGAAATAGCATTCATCCACACCCAAACTTCTCAAATCCCTGTAGTTTGGGTACAGACGTTCCACTTCAGGCACTGGCAGCAATACGCCATCATACCCAAGGTGTCTTATTATCTCACTATTTCCATTCATATCCTAAAGGCGGTAATCCACCAATTAAACATTTCTCTTCTGCAAAATTAACGATTCTATCTCACTTTTATTGCATTTCTTTTCAAACTTTATGTTTTTTTTAATCATCCACACAAGCTCGCTTGCGAAAACACTTGGGGCAAATAAGTCACATCATCTACATTTTATTCTCCAATTCGATAATTCTTGATAGATTTTTAGAGTCTTTCGTTCTTTTCGATGTTTACGGAATTAACAAATTCGTTCAATCCGTGCGATTCGTGTTCGAGTAAAAGAAAGTTATCGTTTTCGTTAAGGTTATCGTTAGCTACTTGTAGTAGCTCTTATACCACTCCGCAAATTTACGCAATCCTTCTCTCAACGTAATCTTGGGTGTAAACCCGAAGTCTCTTTCGAGAGCCGTTGCATCAGCATAAGTAGTGGGAACATCCCCCGGTTGCATGGGCACCAACTCCTTATGAGCATCGAAGTCATAATCCTTTGGCAGCACACCAGCACGTACCAACTCTTCTTGCAGGATATTCACAAAATCCAGCAGGTTCTCTGGCTGCCCGCCACCGATGTTATAGACAGCATACGGAGGAATAGGCAGCCCATCCTCACCATTCTTACGTTCAGGTGCACCTTGCATCACGCGCACAATTCCTTCTACAATGTCATCCACATACGTGAAATCCCTGCGGCAGTTGCCGTAGTTGTATATCTGGATAGTCTGCTCCTTCAACAGCTTATTGGTAAATCCGAAGTATGCCATATCAGGACGACCAGCAGGTCCATATACCGTGAAGAAACGCAATCCAGTAGAAGGTATATTGTAGAGCTTGCTATAGCAATGTGCAAACAACTCATTACTCTTCTTGGTTGCCGCATATAGACTTACTGGATTGTCTACCCTATCATCCGTACTGAACGGCACCTTCTTGTTGCCACCATACACGCTGGAACTCGAAGCATATACCAAGTGCTCCACAGGATTGTGACGACAAGCCTCAAGGATATTATAGAATCCTATCATATTGGATTGGATGTAAGCATCAGGATTCTCAATGCTGTAGCGTACACCAGCCTGTGCAGCCAGATTGACAACGATATCAAACTTATGCTCTGCAAATAGCTTATCTATCATTGCCTTGTCAGAGATGTCGCCCCTAACAGACACAAAGTTGATTCCAGCAGGTTTCGTTTTATCCAGCTCATCCAAGCGATAGATCTTCAACGTCGGGTCATAGTAGCTATTCAGGTTATCAATACCCACTATAGTGCCGCTCTTCATATCATGAAACAACCTGTTCACCAGATTGCTGCCAATGAATCCGGCATGGCCGGTCACCAATATAGTCTTACCCTCTAATTCAATTCTTTGCATGGTTATATGATTATTATTGTTTATTCGTTTATAATTCAGTACAACGGCGCCACAGGCCCGTCAAGCTTAAATGACAAGCTGGTATATTTCTGTATGCCTGTGGGCGAAGGCACAAACACCCCTTCAAAGAAGGGTGCTTTGTAGTGATTCGGACGTTCCCTCAGATAATAGTAGCTATCCTTCACCTCGTTCTCCTTGATGGTCTCCTTGCTTTCCCAACTAAAATGCATTGAGGGAAGTCGCGGGTCACTTAACATGATTTTGTGGCTAAAAAATATCCGGTATTTTGATGCAAGCACCTTTTCTATCTCCTCCCACAGTCTGAATGCCCCCACTTCACCTGGTTCTCCAAATGAGCAAGTCCAGTGTTGAAAAGGTATGCCAATGATTTCCAGGAGAGGCTCCAATTCCATCTCGTGCAACGGCCCCATCACATTACTCCAATCCCTCACCTCCAACCTTACTTCATCCCCCTTCACCAATATCCTTGCACCCTTGTAGAAATGCAATTTCAACATGGCGCAAT
>JAFZIY010000009.1 GCA_017554105.1 Prevotella sp. | reverse complement strand
GGCAGTTGCAAGCGGTACTTGCTGACGAAAATGTTCTGTGAGAGGCCTTCGGTGGCATACTGCACAGTGGTCTCGCCATAGTCGGTACAAAGCAGCAGACCGATGGGTGGATTGTCATCCTCCTGCATCACCTCGTGCTTGTAGTAGTTCATGTAGAGGTTCAGCTGCGAGGCGTACTCATGACGGAAACGGTCAATCTTCAGATCGATGATGACGTGACATTTCAGTATGCGGTGATAGAAGATGAGGTCGGCCTTGAAATAGTCCTGGTCGATGAGTATGCGCTTCTGACGATACTCAAAGCAGAAACCACGGCCCATCTCTAAGAGGAACCGCTGTAGGTTGTTTAGGATAGCTGTCTCCAACTTGGTCTCTGTATAGACATCCTGCTGTTCCATATCCAGGAACTCCAGCGTAACGGGATTGTGCAGAATTTCTCGTGGTGTTATCTGCTGCGCATTCTTGGCGGTCAATCGCTGTAGAGCTTTCTTGTCCTTCGACAAGCCCATACGCTCGTAGTATTGCGATGACACTTGCCGGTCAAGTTCGGTATATGTCCAGCACCCACGAATCGTTTCCTGCTCGTAGAAGGCTCTTTTGAGCGGGTCATCAATGCTAGTCAAATATAATAGGCAAGAATAGTTGAGCCGATTAAAGAGCCTTTCAGGTGGTGTTGCCCATTCTTCCAATTTGGCGGACGGCATCCGCCATTTTTCATCATTTTGATTATCAGATGTTTGCAATTTGGCGGATGTCAACCGCCAAATTGAGAATGCATCTGACTCCAATAGTTGTGGTTGGTTTTGTTTAACGTATCTTGCAACCTCAACGCCCAATACAGGATAAATAAGGTATAAGTGTCTGAACTCGCGAAGTCGTCTTGGCTCAAAACCTTTACGGTTAATCCTTTCAGACAACCGGTTCAGCAACTTCTCACCATACTTGGCACGATCTTCGCCGTGCTGCTCAAACTCTACGATATAGTATCCCACCAACCAGTTGCGTGCCGTCAACGAGAGGTTAACGGCATGTGCGGCTTGCGCCTGCAATGCATCTTGGATAAGGTTGATGCGTCCTACCAACGATTCAAAGTTCATATTTCTTTTTAAATAACTTCTTCTTTTTCCTCTTCACAACAATCTTTGCTTGCCATGCGTCATTATTTGCTCGCCCCTTCCTTATCCCTTGCTATGAAGGAGTCTAAAGGAGCACTAAAGGACTACCTTAGGAGGACTAAAGGAGAATTCGTATTCATTGCTCTTATCTTTCTCGTTTTAATTTCGACCTATTTAATTTCCTCTATAAACTTATCGAAGTCGGGTAGCCAACGGCAATGATGGCATCGAGATTATACATAATCGTACCTACATCTTCGCAATTGTCCGACGGATTCAAAATTTAATTGATTGCTGTGGACAATTGCACTTCGACACTTTCAGTCAAGCCCATCAGACGCGCCAACTTGCGTGAGTTCCACCACTCACGACCTTCAGCATCCGTCTCTTTGATGGCTTCAAAGGGCGACTGCATCTCCTCTGGTGAGAAAAGTTCATTGCCCATATCCTTAGATTCTTACTAATTCTGTTAATTCAACATCCAGCAATCTTGCTATTCTCAGATATGTCTCCATCGGAGGCTGGCACGAATTGGTACACCACTTGGAAACGGTAGTGGGCGCGCAGCCTAACTGCTCTGCCAGCCACTTGTTGGTCCGCTTTTTCTCTGCAAGAACCACCTTAATACGATTGATGTCTTTGTCCATAATGGATTGTCTCATTGTTATTGGTTACAAAGATAGTCTTTTTCTTCGAAATAAATACAAAATTCCACGATAATTAACATTTTAAGTCATTAAAATGCCTTTTTCCTCACTTTTCGAACTCTTTTCCATACTCATGCCACCACCTTCTACATTACCACTCCGAACCATCTCCGAGCCATCTTAACTTCATTGACTTTCTTTACACTATCCGTACACTATAGGAAGTCCAATCCACTAAAAATCTATAAAAACGCCCTCCTTCTTGCAATTATTTCCGTCTCATGGGTCATTATATTAATTTGTAACCTGTACAACTAGCTCTCGCACATACTGCATACATAGGAAGAATATCGAGAGAGAAGCGGCACTCCACCGATGCTGAACCGAGACTCAACCGAAACTCAGTACTCGCTACGCTCTTTCATCTCCCTTCCACCTCCCTCGCAACATACTACCCCAAGGCTCCCCGCTGGCTTGCCCCAAATAACGACAAAAGGACAACTGTAGAAACATCAAAACAACAACGATATGGCACGAGTAAAAGGAATTTTAGAGGACCTGCATGGCCGACTGGCCGACAATTTGACCTATACGCCTATTTTTGTTCGTCTTTCTATCCTTATAGTATGAGAAAATGGGAAATGATACATGAGAAAGAGAAGAAAAATGCTGTTATTTTAGGATAATCGTGGAATAAGGTCTATTTTCGCAGCGAAATAACAGGATATTAAAAGCATGACCTCTTTCCTGAATACGGAAAACATTGCACGGAGTGGGGATGGGGTAGAGTACCACCCGCTCATCCCTTTCTTGCCAGAGAATGCGAAGGTGCTGTTTCTTGGAAGTTTCCCGCCTCAGCGCAAGCGATGGAGCATGGACTTTTATTATCCCAACTTCATCAACGACCACTGGCGCATTGAAGGTCAGGTGTTTTTTGGGAATAAGAACCATTTCGTGGATTTCAAGGCCAAGCGCTTCAAGATTGATGAGATTGTGGCCTTCTGCCAGGAAAAGGGGCTTGCGTTCTTTGATACCTCTACAGCTATCCGCCGTTTGCAGGATAATGCTTCGGATAAGTTCTTGGAGGTGGTGGAACCGACAGACATTCGTGCGTTGCTGAAACAGTTGCCCCACTGTCGGGCTATCGTCACTACAGGCGAGAAGGCAACCGAGACTATCTGTGCCTCGTTGCAGATACCAAAGATTCCTAAGGTCAACAGCTCTGTCGCCATTCCTGATTTGTTTAATAATGATGGCCTGCAGGTCTGGCTTTACCGTCTGCCGTCGTCCTCACGTGCCTATCCGCTGTCTTTCGACAAGAAGGTGGAGGCGTATAGGAGTTGCTTTGCTAAATTGATAATTTAAATCATATTAATATGGGAAAGTTTGAATTGATGGCATTGCCATACGCACTGGATGCTTTGGAGCCGGTGATTAGTAAAGAGACGATTGCGTTTCATCATGGGAAGCATTTGGCTGCTTTGTGGCAGATTATTGATTGGAACGTGATAGAGGTTAGATATAAATAGTGTCTATGGCTCGGCATAATGAATTTGGAAAATGGGGCGAGGATATAGCGGTGAACTATATGCTTGAACACGGTTTCGAGATTCTGGCACGCAACTGGCGCAATGAGCGCAAGGAAATTGATATCATCGCTCAACGGGACGGCAAGCTTTATTTTGTTGAGGTGAAGAGTCGTCACGGTGAGAAATGGAATGCCGAGTCAGCCATCACAGCCAAGAAACGTGCCCTTATGTGGCGAGCCATGATGGCATGGAAACTTCAACATCCATCGCTTATGCCAGTTTGCTATTCAGCCATTGCCGTTGTTCAGCATAGTCCTTTCGAGTCCCCAGAAATTCGCTGGCATGAGAACCTGTGGGACTTGTAAACAATATAGAATGACAAAAGCACAGGAGATCATCGAATACATGGAGTCGCTGCAGAATGAGAAGCAGCGGCGGATACTTATGGGGTTCTTTAAGACGGGACCTGGTGAGTATGGCGAGGGCGATGAGTTTTTGGGACTGAAGGTGCCGCAGACAAGGGAGGTAGTAAAGGCAGCTGGGCTTGATTTTCCGTTAAGTGAGGTGCCGGAGTTGCTGATGAACCGATGGCATGAGGTGAGGCTCTGCGGCTTTTTGATTCTGGTGGCGAAATTTGAGAAGTTGGCAACCAAGCGGTTGGAGAACAATACTGAGGCTATCAAGAAGCGTGATGAGATTGTGACAGTGTATCTGCAATATGCAGAGCAGGCCAACAATTGGGACTTGGTGGATCTGTCTGTTCATAAGATTTTGGGGCATTGGCTTTTGTTGCCCTCGAACTTAGGCGACAGGGACTATAAGATAAGAGTGCTTGATGAACTTGCAGCCAGCCCTTGCCTATGGAAACAAAGGATGAGTATGGTCTGCTCGTGGAAGACCTCACAGCAGGGCGATCCTTCATGGTGCTTGCGTTATGCAGAGATACATTTGCATCATCCGCACGATTTGATGCACAAGGCGGTGGGTTGGATGCTAAGAGAGATGGGTAAGCGTTGCAGCATGGACTTGCTTCGCGATTTTCTTCGTCAGCATGCCCACGAGATGCCTCGTACCATGCTCCGCTATGCTATTGAGAAGATGCCGGAAAGTGAAAGGAAAGAGTGGATGGCTGTGGATGTAAGATGTCAGAAGGAAGATGTCAGATGTTTATGGACGAAGATTAGTCCTTATGCCGGCATTCCCATTTCTGACTTCGTGGACATCATTCTTCAGCAGGATGAGAGGAGTGATGAGGCAATGTACTACCTGTTGCATCAACATTTGGAACATCAACTGCGAGAACGCTTTGAAGTCTATCAGCGTCAACTCCTTGATGACTTCGAGGACATTATAGAGGACTTCTTCTTGTATCTTCGTGAGAGTGGACGTTATCCCTATCAGTCGTTACAACGTATCAATAAAAAGGATACTTTTGAGACTTGGCTGCTGAACACTTTCCGTAATTACCTCAGTAATCGTGCTGCAGCGGAAGATAAGATTTATGCGACTTCCTATTTAGACCGAGCATGCGATGATTCGCAACAATCATGTCTTACGGATGAACGGAAACTAGCCATAGCCTCTCAGTTGATAGCCTACGCCCATCAGGTGTTCTATCCCCGAGGACGCTTCATATTCCTCCGTTCACTACTGACTATGCTGAACAAACAGAAGGCACTGCCCGACAAAGAAATGGCAATGGCTTTAAATATGACTCACCTGGCATACCGCGTGATGAATCATCGTATGAAGCAGACTCTTGCGAGGTTCCGCAGTTATTTGCTTCATGGAGAACAACTTCGTCTTGACACTGACCATCAGCAGATGGCTCAGCGTCTCTATGATGATTTCACTCACCTCTATCCCACGCTCCTGACGTTTTATAATAAAACCATCGAATCTCTGAAGTGTGCTGATGCCATCCGTCAACTTCGTCAGGAATACTATGAATCTACTGGCATAATTGCTCATGAACCAGAGCCTTCACACGGTACGACTATAACTGCAAAAGGCTTTTGGGAGAGACTTAATAGGATGCTAATTTACTAAGTAGGTGTCCAAAATTATTTTATAATATCCAGTATTGTAGGTGCTTTCATGTCTTTGTTCGCTCTTTGGCGCATCTTTTCCTTTTATCCTCAGTCACAGAGCTCGCTCTGCTCCTTCGGAGAAAAGAAAAATCTGCATTCAAATAGCTGAACAAATACATAAAACTAATTGTGAACACCTACTTAACATTGTGAAGGACTAGCCTGATAGAATGACGGTGGAGGAGGCTCAAATACCGGGGCGCGGGAATAAACTACATATCGCTATTGTTTACGTAGCGCTTTTGTCATACCTTTGCATCATTATATCAAACTTATACGTCCTCCATCATGCACAACCACTTAGTTTCATTCCTGAATATTTATTCATATTGCGCTACTGTTACACAGAATATATAAGTTCTCAAACACATTTCTCACCTCATATCAGCCTCATGTCACTGCGACATGGGGCTTTTTCGTTTATATACCTGCCTATTCTTCTGCTGATGTATGAACTATTTCCTGCTGACGTTTGATTATGTTTCTGCTGACGTTTCGATTCACTTCTGCCGAGGAATGAAGTCACTTCTGCCGAGATTTCACTTCAATGCTGCCTAGGTTTCACTTTTCTGCCCATAAATTGCTGTTCCATTACTCCCACTTAGCCTCCACACACCCGTATGACCGCATATTTATTCATGTTTCAAGTTCAATAATCTATCAATGAATCCACTTTAAAAAGTCGGATAGTCCGACCGATTAATATATTACGTTAGTTTAACACAATATCGCTCTTTGACATTTTGCAATCTGGAGATAATAGTGTACCTTTGTACTATCAATACGAGGTATCACATGTCATT
>JAFZIY010000008.1 GCA_017554105.1 Prevotella sp. | reverse complement strand
CCCAGCGCAAGGGAGTTCTCCGCTGCCCAGAACGTGAAGAGCGTGCACCTGCTGGTGCGCAACACCAAGACATGGAGCAACGCGGAACTGCGCAAGAAGTGCAGCATCAGCGAACTCGAGAAGAATGCGGTGGCAGAAGAGGACGTGAGTCCAAATCCGTAAAAACCCACCTCCATCTCCTCCCCAAGGGAGGAGGGCTTAATCACCACTATTTCTCTAAACTCTTAACAACTACGCGCTCGGCTATGCCGCTTTCATAGCGAAGCGGAGAAAGAATTACACAAATTTCACGAATTAACAATGCCCATTCCTATCCCCTCGCCACTAAGGTAATCCAACTCTCCTCCCTTCGGGAGGGGAAGGGGGTGGGTTTTAACTTTAAACCTTTATGAACAAAGATTCTTGGAAACTCATTTTGCAGATAGTGATTTCTATACTTACTGCCATTGCCACCACGCTTGGTGTGACCTCGTGCCTCTCTTAAAACTTCCTCCCAATAAAAAACCTCCCGGCGGGGAGGTTTTTGGGGGCCTCTACTCTATCGATGCTTTCAACGGGGAGTGCAGGGCATCGAGGGTTTGTTCTGAGCGCAGTTTCCACTCATCAAATGTGCGGACATCATTCTTACTCCATGCTGAGCCGAAATAATAGGTGAAGAGCTGTCCCAGGGTGTTTTCCTTCACACCCACAAGGTGTCCGGGATTACCGTTCTGAATGTCCTGATCTGTAGAGAGAAAACGGGTGTAGTCGATACCTTCAGGGAATATCACGCCCACGAATATCTGGAAGTTATGCTTTGTGGGGTTGTCAGTAGGGTCGGCATAGAGTGCCATGTTACTTGTAAGAACGATGTTCTCGAGCTCCTCAAGATGCACCACAACACCTGCCGCAAGGTCACGCTTCTGGGTGAGTCCGTCATACCACACCGTGCATCGGTTGTAGTTGGAGCCCTTGTCAAGACTTATGATGCGATGTTCCACAACATTCTTGTCCTTGCCTATAGCCGTAGGATTATAGTCAACACGTACGGTGAAACGTAGTGGTCCGTTGTCAAGAATCTGATAGTCTTTATAGCAGTATGGTAGCACCAGTTGACCGTTGTCCATCAGTGCCGGAGCACCTCCTCCCAGCGTCGGTCCCACCTTATAGCAGTCGAGTCCGTAGCCGTGGTCGAAATGATAGGTGGTGGCTTCCTCCATGTCGAGTGCCTCCTGTGTCTTCCCCTCGCTCTTCAGTGCCTCTATGGCTGCATGGTTGGACAGTTCGGTAGCATAGCGTTTCTCCACCTCCAGGTCGGGGGTGTTCTTCACCCACACATCAACGCCGAAGGCACGTTCCTTGTTACGTTGCAGGGCTGGTCCGTAGATACGGTATGCAGTGCGGTCATTCTCCCATGCGATGTCATCGACGCGCTCAGGATACTGTCTGCCTGTGACATACACCTTAGGCTGACGCGGTGTGCCCTGTTCTACGGTGAACTCAGCCTTGCCGCATGGTCTCACACTGGCATCTACGAGCAGCAGACTGTCGTGGGTGAGCTGGTAGTCCACCTGCTGTCCCAGTGCGTTCCTTACTATCACTGGTGAGCCGTAGGCGATGCCCATCTTGCCATACAGGTCCTTGGCACACACTCCGACAACTTCCTGTCGCTGCACCTTCTCATCGTTATTCACAATGATCTTGACTTGTGCCATTGCGCTGGTAGCAAAAAGCATGATACCCACCCCCAGCCCCTCCCTAAGGGATGGGAGTTGGATAACCTTTGTTATGTGGTTAAAAATAATTCGTGTAATTCGCATAATTCGTAGTTGTTTAGTAAATTAGTCGTTTAGGAGATTAGTCGTTTGGTCATTTAGGTGTTAAAACCCTCCTCCCTTCGGGAGGAGAAGGAGGTGGGTTCTAAAATGCTCCGCTATCTGTCTTAGCAGGTGGTGGCGGGTGTTGCCTCCATAGATGCTGTGGTTGCGGTTGGTGTAGATGTTCATCTTGAAGTCCTTGTCCGCCTGCACCAGTTTCTCAGTGTATTCGAAGGTGTTCTGTGGGTGCACATTGTCATCAGCCAGACCGTGACAGATGAGCAGGCTTCCCTGCAGGTCGGCAGCCCTGTTCATGGGGTTGACGTCATAGCCTGAGGGATTCTCCTGTGGTGTGCGCATATAACGCTCTGTATAGATGGTGTCATAGAACCGCCAGTCGGTAGGTGGTGCCACAGCCACTCCGGCAGCAAACACTCCCCTGCCCTCGCTCATGCTCATCAGTGTGTTGAAACCGCCGTAGCTCCATCCCCAGATGCCTATACGGGAGCCGTCGATGTATGGCAGACTCCTGAGGTAGATGGCGGCCTCTGCCTGGTCCTTTGACTCCAGCTGACCTATCTTCATATATGTGCACTTCTCGAACTCAGCACCCCTGCCTCCTGTGCCACGACCGTCGACACACACGATGATGAAGCCCTGCTGCGCGAGGTACTGGTCATAGAGACAGCCCTGTCCCATTGAGCCCACGCGCCATGAGTTGATTACCTGCTGACTGCCGGGACCGCCATACTGCCACATGATGACAGGGTATTTCTTTGAGGCATCGAAATCGCGGGGCTTTATCATGATGCCATTGAGTTCCACTCCCTCGGAGGTCTTGAAGGTGAAGAACTCTTTCTTGCCAAGAGGCAGACCAGCAAGGGTACTCTTCAACTGGGCATTGTCACCAAGGGTTGCTATCACCTTGCCCTCACGGCTGAGGATGGAATACTGATATGGTGTGTTGCAGTCGCTCCATGTGTTCACGAAATACTGATAGTTGCTGCTGAAGAGGGCCGAGTTCCATCCCTTGTTCTTCGTGAGCATGGTCACCTTGCCCTTCTTGTCGGCAGAATAGACCTCACGGTTCATGGGGTCGATGCCCGCAGCCTGATAATATACCGTTCCCGTTGCCTCGTCATAGCCATACAGTTCGGTCACCTCATGGTCGCCACTGGTGAGTTGTCGCTGCAGTGAGCCGTTGATGTCATAGAGATAGAGTTGCATCGTACCACTGCGGTCACTGGGTATCACGATGCTTGAGGGCAGTATCTCGATACCGTCCATCGACTCCTCCTTGACATACTTGTCCGACTTCTCCTTGACGAGCAACTGACTCATCGTAGAGAGGGGGTTGACGGCATAGAGGCACAACTCGTCCTGATGACGGTTCATGGTATATACCACCACCTTCTCAGGGTCGCTCGTGGCCTTCAGTCTTGGTATGTAGCCGTCGGCAGGCACCGGCACATTGAGGGTGCGCGTCTGGTGTGACTTCACATCATAGCTCCTCACGCTGACCTTAGAGTTCTCCTGTCCTGCCTTGGGGTACTTATATGAGTAGTCGCCGGGGTAAGTGGCCCACTCGCTGTGCTGTGGACGCTCTCCCTTGAACATCTGCAATGAGTAGGTCTTGACATTACTCTCATCGTATCTTATCCAGCAGAGCACCGTTCCGTCAGCATTGAAGGTCATGGCTGTATTGAAGCCGAACTCCTCCTCATTCACCCAGTCGGGAATGCCGTTGATAATCTCATTGCGCTTACCGTCCTTTGTCACCTGACTCTCAGAGTTGTCGTAGAGCAGCTTGATGAGGAAGATGTTGTTGTCACGCACAAAAGCCACCTGAAGGCCATCCTGTGACCATACCGGAGACTGCTGAGGACCGTTGTCGGAGAGTCTCTCAAGGCGCTTGCTGGCTATGTTGTAGATGTAATAGTCGGCAGTGAAGGAATGGCGGTAGATGCGCTTTGTATTGGTCTGAATGAGTATCTTCTTACCGTCAGGACTGAGGATGTAGCCATCGAAGTCCTTTATGGTGATATTGTTCGTTGCATTGACGTCAAACAGCACTGCCGTCTGCTTGCCTGTCTTGAATGAATACTGCACAATGCTGTTGCCGTCGTCGCTTATCTGGGCCCAGCTCTCACCGTCGGCCATCGGTGTGATGTCGCTAAGATACTGAGGGGAATATACGCCTGATGTGATGTCCCTGAGGTCGATAGACTGCTGTGCAAGGAGCGAGGCAGAAGAAAAAAGGACTGCCGCAATGAGGAAAAATAGTCTTTTCATCGTAGATTAATCGTTTATTTTGTGGCAAAGTTAAGAATTATTTGGTACATTTGCAAAGAATAAGTGATAATTGATAATTGATAATTGCGCAGAGCGCAACAACTCGTCGCTCGGCTATGCCGCTTTGCTTGCAAAGAACTCCTAACTCCAGTATGAACAAGCATTACAACGACTTCAGTTCTTGGCTGAGACAGAAACTGGGATGCAAGGTGCAGAAGATAAGCATCGATGCAGGATTCTCATGTCCCAACAGAGACGGAACGATAGGTACTGGTGGTTGCATCTTCTGTGACAACAGGGCTTTCTCACCTGCCTACTGCATGGGCAACAAGAGTGTCGGAAGGCAGATGGAAGACGGTATTTCGTTCTTCAAGAGAAAGTATAAGGATATGAAATATCTGGCTTATTACCAAGCCTTTACCAATACATACGCATCAGTGGAAAGACTGAAGAGCCTGTATGAGGAGGCACTCAGCGTGGAGGATGTGGTGGGGATTGTGATAGGCACCCGACCCGACTGTATTGACGATGAAATACTCGACTATCTTGAGAGTCTCAGCCGACAGACTTTCATGATTGTGGAATATGGAATAGAGAGCACTGACAACGACATACTGAGGAGAATAAACAGGGGACATACCTTCGAGTGCTCCGTGAAGGCCATAGAGAGGACCAAGGAGAGGAATATCTATGTGGGAGGTCATGTGATACTGGGACTGCCGGGAGTGAGTGCAGAGGATAATATCAGGGAGGCTGAAAGGCTGAACAGCACGAGGCTGGACATACTGAAACTGCACCAGTTGCAGGTAGTCAGGAACACAAGACTTGCGGAGGAATATGCCCGACAACCCTTCAAGGTGTATGATATCGACGAGTATATCCGACTGGTGGCCTCCTTCATTCAGCACACAAGGCCGGACATGGTGCTCGACAGGTTTATATCGCAGTCGCCGGCGGAACTCATAGTGGCACCGAAATGGGGAATAAAGAACTATGAATTCACCAATGCCCTCGACAATTACCTTGTCAGGAACAACATTTATCAGGGACAAGAAATAAAATAACGGACATCTACTCGATGCCCGTTTCCTTTATGATGTCTTTATAGTCATTGTCTATCAGCAACTGAAGTATCGTCTTGGTGGAGTTCTTCAACATGTAGGTGTTTATGCTGTCAACATACGGGGTCTTGAAGGCGTGGTTGCCGATGATGGTGTTCACCACCCACATTATCTTTCCGAAATGCAGGTCTCTCTCTACCTGTGGCCTTCCCTCGAAGTTGTCCAGTGGATAAAGGCTGAGCAGATAGAAGCACAGACAGTCGGGAATGATGAAACTGCGGGTCATCGACTCGCGCTGGCTCTGGCTATAGTACTTGCGGTAGATAGAGTAATTCTCGCCCATGTACTTGTCGAGAGAGATGCCCACAATGCCGTCGCCTATTATGATGCTATGCTCAAGGTCGCCTATCTGGGCATAGAACTGAGGAACGGCAAGGTCTGGGATATATGTCTTCAACTTGGCGAATGCCTCCTCAAGACCTATGTTAAGGTCGTCTATATTGGCATACTCTGCCTCCACGTCGGAGATAAGCACCTGCAAGGTGCTGTCCTGATAGTATTTGAGCAGTGTCTTGCTGATCTCGGGGTCGTTTACCTCACCGATATGAAGAATATCCTCAATGAGTGTTCGCGTCTCTATAGGGAACTCGGTGTTCATCTGCTGAAGTGCAGCGAAATCACCTGTTGTGAGGTATTGGCTCTGTAGTCTGTCATAGCGCTTTATCTCTATTCGATGAGGTGCATCGTCATCGTTTGGACGTATTTTATATATACATCCAGAGCATAGCATTATTATCGAAAGAACAAGAAGATAATACTTTTGCACAATGACTAATTATTAAAAACTGTTGCAAAAGTACAAATAATAATTTAAACCTCCAAACTTTTATTAAAAAAAATTAATTTCAGTAGAGAAATATGTATAAAAAAGAGTTATAGCGCTATCACACCATAATGTAATAACGCTATAAACTCTATATGTTTTGAAAAATCAAGTCAGATGATTTATGCAGATTCCCTGCTTGTACCATTCATAAAGGCGGTGGATGCCTTCGTCAATCTCAACCTTATGATGCCATCCGAGATTGTGGAGTTTTGTAACATCAGTAAGTTTGCGAGGTGTGCCATCGGGTTTCGTGGAATCCCATTTCAGTTCACCCTTGAAGCCAATCTCACTGATAATCTTCTCTGCAGCCTCGCGAATTGTGACTTCCTTGCCCGTTCCAACATTGATGTGGCAGTTGCGAATCTCTTTCTGTCCTTCCTCGTAGGTGTCTTTGAAATCAACATTCAGCAGGACATGGACACTGGCGTCGGCCATCTCCTCACTCCACAGAAACTCACGCATCGGTGAACCTGTGCCCCAAAGGGTGACACTGTCAGGACGAATACCGAACTTGGCCAGTTTCTCAAGGATTTCCTCGTTGCTGTTGCTGCCATTGACTCCCTCGACAGGACGCAGGTTGATGTCCTTGCGAACAGCATCCCAGTCACCTTCGTTAAGGCACTTTGCCAGATGTACCTTCCTTATCATTGCGGGAAGCACATGACTGTTCTCAAGATGGAAGTTGTCGTTGGGACCATAGAGGTTGGTAGGCATCACTGCGATGTAGTTGCAACCATACTGAATACTGAAACTCTCGCACATCTTAAGACCTGCTATCTTGGCAATGGCATAAGGCTCGTTGGTGTACTCAAGCTCGCTTGTCAGCAATGCCTCTTCCTTCATTGGCTGTTGAGCCATGCGAGGATAGATGCATGTGGAGCCGAGGAAAAGCAGTTTCTTCACTCCATGACGATAACTCTCACCTATAACGTTCTGCTGTATCTGAAGGTTCTGATAGATGAAGTCGGCACGGTACTGAAGGTTCGCCATGATGCCTCCTACATGGGCAGCGGCAAGGACAACAGCATCGGGCTTCTCCTCATCGAAGAACTTCTTTACGGCTACAGGGTCCAATAGGTCGAGTTCCTTGTGTGACTTACCAACCAGGTTGTTATAGCCACGTTGTTTGAGATTGTTCCAGATGGCAGAACCAACTAGTCCGTTATGGCCTGCCACATATATCTTTGCGTCTTTACTAAGCATACATCAATAATATTAATCTTCCATCTTTGACTTCAGGTACAACTTCTTAACGAACTTCATGTCGTGGTCAACCATAATCTTAACAAGTTGTTCGAAAGTCGTCTTGCGAGGATTCCATCCGAGAACGTCCTTTGCTTTCTGCGGGTTACCAAGCAACTGGTCAACCTCTGCAGGACGGAAATACTTAGGATCAACCTCTACGAGCACTCGGCCGGTGTTCTTGTCGATACCCTTCTCATCAACGCCCTCACCCTTCCATTCAAGTTCGATACCTACATGATGGAATGCAAGTGTTGCAAACTCCCTCACCGTGTGGTACTCACCAGTGGCAATCACGAAGTCGTCTGGCTCTGGCTGCTGCAGGATGAGCCACATGCACTCGATGTAGTCCTTTGCATAACCCCAGTCACGAAGTGAGTTGAGGTTGCCAAGATACAGTTTGTCCTGCATACCCTGTACAATACGTGCTGCAGCCAGGGTTATCTTACGGGTAACGAATGTCTCACCTCTGCGCTCACTCTCATGGTTGAAGAGGATACCGTTGCAGCAGAACATGTTGTATGACTCACGATAGTTCTTCATAATCCAGAAGCCATAGAGCTTGGCCACAGAATATGGACTACGGGGATAGAATGGTGTTGTCTCTGACTGTGGGACTTCCTGAACCTTGCCATAGAGTTCTGATGTGGAAGCCTGATAGATGCGACAACTGTGCTCAAGACCACAGATACGCACTGCCTCAAGCAGACGGAGAACACCTACAGCATCTGTGTCTGCCGTGTATTCAGGAACATCGAAGCTGACCTTAACGTGGCTCTGTGCCGCAAGGTTGTATATTTCTGTTGGCTTTGTCTCTCCGATGATGCGAATAAGTGATGAAGAGTCGGTCATGTCTGCCCAGTGAAGGTTTACAAGACGTGCCTTCTTCATATCACGCACCCACTCGTCAAGATAAAGATGCTCTATTCGTGCTGTGTTAAATGAACTGCTTCTGCGCAGGAGTCCATGAACCTCATATCCTTTTTCTATGAGAAATTCTGCCAGGTAAGAACCGTCCTGACCTGTAATACCTGTGATAAGCGCTACTTTCTTTTCCATTTTTTAATTATCGTTTTAGTTTCTGAAATCTTTTATTCTTTGTTCTTCCGACAACTTGCAGATAAGCAGTTTACCGTCCTGCTCTGCTACGATATAGCCGTCGAGTCCTTGTATCACCACCCTACTGTTCTGTAATGTGTGGACGATACAGTTATGGGTTTCATATAGTTGTACATTCTCTCCTATCACACTGTTGCCATAGAGGTCGCGCTTCGACTGCATGAGAAGAGAGCCCCATGTGCCTAGGTCGCTCCAACCGAAGTCTGCCGGACATACGAAAATCTCCTCTACCTGCTCCATTATGGCATAGTCGACAGAGATGTTCTGGCACTCAGGATAGCGTTTGTCTATCATTTCCTGCTCCTTATCGGTGCCGTAGATAGGCAACATGCTCTCGAAAATCTTGCTCAGCGTTGGCTGGAACACACGGAATGCATTGACTATTGTACTTACGTTCCAGATGAAAATGCCTGCATTCCAGAAATAACTTCTATCCTTGATGTATTCTGTTGCCTTCTCGAGATTGGGCTTCTCCTTGAAACTGTCAACCCTGTAAATCTCCTTATTGCGCATGCTGCTCATGGAGAGGTCAGCCTGAATATATCCATATCCTGTCTCAGGACGTGTGGGCTTCATTCCGAGTGTAACGATAGCATCACTGTCCTCAGTGAACTTAAGGCACTGCTTCACCACCCTTCTGAACTCCTCAACATCGGTTACTATATGGTCGCTGGGAGTTACCACCACATTAGCCTTGGGGTCTTGACTCTTAATTCGCCAACTAACATAGGCAATGCACGGTGCGGTGTTTCTGCGACAAGGCTCACAGAGCACATGGTCTGCAGGTATCTCGGGCAACTGCTCCCTCACAATGTCAGCATAATTCTTGTTCGTAACAACCCAAATGTTGTCATGTTCAATGACTCCTGAAAACCTGTCCATCGTGAGTTGAAGCAATGAACGGCCTACACCAAGCACATCAATAAACTGCTTGGGACGCTCCTCGGTGCTCATAGGCCAGAACCTGCTGCCTACGCCACCTGCCATTATAACTAAATGATTTCTATTACGCATGCTACAATAACATTTACTTTATGAAAATCTTTTTACCGTTTCTAATATAGATTCCTCTTGTGGGATACTGCACACGGCAACCTTGCAAGTCATATATTGCATTGTCATGTGTGCTGCTTTCTGTGTCTTCAACTTGTATTATTGCGTTTGCTGCCTCGTAGTTATCGTATGAGAAAGGCGTATTCACCTTGTCGCCCCATACATAATCCTCAAGTCCTGGATAGTCGATGAATGGGTTGCGGTTATTCTGAATGTCATAAACCGCCTGGTTCCTTAATACTTCTTTCTCGCTTACAGGATCATTTTTTGCCCAGCGCATAAGCATGTTCATGTGCCACTCGGCGTATGGCTTGTATGAAGAATTGGTAAGGACTGGTGAGTCCCAACTTGTGATTTGATTCTCATAACGAGTAGCCATATAGAAATAGTTGCGTGCTAAGTCTCCTTTATATTCATCGTTGGGCTCAAAAACCACATCTGTATAACCAGCAGTTTTACAGTATCCTCTCTTACTATATGCATTTGCGCTTTTATAATTTATCTTGTCGCTCCCATTTGCATCAGTCTCTCCATATGGATAATCGCTTCGCATATTGTTAACATAACCATCGGTAGGCATTACATGGAATAGGTCTGAATACATGGGATATGCATTTTTCCCACCAAACCAGCTTTTGGGGAAAGTGTGCTCACGATTATATACATCACCTTCTTTACTGTAATTGCCTGCTTGGTCATCACCATAGACAAAGTTGGATATGTTGCTGTATATGTCGTAAACATGTATACCATCTGGTTTTATGTCTGTTGTCTTATACGCTGCCCACACTTCTTTATATGTCTGTTGGTCATAACCTGCAGTGATAATGTCGCGAAGCGAAGACTTCAGGGCACTGCCCTTCTTCCCGTCCGCTGCCTTGTAATAAGTACCTGAGCCATTAGGCCCTTGCGCAAATGCTACAGAGGTGCTGAAAGTAGCCAGAAATATCAATGTGTAAAGCTTGTAACCCATAACAATCGCGATTAAAAAAGAAAACAATACGTGTATATACGATGCAAAATTACAACATATTTTTGAACTATGCAAATTTTGGCATAATTAACAGCTATTTTCCAAAAATGAAGACAAAAGGCACAGTCATCTAAAACAAAGAAAAGAACAGCCCAAATGACTTGAGCTGTCCTTATTACGTGATTTTAACTGCTATCGCAATTACTTAGCGAACCAAGCTACGATTGTCTCATAGAGCTCCTGCTTGCCAGAAGTTGTCTTTGGCTCGTTAACTTCCTTACCATAAGCGTAAACATCCTCGAGAGTCATATTGCCTTCCTCGAAGTCCTTACCCTTACCGGCGTCGAAGCTGCTGTAGCGCTCCTTAACCATCTTGCAGAGTGTACCGTCCTCGATGATTGCAGCTGCATTCTCAAGTGCACGTGCCATAGCATCCATACCACTGATGTGAGCGATGAATACATCCTCTGGGTCAGTAGAGTTACGACGCATCTTAGCATCGAAGTTTGTACCACCAGTGCCAAGACCACCGTTGCGGATAATCTGAAGCATAGCCATTGTGAGGTCGTAGTTGTCGATTGGGAACTGGTCTGTATCCCATCCGTTCTGTGCATCACCACGGTTAGCATCGATAGAACCGAGCATACCAGCGTCAACAGCACATGCAAGCTCATGCTCGAAGGTGTGGCCTGCCAGAGTAGCGTGGTTAACCTCGATGTTCACCTTGAAGTCCTTCTCAAGACCGTGAGCCTTCAAGAAACCGATAACAGTCTCTGTGTCAACATCATACTGGTGCTTTGTTGGCTCCATTGGCTTTGGCTCAATGAGGAATGTGCCCTTGAATCCCTTAGCACGTGCATAGTCACGAGCAAGAGTAAGCATCATTGCCATATGCTCCTTCTCACGCTTCTGGTCTGTGTTCAGAAGGCTCATGTAACCCTCACGACCACCCCAGAATACATAGTTCTGACCACCGAGCTTAATGGTAGCGTCGATAGCATTCTTAATCTGAACGATAGCACGAGCTACTACATCGAAGTCAGGATTGGTAGAAGCACCATTCATGTAACGCTTGTTGCCGAATACATTAGCAGTACCCCAAAGAAGCTTAATCTGAGGGTTCTCAGCCATCTTCTCCTGAGCGTAGTCAGTGATAGCCTTGAGGTTTGCCTCATACTCCTCAACAGAGTTGCCTTCCTCAACGAGGTCAACATCATGGAAGCAGAAGAACTCAATGCCCAGCTTGTTCATAATCTCGAAACCTGCGTCCATCTTGTCCTTAGCACGCTGAACAGCATTGTCTGCCTTGTCCCACTCATAAGAACGAGTCTGTCCGCCAAATGGGTCAGCACTTGCCTGTCCCAGAGTGTGCCACCAAGCCATAGCGAAGCGGAGCCACTCCTTCATTGTCTTACCCATCACAACCTTATTAGCATCATAGTAGTGGAATGCTAATGGGTTCTTACTGTCCTTTCCTTCGAAAGGAATCTTACCGATTTGTGGAAAATACTCTTTTGCCATAATTGTTTTTTAAATAAAGGTTTGTTATAATTAATACTTAAGTTAATACTAATGTTTGTGTCAGATATTCTTTTCCAATTGTGACTTCCAGTTGTTGTATGCTGCAAGATAAGCATAACGGTTAGCCAAGTCTGGCTCGATGACAGCCAGTTTCTTCAATGTATGGAATGCCTCGTCGTGGTCTTTGTAGATACCACAGCCCATACCTGCACCCTTGGCAGCACCCACTGAACCATCAGTCTCGTAAAGCTCAATAGTGGCTCCGCTAACACCAGCAAGTGTGTTTCTGAATATCTCGCTCAAGAACATGTTTGCCTTGCCGGCGTGAATCTTCTTGATTTCCATACCCATCTGGCTCATTACTTCCATGCCGTAGCAGAAGCTGAATACGATACCTTCCTGTGCAGCACGCATAATGTGTGCCTTTGAGTGCTTGTTGAAGTTGATGCCATTAATTGAGCAACCAATCTCCTTGTTCTCAAGAACGCGCTCTGCACCATTTCCAAATGGAATAATAGTAACGCCCTCACTACCGATAGGAATATTGGCCATCATCTCATTCATCTCATCATAGCTTATTCCCTCTGGAGCAACATTACGACGTACCCATGCATTCAGAATACCAGTGCCGTTGATGCAAAGCAATACTCCAAGACGGTCAAGTTTCTTGGTATAGTTGACGTGTGCGAATGTGTTCACACGGCTCTTCTTGTCATAGTTAGCCTCGCCCAAAACGCCATATACAACACCTGAGGTTCCTGCTGTAGAAGCAATCTCACCAGGATTGAATACATTGAGTGAAAGTGCGTTGTTTGGCTGGTCACCACCACGATATGAGATTGGTGTGCCTTCCTTAAGTCCCAGTTCCTCTGCGGCTTTCTTTGAAACCTCACTCTGAATGGCAAAGGTAGGAACAATGTCAGCAACCATATCCTCTGAGAATCCGAAATAATCGAAGAGGAACTTAGCAGGCTTCTTTTCCTTGAAGTCCCACATCATACCCTCAGAAAGACCACTGATAGTAGTATTTACAGTTCCACTCAAGCGCATTGCAAGGTAGTCACCAGGAAGCATTATCTTGTATATCTGGTCGAAGATCTCTGGCTCATTCTCCTTAACCCAAGCCAACTTGGCAGCCGTAAAGTTACCTGGTGAGTTAAGCAGATGGCTCAGGCACTTCTCTGAACCGAGTTCCTCGAAAGCCTTCTCTCCATAAGGTACAGCACGAGAGTCACACCAGATAATACTGGGTCGAAGTGGCTGAAGGTATTTGTCAACACATACAAGTCCGTGCATCTGATAACTGATACCGATTGCCTTGATGTCCTCACCTTTGGCACCAGTGTCTGCCATTACCTTCTGCAACGCCAATTTAGCATAGTTCCACCATGATTGAGGGTCCTGCTCAGCCCAACCTGCCTTGATTGCAAGTATCGGAGCTTCCTTTTCTGGGAAAAAAGCGGATGCAGCAGTTATACCGGTGTCTGCATCAACAAGAGACGCTTTCACTGAAGAACTGCCCACATCAAATCCTAATAAATACCTGTTAGTCATAATTATTTTATTAATTGATTCTAAATTATATTACGTTTAAAACAGAAATTCCCCCTATTTATTTTGATTAAATTACTAAAAATTCTTCATTTCCTTTACCTCCAACAGTATCGGGACATCCGATTCCTTGTCGAAAAGCACTGGCAGACAGGCCTTTACATCATCAATGTCGGAGGCTGACATATAATCAATTCCATATGACTTGCACAACCCCTCGGCAGATGTCTCATGCGAGGCTGCCACACAGTCATCACGAGAAGGACTGTTCTCCAACCCTTTCAGTTTGCTGAAAATTCCTCCACAACCATTGTTCAGGAGCAGAATCCTGAGATTACCGTTAAGGTTCTTGTTCCACAGGGCATTCGAATCATAGAAGAATGAAAGGTCGCCTATCACAATGAAAGTCCTCGACTGAACCATCATCGAATAGCCCGCAGCAGTTGAAAGAGACCCTTCAATGCCGTTGATTCCCCTATTCACATATATATAACGATTAGAGAAAAGGCAGCCATAACGCACTGAACTGCTGTTGGCATAGTGAACATGATGTGTCTTTGGACGTTTTTCAAGCTCTACCTCAAACAACCTTGCTGTCTCTTTAAGGATATCCTTCGATGAAATGGGCAAAATCTCACTTCTACATTTTTCAGTCTCATTATTCCACAATTCATAGAAAGAACGTTCTGCAGCAATGCTCTTATGCTTCAATATGGCCTTGAGAATGTCCTTGGCACTACAAGCCACAAGCCTGTTCATGCGCATTGTAACATCATGAATCTCACCATCCTCGCTCACCATGCAAACATCTGTGCATGAGATACTTCGTATATATCGTTTAAGTAACTTACTAACTACGGTATCACCCGTGTAGAGTATGTAGTCAGGAGCATAGGAGTCGTCTGCACTAACCGTGTCGTACATCTTGTCGAACCACGTTGCCCCACCATCATAAGCCAACGGCTCGCATAGCACGACATAGTTTTTACGGATTTTATCAATCATCCCAGACAACTCTGAGTCATATCTCATCTGCCCTATTACAATAATGGGACGTTTGGAATTGAGGAAATGATTAATCTCGATTTCATCGATGCTATTGTCAGGAACAATATATTCTATCTTACGCTCTTTAGGAAGTTCTAGGACATTGAAACCAAACAAAGGTTCACTTATAGGCACATTAATATGGACTGGCTTGCCTCCACACTTCACTGATGAGACAAAAGCCTCGTTAATAAGCCTGTTGCAAAGCCATCTGCTTTCATCATCATTAACCTCGGGAAGGTTCACGCACTTGCTGACAAATACTCCGAAGGCATTTACCTGTGGCATTGTCTGCCCATCAAGTTGGTCAATCCAAGCCTGTGGTCTGTCTGCGCTAATCACAATCAGTCTCCTGTGTTGATATGATGCCTCCGCAACTGCTGGCGCAACATTCAACAATGCTGTTCCTGATGTTACGCATATAGCCACCGGACCATCCGTAGCAATAGCCATACCCAATGCATAGAACCCTGCAGAACGCTCATCTGTAACAGGGAAACATTGAAGATCAGGACACACATAGAAGTTATGCACCAGCGGAGAATTTCTGCTTCCCGGGCACACCACCACGTGTTTCACTCCATGAGCCACAAGCAGTGAGGTTAGGATATTTACGCTTGCTTTATTGCTATACACCTTCTTATGTTGTTTGTTAATGTCAGTTCTCTATGATTTTCCTTATTGTCTCAAGTTTTGCCTCTGTTTCTTCCCACTCTTGTTGCTCACAACTGTCTGCAAGAAGTCCGCCACCTGCATATAGAATGGAACTGCCTTCAATCATCTGCATGCATCGGAGTGACACAAACAAGTGGGTTCCCATTTCGCTCAGAAGTGGTCCGCTGAATCCACTGTAATAGCATCTGGATGGCGATTCATTATGAATAATGAACTCCTTTGTGCCATTCTTGGGCAGTCCACACACGGCAGGCGTTGGATGGAGAGTAGCGATTAAATCGCCCAAAATCCCACTTTCTGCCATCGAAAAGACGAAATCACTCCTCAGATGTATAAGGTTTGCCGCCCTTGTAGTCTTCGGACCTATTTCCTGTATGTCGTCAGAGAAATGCTCAAGGCATTCCATTATATATGTTGCAACAAATCGTTGTTCCTGAATATTCTTCTCACTCCACAGTATATCAGCAGAGCGAAGATTATTGCTTGCTGCAGCAGGCATGTCAAAAGACATCATCTTGCCATCAAGTTTCATTGTTCCTGCAAGAGCTATTGTCCTCCATGTGTCTGCCGAGTTTTCCAACAGAATCTCAGGTGTTGCTATCAGCCACGTGCCACTCTTTGGTGTTGAGAACAAGGATATGTACATTCGTGGATATGACTCACATGCCTTGCGGAACAATTGGAAAGGGGCATCTGTCTCACCAATGACCTCAGTCTGTCTCGCAAGAACTATTTTCCTGAATAGTCCCTCTGAGAGTTGCGAATGGAAATTCCTGAAGTCTATGCCATATCGTGAGCGCTCATCAACACTTCCATGATATTCTGATTTACCATGTCTGTTGTCTCGTGAGCATTCATTTATTTCATTAACAAGTTGCTCGTCAATATCTGTAAATGAAGCATATACACTTGTCTCGTCTGGATGTATCAGCAGCAATGGTGTTTTGTCTGTGATGTCGAAAGGAGCAATTACAAAACCGCTCTTGCCATTCAATTCATTAAACGACAACACATTCTCTGTCTCACCCTCTTTCTGCACCATCAGGGTGAATTTTTCTTCTCTCGGAAGTCTGAATAGTGCAAAACTTGTCATTTTTCCGATTTCTTCTTAGGAGAGATGATGTAGTTAGTAACATGCACCGTAGATATCAGGTCGCCTTCAGAATCGGTTATCTTGACATCCCATACATGCAATTTTTGTCCCTTACTCACCAATTGTGCCATTGCAGTCACAGTCTCCCCTTCCGACACAGCCTTTACATGCTCACCGCTAACACTTATGCCTACGCATATCTTGCCAGGACAAAGAGCCGAAGAACCCACGCCCGCAAGATTCTCGGCAAGTGCCAACGAGGCTCCTCCACTCAAGAATCCGAAAGGCTGTCGACTTCTTTCATCAACTTTCATTGTAGCCATACACATGTCCTCATCTGGTGTACTGATGAAGTGCATGCCCAAGGCTGTCGACAGATTGGGTTGTTTTTCGATTATCTCTTTTATTGCTTCAACATTCATCTTTTATAGATTAAATCTATTGTTAACGTCTCTATTGTTGTCAGATGTGCTTTGTAAGCATCTCACTTGTGCCTCCTGACACCCTCAGAGATGGCTTTTTACATGCTCAGAGATGGCTTTTGGGCAGACGAAAGATGCCCTTTTGCCCAACCAATGCTATGGTTTCACCTTGGAATAGTATTCCTCCACGAAGTCCATGAACATCATCGGATTGCGCGGAACTTCATTCCAAAGGTCTGAGCCTCCCTTCAATATGCGCTTGTCAAGGTAGTTCACCAGTTCTTTTCTCTCTGTTTTCTTATACACAATGCGCAGGGCATTCATCGAGATTACATTGCCTGTAAGGAACGGAACAATAATGTTCTCGCCCTCAAAGCAAACTCCGTAGATGGTGGACATAGTCACCGCGCCTAACTGCATCTTCTGACTGTCTATGGCATTCCACCAATATACCGTACCACGAGAAGTCCTGCTCTCAACATGGACAAACTGTTTTTTTGAGCGATGAGGCTTGAATGTGGATGGATTAGCCACCTCAGCTGATATTACATGCTCATAGTTGCGGTCATAAACCTTAACGATGAAATCGATACTTTTCACCTCATCTGCGGTGTATTTACTGGGATTATTGCCATCGATACCCTTTGATAGCCAGAAAACCCTGTTCATTTGGCCGAATGTTGATGGCTCAGACCAATACTTCGTGACATACCCTTCTATCTGTGTGCCATCATTTAAGGTCACACGTACATGGTCTTGCTCTGTAAGGTCTTTACCCCAGGCAACACTATTGACCATCAATGCCAGTATAAGAAGTATCGACTTTGCCATTTTGTTTTTCATTCTGCAAAAGTACCACATTATTTTTATATGGCAAAATATTTAAAATTATTTATCAGTTAATGTGATTATGAGCGCCTTCTTTGTGTCGGCATCTATCCTGAAACGGTTGTCTGTCCTCTCTCCTACAAGCCAAATAATCCGTCCCTCTGCATCTTCAACCACCAGTTTCTTTTGCTTTTCGTTCAAGGAATAATGCTTGTCGGTGAGATAATCGCTTACTAGCTTGGAACCCTTCATACCGAAAGGAACAAATCTGTCACCGCTCTTTACGTTCCTGAGCAGCAAAGGGAACCTCACCTTGTCAGCATTGAGGGTTGCGGTATCACATGCTTTGGAAATCTCGAAAGTGTCATCTATTATTTTAGTGTCTATTTTCAGCACCCTATCTTCACCTATCACGTAGTTTCCGGTTTCTGGAATCTTAAGTGAAATGGTGTTTTCTTCAAGTTCAGTCACGATTATCCTGCCCCTGTCAAAAAGCAACTGATGGGTATCAGAGAGATAAACTGTACCTGTAGGGGCATCGATATGAGCGGCTATTGCCTCTATCTGGTCAGGATTGAAGCCATAGTTCTTCAATATATAGAATAAGGTATATTCCGAAGATAATTCACTCTTGAGTTTCGGGATATCAATTACGAGAATATCATCGGATAATTCGGACACTCTTGAAGATGCCTCTTCGATGGAATGGTCGAAAACCATATTTGCCTCGTTAACCCTTATTGCTGTCTTCATTATGTTCTGTACGGCCGCAGGATTAATCTTCTCCATCATCGGAATGATGTTAAGACGTATCTTGTTCCTTACATATAAGTCATCAAGATTGGTGCTGTCAGTCATGTACTCCTGACCTTCTTCTTTCAAAAAACACTCGATTTCATCGCGTGACACACATAACAGAGGTCTGATGATATTGTCTCTCCTCGGCTGAATGCCAGCAAGTCCCTGAATGCCAGTGCCCCTGATAAGATTCAAGATAACAGTCTCAACACAATCATTCTGATGATGTGCGACACATACAGCATCTGCACAGATGTCTCTTCTCAGGTTTTCGAAATAGGAATAACGGAGTTCACGTGCCGCCATCTCAATGCTGATTTTATGTGAAATGGCATAGAAATTTGTGTCGAAGTGAGCAAGATGAATCTTTATATCATGCTTCTTGCAAAGTTCGATGCAAAACTGCTCATCCCTGTCTGCCTCTGTTCCTCTCAACTTAAAGTTGCAATGGGCTGCCTCGATGTCATATCCAAGTTTCTGTAACACCAAGAGAAGACACACGCTATCTGCTCCACCTGAAAGGGCGACAATATATTTCTTGTCTTTTTCAAGCAGTTTTTGTTGTGCGATGAAATGGGCAATTTTCTTCAGCATAGTATCACTCTATGTATAAAACGAGTCCTTTAAGATACTCACCTTCAGGGTGATATATGTTAATAGGATGGTCAGCGGGCTGATGAAGCTGATGAAGTATCCTTACCTTCCTGCCTGCCATTGCTGCTGCCGTGAACACAGCATTGCGGAAATTGTCCTTTGTAACCACCTGACTGCAACTGAAAGTGAAGAGTATTCCACCTGGGCGAATGCGTGACATAGCCTTATGATTGAGCCTTGTGTAGCCCTTCAATGCATTGTGAAGTGCTCCACGATGCTTTGCAAAGGCAGGAGGATCGAGGATAATAAGGTCATATACGTTGTCCGCATTATCAAGGAACTTGAATGCATCGTCACAAAACGCCTTATGGCGAGTGTCATCGGGGAAATTCAGTTCCACATTGGCATTGGTCAGTTCGATAGCCTTGGCACTACTGTCAACGGAATGTACCACTTTCGCCCCACCCCGCATGGCATAGAAAGAGAAACCACCTGTGTAACAGAACATGTTAAGCACAGTTTTATCCTTTGAATACTGCTCAAGCAATGAGCGGTTCTCTCTTTGGTCAACAAAGAAACCCGTCTTCTGACCTTTCAGCCAATCGACATGGAACTTCAATCCGTTCTCTACGGCAGTATTGTCCTCACTACCTCCGATAATGAAACCATTCTCCTGTCCGAGTTCTGCCTTGAAGGGCAATGTGGTCTCACTTTTATAGAAAACGTTCTTAATCCTGCCCGCCATAACCTCAACAAGTTTGTTGGCAATAACGACTCTGCTCATGTGCATTCCTACACTATGAGCCTGCATTACGGCAGTTTCACCATAGCAGTCGATGACAAGGCCAGGCAGATTATCTCCCTCGCCATGTACCAGACGATATGTATTGTTGGAGGCATTGTCGGCAACACCTATGCTCAAACGCATCTTCAATGCTGCCTCCAGACGCTCGGCAAAGAACTCTTCGTCAATCTCTATGTCCTCAAAAGATAACACCCTAACTGCTATTGAGCCAATCTGATAATGACCAACAGCGATGAAATCGCCTTTTTCTGTAAGCACTCTTACAACCTCTCCTTCCTCGATACCATCGTCAGAAGTCATAATGGCACCAGAGAAAACCCACGGGTGAAATCTCTTGAGGCTCTCTTCTTTTCCTCTTTTCAGCGTAATGTTCTTGTACATTTATCCTTGTTCTATATTGTTGTCGATTGTAGTATCCGGCTCAGGAACCTTCACTAAGACGTAGTCTCCTGTGGTCTTGAGTCTCACGAGTTCCTCGTAGAGCAGAATACATGCCCATGCATCTGTGGCAGCATATCGCTTTTGGCGCTCAGAGAGGATGTCACTCTCCCAATTGGACAACCTCTGTGACTTGCTTATGCGTTGTCCGAAAAGATTGGCATAGAGTTTCTGAAGACTCAGGTCTTCCACCCCTATCTCGTTTACATGTTTCTGAATATCAATGAATTTACCGGGCTTGAACTTCGCCCTTTCCATTAACTGATGAATGTCATCATGTAGAGAAAGACCTATTTTGGGCACTTTGGTGTCTTCAAGTAACTGAAGTATAGCAGGAGTCATACCCAAAATATTAAGCCGGAACAGGAAACAGGTGTCCTTGGTAGATACCTGCAACAGCGAAACCTTGTTGTTCATGCCTTTCTTGAAAGCAGGTCTTGTTTCGGTGTCAATACCGAGTATGGGTTGGGAAAGCAGGTAGTCAACCGCCTTCCTCGTCTCTCCTTCAGTCATTATGGTTATAATCCTTCCTTCAAAAAGAACCCTCGGAAGTGCTGAGATTTGCGTCTTATCAAACTTATTGTATATCGTTTTTTTCATCATTTCAACTTTACATGATGCAAAATTAGCAAAAAAATGCGATTTTGTGACCATTTCTAATATTTTTCATTTAATTTTGCACCAAATAACAATATGTATTGTTTCATAACACAAAATTATGGCTAGGAAAAAGAAAGAGCAAAAGCCAAAGACCTTAATGGAAACGGTCGGCTTTAAAAACATATTCCAGAATTATATATTTAACTTCTTATTTGGTTTCGTGTTGGTGCTGATAGCAGTACTGATGGTCATTTCCTTCGTCTCCTATTTCAGCACTTGCGATGCCGACCAGAGTCTGGTGTCAGAGATGAGGTCTGGCGATTGGCTCAACAGCGGTAAGGAGTTTCAGAACAGCTGTGGCTCTATTGGTGCCATAGTATCCGACTTCTTCATCGCCAAATGCTTTGGTTTAGCTGCCTTTACGATACCTTTCTTCCTTTGTCTTGCAGGCTTTAGGATGATGAAGGTTTATGAGATAAATCTTCTGAAATGGTTTTTGTGCCTTGCCATCATCACGATATGGTGTTCCGTTGCATTCGCAAAGTTCCTTGCCGTACCATTCGAGAATCAGGTATATAACCCTGGTGGCGGGCATGGACTTTATATTAGCCAATGGCTTGAGAATGTCATTGGTTCACCAGGATTGTATGTTGTGCTACTCTTTGTCGCCATTGCGTTCCTCACATACCTGAGTTCGGAAACTATAGAGGTCATGAAGAAAGTCCTCAACCCTTCCTACTATCTTTCTAACAGAGTAAAGTTTACAATTACGAACTTTAAGAAGAAAAAGGGCGAAGACGATAATTCTGAGGAGGAGGGGGAACTGGTTCCTGCCGTAGTATATGACGACCCTGCTCCGCAAATTGTCGATTTTGAGGATGGCGGCATACAAGTTAGTGCCCCTGCGAATACAGAATTAGACAGCAATAACAAGAACAAGTTCGTCGGTAAGGGCTCAGATGTCAACGACCCAGATATAGAGATTAATGTGGGTAAGGGTGACGAGAAGGCTAAAGGCAGGGATGTGGCTGGTGAAACAGACCTTAGCACTCCTATAAATCCTAAAGAGCCGTGGACAAGATACAAGTACCCTACCCTTGACTTGCTTAAGAAATATGACGATGGTGGCAAGGTATTTGTTGACGAAGACGAGCAGTTGGCAAACAAGAAGCGTATCGTTGACGTGCTAGCATCATTTGGTGTACAGATAAAGTCTATCCGTGCAACCGTAGGACCAACCATTACGCTCTATGAGATAACACCTGCTGAAGGTGTTAGAATATCAAGAATCAGAGGTCTTGAGGATGATATTGCCCTCAGCCTCTCTGCTCTTGGAATCCGTATTATTGCCCCTATTCCAGGCAAGGGTGCCATTGGTATAGAAGTGCCAAACAAGAAGCCAAGTATTGTCTCTATGGAGAGTATTCTAAATTCAAAGAAGTTCCAGGAGACAAAGATGGATCTGCCCATCGCACTTGGCAAAACAATAACCAACGAGGTATACATGGTGGATTTGGCAAAGATTCCTCACTTGCTTGTAGCAGGTGCAACAGGACAAGGAAAGTCTGTCGGTCTGAATGCTATCATCACCTCCCTACTCTACAAGAAGCATCCAAACGAACTGAAATTCGTGCTCATCGACCCGAAGAAAGTTGAGTTCCCCGTCTATAACCCCATAGCAAACCACTTCTTGGCAAAGGTTCCTGACGATAACGAGGAGCCTATCATTACTGATGTGACAAAGGTTATACGCACGCTGAACAGCCTCTGTACCCTGATGGATCATCGCTATGACCTTCTGAAGAAGGCTGCTGTGAGAAATATCAAGGAGTATAACGAACTATATGTGAACCACCATCTCAATCCTAATGACGGTCATGACTACATGCCATACATCGTTGTTATCATCGATGAGTTTGGCGATCTCATATTGACAGCAGGAAAAGAGATAGAGATGCCTATAGCCCGTATAGCACAACTTGCACGTGCTGTGGGTATCCACATGGTAATTGCGACACAGCGACCAACCACAACTATCATCACAGGTAATATCAAGGCGAACTTCCCAGGACGTATGGCATTCAAAGTTAGTGCCATGATTGACTCCCGTACCATTCTCGACCAGAAGGGTGCAGAGCAACTGATAGGACGTGGAGACATGCTTATACTTAATGGAAATACCCCTGTCCGCGTTCAATGTGCATTTGTTGACACTCCTGAAGTGAAACGCATTAACGAATACATCATGAACCAACAGGGACCTGTTGAGCCAATGGAGTTGCCTGAACCGGCAACAGATGAGGGCGGAGTTGGTTCAGGTTCAATAAGTACTGACGACCTTGACCCGTTGTTTGTTGAGGTGGCACGGTCAATTGTGCTCAATCAGCAAGGTTCTACGAGTATGATACAGCGACATTTCTCCATAGGTTTCAATCGCGCAGGACGCCTTATGGACCAGATGGAAAAGGCTGGTATAGTTGGAGCAGCACAAGGAAGCAAGCCTCGCGAAGTACTAATTGCTGATGAAAATTCGTTAAACACTCTTTTAAATAGCCTACGCCGTTAAACCTTCTATGCGCCAATGCCTCTAAAAGGAAAACGTTAAAGCATTATAGGAATATGAAAAAGTATATCATAATAACCATGTTGTTGGCATATGCCTCCACATCTTCATTTGCCCAGAATGCCGCACAGGCACGCAAGGTTCTTGACAAGGCTGCAACCATTATCGGCCGCAAAGGTGGTGCAACAGCCAATTTCTCCATATCCGGAAAGTATGGCAATACTAATGGAACCATTGCTATAAAAGGTAATAAGTTCAGAGCCACCACTTCAGATGCTATAGTATGGTATGACGGAAAGACCGAGTGGACATACATAAAGAAAAACGAAGAGGTTAATGTAAGCACTCCCACAGAGGCACAGCAACAAGCGATGAACCCTTATAAGTTCATCACTATATACAAGAATGGCTTCAACATGAGTATGACTTCTACCGCTTCTGACCATAATATCCATCTAGTGGCACAGAACCAAGGCCGTACTATCAAGGAGATGTACATAACCGTTGACAAGCGCACCAATCTCCCCAAACAGGTAAAGATGCGTCAGCAGAATGGATGGAGTACAATAAACATAACGAACTTCAAGGCCGTTGACCAAAATGACGCCACATTCCGTTTCAATTCCAAGGACTTCCCACATGCAGAAGTGATTGACCTAAGATAACAAAACCATAGCAATGAATCGTTTTCAGATATACCGAGCGCTCTATAAACACAACAAATTAAGAAGCAGAAGAAGTCCCATCTATGACCAAAACATGGTGGCAAAGATATTTGTAGGCATCGCAACAGCGACGACAATACTATATCTTGTTTTTCTTGCTATAATATTGGCACTCGGTGCTAACAACAGCTCATGGATGGAAGGCTATGAACTGATGTTCTCGATAATGCCATTTATACTGGTGGCAGACTTCCTTTTCAGATTCGTTGCACAGCAGACTCCCACGCAGCTGATACATCCCTACCTGCTGCTTCCAATGCCCAAGAACACTTGTATCGAGTCATTCGTAATCTTCTCGATACTCAACTGGGGTAACGCAACATGGCTTGCGCTTTTTGTTCCGTATGCCATTATGAGTGTACTGTTCCAGACCGGAATACTCTGCACATTGTCATTCCTCATCGCCTTACAGCTATTCATATTCCTCAACAGCCTTTGGTATATGCTTTGTAGAACGCTCATCAACAGCAAGATACTATGGTGGGCTTTGCCTTTGGCGGTATATGCAATAGTATTCCTGCCGTTGATACTTAAGGATTTCGGCTATTTCTTTGAATTCTACGCGCATTTAGGAGAGTGGTTCACATATGGTAATCCCCTCGCCTATCTTGCCCTTCTTGCTGCTATTGCATTACTTTTCTTCATCAATCTGAAAGTTCAGGGACACTTTATATATAATGAGGTAACGGGCCAAGGTGCCAAGAAAATGAAGACCGTGACAACATTTAACTTCCTGAACCGCTTCGGCGAGACTGGCGAATACCTGAAACTCGAGGTGAAGAGCATTATGAGGAACAAGAATGTGCGCAACTCTTTCATCATGGGTACAGTGCTGACATGCTTCCTAAGCCTGATTATAGCATACACAGACCTTTATAGCGACAGTTTCTCCACCAAGTTCTGGCTGGTTTATGTGTTTGTCCTCTATGGTGCAATAACACTTATCAGGGTTATGAGTTATGAAGGAAACTATCTTGACGGACTAATGGTACATAAGGAAAACATACTTGTGCTCCTCCGTGCAAAGTATTTCTTCTATATCTTTTTGCTTGCCCTTCCGTTCCTGCTGATGCTTCCTACGGTATTCATGGGCAAGTACTCACTTCTCAACCTTTTGTCTGTAGCTGCTTTCACGGCAGGTCCTGTGTTCTGCCTTCTTATGCAGATGGCTGTATATAACCGTCAGGCGACTCCTTTGAACACAAAGATGGTGAGCAAGGGAAGCGTTGAGACCAACTGGATGCAGGTGGTGTTCGAGCTTGTTGCCATGTTTGTTCCAGTTGTTTTCATATCTGTCCTCATGGCACTATTCAGCGAGACGGTCACCTATATCATACTCCTTGTTATTGGTCTTGTCTTTGTTATCTTCCATGAATTCTGGCTTCGTAACATCTACAAGCGATTCATGACTCGCCGTTATGTCAACATGGACTCGTTCAGAGCATGTAGATAGCATATTTTTCTTGTTTCACTCTCAATATCGACACCATTTGCGACAATTTTTAGAGACATCTGAACGATTTGTCGCAACATAATGTTGTTGTCGCAACAACTTCGTCATTAATGTGCCTTTTTTGTTTGTGACAAATTCAAAACCTGCTAACTTTGCACCAGAAACAAAAAACAAATAGTATTATTAAAGTAAAATTACAATTATGAAAAGGATTTATTCAACATTGATGATGATTGCCATGATGGCTGTAGCAACTATTTCTCTCAACTCTTGCAGCGTTGCTGACGACATTGACAAAAGCATTAACAAAGCGATTGACAATACTCAATTGAAAGGAAAAGCATTCTCAAACTATTCTGACGGGACATTGGCTAACAACACTTGCAAGGTTTTCAAGTTCTACAAAGACGGTTCAGTAATACTTCTTGAAGTTGTCAACGATGTTGCCCAAAAGAGTGAAGGCAGCTGGGTTGTTTCTGGCAACAACGTAACAATAAAGATGAAAAGCGGAAAAAGAAGCAAAGAAACTTTTAAAGGTACAGTTGGCAATAGCACATTATACCTGACAATAGACGGAAAGTCTTATAGTTTTAACGACGGCTATAATGACATATATAAGAAATATAACAAATAAGATTTCCGAAAAGACATTAAGTGAAACATAGATATAGAGACCCCCAGCGTTTATTGCAAACGCTGGGGATTTCTGTTTGTGTTAGTCGGACACTTCTGAAAACGTTTTCGTTTTTTATCTTTACCTTATTAATATATATTGTAAAATAATTATTATCTTTGCAGCGGTAACATATACATATACTATCAAGTAAACTTAAACTCGCAAATTTATCAATTAAAACTAATAAACTTAAAACTTAAAACTTAAAAACATATAATACTAAAACGAAAATGAACAAGAAAACTTTACACATTTTTCTTATTTTGTTGCTCTTCGCCACATCTGCCTTCGCAGATACTTCGCAGACAATCACCATAAACGGTGAGACGGTGGAGCAAGTAGCCACTAAACTGACTTTCAACGGCGACAAGGTTATTATCACCTATGCATCAGGAGAGAACTCAGGGGAAATTGATATGGAGAGCGTTGTTATAAGCTTCAGCGATGCAACAGGCATAGACGCCATCGGTACTTATCAGTATAATGGTATTGTTGACGGTGTCCTAAACGTTGGAAACATTGCCGATGGCACTCCCATAGTTGTATATAGCACCTCTGGTTCGGTTGTCGCATCTGTTAAGTCTGCCGGAAGCAATACACAGATAGACATCAACGGCCAACCTTCTGGTATCTATATTCTCAAAGCAGGCAATCAGGTTGTGAAATTCATGAAACGATAAAACCGGGAGGAATGGCTATGAAAAAGTTAATATCATTTATGTCCGCGATTCTTGCGACATTGACAATAAGCGCACAGAACATTGACCTGAATTTCACATCTGCAAGCAGTTCCGACCTGGAACTTGTTGCTGCCGATGCTACTAATTGGTATCACGAAACTGGAAGCAACAACCGCTGGCATCATATTACCGCACTAAACAATGAAGCTTTGACTGCTGACGGCACAGAACTCGACTATGCAAGGGGCTTGCTATTTAACGTTAGCAAAGGGTCTGAAACAAGTGGCAATCTCCGCATAGACATCAAAGGCAAACGCATGTGGGTAGCGGGATCGGTGAAAATCATCATTCCTAACGTGGAAGAAGGCAAGCAGGTATTCATATCGGCAAAGACTTCAGCAGGAAGCAGTACACCTGAGGACGAGAGGGCACGTAGTGTTAACGTTTCAAGCAATGTAACCCCTACCTCTGGTTCGTTCAATGTGGCAAGTGATGCTGCCGTTGACAACTACGGAATAGTAAATGCTACTGGTGAAGTGACCATTTCCTTCTCTGGCGCAATGTATATCTACTACATTACCGTAGGTGACCCTGACGATGAAGAGGGCGGTTCTGACACTCCTGTCACACCAACCATAACTGACAATGCCTACTCGGTATCGTCTAACATGTTGGCAAATCAGGTTCTCATAAACTCCAACAATGACGTTAAATACTATAATTCTGCCGACGTGACAAGCATAGACATCGACGGCAACCAAGTGAAGGTGGCACAGGGAAACAATGTTGACGCATACTCAGGAACAGTATCTGAGATATCCTTCCGCAAGGCAGCAGAAGGCGACAAGGCAACTTTTGTGAACGAAGACGGTAAGGTTAACATAATAGAGTCTAAGGGTTGGTTCGAGTCAGCATACGTTAAGTTTGAAAAGTTCAATGGTGCAGACAAGTATAACGTTTACATCAAAGGTGGCAAATATAGCGACTATACCAAGATAGACGGGCAACTGATTCGCGAGTACAAAACATATATCCGTGCCGATGTTGTCGGCTTAGTGGCTGGTGAGGGATATGAGATAAAGGTCGTTCCCGTCAATGAGTCGGATACAGAAATGACCTTTGCCGCCAATAGCGCAACAGGTATCAAGGTATCTCCCTACGACAGGGGTGGATTTGCCCACAAAGGAGCGACAGAGGGCATTGGAGCATATAATAACGATGGTTCTTTGAAGGCAAATGCCATCGTGGTTTATGTGACTAAGAACAATGCAAAGACCGTGAGCGCAGACATTAAGTCAAGCTCTACTGGCACAACCAAATACACTGGAATACAGCAAATCATCTACGGGTATCAGAAAGGTGTTGAGACAAGACCACTCGACATTCGTATTATAGGAACAATAGATGCTGCCGATTGCGATAATTTCCTGAGCAGCTCAGAGGGTCTGCAGATTAAAGGAAAGAACTCTTACTCCAAACTGAACATCACAATTGAGGGCATCGGCGAGGATGCTGTAACACGCGGATTCGGTTTCCTTATCCGCAATGCTGGATATGTTGAGATGCGCAATTTTGCCAATATGCTTTGCATGGACGATGCTGTTTCTATAGATACCGACAACGAACATGTTTGGATTCACAATCTCGACCTGTTCTATGGAGAAGCAGGCGGAGATGCAGACCAGGCAAAGGGCGACGGCACTATTGACCTCAAGGGTGACTCACGCTACGTCACTATCTCATATAACCACTTCTGGGACAGTGGCAAGTCATCTCTCTGTGGTATGAAGAGCGAGACAGGTCCTAACTGGATAACGTATCATCACAACTGGTTCGACCACTCAGACTCTCGCCATCCACGTATTCGCACTATGAGTGTTCATGTTTACAACAACTACTATGACGGCAACTCGAAATATGGAGTGGGTGCTGCATTCAAGAGCAACGCATTCGTTGAGAACAACTACTTCCGCGGAAACAAGTGCCCGATGCTTATTTCTCAGCAGGGTTCGGACATCTCAAGCGACCCAAAAGGAACATTCTCTGGTGAGGACGGCGGTATGATCAAGTCGTTTGGAAACGTGATGGTTGAAAACACCAAGTATTTCAAATACGTTACATACCAGCAGAACAACACTCAGTTTGATGCATACGAGGCTATAACACGTGACGAGAAAGTGCCCGCGACAGTAGTTGCCGTTAAGGGAGGACGCGGTTATGACAACTTCGATACTGACTCCAGCATAATGTATGAATATGAGGTTGACGATGCAAATGCTGTTCCTGACATTGTTACCGGATGGCTTGGAGCAGGCAGAATGAATCATGGCGACTTCAAGTGGACCATATACAAGTCGCTTGACACCGACTATAACGTTGACACGGCGCTGAAATCAGCCCTCGGCTCATACACAAATACCGAGCTCATCGGCATTATCGGTGATGAGAATGCTGGTAGCGGAGAGTCAGGAGGTGATAATCCTGGTGGCGGAGAAGGTGGCGACACCCCTGGCGGAGGTGGCGAACAAGGTACGACAATTAGTGCTGATGTAGAATGCTCTTTCCTCAACGGCACACCGTCAAACAGTCTCTTCACCGCAACAGGAGATAAGGGAGACAGCAAAGGCGAATATGCCGTAACATATAACGGCAACACATATAATTCAGGATTGAAGCTTAACAGCTCTGGAAAGGTGACTTTCACCACTACTGATACAATGAATATGATTCTAATCCTCTCAAAGAAAAAGTACAATTCTGTTAAAGTTGACGAAACAAACATGACTGGTGCAGAAGTCGAGAACTACTATCTCGTGACCGTCAACAACCTTCAGGCAGGCGAACATACCATTACCAAGGGAGCAAGTGAAGGTCTGTTGATTTACATCGGACTTACTAAAGTTGAATAAAAAACTATATGGGTAATATTAAAAGAATCGTTCTGACAGGCGGACCATGTGCAGGCAAGACCACCGCATTGATTAAAGTTATTGAACACTTCAACGGTTTGGGCTATCAGGTATTTACCATACCTGAAGTGCCTACCATGTTCTCACAGGCAGGAATGAACTACCTGACCGACAACAAAGGGCTTTTCTACGAAGGAGAGAAGGCAACGCTCGAGATTCAGCTTGCCCTTGAGGATAAGTTCATGAAGATGGCGGAACAGTGTGTCAAGCCGACAATAATCATATGCGACCGTGGCGCAATGGACATCTCAGCCTATATGAAACCTGAAATGTGGGAAGACATAACGGCAAAGGTAGGAACAAGCACTAAAGAACTTCGTGATGAGCGATATGATGCTGTGCTTCATCTTGTTTCTGCAGCCAATGGTGCGGAACAATTCTACACCACCTCGAACAACAAAGAACGCACGGAAGGACTCGAACTGGCCCGAGAACTTGATAAGAGAGTCATCAATGCATGGACAGGAGCTCCTCACTTGCGTGTCATCAACAATAGCGAGGACTTCGACAAGAAGCTAAACAGAGTGCTGAAGGAGATTAGTAGCATCCTCGAATTACCACAGACAATAGAGGAAGAACGCAAATATATTGTTGAGGTGACAGGAGAAATCACCGACTTCAATGAAACCGATATTACCCAGACATACCTTGTGGCAGAACCAGGATGCGAGATAAGGCTCAGAAAACGTGAATGGCAAGGCAATCGTGTCAATGTCCACACTACAAAGAAGAGAATATCAGACACGGAGATGATAGAGACCGAACGACAGGTTTCCAACAATCTATACGACTCCTTGCTACAACAGGCTGACCCATATCGTCACACCATTCATAAGAACCGCAAGAGTTTCATTTGGCAAGGGCAGTTCTTTGAGCTCGACACATACATATCACCTGTATCCGATTTGGTGATTCTTGAGACGAAAGGTATCTCCAACCACGATGACATCAAGTTCCCGCCGTTCATCAGGATTATCGAAGACATCACAGGAAATACCAAGTACTACAACTATAACATTGCTTTGAGATAACAATAGGTGTTTAATAGCACTGCTATTTGTATATCTTTTAGGGTGCGGTTTATATACAAATCGACATGCAAAAGATGGTCTTTTAGAGTCTAAAAGGTATCCTTTTCAACTACGAAAGAATACCTTTTTAAGTTTAATTGGTGATAATAGCATAATAAAAAGAGGCTCACTTGGAACCTCTTTTTATCATTATCTGTTTATATTAAAACTTGAAATAGTTCTTGGCATTGTTATAACTGATGTCCTCAACCATGCGATATAGGTTTTCCTTATCATCAGGAAGCAATCCTTTCTCAACATCATTACCAAGAAGGTTGCAAAGAAGACGACGGAAATACTCATGACGTGGGTATGAGAGGAACGAACGACTGTCTGTCAACATACCAACAAATCGACTGAGAAGACCAAGCACCGAGAGTGCATTCATCTGGCGGGTCATACCGTCAAGCTGGTCGTTGAACCACCAACCGCTACCGAACTGTATCTTGCCTGGACACGAACCATCTTGGAAGTTGCCGAGCATTGTTGCTATAACCTCGTTTGCACATGGGTTAAGAGTATAAATGATAGTGCGTGTGAGCTTGCCTTCCATGTTCAGTTCATTGAAAAAATGACTCATTGCCTTTGCGGTATTGAACTCTCCGATAGAGTCGAATCCAGTGTCAGCACCAAGTTTATTGTACATCAGGGTGTTGTTATCGCGGATGGCTCCATAGTGATACTGCTGTGTCCAGTTGCTTGCATGGTCCATCTCTGCACAAAGGCGGAGGAAGCAATGCTTGTACTGGCGAGCCTCATGCTCAGTAAGTTCTTTCTTTGCAATTGCCTTCGCGAAGATGTTCTCAATCTCAACATCAGTATATGGCTCATCATAGAACTCCTCAATGCCATGATCAGAAAGTCGGCTACCCATCTCATGGAAGAAGTCGTGACGTTTTTGGAGAGCATCCATCATGTCGGCGAAAGTGCGTATCTCAACACCTGAGACCTCTGCCAAAGTATTAACATATTCCGGATAATCTGGCTTCTCAATATTCATTGCCTTGTCTGGACGCCAAGCAGGAATCATACGAGCATCCTTCGAGCCCATTGTCTTTGCATATTCGATATGGTTATGAAGGTCGTCAACAGGGTCATCGGTAGTACAAACAATCTCTACATTGTAACGACGCATAAACCCGCGGGCAGTATATTCAGACTGTTGCAACTTCTCATTACACTCATCGAATATCTCGCGTGCTGTCTTTGGCGAGAGTTGTTTTGTAATGCCGAAGGCTGTCTTCAGTTCCAAGTGTGTCCAATGATAAAGCGGATTGCGGAATGTATATGGCACGGTCTCTGCCCACTTCTCAAACTTCTCCCAATCAGAAGTATCTTTTCCAGTACAATATCTTTCGTCAATACCATTCGTTCTCATAGCACGCCACTTGTAATGGTCGCCTCCAAGCCACAATTCTGTAATGCTCTTGAACTTGTGATCCTTTGCTACCATCTCTGGAATAAGGTGGCAATGATAATCGATGATAGGCATTTTTGCGGCATGATTGTGAAATAAATCCTGCGCGGTCGATGTTTCCAGCAGGAAGTTTTCATCCATAAATTGTTTCATAGTTTTTAAGTTTATAAGTTTATGAGTTATGAGTTTTTAAGTTTTGTTTTTTGTTGTGCAAATATAATTGTTTTTTTTGGAAGATAGAAATATTTAGACTATATTTGCAAAAAATTATTACGTAAACGATGACGTACAATATACTATGAGTAGAGTGTTGCTAATATACACAGGTGGAACAATTGGTATGGGTTGTAATGCAAAGACTGGAACCCTGGAACCATTGCGCTTCGACCAATTGTCAAAACAGATGCCCGAGTTGGAACAGATATCTGCCGACATCGACGTACATCAGTTCGCACCTCCTATTGACTCTTCCGACATGACTCCTCGCCTTTGGGCCCAACTCGTACGCATCATATCTGATAACTATGACAAATATGACGGCTATGTGATTCTGCATGGTACGGACACGATGGCATTCACTGCCTCTGCCCTATCGTTTATGCTTGAGAACCTGACAAAGCCCGTCATTCTAACAGGAAGCCAACTCCCAATAGGACAGTTGCGAACAGACGGCAAGGAGAACCTTATAACAAGTATTGAGATTGCATCGGCTAAGCATGACGACGGACGGCCTATTGTACCGGAAGTATGCATTTATTTCAGCGGGAAACTGCTCAGAGGCAACCGCTCAACAAAGATTAATGCTGATGGATTCAATGCCTTCGACTCATTCAACTATCCCCATCTTGCCGATGCTGGCGTGAACATTGTCTATCATGAAGAGTATATTCTCAAACCAGACTATGACAAACCGATGACGCCACACTTTGCACTTGATCCAAATGTCGTCGTGTTTACGCTCTTCCCTGGCATTCAAGACAATATTGTGAGACATGTCCTTGATGCACCAGAACTGAGAGCCATCGTTATGAGGTCATACGGAAGTGGCAATGCTCCACAACGTCCATGGCTTATGCAGATGCTAAAAGATGCAAGCAGACGTGGCGTAAACATTATAAATATCAGCCAATGTGCGGAAGGAACGGTAGAAATGGCACGCTATGACACTGGTTATCAACTGAAGAACGCTGGTGTAATATCAGGCTTTGACAGTACTGTTGAGAGTGCGGTGACAAAGTTGATGCATCTTCAGGGACACTATGCCGATTCCAATATAGTGAGAGCAAAGATGAATCAAAACCTCAGAGGTGAGATTTCCTTAAGGAATGAATGATATAGGATATCTATAATAAAGTATATATAACTAACAATCGAAACATTATGAAAAATCTAAAAGGAACAAAAACGGAGAAGAATCTGCAAGAGGCTTTTGCAGGTGAGAGTATGGCACGTAACAAATACACCTATTTTGCAAGCAAAGCAAAGAAGGATGGATATGTTCAGATTGCCGCGATCTTCGAAGAGACAGCCGGTAACGAGAAAGAACATGCCAAGATGTGGTATAAGCTTCTGAACGGAGGCAAGGTAAGTGATACTGAAACTAACCTCGAGGATGCTGCAAACGGAGAGAACTTCGAGTGGACAGACATGTATGACCGCATGGCAAAAGAGGCTGACGAGGAAGGCTTCACAGAGATTGCAGAGAAGTTCCGTGCCGTTGCTGCCATTGAAAAAGAGCACGAGGAGCGTTATCGCAAACTATTGCAGAACATTAAGGACAAGGTTGTGTTCTCTCGTGACGGTGATGTTATATGGCAATGCGCAAATTGTGGACATATCGTTATTGGCAAAGAAGCGCCAGAGATATGCCCTGTTTGCGACCATCCACAAAGCTATTTCCACATTAAGGCAGAAAACTATTAATCGAAAGTCAACAAAAAAGCGGAGCATTTGCATATTGCATTTGCTCCGTTTCTTTATGTCTTAAACATCAAAACTATTGAACTCCGTCCTCACGAAGTTTCTCTTGCCAACGCCAGGCAGAACGAAGAACGTCTTCAATGTTTGCCTCCGCTTTCCAACCAAGAACATTGTTAGCCTTGTCAACATTGCCCCATACTTTCTCGATATCGCCCTCACGTCGTGGGGCGTATGTCCAGTTGAGTTTTACTCCTGTTGCTTTTTCAAAGCCCTCGACCACTTCAAGTGTGCTAAGACCACGGCCAGTACCGATATTAAATACCTCCACGGCATCTGTCTCAGGATTGTCAAGCACTCTTTCCATTGCCTTTACATGAGCCTTTGCCAGGTCAACAACATAGATATAGTCACGAATACATGTTCCGTCAGGGGTATCATAATCATTACCAAATATCTTAAGTTGTTCACGAATGCCGATAGCAGTTTGTGTAACAAAAGGAATGAGATTCATGGGAACACCATTTGGAAGCTCGCCTATTAATGCTGAAGGATGAGCGCCGATAGGATTGAAATAGCGAAGAATGATAGCCTTTATATCCACTCCACTATGTATGTAGTCCTGAATTATCTCTTCGTTAATCTGCTTGGTGTTGCCGTATGGCGAGAGTGCTTTCTGTATTGGAGCCTCTTCGGTTACAGGCAGGTTTTCCTTTGACGGCTGGCCATAAACAGTACATGATGATGAAAAGATGATTCCGTCAACATCGTACTTTGGCATCAACTCGAGAAGATTAATGAGAGAGTTGATGTTGTTGCGATAATACATCAATGGTTTTTCTACACTCTCACCTACCGCTTTTGAAGCAGCAAAGTGTATGATACCCTTGATATCAGGATACTTGCGAAAGATATCTTCCAAAGCATCACGGTCACAGCAATCAACCTTCTCAAATGCAGGTCGGATGCCTGTTATCTTCTCTATACCGTCAATGCTGTCAGCCTTTGAGTTAGAGAGATTGTCAACAATCACCACTTTATACCCTGCTTCTATCAGCTCTACTGTGGTATGGCTTCCTATGAAACCCGTACCACCAGTTACAAGAATTGTTTGTTTCATTGAATTATATATATGTTTTAATCAAGTCCGAACAATGTACGAAGACCACCATCAACACCTGAGAATCCCATGAATGCCAACGACAACAGACCAGCCGTTACAAGTACGATGCTGACACCCTGCATTCCCTTAGGAATCTTGACAAGTGACAATTGTTCACGAATACCAGCAAACGCCGCCAATGCAAGTGCGAAACCGATGGCTGTAGAGAAAGCATAGACGATGCTCTGAAGCAACGAATAGTCTTTCTGAACAACGAGAATGGCAACTCCGAGTACTGCACAGTTAGTGGTTATCAGCGGAAGGAAGATTCCAAGTGCCTGATATAGGGCTGGCGAAACCTTCTTCAGAATAATCTCAACCATCTGTACCAATGCTGCAATTACGAGAATAAACGCTATCGTTTGCAGATATTGCAATCCAAGTGGATTAAGAATGAAATATTGCACCAGATAAGTCACTATCGTGGCAAGTGTCATAACAAATGCCACAGCAGCGCCCATTCCGAGCGAGGTGTTCACTTTCTGAGACACTCCGAGAAATGGACAAATGCCAAGGAACTGCGATAATATGATATTGTTAACGAATATCGCGGATATAAATATCAATATAAATTCCATACTCTTAATATATTATAGTTTAGAATCTGATGTAATTATTTAGTGACCTTATTAACCAATGCCACAAGATAACCTAAAGTGATGAATGCTCCTGGAGGAAGTACAAACATAAGCATGTTGTATGTTTCTGGAAGTAATGTGACTCCAAAGATACTTCCTGCACCAAGAAACTCACGACAGATGCCAAGAAGAGTGAGACCAAGGGTGAAACCTAAGCCGATGCCAATACCATCCATGAGGCTCTCAATAGGACCGTTCTTTGCAGCAAATGCCTCTGCACGTCCAAGAATGACGCAATTGACCACAATCAATGGTATGAATAGTCCGAGTGTTGCATATATGTCGGGAACATAAGCCTGCATTACCATCTGCAAGATAGTAACAAACGATGCTATCACCACAATGAAAACTGGTATGCGCACCATATCGGGTGTTATTTTCTTTATGAGAGATATTACCAGGTTCGAACATATAAGCACAAACATCGTAGCAAGTCCCATAGATAGTCCGTTGATGGCACTCGTCGTAGTGGCAAGTGTGGGACACATACCAAGCATAAGCACAAAGGTAGGATTCTCCTTTACTATGCCATTTGAGATTATATTCAGATACTTCATTTCTTCGAGTCTTTAATGTTTGTCAGCATTTTGTTTCGTAGCACCAGTATTTGCATCTACAGGGGTAGACTTATATGCACTATACGCATTGTTTACAGCAAGAAGGAAAGCACGACTGGTAATAGTAGATGCCGTTATTGCATCTACCTGACCACCGTCTTTGCTGACAGAGAGTTTCTCTTTTGGGTTCTTACCTATTATATCACCCTTCTGACCTTTCTGGAACCACTTGTCAGCCTTAGCTCCAAGACCTGGTGTCTCAGCATGTTCCAGTAAGGTGTATCCAAGGATTCTCCCTTCAGGGTCAAAGCCAACAAGAATTTTCAGGTTTCCACCAAATCCACCAGTAGTACTCTCTACTGCCGCTCCTAAATCCTTTTGATTGGCATCCTGAGTCTGATAAATGATATATGTGAGTTCCTTACCTTTCGCATCATTTTGCCTTACGGTATCAGTTTTCACGACCTTGAGGTCTCCCCCACCCATTACCGACTTTATACCATCAGCAAGCGTCTTTTCTTTCTGAGCCTTGATTGGTTCTTCTGTTACATGGTTTACATATGCCAATATTGCACCAGTGACAACGGCAACACCTGTAAGTACAAGAACCATGTTGGTTATAGATGATTTTAACTTTTCCATAATCTAATTCCTTTTTACTTTTTTTCAGGTACTTCGCCGAAGCGTTTAGGTTTAATGTAAGCATTAATGAGAGGAGTGAAGCCGTTCATTATAAGTATAGCGAACGACATACCTTCTGGATAGGAGCCCCAATTACGTATTATCACGGTAAGGAATCCTATTGACACACCATAGATTATCTGTCCTGTTGCCGTCATTGGCGAGGTAACATAATCGGTAGCCATGAATATGGCTCCAAGCATGAGTCCACCAGCAAGGATTACATCCACAGGGTTGGCATATACGGAATCTGCTAAATGTAGAAGTCCACTGAACACGAAAACGGTACCAATAATACTCACAGGAATATGCCATGTGATTATTCTCTTCCAAAGCATGTATACAAGACCTGTGAGTAAGGCAATGGCACATATCTCACCAGCAGTACCGGAGCCCATCATTGTGCCATCGGTAAGTTGTGTGGTGTGATTACCAATAAGCATTGAGAATGAGTCAGGCAACTGACCAAGCACACTGGCATCACCACTCTTTATTGCCTGCTTCATTATTGCAAGAGGCGTTGCTCCCGTCTGTGCATCGAGATAACTACCCAATTGTCCTGCCACCGGCCATGATGTCATCTGTGCAGGGAAACTGACGAGAAGGAAACATCTACCAACAAGAGCAGGGTTAAACGGGTTATTGCCTAGTCCTCCAAAAGTCATCTTGCCAATACCAATGGCAACAAGTGCGCCTATAATTATAATCCATACTGGAAGGTTAGAAGGAAGATTGAAACCCAGTAACAATCCCGTAAGGATTGCAGAGCCATCAGTTATTGTTGTGCGTTCCCGTTTCATAATAAACCTAACGATGAACCACTCAAAAAACACACATGCCAACACACTTGTACTAAGTACCACAGCAGCTCCCAATCCAAAGAAGTAGAGGCTTGCAATAAGTGCAGGGATAAGTGCTATGAGAACACCATACATGTTTTTCTCCACACTATCCGTGCCATGTGCATGAGGTGATAAAGAAACGATTATTTTTCCCATTGTATTGTTTCTTATTTATTTTCAGTTGTACGATTGTTATTTAGCATTGCGTGCCCTGATGATACCCATTACTGTAGACTTTCCTAAACGAATGTTGTCGAGTAAAGGACGATGGGCAGGACATGTGAATTGACATGAGCCACACTCTATGCACGAAACGATGTCCTCAGCCTCTGCTTTCTCCCAGTTCTTCATAGCCGAGCAGGTAGCAAGCAAATATGGTTCGAGTCCCATAGGGCATGCATTGACACACTTTGCACACCTGATACAAGGCTGGGGTTCTTTGCGATGAGCATCTTTGTCAGTGAGGATTGTCACCGAGTTGGTTCCCTTGCAAATAGGAACCTCAGTAGTAGTAAGAGCCTTACCCATCATCGGTCCACCAGCCAGAATCTTGTTGTCACCTTCCGGCAATCCTCCACACGCATCAATGAGTTGACTCATAGGAGTACCCATACGAACGAGGAAGTTTCCAGGATTCTTCACCTGCTTACCAGTAACGGTAGTGTATCGTTCGAAAAGAGGCTTATTCTTCATCACTGCCTGATATACAGCGAAAGCAGTTCCGACATTCTGCACCACAGCACCTACGTTCACAGGAATAGCAGGAGGTGCAGGCACTTGTCGTTGTATAACAGCATCTACGAGTTGCTTCTCGCCACCTTGAGGATACTTCTTTGCCAACGGCACGATTTCTATAGAGTCGATGTTTGCGGTTTTCTCCTCAAACAATTTGATTGCTTTTGGTTTGTTGTCCTCAATTCCTATATATCCCTTGTCAACCTTCACGGCTTTCATAAGAAGCTGGAGGCCAATGATGATCTCGTCTGGATGCTCAAGCATCAGCCTATAGTCGGAAGTAATGTATGGCTCACACTCCACTCCATTGATGATAACACACTCTGCCTTAGCCGTTGGAGGAGGTGTCAGTTTTATGAATGTTGGGAATCCTGCACCACCCATACCAGTCACGCCTGCATCCTTCACACGTTTGACTATCTCTTCAGGAGTAAGTTCGGGATGTGCCTCAATAGTCTCCAACTTGTCAGTGCGGTCAATACTTTCCACCCACTCGTCACCTTCTACCTTTATGATAATTGACGGTTTCCTATAGCCTGTTGCATCAACAATATCATCTATCTTGAGCACTGTTCCAGAGACAGAAGAGAAGATAGGTGCGGAAACAAATCCACCGGCCTCTGCGATGAGCGTTCCAACCTTAACGGCATCACCCTTCTGAACGACGGGTTTGGCAGGTGCGCCAATATGTTGTGAAAGTGGGAAAACTGCCTGTTTTGGTAATTCAGCCACCTTTGTAGGTATTTCAGCCGTTATCTTGTTTTCCTGCGGATGAACACCACCTATTCTGAATGTTCTTAGTTTCATGCCTTATCCTCCTTTCTCTCTTCTATGTTTTTTTTCTCACGCGGAGTATCTTCTATGGTTTCCTGTGTCACTGGCTTCGGTTTCGGTGCTGGGAAGTTGACAGCCACGATAGCATGTGTAGGACATGCCTCTACGCACTTCTTACACAGACGGCACTTGTCAGCATCTATGTAGCTAACATTGTTCACAACCGTGATGGCCTCGAACTTACACTCCTTGACACACTTGCCACATCCTATACATGCAGCCTTGCATGCCTTCATTGCAGCGGCGCCCTTATCTTTGTTTACACAACTTACATAGACACGACGACTCTTTATGCCCTTCTTTCTTAGTTCGATAATATGACGCGGACAAGCCTTGGAACATGCACCACAAGCAGTACACTTGTCCTCGTCAACAACTGGCAATCCTGTCTCCTCGTTAATGTGGATGGCATCAAACTGACAAGCCTCGACACAGTCACCACATCCAAGGCATCCATAGCCGCATCCTGTCTCACCGGCACCTGTTGCATTCATTGCGGTACAAGTACGCAAACCGTCATAGGAAGCAATGCGCTGGCGAAGCTCACAAGTACCGTTACATCTCACCACAGCAACCTTGGCCTCGGTGTTAGCAATGGCCAAACCAAGAAGATCGGCAACCTTGCCCATCACCTCGGAACCTCCCACTGGGCATGTGAGTCCTTCAAGCGAACCAGCATCAGCAGCCTTAACAAGAGCTCCGGCGAGTCCCGAACACCCGGCAAAACCACAACCACCGCAATTGGCACCAGGAAGTACTTCAATCACCTGTCCCAACCTTGGGTCTTCCTTGACAGCAAACTTCTTGGAGCATACATAAAGTATCACGGCAGATACCAATGCTATTGCCCCAAGTACGATTACTGCAGATAGAATAAAATTCATAAGTTCTATTGTATTTGTTTTAGTAATTAACTGTCTCTTATTTAGTCTTCTCTAAAGTAAAGGTGAATTTCTCTTGCATCCGGTGACGGTTGAAATAAAGAGCAACGTAATATGGAATGAGCGAGCAGATTGACACCAGTGCCACTATTGGTTCCTCGTCTGTAATTCGACTTGTCAAAAATGCCACTCCCACAAGAATCAGGAAAGGAACTCCGAATGCGAGAAGTACGGCATTCATTCCCACTTGTGAGGACGCAACCACCGTAACCTTTTCACCTACGCTGAAATCCTCGGGCACAACATTATAAACATTAACGATTTTCTCTTTCTTCTCGGCAGCGTTGCATAACCGGGCTGCATTGCACGATGAACATGCTGCTGACTGCACGATGCGCACCTTGACACAGTCATCCTCAATCTTGTCCACTATTCCGCTATGCTTTATTCTGTTGCCCATTGTTAGTCTCTTTCTTTTGCAACCCCGAGTTTGCAAATGCAAAGATAAAACTTATTTCCCAATCGGCAAACAAAAACCTGCATTTATGTTGCCAATGTTAACAAATCTTATCCGTAAACGTTTACAACAAAACGCCTCACTCATCGAAGAGATGCTCGAGCAAGTCGTCGAGTTCCTTGTCGAGTCCTTGCATCAGGTCTCCGCCAATGATGACGGTATCATCGTCAACAACATGGAGTTCTGAGACATGCTCATTGTCATCGTTTTCAAGAACAAAGCTATAAGGCTTCATTATTCCAAGATTTTCGGCTTTGTCCTTAGCAGAGATAATGGCATCGCGCAACACATGTGCCACCTGTGGATAGAAGTCGTCGTCCTTATTCTCTATCCATTGGTCAACGACACATCGCGTTATCTCTTTCTCGTCATCATCGAATGCGAGCAGTTCGCCACTGTCCTGTATCGCCTTGATATGGATATCGGTCATGACGCCCGACTCGTCGTCAGCGGGGAATTTCTGGAATACCTTTCCGAGAAAGCGTTCAATCTTAAGTGTTGTTTGCTCGTTGATTATCATATCTTCTTGTTTTTACCTTTACTCTCGTTGCTCATACGGTCGAGGGCAGTGACCACGTAGGTGGCCTTGCCTTGCTTGCTAATGTTATAGAAGGTATAGCCAGTGACCGCTACGATATTCGCTGGGTTGTCGAGATCGATAGGCTCTCCTTCAGCAAATCGATATACGACATATTTCACTGCCTCGTCTTTCCATCCCTTACCCTTTGGTGCCGTCCAGAAGAGCACCTTTCCGTCATCTGTATTGATTACCTTCATCTTCCTTACCTTCTTGGGAGCTTTGTCATCGATGAATGGCATGGCAGGCTGAAGTGCCGGGTATTTCCAATAGACGTTTCGAAGCATGACTCCATAGTTTCCGATGTTGTCCACAGCAGCCTTGGCATACCATAGCACGGTACCTTGGACGTTACGCATCTCTTTGTGCAACTTATATTTTGCCGGCATCTGGTTCTGGCTGGGGTTCTTCAGGTCGGCAATCTTTGTTGTTCTCTCAATGTCCTCTCCAATATATAGTGGTCGCTTTGAGGAATGAGTGTTCCACCACTTTATCAGCGTTTCGTAGTCGGCCGCCTTGTGTCCTATCTCCCAATACAGTTGTGGCACGAGATAGTCTATCCATCCATTGTTCACCCACATAAGTACGTCGGCATAAAGGTCGTCATAGTTCTGCAATCCGTTAGTTTCACTACCTATTGGTGAGTTCTTCTTGTTGCGGTAGATTCCGAATGGAGAAACTCCGAATTTCACCCATGGCTTTGCTTCGCTTATGGTTTTGTGCAGTTGTTGTATAAAGACGTTGACGTTGTGTCTACGCCAGTCACCGATATTGCCTATGCCGTTATTATTGGCACGATATTGTTTTTCATCGTCTATCTTCTGTCCTGCTACGGGATATGGATAGAAGTAGTCGTCAATGTGAAGTCCGTCGATGTCATAGCCTCTCACTATGTCTTCCACTACCTTGCAGATATAGTCGCGACACTCGGGAATGGCTGGATTCAATATGAACTGACCATCGTAGGAGAACACCCATTCCGGATGTTGTATTGCCACATGGTTGTTAGCGAGTTCCTTCGTTGTCTTTGTCTTTGCACGATATGGATTTATCCATGCATGTATTTCCATTCCGCGCTTATGGCACTGTTCAACCATCCACTTCAAAGGGTCCCAATATGGTGATGGTGCCACTCCCTGCTTGCCCGTAAGGAATCGGCTCCAGGGTTCCATGCTGCTTCTATACAAGGCATCACACTCTGGCCTTACCTGAAATATTATGGCATTCACACCATCCTTCTGCAACTCGTCGAGTTGATATATCAGGGTTGACTGCATCTTTTCTGTTGACATGCCGAGGAACTGTCCGTTGACGCACTGAATCCATGCTCCCCTGAACTCTCGCTTATTCTGTGCCACGACCGTACACATCAGGCCTTCAAGAATAAGCATAAATAATATAACTGTTTGATATTTAGCAGTTTTCATAATTATGTCATTATTTGTTTTCAAAGGTATGAAAAAAAAATGAAACTACCAAATTTCCATAATATATATTGTTTGCGGTTACTCTGCCGACAAGTCTGCAACCATCTGACGGTATTGGTTATAGAGATGGGCACGTGCCACATAGCCCTTCAGATGTCCCACGGAGTTTATCACAGGCAGCATGGATGCATCGGTGGAGTCGAACTTGTGCATCACCTCCTCCATGGTGTCGTTGTCACCAAGCACTGCCGGTGGCTGGGTCATCAACTGTGACACGCGGAAATGAGTGTATAACTCGGTACGGAAGACTATGTGTCGAAGTTTGGAAACGTCTATCTCGCCCAGCAGACCTCCGGCATCGTCAACAACGGGAATGATGCTTATACGGCTGCGACTGATAAAGTGAATCAACTTGCCCAACTCCATATCCGGCGATACGGTAGTGACGTCCTGTTCGATGACAGAGTCCAGGCTCATCAGAGTAAGCACAGCATGGTCAGTATGATGTGTGATGAGTTGTCCCTGACGTGCAAGACGCATGCCATAGATGCTATGCGGCTCGAAAATGATGATGGTGAGATAAGAGCAGATACATACAATAATAAGCGGCACGAAGAGTTGGTATCCACCCGTGAGTTCAGCAATGAGGAAGATACCGGTAAGTGGTGCATGCATCACTCCGGTCATCACACCAGCCATACCAAGCAAGGCGAAATTCTTCTCAGGTACATAGACACCTATCTGGTATGAGTTCCACAAACGCGAGAAGAAGAAACCACCGAATGCACCTACAAAGAGCGATGGAGCGAACGTACCACCACAACCACCACCGCCATTTGTGGCAGTAGTGGCAAACACCTTGGTGAACACCACAAGGCCGACATATATTATAAGTAAGTTGCCGTGGCCATAAAAGACTGAGTTGTTCATGATGGTCTGCCAGTCGGCTTCTGTCTTACCATTCAACAAAATGTCGATACTGGAGTATCCCTCGCCGAAGAGTGACGGGAAGAAGAAGATGAGCAATGACAGTACGGCACCGCCAAGCGCCAACTTGGCCCAATGGTTGTTACCCATGCGCTCGAAAACCCACTCAACGGTACTTGAGGCACGTATGAACCACAGGCTGAAAAGTCCGCAACATACACCAAGAAGTATGGTTGCCGGTACTCTTTCGAGCATCCACCCGTGATCGAGATGGAATGAGAAAAGCGATGCAGAGCCGACGAAGATGTACGTGAAGCATGTGGCGGTTACACTCGAAATGAGGATGGGCAGCAACGAGGCCATTGTAAGGTCTACCATAAGCACCTCGAGAGTGAAGACGAGTCCAGCGATAGGAGCCTTGAACACGCCGGCAATAGCGGCAGAAGCACCACATCCCACAAGAAGCATCATGGTCTTGTTATCCATGTGGAACAGCTTGCCGAGATTACTTCCTATGGCCGAGCCGGTGAGCACTATAGGAGCCTCTGCTCCCACACTACCACCGAAACCGATAGTAATGGCAGAGGCCACCACCGAGCTCCAGCAGTTATGTCCCTTTATCCTGCTTCGCTTACGACTGATAGCATAAAGAATCCTCGTGATGCCGTGCCCGATGTCATCACGGACGATATAACGTACAAAGAGCGATGTCAGCCAGATACCCACAACGGGAAGCACGAGATAGAGCCAGTTGAACGAAGTGATGTCGAAGCCGGCAGTAAGAAGCAACTGTATCTCACCTATAATCCAGTGAAGTACATAGCCGGCAACGGCGGCAAGCACTCCCACTACGAAACTAAGCAGTAGCGTGAGTTGTCGGTCGCTGATGTGCTTCTCTCGCCATTCCACGATGTTCTTCAATGCTGGCATATCACTTCCTGATAAACGTTATTTCTCCGTCTTCCTTTATCTTTATAATACACGAGGGAGCATGGGGTTTATGCTCATTCCTACGTGAGAAACATACATAATCGGCCATCTCAAGAAGTTCCGGTGCTATGTCGGTGAAGTTCTGAGCCGGTGGCATACCGCTGATGTTCACGCTGGTAGATACTATCGGCTTCTGGAACCGATAGCACAACTCCTTGGAGAAAGGCTCACTGGTAATGCGCATAGCAATGCTACCGTCTTCGGCAATAAGGTTTTGCGCAAGGTTCACGGCATTGTCAAGTATTACCGTGGTGGGTTTAGTGGCATACTCCAATACCTGCCATGCTACCTCCGGAACGTTCCTGACATACCGCTCAAGACGCACTGTGCTATCGACCAGGCATATCATGGCCTTCGAGTCATCGCGCTGTTTTATCTTGAACACCTTTGCCACGGCCTCGGCGTTGGTGGCATCACAACCTATCCCCCATACCGTGTCGGTCGGATAGAGTATCACTCCCCCACTACGCATTACTTCGACAGCCTTCTGAATATCTTCTTTCTGTGTCACAATAACTAATGATTATACGTAACGATTGATTAAACTAAAGGGCAAAGGTATACGAAAAAAACGGGAATACAAAACAAAATCTCTTTTTTTTGTACTCCCGTTATGGATTAAGACGAAATGAGGTGGCTACAGGTCTCTTTCGATAATCTCAAGACACATGCGACTGTTATGATAAGGGCACTTCCAGAAGCCTGCCTTGTCATCCTTGCGGTTGATGTTATGCCCGGAATCACGGCTCCAGAACCACTCGCCTTCCTCACGGTCGATAAGGTTGTCCTTGATGTACTGCCAGCAATCGTATGCTTTACACAATGCCGACTCATCACCGAAATACTGATAGATATTTATCCATCCCACTACATTCTCCGCCTGTACCCACCAATGAAGGTCGGTATCAACAGTACCTGTGTCGAGGTTAGCCTCATGCACCAGGGCACCGTCAGCATTAAGGCCCTTTCCTGATGCCTTAGCCAGTTGTTGCACTATGGGCTCAACCTTCTTCAAAACCGTATCGTCACCCAATACCAATGCCGCCTCATGCATAAGCCATGAGCACTCTATATCGTGCCCGTAACTCTCAAGAGCACCACCTTTACGGGTCCAGTCCATATCAAAGAAGAGTCCGAGGTGATAGGTCTCAGGATTCAATATCTTGTCCGTGAAGATGTTAATCATGTTACGTATCGCTCCCTCAAGACGCATCACGATTTCCAAGTCAACGGCCATGTGCACCTGGTTAACCTGTCCCACGAAACTGTTCAATCCGAACTCGTTGGTACCGTTGTCTATTGCACAACACTCCTTAATGGCACGATAGAGACTGGTGTACGCCTCCATGATATGCAGATGCGTGTTCTGTGACTTGGGGAAATTGGCATCAAGGTCAGAAAGACGCATATCGGCAATCTCACCCCATTCACGAGTGCAAGCCTCTATATATCCGTTATGTTCCTTGTCGTACGAATAATCCTCGATGCACTCAAAGAGACTAAGGGCATATTCAAGAGCCTCACGGTCGCCAGTGGCACGGAAATACTCCGACAGTCCATACACCATGAAACTGATGGCATAGAACTGTTTCTTGGTGTCCTTGGGATTTCCCTGATAGTCGAGACTCCAATACACGCCACCATTCTCAGGGTCGAAGAAATGCTCGATGATATAGTTCTTCGCTCTGGTGGCAGCCTCCAGATATTCAGGTTTCTCCAACACCCGATAGGCTGCGGAGAACGCCCACAATATGCGTGCGTTGAGAATGGCTCCTTTGTCGGACTCAGGCATCAGGACACCTTCTCCTGTCATCTGACCATAGAAGCCACCATTCTCGTTATCGACCATGTTGTCGAGCCAGAAGTTCAGTATGTTGTTCTCAAGAACATCCTGAACTTCCCTCTTCAACGTCACAATCCTCTCGTCCATTCTATTTCTTAATAGGATACTTATGAATCAAGAATATCATAATCAGTACTATAATAGCAGGGAAGATGGAGAAGAGTGCCCATGTCATCTCACGTACAGCCTCCATATTAGTGATATTCACCACCGTCTGTCCGTTCTCGTCTGTACCTGAATAGAAACCGGCGATACCAAGAAGCAGAGCAACAAGCGAACCAGAGATAGCTGTACCGAACTTCTGTGCCATTGTTCCCGACGAGAAGATGAGACCTGTTGACGATGTTCCGTTCTTTTCGGTGGCATAGTCGGCCACGTCAGCATACATAGACCAGAGCAATGGAGAATAGAGGCCGACACCGATAGAGGTGAGGATAACCAGTGCCACCAGCACCCAGATGTATGCCGGGTCCATAGGAACGAAGAAGAAGATAACCGAGAACACAGCACAGATAATGGCAGCATAGGTGAAAGCCTTGCGCTTAGAGCCTACCCACAGGGTGAACTTAGGCGACAGACCACCGAATATCATACATGTAACCTCACCGAATGTCATGAATACGGTATAGTTGATGATAAGACCGCTTACCGTCACGTCTCCGTGCAGACAATACTCAAGCAGATAACCTGCAACAGCATAGCGGAAGCCATTGAAGAAGTTGGTGCATATTCCTATAAGCGTGAGGTAAATCCAAGGCTTGTTTTTGAAGAGGTCGCCAAAGGGCTTTAGTGAGAATTTCTCAGCACGTACCGGCTTCAGGCGTTCCTTGGTGAGGAGTCCGCAGGCAAGTGTCATTATCGTTGCAAGTCCACCAAGAGCGGCACCTAGGACGGCATACTGATGTGCTTCGGTACCACCCACCAACTTCTGCAGATATGGGAAGGAAAGAAGGGTGATGAATCCCATAGCGTATGCACCAACCATACGGAAAGATGAGAACTGGTTCTTCTCGTTGTCGTCTTCAGTCATCACACCAAGCAGTGAGCCGTAAGGTACGTTGACAGCCGTATAGACAGCCATCATGAGCAGATAGAGCGTATAGGCATAGATGCGCTTGCCTACAGGTCCGAAGTCGGGAGTGTAGAGCAATAACGCGAAAATCACACCGAGTGGAACGGCTCCGAAAATGAGCCAGGGACGATAGGTTCCCCAACGCGACTGGGTGCGGTCTGCCAGACTACCCATAAGCGGGTCGGTAACAACGTCGAACATACGCGCTATGAGCATCAGTGTCGCCGTATCTGCCACTGTAAGACCAAATACATTGGTAAAGAAGAGAGGAAACGCGATAGACATCACCTTCCAAGTAATACCTCCGGCCGCCGCATCACCGAGGGCGTAACCGATTTTTTCTTTTAAACTTGCCATGTTATTAATTATGTTATTAATTATTGTTTGTCCTTCTATTCTTATTTATAAGAGCCTTTATGGTCTCTACCGAAGCACCCGTGGAAAGCCCGTCCTCAGGAGTGTTCATGCAATAGTCGATGAGTTTGTCTATAGTAGATGTGGCCACGTGCATACGGGTATCTGATGAAGCGTAGTAAATAAAAACCTTGCCGTCATCATCTGCAATCCATCCGTTGGCAAATGCCACGTTCATCACGTCTCCGATATACTCCCATCCCTCCGGCACGAGGAAATAGCCTCCGGGCTGTGCTATCACACGCGTGGGATCGTCAAGGGCAGTCATGTACATATAGAGAACATAACGCAGTCCACTGGCACAGCCACGCACTCCATGAGCAAGATGAAGCCAACCCTTGGGAGTCTTGATAGGATGAGGCCCCTCACCATTCTTCACCTCCGTGATAGTATGGTAGTGCCGTGCGTTTATTATCTTCTCCTCCTTAACCTCCGCATGGGTAATGTCATCAACAAGTGCCCATCCTATTCCTCCACCGCTACCGGTATCGATGAAACCGTCTTGTGGACGGGTATAGAGGGCGTACTTTCCGTCAACGAACTCTGGATGAAGAACGACGTTACGTTGCTGACTCTTTGTCTTCAGGTCGGGCAGACGTTCCCAGTTCTTCAGGTCCTTGGTACGTGCGATGGCTGCCGTAGCCGTAGCGGCACTCAGGTCTCCAGGCTGGGAGTCATCATGACGCTCGGCACAGAAGATGCCGTAAATCCAACCGTCCTCATGGGCTGTGAGACGCATATCATAGATGTTTGTCGCGGGTACGATATCCTCCGGCATCGTTATCGGTTCCTCCCAGAAGCGGAAGTTGTCTATTCCGTTAGGACTCTCGGCAACAGCGAAGAAACTCTTGCGGTCTGCTCCCTCCACACGTACCACGAGCAGGTACTTGCCGTTCCATTTTATAGCACCCGAGTTGAATGTCGCATTCATCATGATGCGCTGCATCAGATAAGGATTGTCCTTCTCATTGAAGTCGTAGCGCCATTCCAGCGGAGTGTGCTCAGCTGTAATTATAGGGTTTCTGAATTTTGTATAAATGCCATTACCCCACTCTATAGGTTCGTTCTTCAACGTCAGAAGATCCTCGTGGTGATTCCTCAGAGCCTCCACTCTCTTTGCAAAATCTGCCATATTATGTTTTGTTTATTTTATGTCATTAAGGAATAAAATCTTGTCGTCAGCATAGAACTCCTTGAAATATGGAGCGTCTGGTTTGGATGGAGAAGGTCCGAACCACTCATCCTTATAGTTGCGCCACACGAGCAAATAACAAATGGGGAAGTCCTTAACCGTTGGCAATATGGTGGAGGTCCACCATGTCGGCTCGGTCAGGTTCTTCATGCCGCACTCTGTCAAGGCCGGGATGAGGTTATGCTCCTTTGCCACCTGACAGAGTATCTCAAGGTTCTGCTTTCCGCGTTCTATGAACTTGTCCTTCTCCTCTGGTGTCCATTGGTATCCGTCCAGTCCCAGCATCTCCACGCGATCATCACCAGGATAACGCACCATCAGGCGTTCGGCCGTAAGATTGTCTTCCATACCTGGTGAATATGCCCATAGCAGATTGTCGAAGCCATCGGCCTTCAGTTTGTCTTGCAACATATTCCAAAGTGCCTTATACTCATCGGCTGTGCATAGCTTCTCGCCCCACCAGAACCATGAGCCGGAGTTCTCGTGCCACGGACGGAAAATGGCTGGTATCTTCTTTCCGTCAGCAGTCTTGAGTGTTGCCAAGAAGTCTGAAAGGCGCTGCATCCATATCTGGAACTTATCATGACATGCCCCGCCTGGGAGGATTTGCCTCACGACCGTAGAGTCTGTGACGTCCCATGCGGTACCCTCGGGGAACTTCTGTCCTGCAGGACCTCCTCCCTCGATAGTGGTCACGGGATTGCGTGGATGCCAACTGATGGTTATTATACCGCCCTGGTTATAGTGGTTGATTATCTCTTGTGTGATGCGTGTGAATGGAACGCTGTCAAGGCTCTTCTCATCACCCATCTCGATACCTCCGAGCTCAAAGCCCATGACGGCGGGATAGTCACCACAAACGTTCTTCACATCGCTGCTGTCATTCTGATATTCCCATGTAAGACCATAGAAAGGATCGTCCTGATGACCAAACATTATACCCTTTTTCTGTAGCGAGTCGAGACGTTCAGCCAACTGCTGCGCCCCTGTCTTTTCCATCAAGCCCTGTTTCGACGAGCATGCAACCATCGTTGCTGCTACCATTGCTGTCATCAATAATTTTCTCATATTATTTACATTACAATTGTTATAGTTATTTTATTCTCATTTGTCTCAATAGCCAGTCTTCCCACTCATCCCACTGTTCCTGGAACCAGAAATGCCACGTGGCCTGATAAGGCGAAATCTCCTTCGGACCCTTCACAGTGTTATAGGTAGCCCATGCCGTCGTCGGGGGGACCACGTCATCGTTATATCCGAACGAGAACCATCCTCTCTGCTGACTTGTTATCAGACGCGCAAAATTAATACCGTCATAATATCGTGACACCTCTATCTGCCTCTCCTGTCCCTTGCCTTTGTTCCAATAGAAATAATGAGGCCATCCGCAGGCCTTGCCCTTCAACGAATTAGTATGGTCGCACAAGGCAGCATGCACCGGAGCATAATAGGTTATTCGTTTGTCAAGGCCGGCAGTAGCCAACGAGAGGAATCCCCCTTGGCTCGAGCCCGTCACGCCCATTTCCTTACCGTTCCAGGGAGTGTACTGCTCAATATAGTCGAGAGCACGTATACAACCTATTATCACACGCTTGTAGTAATGCTTGTCACGGTTGTCCATGTTAAACTCCCAATAACCTGTAAGGGCTCCGTTGTATATATCGTCATACACCTTCTGCTCCATCGTCACAGGTATGCCGTGTATTCCTATCTCAAGAGTCACGGCACCTTGAGATGCTGTATATATATCGCCATAATACGGACGGACTCCTGCGCCTGGCACTCTGAGCAAAGCGGGATACTTGCCCTCCTTTACTGGTACGCATAGTATTCCGTATGTGAGGTAGTTGGGCAATATGTTTTGGAACGACACCTCATATACGTTAACGTCCTTTGTGCATCGCTCGGGCAAAAGTCTCTTTGTAGGATTAAGGTCCGTCTTCCGCGCCTCATCAATAGCATCCTTCCAGAACTTCTCGAAGTCAGCCGGCATAACTGTAGAAGGCTCCAGTTTCTCTGGCTCAAAGGCGGCGGCGCATGCCTGTTTGTATTCCTTTCCTCCTACATGAGCCGTTACTGTTAGACGATAGAAACCAGGTTGCTTCATAGACCCCGTCCATGTCATGGTGCCGTCCTTCAGGGTTACGTTTTTCTTCTCTACATCGGGATACATCTCAGGTCCGGCCTCAAAGTCAACGACGGCATTGTCCACGAGCGTTCCCGAGCGAAGAACGCACACCTTGAAAGTTGCTTTCTCGCCCAAGTGGTATTTCCAGTCCTTATGATCGGGCGTTACGGTTACGCTGATGTTGTTGCCCCTTATTTGCGAGCTTGCAGGGATAACAGCGATAAGTGTCAAAAGCAATAATAAGACTTTCTTCATTTGTAGTCGATAGTAGTATCAGTATTTTGCTTGCAAAGTTAGCACAAATTACTCCAAATCCATAATATTTTATTGCTTTTTATTAACACTTTTATCACACCTCCTGTTAATAATTCTAAATTATAAAGAAAATGCGGTCCGGTACATAATGCCAAACCGCAAATATAATTATAAATAATGTGTATAAAGTGTTATTTCTGGAAGAACTTCTTGCCGTTCTGGATAACCACACCCTTGTAGGAAGCGTTCACTCTCTGACCTGCGAGGTTATAGATAGGAGCGTTCACATTACCTGTCTCGGAAATCACTTTTTCAATACCAGTAGAAACAGCTTTGTAAGCCACGATACTTACACGTGAACCGATAGCATTTTTACAATTCCACATAGCAAAAGCTATACCATTGGTGTTATAAGTTGTATTTGTATCTTCAATAGCGCCCTGAAGATCATCCATAGTAAACTGAATATTATACTCACCAATTCCCTTTACGCCAATACTTGCAACTTCTACGTTTCCACCAAGACTCCTGATGGCACCTATACCCCAACCGATGACACTTCCGCTTTCTTCACCTTCTGTATAATCGGTACTGCCTTCTACTTTATAAGTAAAGACTAACTTGTCTTTTCCTGAGTAGTCTGTCAGCTGGTCCTTATAAATCTGTCCATAAGAATCCATCTCTAACTCAGTCCCAGTCGTCTCATACTCTATGGTCTCATTTTCCTCGAGTTCAACCTTCGTAACAACAACGTTCATACCCTGGACCTCTATCTCACTACCTCCATTAATCTGTGATACTTCTTCATCGCTGAGGGTGAAAACCACTTCTATATTAGTTTCTCCATTTGTAAGAGTCTTGGCGCCGAACAAGGTTTTCCAGTCACAGTTAACGAACACCTGCGATCCCCATTGCCAACCTGTATTGATAGTATTGTCGGCACTTGAAATCGTTATTATAAGAGCATCGCCAGTCTTGTAAGGTAACAAGTCATTCTTGGAAATTTGGACACTTGGCCATGAATTATCCATCGTGAGTGAACCTTCCCAAAGGGTACGGCGAGTCTGTGCATTAGTACTTACAGCTATCAGCATAACTGTAATCAAAGTAAAGATTTTTTTCATAATTGTTAATTTTGTTGTTAATTAATCGGTTATTATTTCAGTTAGTTGTTTACGTTATTAAAGTCAGTTCTTTCATTTATCGGGTGCAAAGATAATAAAAAAATCAACATAAACAATGTATTATATTGACCAATTTATTTACTATTTTGTTTTTTTTGCAAAAAACCGGTTTTACGGTCTTCCCGACCGTCATTTTGTGCCCGCACCTCCTATTCTCGCCACCTGCTTACGAATCACCTCTATCGTAGAGAGGTCGGTGGAGAAGACTGAGTTCAGACCCTGTGCCTCCTGTGCAGGATCACCGGTATAGTCGTCGCCCACCTGCCATTGCTGGTGCGTGGGATTGGCATCACCGCCCCATCCCCAGAAGTTACAGCCTGCGAAGTGACCGCCCGACAGGGCATTGTCAGCCACCAGTCCGAACACGAAACGATAGTATGCGTCACGCACATCAGTGGTGCTTTCCTGAGAGAACGAGAATCCGTCGCGCGGGAAACCGAACTCCTCCATCACAACGGGTTTGTTGAGTCTGTCAGCAAGTGCGAGATGCTCGTCGATATATGCCTTCGTATTGTCACAACTGCGTTGCAGGTCTTTCTTCAAGGTGCGCTCGTGAGCCCATCCCCAGTTGTACGGCCACAGGTGTATGTTCATGTAGTCGATGTTCTTGTCAGAGCATATCTGCTCGTATAGGTCCATGTCGTTCTCACATCCCCAACTACCCTCCGAGCCTATCGACACAAGGTGGTTCTTGTCGAGCGAGCGGATAAGTGCTGAAGCCTCTGCCAGCCACTTGGCGAAGGGTTGCTTTGCCTCCTGACTGAAAGCCCTCGGCTCATTGCCTATCTGCCACGACATTATGGCAGGGTCGTCAACATATTTCTTTCCTGTATATCTATTTGTACGACCTATGATGTCCCTCACATACTGGTAGAACAACTGATGAGCTTTCTCTGACGAGGCGTACTTGCTCACGAAGTTCATATATGCCGGATATCCCGCCTCATTGGGACGTGGAGCCTTGCCCTCTCCCGCATGCTCTAGATAGAAGCCGTAGCCGCCGCTCCATTCCCATGAGTTGTTCAGGTATAGCACCGCCACCATGTCGCGCTTGCCCATCTCCATGAGCAGGTAGTCGAGTCCGGCGAGGATAGTGTCGTTATACACGCCCGGAGCCACCTGCAGCGTGGGTTCCACCTTAGTTGTGACACCCCTCTCACCGTCGCTTCCCACCAGAATCCTGAGGTTGTCAATGCCCATTGCCTTCAACTGGTCCAGTTCATGCAGCAGCCTCTCACGGTTACCACCCTGTCCCTCGCTTCCGAGTATGGCACCATACCAGAAGTTGGTACCCACATAATAATATGGTTTCCCGTTGCGCTCGAAGTGACCGTTCTTGACCGTCACGAACTGCGGTTTAGCCGTTGCGACGCACGCAATGAGCAATATGAATATTAGTGTTAATGTCTTTCTCATAAGATTCTATTATATGTTTTTCACCAACATCTCTATCGGTTCCTTTACGATATGCTCCACACGGTAGCCGTGCCTCTCAGCCACTTTCCTGAACGTGTCGGCATAGACATAGGCGATGCTCCCCACCGCCCCCACAGGCACGTCCCTGCGTCCGTACTTATCTACATTCTTCGTAAAGAAACATTCGATGTTTTGCTCAACAATATCGGCTAATGGTTTGAAATCCAAGTGCTTTGATATAAACAACGAAGTGGTTGCGAGATAGCGGTTGGCATTCGGTTCACGATAGACACGACGTATGATGTCCTCGTAATTCTGACCTGTCTCCTCCAGATATTCACGCTTAATTTCCTCAGGCAGGTCACCCTTGAACAGGGCATTGATGAACGTCTTCCCGAGAGCGGCACCACTACCCTCGTCGCCGAGGATAAAGCCGAGCGGAGGCACATTCTCAACGATGCCCTTCCCGTCGTATAGACACGAGTTGCTTCCCGTACCCAGGATACAGGCGATGCCCTCCTTGTCGGCGAACAAGGCACGAGCAGCCCCCAGCAGGTCGCTCTCCACCTCAATCACGGCATCAGGGAACACCACGTCGAGGCATTTCCTCATCAGCAGGCTCGCCTCACCGCGACATCCCGCACCGAAGAAATGAATCTCCGAGGGCTTCTCATCCAGTTGCGAGGCCAACTCCCGAAGCGTCGAAACTATCGTTTCCTCACCCTGTACAACGGGGTTGATGCCCGCCGTACTCACCCTCCTCACAGCACTGCCACCCTCGGCAAGTACCCATGATGTCTTGGTGCTTCCACTATCTGCTATCAGTTTCATTGGCGCAAATTTACGAAAAAAAATGGAAAGACCTAAAGTGAAAAGTAAAAAAAAGTGGAATTTGGCGCAAAACATTTGGTGGAAGCATGGATAATTATTAACTTTGCGCACATGATGAGACACCTGAAACTGATTACCATAGTGCTCGCTCTGCTGATTGCAATGCCGATGCACGCAGTGCTCAAGGAGGAAAACCTGGGCAAGACATTATCTATATTACGCAAGGAACTCACGAAGACATACATCGAGATGGAGGAAGACCTGAAGACCTCCAGGGACATGAACAAGCGCATACTCAACAACCTCTTCTCCACGATGTCGAAGAGCAACCAGAACGCGCTCATGCTCTACTCGCAGAAGCCCAACTACGTGTTCGACCTCACATACGCTTGCCACGAAGCCACCAACCAGTATCAGGACTTCAAGAAGTCAACCCTGCCCTTCCGACAGTTCGTCGACGAGATGAACACCGAGATAGCACGCTACGACAGCCTCGTGACAAGCCTTAGCAAGATGCCCACACGGCAACTCGACGACCAGGCAAAGACCGACCACGACGTGTGTCTGACACTCGCCGTGAGCATCCGCAACAACTACGTGGTGACAAAGGAGACTATGGCCGAGTACATCAAGAACTACGAGCGAGCCGAGGAACAGTTGAAGAATCTCAACGACTACGCCAACCAGCGATACAACGAGATACAGACAAACATATTCAAGAACGGAGGAGAGCCCTACTGGTCGATTATCAAGAGCCTCCAGTACCAGATGTCGAAGACCGCCGACTCGGTGACCGAGAAATACAAGCCGATGGAGGGAGTCAGTTCGCAATGGGACGTCAAGATAATCCTCTTCCTCTTCTCCTTTATACTAATATACGGCACGCTGGCCATAATACTCAACATCGTGGGCATCAGGTACATTCTGCCTAAGCGGTTCCGCTCGCAGCAGTTCCTGAAGAAGCGCACATGTATCATACTGGCCACCACCACCATAACCTTCGCCCTGATACTCGGAATACTGAGGGCTACGGTCAACCAGAACTTCCTCATCATGGCCAGCGGACTCCTCGTGGAATATGCGTGGCTGCTCGGCGTGATACTCTTCTCGCTCCTCCTGCGTGTCGACGGCGACCAGATAAAGAGCACGTTCAAGGCCTATGCCCCCCTCGTGGCGATAGGCTTCGTGGTCATCTCGTTCCGTATCGTGCTCATCCCCAACGACCTCGTCAACCTGATATTCCCGCCGGTGCTTCTCTTCTGCGCCATCTGGCAGTGGATAGTGATACGACGCCACCACAAGAAGATACCCAAGAGCGACATGACCTACACCTACATCTCGCTCGGAGTATTCGTGGCCAGCGTCATATGCTCATGGATAGGCTACACGCTGCTGAGCGTACAGATGCTCATCTGGTGGATAATGCAACTCACCTGCATACTCACCATCACCTGCATCAGTTCATGGATGCACAGGTACAGCGACCGCCATCACGTCGAGGAGATGCCCATCGGCAAGACATGGCTGTTCCGGTTCATCTACGAGGTGCTGCTGCCCGTTATGGGACTCGGCTCCATCATCCTCTCCATCTACTATGCCGCCGACGTGTTCAACCTCAGCGACGTCGTGATGGGCATCATCAAGAAACGGTTCATCGACACCAAGTTCGTCAGCGTCAGCATACTCAACATCATCATCGTGGCCTCGCTGTGGTTCATCTTCAGGTTCATCAACCGCATCACGCTGTCAATGTTGACACAGTACTTCCAGGAGAAAGACCCGAGGACGGCAGGCAGCCGTAGCGTCATGGTGCGCAACGTGCTTCAGGTGGTGATATGGGGCGCCTGGCTGCTCATTAGCCTCGCCATCATGAAGGTGAACAACACATGGCTCGTAGTCGTTTCCGGAGGTCTCTCCACCGGTGTCGGTTTCGCCCTGAAGGACATCCTCGAGAACATCTACTACGGCATCTCCCTCATGGCAGGACGCATCAAGATAGGCGACTGGATAGAGTGCGACGGCACGAAGGGACGCGTCAGTTCCATCAGTTACACCAGCACCATGATCGAGGCTATCGACGGCTCCGTGATAGCGTTCCAGAACTCCCAACTGTTCACCAAGAACTACAAGAACCTCACCCGTAACCACGGCTATGTGCTTGCCCTCATACCCTTCAGTGTGGCCTACGGTTCCAATGTCAAGGACGTGTGCAGACTCGTCGAGCAGGCCGTAATAGACCTCAAGCACCCCAACATCGACAAGAAGAAGAAGGTGCGGGCCGTGTTCTCCGAGTTCGGCGACAGCAGCGTCAACTTCCAACTGCTCTGCTGGGTGGACGCCATAAAGCAGATCTACGTGGTGGGCGACATCATGGAGTGCATCTACGACACCCTGAACAAGAACGACATCCAGATACCGTTCCCACAGAGAGACATTCATGTGATAAAAGAAGGTTGAAGGTAACAACAAAAAAGGCTGGCACAATGCCGGCCCTTTTTGTTGGTTGAGGGTTGAATTTCATAAAGGTTATAGGTTATGGGTTAAAGGTTAAAAGTTTACAAGTTTCTTGTAGGGGCGAACCCCCGTGTTAGCCCGTATATGGTTACCGCAATTCATGTTCACGTGTTATCTGATATTCCTTGCGGGCTAACACTGGGGTTCGCCCCTACATTTCTTAATTTATGAAATTAGTAAAATTCTTTCTCCGCTTCGCTATGAAAGCGGCAGAGCCGAGCGCGTAGTAGCTTAAGGAATTCTCTCCCCTCCCCCTCGGGGAGGGGTCGGGGGAGAGTTTCCCTCTCCTCCCCCAGGGGAGGTCGGGAGGGGCTTTAGGGTTCCGGTTGGTCCGTGCCTACGTCATTCTTCGGCAACTCCTTCGCTGTCACGCCCTGCAGCATGGTGATGGTGCGCTTGCCGTTCTTGTCCACGGTCCACTCATTGAGGAAGTTCAGGCGCATGCCCTTCACGTTGTTGGCTGCCGAGAACTCCTTTGCGGAGGGAGCCGGCGAGGTCTTCAGGCTCACCTTGAAGATACCCAGTCCGGGGATCCTCACGGCATACGACCGTTTCAGCAGCGACCTCATCTGCTCCACCATTTCGGTGAGCACCGCCTGAGCGTCCGCCTTCTTTGCTGTGGTGTTGTCCTGGATGAGCTGAGCCAGTTCGTCGAGTTCGATGATGTCGAGCATCTTTGCGCGAGCGTACCACATACCCCTGTGGGTAGAGTTCTCGCGATTGTCCTGTTGAAGTTTGTAAAGTACTGCCATAGTTTTTAGTTGTTTAGTAGATTAGTAAATTAGTGGTTTAGTAAATTAAATAGTTTTTGTGTTGGTTGAGATTGGTTGTTTGAATGTTTTAATTTTTGAATGTTTTAATGTTGCTGACTTGTCATTTGTCCGCGCGCTTTGACATTTAACTTGTCTACTCGTCCGCTATTACCGATACAAAGATACTAAATTATTTCCTTATTTCCAAATATTTAAGGCATTATTTTCAAGTAATTCTTTAATTATTTTTTTCCTTCATAATTCGTCATTGGTAATCGCCTCCGGCGACCCATCAAAACTCCTCGCTCGACGCTTGCGGCGCTTTCACCGCTCGAACTTGTTCGCTCCTTCGAGCAAAGCGAGTCTGGAGAAAGCGAAGCGACTGAAAGAATTCCTAACTCGTCGCTCGGCTTTGCCGCTTTCATAACAAATCGGAGAAAGAACTCCTAATTTTTAATATTTCCTCCCTATTATTTTGTTTTACGCTCTGCTTTTTGTATATTTGCGGCTAAGTTGCAAACTTATGATTAATTATTGCGAAACTGATATTCAATATATGGAAGAAAAAAATATTAGAATTGTATCTTTATTTTCTGGATGCGGTGGCTTAGATCTTGGTTTTGAACAGGTGGGCAATTACAAAACACTGTGGGCAAATGACTTCAAACACGAAGCTTGTGAGACTTTTAGGCATCATTTTGGTGATATTATTGTTGAAGGTGATATCGAAAAAATAGATCCCTATACAGATTCCTCTGTACCTGATTGTGATTTAATTCTTGGTGGTTTTCCTTGTCAAGACTTTTCTATAATTTGGAAACAACCTGGACTTAACGGAGAACGTGGAAATCTATATAAGAGTTTCCTCAGGTTTGTAGATGCCAAAAAACCCAAGGCGTTTGTTGCAGAAAATGTAAAAGGAATTCTGACTGCGAACAAGAGAAAAGCAATTAAACAAATTATTGAGGATTTCCAAAACATAGAGCCTGGCTATGTCGTTATTCCACATCTTTACGATTTTGCAGATTATGGAGTTCCTGAATTTAGAGAGCGAGTCTTAATAGTTGGTATAAGGGTTGATACTGGTTTTCATTTTGAACATCCCAAGCCAACACATGGAGTTGGTGAAGGGTTATTGCCATATGTAACAGTTGGAGAAGCTTTCAAAGGTGTAGAGGATGTACCTTACAACAATGAACTTTTAAGAGTAAAGGAAAGGACAAAAAAAATAATTAGCCTTATCCCAGAAGGAGGAAATTTTACATGCATACCCAAGGATAGTCCATACTATGTCAAGGGGATGATTAGTCACGTTTATAGAAGAATACACCGAGGAGAGCCATCAAAGACGATAATTGCTGCTGGTGGAGGCGGCACATGGGGATATCATTACCCAGAAAATAGACCATTAACTAATAGAGAAAGAGCTAGGATTCAAGCATTTCCGGATGATTTTGTATTCTATGGAAACACTACGGAAGTTAGAAGACAGATAGGAAATGCAGTGCCTCCTGTTGGTGTACATGCTCTTGCAAACGCATTAAAACCTTTATTCTTCGGGGAATATGAAATAGTTGATTTAGCCAAACAAAGAGAGCATTTAATAAAACTTTCATTTGAGGATAGATATAAATTAATTACCAAATAGATGTAATATGGAATTATTATTGCCCGCAAATCCAATCATACAACAGCAAGTACATACAAGGAGTATTTCAAGTATGTATAACAGGTTGGTTGATAATGCAACTGACTTTAATATTGCAACAGGTTTCATAACAAATGACTCAATTGCTGCCCTAAAACAAATAGTTGAGTTCCGCGAAGGAGGGCTAAAACTTTCCTTATTCATAGGCATGAATTATTTAGATGGTTTTACAAGACCTCAATATAATGCAATTAAGGAATTAGATGGCTATTTAACTAGATATAATGTTGGCAAAGTTTTGTTATCTTCCCAAGCATTATATCACGGCAAGATGTATTCATTTATGCAAGGAAGTGCGTGCCTAGCATCATTTGTAGGCTCATCAAATCTTGGCAGTTTCGTAGGTACATCACAAAACCTTATCGAAACAGACGTTTTGTTTCAAAATGATGAGGGGTGTCAAATAAACACTTACATACAAAGAATCACTAATGCACTTGGAACAAATTTTAGCGATCTTCCCCAAATAGAAAAGTTCAAAGAAATAGACGCTGAATTACTCAAAGATTATTCATATGTAAAGAAACTTACTAATAGCCAATTACAAGAAGAACTAAAAACTACTACAGGAGACCATGTTGATATCCCATTAAAAACAGAAGCTAAAAGTAACCTTAATACATATTTTGGGAAAGGAAAAATAAAAGGAAAATACAGTCCAAGAGGATGGTATGAAGTTGAAATTATATTAGGGATAAATTTACCTGGTGTAGATTTGATTCCTGATAAAGAACAAGGTGCATTTACAGTTATTACCTCAGATGGATATGAATTTGAATGTTCAAGACAGGGGGACTACTCTAAAAACTTCAGGTCTGAAAAAGACTTGAAAATATTAGGGCGATGGATAAAAGGCCAAATGGAAAATTGTGGGGCTTTGGAGATTGGCACACCTGTTACCGAGGAGACTTTGAGAAGATTTGGCAAGAAATATTTAAGATTAGAAAAGACAACAACTGGAAAATTCATCTTATCTTTAGTATAGTATTATGTTTCTTAACGATTATATATCTAAAATTGATAATGCAGAATTAGTGCAAACTATAACTGTAACATCTGCGTCGTTTATTCAAAGAATAAATGAAAACTTTAATATTACCAAGCAACTTAATGCTTTGTTGCTCGGAAATGTTCAAAGTGGTAAAACCGCCCAAATGCTAGGCATAATTTCTGCAATGGCTGATGATGGTTACAAGGTTTTCTTGCTACTAACTACTGACAATGTTGATCTCCATAGGCAAACATATAATAGGGTTAAGGAATCGTTATCTGGTTTTAATGTGTTAAATGAGAAAGAGGATTCTTTATTAACACCAGCATCCCTTATAAAACCTACTGTAGTAGTTTTAAAAAGAATTCTCGTGTATTGTCAAGGTGGAAAAACCATTTACTAAGTACAAATGTCTGCAAGGGACTATTCCTTGTTATATTTGATGATGAAGCCGATGCAGCAAGCCTTAATACTTTAATTAATAGATACAGGGTTAGTACAATTAATAAGAGATTGTCAGAAATTAAATCGTCTGCTGCTAGTACAATATATGTTGAAGTAACCGCAACTCCTCAAGCCATTATTCTACAGACATCATTGTCAGGATGGCGACCTCAATTTGTATATTACTTTAAGCCAGGAGCTAATTATTTGGGAGGTAATTATTTTTATCCTAGAACAAAGTCACTAAACACAATTTTCACCCCCGATTATGAACTTGACTCTATAAAACAAGGTGGTGATAAGATTTGCCCAATTGGGCTTAGTAAAAGTATTTTTTCCTTTTTGATAAACTGCGCCCATAAGAAAATCAATGGTCAGAACAATTGCAACTTTATGATACATCCAAGCATTAGTATTAGTGTACATAATTTATTTGTTGCGACAGTTCAAGATCATCTCGATTTATTGCAAAGGTCAACTGAAGAAAAAATCTTTGATAAAAAACTTTGTGAAGAATGGAAAGATTTACAACAAACAAAACCAGATTTAGAGGATTATGAAGACATTAAAGAATCTGTAATTGAAATTCTTGATAATAAAGAGGTTATGGTCATTCCTCTAAATTCTAAAAGTTTTGTTTGTAGAGACCCTAATAATCCCGATGCTTTAGATTTGTCAAAAGGGTTTAATATCGTAGTTGGTGGTAACACTTTAGGCAGAGGAATTACATTTCCTAATCTGCAAACGGTGTATTATTGTAGGACATCAAAGACACCACAAGCAGACACATTTTGGCAACATTCTCGCATATTTGGATATGATAGAGAAAAGCAAATTGTGCGTATGTTTATCCCCCAAGGTTTGTACAAATTGTTTTCTGACCTTAATGCTTCAAATGAAATGTTAATTAAGCAAGTGGAAGAGAATTTGGAAAACATTCAGCTTATTTTCCCAAGCAATATAAGACCTACTCGAAAGAATGTAGTGGACAACAAATACCTAAACTTAATACACGGTGGCGTAAATTTATTCGCCGAAACACCACTAAGTATAAATGTTGAAACAATTAATGAAATAATTGAACAATATGCATCTGAAAAAAATATAGATGTTGAACCAGAGCTTATTATTAGGCTTCTTAATCTTGTAAAAAGTGAAACATTAGAGGATTTCAATACTAATAAGTATATTGCTTGCATACAAGGATTGAAGATGAAAAAGCCACAATTAAAATGCAAGTTAATTGTAAGGATAGATCGTGATGTTGCCAAAGGTACAGGTACATTGTTATCTCCAAATGATAGAGTGTTAGGTGATTCATTCAAAAAGGAAGTCGTTTTAACTATGTATCGTGTAATAGGTAGCAAAGATAAGGGTTGGGATGGACATCCACTATGGATCCCAAATATAAAATTCCCGGATGATTGTTGTTTTTATAATGTTGATTAATTAGCTAGTAATATATATTATGAATACAAATAATGATATTGTTGACTCTGTATTATATAGAGTCATGGAGTATTTAAAGACTAATAAGAGGGGGACCATCCTAACAATTAAAGATTTCATGAATATAGAAAGATTATCCTATACTCATATCAGGTCAATCTTGGTACATCTTTGCAAAAGGGGTATTTTAATTAGGGTCAGTCGTGGAGTCTATTGTTATCCCAAATATGATGGCAACAAGCCAATTTACCCACCTGTCATTACCATACTAAAAGCAATTGCCCATAAAGAAGGTTATGAGATTTGTCCGATAAGTGAATATGCTCAATATCTTATGGGCATAAAGAATACAATACCTCTAAACATTGTATGTTATAACAATCAAAGGATAAAGACAGTAAATCTTACAAATGGTATTTCTATTAAGATTTTACCATCTAAAAAAGCATTTTCTTCATTCGTTGGGTCTTTCGGATTAAGAATGCTTCTCAATTACATCAATAGTAATGGAATTAATAATATTCCCATATCTGACAAAAGAAAATTGATTAATTACTTTAATAGCCTTGACTCAAATAGTAAAATGGCAGCCAAGAAACTCCCATCAGAGATTATTACTTTCTTGGAGCTTCAATGATAACTAATTAAACTATTGATGTGCACAAGGCTACTTGACAGAGGTCGCAATCAACAAGGTGACGCGTGGCTATATTAAAATGCTTGCGTTTTATATCGCTCGCTTGATATATTATTATATGGTATAGAAACATAATCTGAAGAAATAACAAGGAGGTGCCTATGGGTTTTTGGGAAAGTTTAGTGGGGTTACTCATAACCAAGAAAGCAATTCGCTCTTACCAGAGGGATTTGCGAAACGAGTATATGCAAAATAAGGCCATGTTGGCTGAGAGGGAAAGGAGAATACGGGCAGAGGAACGGAGACTAGCAGAGGAGGAATGGGAAGAGGAAGAACGGAGGCTAGAAGAGGAAGAACGGGAAGAGGAGGAATGGATGCTAGAAGAGGAGGAATGGGAAGAGGAAGAACGGAGGCTAGAAGAGGAAGAACGGGAAGAGGAGGAATTGGAAGAGATGATAATGCTCGGGGAGTATGATGGTATGACAGAGGCTGAGCGTCAGGAATACTTCGATAATATGAATAGAATAATCGAGGAGAAAGATGAACTGCATCGGCAAAGAGTGATAGAATATGAGGGTAAATTGGCTGATTATGAGGCGAGGATAGCCCAACTGAAACAGGAGGAGGGCGACCATTCAGAGGATATCGAGATACTTGAGTTTTATGCCAATAATGCTCGAAATATGATTAGGATATACAAAAAATCGCTTGGTGAGGGGGAGTATCCTGGCTGATTTGATGAATGAGATATAAACTTTCGCACGAGCGATTTTCGGCAACGGATTGTGTGTGAACGAATAGAGGCGGATGGGTGTTTTTTTTATTTATACAAAAAAATAATTCGCAAAATTTGCGAATATCAAGAATGTTTCATATCTTTGCAGGCAAAGTTGCAGTAATATGGAGATTAATTTTGAAAAGGATTATCTGCGCGAACTGTTCTACGACGGTGTGGCAAGAGATAAAAAACATCGCTACCAGCCTGATGTTGTACGTCGGTACGTGCGCGTGATAAACATCCTTGACTCTGTTGACAAAGTGACGGACTTGTACCGCTATCGTGCCCTGCACTATGAAAAGTTGTTGGGCAACAAGAAGGGGTTGGAGTCGGTACGCGTGAACGACCAGTATCGTGTCGAGTTCAAATCGAACGAGACAGAGGGAATCACCATTTGCAACATTATTGAATTGTCGAATCATTATAAATAGAACGTATGGGAAACTTAGGTTATGGAGCATATGCCACTCATCCGGGCGAGGTGCTGAAGGATGAGATAGAGGAGCGTGGTATCAGCCAGAGGAAGTTGGCTGACAACATGGGACTGGCATATTCGGTGGTAAACGAGATTCTAAACGGTCGTCGTCCGCTGACGGCGAAGACGGCGCTGATGTTCGAGGCTGCCCTCGACGTGCCTGCCGACTCGCTGATGTACCTGCAGACAAAGTACAACATGCAGACGGCACGCAAGGATTCCTCATTGTTTGAAATGCTGAAGGAAATCAAGAAGATTGCAGCAGTTTTCTGACGGGGAAGGACCCCCTCCCGGCCTCCCCAAGGGGGAGGAATCATTCTTCTCTTTCAACCTTCGCACGAGCGATTTTCGGCAACGGATTGTGTGTGAACGGATAGAGGGGTGAGGTTGCACAAAAAGGGCAAAATGTGCCGAAGTTTAAAATGTCTTAAATACTGATTTTCTCCACTCATTCTTTTGGCGGATGGGTGGATTTTTTGTACCTTAGCCGAGATATATCCCGTCAAATGTGAGTGGCGGGGAAGACTGCAAATAAAGTAACTGTTTAAAGATTTTTAGAAAAGAGGAGGTAATAATGCAACTTAATACCGATGAGTTTGGCGCGCTGGCGGACATGCTGAGCGCGCAAAGGATTACGGCTCTGAACGAGCAACTGGAGGAGGCACGGAAGGAGGCCGAATACTGGAGACAGAGGTGTGAGACGGCGGAGACGATGAAGGCTGCTTCGGAGATGGAGAACATGTTTCTGAAGAATTGCTTCATCCTCTCGCTGGAGAAGATAAAAGCGTTCGTGAGCAGGCTGAACAGCATCGACCGCTGGGCTTTCCTGCGCACGTTCATGCACTGGACGATGCCCGAGGAACTGCGGGCGAGGGAACTGCCGATGATTGACAAGGTGATGCCCATGCCCGACTGTGCGGCACAGGGCGGCGTGGTGATGAACGAACCGACATTCAACGGTCCGATGTATGACGTGCATGACACGGGTGAGGTGACAATCAACGAGTAAGGCCATGAAGAAGACGAAGATAGCGGGCGCGACGTTCAACGGCAAGGTGACGTTCAACGGTCCGATGTTCCACATACATGACAACGGACCCATAACGATAGTGAACGGCAAGGACATGGTGGTGGAAGGTAACGATAACGGTAACGATGACAGTCTGCCGAAGGAACTGGATACGGCAAGGGCGCGGAAGTATTTCCATAAAGCCATAGAACGTGGATATATGAGAGAGGAGAACGGCAGGTTTCGCTGGATTGGGACGGACGACAGGGGGAACCGTTCGGAACTGGCTTATTTCCTCGGAAAGGTATTTGGCTATGTGCATACGAGTACAGGCAACGCTGGCGAGAACTTCCCTGAGGAGAGTCTCGGCAAATTGTTTGGCGTCACCCGTCTGTACTCGCTGCTGACTCAGGTGTATAACGCCCAGAAGCCACAGCGATGGCGTGCGATGATTGATGAGTTGTTTGAATAGTCCGAAAAAAATATAGTACATTTATGCACTATAGTTTTGATGAACGGTAGTGCTTACCTTTGCAGCAGGAATTCCATATCGGGGTTTCTGCTGCTTTCTTTTTAAAGTCTGTCGGCAGTCAAAAACTGAGCACGGCTCCGGGCACGGGATGAAGTACGCCTTTCTATATCATCGTGCAAGTGCGAGAGGGCATTTTAATACCTATAATTATTATGTCTATTTATTCAAAGAAGCCCAGCCATGAAGGTTGGCACAAAAGCACAGATCTTGGCTGTGACCTGAAAACGGTTCTCAGCAGCGACGAGCACATGCAAGCGGGCAAGGAGTACCGCGGTCTGCTATGTCTCGACTCGGACGCCATCGTGGAGGAGTTCATCTCGCGCGACGCCCACTACACGTTCATCGAAACAGTCACGCCCACTGCCTGTAGGAGAAACCCGAAACTCTTCGATGGCGAGCATATCACACTGACGCGCTGGAATGACGGCAGCATACGTTTGTACTTCAAGAAACTGAAGACCGATGCCGGCTTCTCGGTCGATGGCTTCGCCCTCGCCGTGTGCAATGAGATTCGCCAGGCACTGAAGGGCCTCGTAGAGTGAAGTGAGTGAGTCAAAAATCTTACAGTCTTACAGTCTTACAATCAAAAAACATGTATTACAACCCCCTTCTAAATATTATATAACTAATTGATATATAAGTATTTATATATATAATAGAGGGTAATGACATATCAAAAAAAACGTCTGTAAGACTGTAAGACTGTAAGATTGGAACATTAAATTTTTATCTAAAAAGCAGTATATCAATGAAATACGATATTACAAAACAAAAAGCACCTAAGATGCCGAACCTTGGCAGAGGGACAGAATGCCTGAAAATCCTGCTTTCACAGGCCTCAAAAGACATGTATGAACCCCTGGTTCCGATGTTTTTCCCTATACTTGGCGCACACATTTGTGGAGCAGAATTTCAGTATCCTGACCTCACTTGGAAGGAACCATGCGGTATGATGGCACATTTGGTGGCAGAAAGTGGGGGTAACAAGGGACAATTGTCCTATCTTGTAGAGGCTATTTGTCGCGACTTCCATCAGCACGACGATACTGAAATGCAGAAACTCGTGAGTTGGCAGAAGACAGTAAAGACAAAGGGCGCGAACAAGGAGAAGCCTATACGCCCGGACGTGGCATTCTGGTTTCCTCCCTCGGATGTGACTAACCCTGCTTTCCTCCAGAACGCGATGGCCCTTGAGAGTTTGGGCGACCGCACACAATATATCAACATGCCCGAGGTGGAGATGGCCGACCGTATGTGTGGAGGTCACAGGCAGGTAACTCAGATGCTCCGTAACATCTACGACCGCCAGCGCGCGGGTGCATTAAGGGCAACGGCTGATGGTATCACGGGCAACCCTATTCTGCGTGCCAACCTGACGATATCAAGTACGCCGTTTGCTGCACGTAAGTTCTATAAGAACGAATTCTTCAACGGTACGTTCGGACGTATGGTGTTTTCCTACAAGCCGCGCTCAAGCCGTGACGGCAAGATTCCACGTCTGGGTAAGTACAACGATGAGTTCTACCGCAAACTGGATGAATATCTGATGCGCCTCGACATCTGCAAGGGTCGTTTCATCATCCGTTCGCTGAACAAACTGATTGATAATCTGGCCCTGGACATGGCCTCGCTTGCTGATCTTGCCGACGATGATGTGCTGTGGGACGTCTCAAAGCGTGCGCTGGTATCGGGCTGGAAAGCTGGATGCGTGATGTGGGCACTTAACAATCAGACGTGGACGAAGCCGATGGGTGAATTGGTGGAATGGCTCGTCTATCATGACATCTGGAGCAAGATGCAGATATTTGCGGACTTGCTGAAAGGGGGCGACATTAGCACTAACGAGGCAAGCAAGGATGGTCCGAAGAACATGCTGGAAGACCTTCCTGACAAGTTCAACGAGGCTCAGTTGGTGGCACTCCGCACCAGTCTTGGCAAGAGTGCAGAGGGCACAAAGAATCAGTTGTATCAATGGGTGTTCCGTGGCTTTATCACCTACTCGGCTGAGACTGGTCTTTATACCAAAACGGAAAAATACTTGAAAGACAATGGATAGACTAGAACTTCAGAAGCTCCGCGACCTTCCCATTGAGGGGGTCGCAGAGCGACTTGGGATGCAGGTGGTGAGGCATAAGGCGCTGTGCCCGTTCCACGACGACCATCACGCCTCGCTGTCGTTCTGCAGGCGCAGGAACACGTTCCGCTGCTTCGCTTGTGGGGCGCATGGGGGAACGATTGATTTGGTGATGAAGCAAATGAATATGGACTTCAAAGAGGCCATAAAATGGTTGAGCCTCTCCCCCGACCCCTCCCCCGTAGGGAGGGGAGACTGGAGAGATGAGAGGGAAGCCTCCCCTACGGGGGGAGGTTGGGAGGGGGCTCGTTATGAGCGTTTCTTTGAGAGACCTTGGCTTTCGCCTGAGGCACGGCGGTTTCTGTATGATGAGCGGAGGATTGACCCGCGGGTGGTGCGCTGGTGTAGGCTGACATCGTGGAAGGACAAGAGGCAGGTGCCTTGGCTGCAGATACCGTATTACGACCGTGAGGGGCGGCTGGTGGGCATACAGAACCGTAACCTCGACCCCCCTAAATCCCCCAAGGGGGACATACCACGATTTCGCTTTCCTCAGGGCTCGCAGTGTGGCATATACAACCTGCCCGTATTGAACCTGCTGCGACCGGGTGAGGAACTGTGGATTACCGAGGGCTGCTCTGACTGCTGGGCAATGCTGTCCTCTGGTCGCAAGGCCATCGCCATACCCTCCGCCACGCTGTTGACGAAAAAGGACAAGGAACAATTGTCAATTATCAATTCTCAATTATCAATTGAATATCATATGTTCCCTGACCGCGACGCCCCCGGCGAACGCCTCTTCATGCAACTGCAGAAGGTGCTGCCGGGGCTCGTGCATCATCAGTTACCGGAAGGGTGCAAGGATTTCGGGGAGATGTGGAAACGAAGGTGGAATTTTGAAGGTTGAATTTTGACGTGTGCGCCTCGCGCAGGAAGAAGTGAGAATTGTAGGGGCGAACCCCAGTGTTAGCCCGCAAGGAATAGCAGATAGCACATGAACATGAATTGCGGTAAACATACGGGCTAACACGGGGGTTCGCCCCTACAAGTTACTTGTCAACTCCTAACTCCTCACTCCTAACTCGTAACTCCCATAGAAGTCGTTCCTGACAAAATCACTTGTGGCTTCTAGGTAGGTCACTTGTGGCTCCTGGCGATATATTATGTGATGAGAATGTAGGGTGAACCCCTGTGTTAGCCCGCAAAGAACAGCAGATTACACGTGAACATGAATTGCGGTAAACATATGGGCTAACACGGGGGTTCGCCCCTACAATTAACTTGTTTACTCGTCAACTTGTCAACTAAAATCAAACTAAAAAAAGCCCGGCTTTATTGGCCGGACTTTTCGCTTGATTTCAGAATGGTTAATTCTATTGTTTAGAAGTTGTAGTATACTCCGAGTGATACGTTGTTGCTGTCGAAGTCAACGCCCCATACGCTTGAAGCGTCGCTATACTTTGGTTTGAAGTTCTCGTAACCTACGAAACCTACGTGAGCAACGAAGCTGAACTTGTCGAGGTTAACAGCAACACCTGGCTTCAGACCGATAGACCATGCATCGCCAATGCCGTTGTAGTGGCAGTAGCCGAATGAACCATCGACGAAGAGGTTTACGTGCTTGCCCTTGAGTGCGGTGTAACGTACGTATGGGTTTACTGAGAAGGTACGTGTCAGGCTGGTGTCGAAAGAGAGCTCTGGCTCCTGGAGAGAACCCTTGCTCCAACCGAAAGCAACACCGGCAGCCCAATCAGAGTTGAAGCTGTAACCTACCTCAGGAAGTACGGTGAATACGGTCTCGCTCTCACCACCTGCTGGGTCAACGCTTGCAATACCGACGTTACCACCAACATAAACCTGTGCAGAAGCACTGACAGCCATTACGGCTGCAACGAATGTCATTACAATTTTTTTCATCTTTTTACCCTTTCTTTTTTAATTTGTAAAAATACGGTAATTAATGTGATTGTTCCTGAAATCGGGCGCAAAGGTCTACATTTATTTTGAAATGAGCAAGCTTTTAGTGCTTTTTTTAGTCTTTTACCTCGATTTAGACAAAATAATTGGGCGTTTTGAACAAATTGTGCTAATTTTGCAACAGAATATTAAACGAATTAATCATGAAACCTATTTTCATTGCAGGTCCGTGTGTCATTGAGTCGGCTGAACTGCTCGACATAGTGGCACAGAGGTTGGTTTCCATCAATAAGGAACTGGGTACCGACATCATATTCAAGTCGTCGTTCGACAAGGCCAACCGCACGAGCATCCACTCGTTCCGTGGTCCGGGACTTGAGAAGGGTTTGCAGATGCTGGCTGACATCAAGGAGAGATACGGGCTGCGCATTCTCACCGACATACACGAGAGCCATCAGGCGGAGGCTGCCGGCGAGGTGTGCGACGTGCTGCAGATACCCGCCTTCCTGTGCCGTCAGACCGACCTGCTCGTGGCTGCTGCCAGGACGGGCAAGGCGATAAACATAAAGAAGGCTCAGTTCCTGAGCGGACAGGACATGCGCTACCCCGTGGAGAAAGCGAGGGAGGCAGGTGCTAAGGAGGTATGGCTGACGGAACGCGGCAACACCTTCGGATACAACAACCTGGTGGTTGACTTCCGCAACATTCCCGACATGCTCGACATAACGGACACGGTGATAATGGACTGTACGCACAGCGTGCAACGACCGGGAGCAGGCGGTGGAAAGACATCGGGCGACCGCCGTTTCGTGCCCAACATGGCGCTGGCAGCCAAGGCATTCGGTGCCACAGGATATTTCTTCGAGGTGCATCCCGACCCCGACAAGGGACTCTCTGACGGTCCTAACATGCTTTATCTCGACGATCTGGAGGGCATCGTGAAACAACTAATATTATAAGAGTATATGAGCAACCAGAACGAAAGAATGGCTAACGTGAGGCAGTATGCCATGCAGTGCATCAGGGCGGAAGGCAATGCCGTGCTCGAACTGCTCAACCAACTGGACGAGGGGTTCGACCGCGCGGTGGAACTCATACTCAACTGCAAGGGAAAGGTCATAGTGACGGGTGTGGGAAAGAGCGGACACATAGGAGCGAAGATTGCCGCTACCCTATCCAGCACGGGCACTCCGTCGTTCTTCATCAACCCGCTCGACGTGTTCCACGGCGACCTCGGCGTGATGACCAGCGACGACGTGGTGATTGCCATAAGTTACTCGGGACAGACCGACGAACTGCTGAGGTTCATCCCTATGGTGCTTCACATGCACATACCGATAATTGGAATGAGCGGCAACGAGAAGAGCCTGCTCGCAAAATACAGCACCGTGCATCTGAAGGTGAAGGTGAGCAAGGAGGCGTGTCCGCTGAACCTGGCACCCACGAGCAGCACCACGGCGGCACTGGTGATGGGCGACGCGCTGGCGGTGGCACTGATGGAGGTGAGGAAATTCAAGCCCAAGGACTTCGCGCAGTTCCATCCCGGAGGCGAACTGGGCAAGCGGTTGCTCACCACTGCCAAGGACGTCATGCGCTCGAACGACCTGCCCGTCATACCGAAGGAGATGCACTTGGGCGAGGCGATTATACTGGTAAGCAAGGGAAAACTCGGTCTTGGCGTCTCGCTCGACGAGAACGAGAAGATTATAGGTCTTATCACCGACGGTGACATCCGACGCGCTATGGAGCGTTGGCAGGCCGACTTCGTCAACCACACCGTGGAGGAGATAATGACGCGCACGCCGAAGTGTGTTCTCGAGGACACCAAGATTACCGAGATTCAGAAGATAATGCATAAGAATTTCATACATACCGTTCTTGTTACCGACCAGGAGAAGCATCTCCTTGGAGTGGTTGACCACTATTCGTGCATGATATAAAATAATGTCTAGACTGCTTTCCTTATTCTTACTCTGCGTGTGTTGCACCTTATGCAACGCACAAAGGGCCGACTCTCTCATCGTTGACGACATGCGCAGGAACGGGGTTGTGTTCACCAACGACAACTCGGTGACGCTGCTGATGTCGGGACAGGAGAAGTTCGACGACATGTTCCAGGCGATAAGGGATGCAAAGGAGTCGGTGCATCTGGAGTACTTCAACTTCAGGAACGACTCCATCGCCGACCTGCTCTTCGAGATTCTTGCCGACAAGGTGAAGGAGGGCGTGGTGGTAAGGGCGCTGTTCGACGGCTTCGGCAACACGTCGAACAACAAGCCGCTGAAGAACAGGCACGTAGAGCACCGCAGGGCTCAGGGCATTCAGTTGTATGAGTTCAAGCCCCTGAGATTCCCGTGGGTGATGGGCATCTTCGGACGCGACCACCGCAAGATTGTAATCATCGACGGCAAGATAGCATACACGGGCGGCATGAACGTGGCCGACTACTACATCAAGGGCACCGACGTGGTGGGCGAATGGCGCGACATGCACTGCCGCATCGAGGGAAGTGCCGTCAACGACCTGCAGGAGATTTTCGTGAGGATATGGAAGGAGGTGACCGGCGAGCAGATATGCGGCGCACAGTACTATCGCGGAGAGGCGCAGAGGACGCCTGAGTACTTCCAGAGCCTGAAGCCCGACACCACATCGACGGCGGGCAGGAAGATGGTGGGGATAGTGAACCGCGAGCCTGAGAAGTCGCCTAAGATTACACGGCAGTTCTATGTGAGTGCCATAGACAACGCCAGGGACAGCATAAAACTAATAAACCCGTACTTCACACTGATACCGAGCGTAAAGAAGGCGCTGAAGAGAGCGATAAAAAGAGGCGTGAAGGTGGAACTGATGATTGCGGCAAACAGCGACATTCCGCTGACTCCCGACTGCAGTTTCTATAACATGCACAAACTGATGAAGCGCGGAGCCGACGTATGGATTTATCAGAACGGGTTCCACCATACGAAGATAATAATGGTTGACGGTCAGGTATGCACCGTGGGAAGCGCCAACCTCGACGCCAGGAGCCTGCGGTTCGACTACGAGGAGAATGCCGTGATTGTCGACCCATGCACCACACGCGAACTGAACGACATGTTCGAGCGCGACAAGAGGCACTCGTTCAAGTTGACGGAAGAGACGTGGGACCGCTGGAGAACACCCTGGCAGAAGTTCCGTGGATGGTTTGCCCATCTGCTCAGTCCGTTCCTTTAGTGTTCTTCTCCACGATGTCGGCCATCAGCATCATATCGACGGGCTTCATGTTGTTGGTCTCGAGCATCAGTATGTCTTTCTCAAACTCCTTTGTAAGCCAGTTGGAGGGCAGTTCGTCGCTGCCTAACGTCGCCCTGTACTCACGGAACAGGCGCACGGCATTCTGTATGTCACCGCCAAACCAGTGGCAATAGGCCGCGTTGAGGTAGTCCTCGGGGGCTTTCTGGTCTTGCTGCAGGAGTTTCTCGTAAAGTGCCTCTGCCTGTGCTGTCTTGCCGCTTCCCATCAGTGCCCATGCCAAAGCGCGGGTGGTATTGGCCGACGGTGACTCGTAGTCGAGCCTGTAGAGCATCTCGAGTGCCTCGCCATAACTGGCCTTCTTCATCAGGGCGACACAATAGTTGAGCGCGTAGTTGTTCTCGGGATGCAGTTCATGGAGCCGCTGATAGCAACTGCTTGCCATTTCATAGTCTTTCCAGACCATAGAGACACGTCCGAACAACTTCAGTCCCGGGGGGTCGTCGCTCAACGCTCCCCTGTCCCATGCGTCTTGTAGTATTTTATAAGCCGCAAAGGCATTGTTCATATACTCAAAGTAATACAGGGAGGCGATATGGATGTAGTCGCTGTCGTTCGCGTCCTTATGTGAACGGAGGTATCTCTCGGCAACGGCCTTGAAACAACTTGCAAGCTGACGGCGGCGCATGAACATGGCGAGTTCGGCCAGTCGGTCCTCAACACGCGTTCCCCAGAATGCCTTGCTCGTGACGAAGAGATAGGCCTTCTCGTCGGCAAAGGGATTACTCAGGGATGCTTTATGGATGCTCAGACGGAAGAAACGATAGAGGTCCTGCAGGTACATGCGACGGATGTAGGCGCTGGAGTTGCGGTCGGCATCAGGAATCACGGGTCCCATCTCGTACCCGCTCTTCATCATCTCGCGGATATTGTCGGGCAACTGGTCGAAGACGGTCTTCATGGAGAGGATGAACGAATACTTGTCGCTCTCGCAGAAGGGACCGCTGTTGAGCAGGTTGTCTATGAAATCGCCCTTCCCTATCTTCTCCAGAGAGTCCTGAATGGCGGGATGCTCGGTGAAGAACGGCCAGAACCAGTTGGACATGTCGTTGAAGAACGTGAAGCGCTTCATCTGTGAGAAACCGCCGAAATAGATGTCTGACCCTTCCTTGCGCATCTTCTCCATGCGCTGCATGGTGCTCTCCAGTTTCTCGACACGCTCGTCGGCGGCATTGGGGTTGAGGATGTCCTCCATTGGATCGTCCTCCTTCTCCTCGATGATACCGAACCTGGTGATGTTGAATCCCTGGTTCTTCATCAACTCGGGGATGATGTCCTTCTGTATCAACTGGTTGTCTTTCTCTGCATTAAGGCAGAACATGACCTGCATCTGCATGTCGGAAATCTCGCGCACCACATCGTCGTCCTCGCACAGGGCCTTCACCTCGTCGTTCGGTTTGTCGCACATGGCGGCGGCAAACACCCATCCTACCAGTGCTCTCTGCCTCACGCTCTCGTCGGTGGCATTGCGATATATATTGATGAGGGCCAGTATCTTCTGACGGTCCTCATGATTCAATGCGGCAAGTGTTATAGCACTTATAAGCACCTGTGCGTCGAAGGTGTCGATGGTGGGCGACGTGAGGAGTCCGGACATCTGACTGCCCATGCTCTCGCTCCATTGCGGTGATACTATTATACGATGGAAGAACACAGACATGTCGTTAACGTGACGCAGATAGGTCTCGCTGGTCTTTGCCCTACCCTCTTCCTCGTCGAGGAGTTCAAGCATGGCCTGCTCGCTCACGAAGCCCTCGAGCACTGCCCTGAGTTCCTCGGTCTCGAGTTTCGCCTCACCGCCCTTCCTGTTTGCCTCGATATAGAAGGGTGACGTCTTTATCATGTTGTGAAGGATAATGTTGCGCACGCAACGGTCGAGCCTCGTGCTGATGCGCCGGTGTATCTTCTCACGGTCGGGGTCGACGATGCCTTTCTCCATGTAGCCTATCATCAGTTCATAGTCCTCGGTGATGCCCTCAAGTTCGTCACGCCACTGTCCGAGACTATGGTTCAGGGCATACTGACGCATCAGGGAAACAGCCACATAGACATGTCCGTTGGCGATTTCCTCCAATGAGTGATACAGGACTTCCATCTCGATATTTTCCATAGTAATAGTGTTCTAAACGATTATCTCAACCAACTGTTTGCCCTCGCGATGTCTTTCTCACGCGGATGGCCTGCATGGTCGAACTTTATCTTGGGCAACGACTTAATGGCCTGCTCGTCAACCTTCATGTATTTATTTATTATTGACACATAACCCGTTAAACCATAGTGGTTTATGGAGTCGCATGCACGGTTGTATGCCTTGATGAACTCGTCTATCTGCACCTTCCTCCTGTTGTCGTTCATCGCCTTGTCGGAGAATGCTATCGCTCCCATCCGCATGTCCTTGTTCCTTGAGTCCATGATGACGGGATTGCCGGCAAGACGGGCCACCGTTGCCTGTGGCTCGGGCAGGAGCACGGCATCCATCTCGTTGTTGATAATCATGCTGAGTCTTATCTGCGGATTGTTGACCTGTACGCGGAAGACATATTCCGACTTGACCTTCGAACTGTCGACTGCCATATCAGCCAGCATCGCGGTGGCAGAGAAACGCGTCATTGCAATCATCTTGTCGGTAAGGCCCTTCAGGTCTTTTATCCTCGCCTTCTTGTTGGTGATGAACTGCCAGGAGAGTGGCGTGGCTGCAACGTACGTCAGGTCCACTCCCTGTCGCTTCAGGCGCTCTGCCCTCACGAGTTCGGTGACCATACCCTCCAACTTACCCTTCCTCAGGGCGTCGTCGGCTGCGATATGCGACTCGATGTCCTTGAACCTTACATCGGCCCTGGTGGTGTCAATCCACGCGCGTTCCTTTATAATAAACATCGGGAGGCAGTCGATGGTCGGCAAAACACCTATCTTCAGGGCCAGGGAGTCCTTCTTCCTGAGCAATGCCTGCTCACGGGCAGACTGCTCACGGGCCTCCTCGTAACTCTGACCGCAACCGGTCAGCAATATGGCTGACAGTAGTATAACAAATGCTTTTCTCATCGTTATAATTCAAAAAAGGGCAGGCCCCGTATTCCTTTCAAAATCTGGAGTCACCCTTCGCTCATTATATAATAGCGATATTAGCCGCTTTTGATGCTGCAAAAGTAACGAATTATTTTGTAACAAGAAAAAATATTAGTAATTTTGTTGCGAATTTATTTTTATTGACAACGAGAAGAAAAACATAATGGCAAAAGACAAGATAGCATACGTATGCTCCAATTGCGGACAGGAATCGGCGAAATGGATTGGCAAATGCCCTTCCTGCGGACAATGGAACACATTCAAGGAGATAAGGATAAGCAACGACACCGGTCAGATGGCTGCCCGGTCGGCCGCCTCGAACGTCAGGAACGCACGGAACGGAGAGAAGAACAAGCCGATGCGGCTGCATGAGATATCATCAAAGGACGTCCCGAGGATAGACATGCACGACGAGGAACTGAACAGGGTGCTTGGCGGCGGACTGGTACAGGGAAGCATAGTGCTGCTCGGTGGTGAGCCGGGCATAGGAAAGAGCACGCTTACCTTGCAGACGATACTCAACCTCACGGACAAGAAAGTGCTGTACGTGAGCGGAGAGGAAAGCGCCCAGCAACTGAAGATGAGGGCTGAGCGACTGCTGGACGTTGAGGATGACGGGTCGGACGATACCGCACAGAGGTCGGTACAAGGCATCGACAACCTACTGATACTTACCGAGACATCGCTTGAGGCTATCTTCAACCATATAAAGGAGGTGCAGCCGGAGATAGTGATAATCGACTCAATACAGACCATCTCGACAGAGGACGTGGATTCCTCACCTGGAAGTATCACACAGGTTCGTGAGTGTGCGGCTGCCCTATTGCGCTTTGCAAAGGCAAGTGGCGTTCCCGTGATTCTTATCGGTCATATCAATAAGGAGGGAACGCTGGCAGGACCGAAGATACTGGAGCATATCGTGGATACCGTGATACAATTCGAGGGCGATCAGCATTATATGTACCGCATCCTGCGCTCAATGAAGAACCGCTTCGGAAGCACTTCTGAACTCGGTATCTATGAGATGCGCAAGAACGGACTGCGACAGGTGAACAACCCGTCGGAACTGCTTCTCACACAAGATCATGAAGGACTATCGGGAATAGCCATAAGTTCGGCAATAGAGGGTGTCAGACCGTTCCTCGTGGAGACTCAGGCTCTCGTGTCAACGGCAGCATACGGCACTCCACAACGCACGGCAACGGGCTTCGACCAGCGAAGACTCAACATGCTGTTGGCAGTTCTAGAGAAAAGAGTGGGATTCAAACTCGCCCAGAAGGACGTGTTCCTCAACATCGCGGGAGGATTGCGCGTTACCGACCTTGCTATGGACCTCTCCGTGATTGCCGCCGTGCTCTCCTCCAATGTCGATACTCCTATAGAAGGTGGATGGTGTATGGCTGGCGAGGTGGGACTTAGTGGTGAGGTGCGTCCCATAAGCCGTATCGAGCAACGTATCGCAGAGGCGGAGAAACTGGGATTCACCGACATCATCTTCCCCAAATACAACATGCAGGGAATGGCACATCATAACTACAACATACGTCTCCACCCTGTCCGCAAGGTCGAAGAGGCACTCCGCCTGCTGTTTGGATAAATACCTACCCCCAACCCCTCCCGAAGGGAGGAGGGTTAAGTTAGGAGTTAGGAGTTAGGAATTAGGAGTTAGGAATTAGGAGTTATGAGTTAAGCAGAATTCGTGAAATTTGTAATCTTAGTCTTTTAGGTGTTCAAATCCTCCTCCCTTGGGGAGGAGATGGAGGTGGGTCTTACCTTAAGCCTTACCCACACCCATCGTGGTATGAGTCGCCAGAAGAAGGTGAGCAGACGATAGCGCCAGTCTATGATGCGTCTACCCTTTTGCTTGCTGATGGCATTGTATATCTGCCTTGCCACATCCTCCTTGCGCATCAGGAGAGGATATTTGTTACCATCGCCGAGTAAGGCGGTATCTACGAATCCTGGCTGAATGTCGGTGAAGCGGATATTCAGGTTACGCATATTCGCGAGTTGCTGAAGTGCCTCGATATACTTTGCCTGGAACGACTTGGTGGCACTATACGACGGGGCGGCACCGAGTCCCTTAGTCCCAGCAATCGAAGAGATTACCGCAATGTGACCTCCCTGATGTTCCGACATGTAGTTAAACATGGTGTCTATCATCCTCGTGAAGCCCACGACATTGGTTTCCACCGTCTGCATCTCTACCTCTTCGTCGAGCGGCATGTTCTGCTTACCTATTCCGGAAGCATAGAAGAACAGCCCTACTCCACCTATCTCGTTTACAAGACTCAACAACTTCTTGGGCGCATCGTCGTCGGTTACATCAATAGAAGCAACCGTCACGCGCTCGGGACACTCGCTTCGCAACTCCTCGAGCAACTCTGTGCGACGAGCTGCAATACCAAGATTCCAACCGTCGGCAAGCAGCAGGCGCGCCACTTCCCTGCCGATACCCGACGATGCCCCTATTACTATCGCTCTTTTCATAATGATGCAAAAGTACCCAAAATAAGTTACATAATCGCAATAAATGACCTTAAAATTTGCTTATTATAAAAAATATCCATACTTTTGCAGATTATAAACCAAAATTTTTATTAGTTCTTAATCATGAAAGACTTTCTTAAATACACCGCCGCCACTATTGTTGGCCTTCTGATTTTCACAATTATCATCGTCGCATTCGGAATGATGAGTATCGTAGGAATGATTGCCTCGGGCAATTCTACAGCACCTGTTTCAGACAATTCAGTGATGGTTCTGTCACTCTCCGGTTCACTTGAGGAACGTGCAGAGAACGACGTGCTTACACAGTTCATGGGTGAGACCTCATCAACAAAAGGACTCGACGAAGTATTGAACGGCATAAAGAAAGCGAAGGAAAACGACAAGATAAAAGGTATTTATATTGAGGCCGGTTCCTTCTCGGCTGACTCATACGCCTCACTTCAGGCTATCCGCAAGGCTCTTGTTGACTTCAAGAAGAGCGGAAAGTGGATTGTGGCATACGGAGACTCATACACCCAAGGAACATACTACCTCGCCTCTGTTGCCGACAAGTTGCTCATGAACCCACAGGGAATGATTGACTGGCACGGTCTGGCATCACAGCAGATGCTCTTCAAGGACTTCCTGGCAAAGTTCGGAGTAAAGGTACAGTTGGCAAAGGTGGGTGCATACAAGAGCGCACCGGAAATGTTCACCGCCGACAAGATGAGTGAACCTAACCGCGAGCAGATAACAGCTTACGTGAACGGTATCTGGGATAACATCCTGAAGGATGTGTCGGAAAGCAGGAAGATCAGCGTTGAACAGCTCAACCAATATGCCGACAGTCTCATCACATTTGGAGAACCAGAGAACTTCGTTAAGTGTAAGATGGTTGACAAACTAGTCTATACCGAAGAGGTGAAGGACGTGGTGAAGGAAATGCTGAAGATAGGCAAGGACGATAATATCAACAAGCTGAGCCTTAGCAGCATGGCCAACGTGAAAGGTAGCAGAGACAATGGTGAGGCAATTGCCGTTTACTATGCTTACGGCGATGTCGTTGACGGTGCTGCTGGAAGTATACTAAGCCAGGGTCACACCATCGACGCACAGAAGGTTTGCAAAGACCTGGAGAAACTGATGAACGATGATGACATCAAGGCTGTGGTGCTCCGTATCAATACCGGAGGAGGTTCAGCTTACGCTTCAGAGCAGATATGGCACTCAATGAAGCAACTCAAGGCAAAGAAACCTGTGGTTGTTTCAATGGGAGGTATGGCTGCATCGGGAGGTTATTACATCAGCTGTATCGGTAACTACATCTATGCTGAGCCGACAACACTCACAGGCTCTATCGGTATCTTCGGTATGTTCCCCGACGCAAGTCAGTTGCTGACCGAGAAACTGGGCGTGAAGTTCGAGGAGGTTAAGACAAATAAGTTCTCTACATTCGGTACCATCTCACGTCCTATCACAGAAGAGGAGATGTCATACCTTAACAAGTATATCGAAAGAGGCTACAACCTGTTCCGCTCACGCGTGGCAGAGGGCCGTAAGATGTCGGTTGAGGAAGTGGAGAAGATTGCCCAGGGTCACGTATGGCTCGGACAAGACGCCCTGAAGATAAAACTCGTTGACGCCCTCGGAGGTCTCGACGAAGCGATAAAGAAGGCCGCAGAACTGGCTAAACTCAAGGAGTATCACAGCGTGGCATATCCAGAGCCTGAGGGCTGGGAGACACAACTGCTCAAACAGTTTAACGACAACAACTACATCGAGGCACAGGCTCGCCTCGTGCTGGGTGAATACTACGAGCCGTTCCTGCTGCTTCGCACTATGGACAAGCAGAACGCTATCCAGGCAAGAATGCCGTTCTACCTGAAAGTGGAATGATAACAAAGCGCATAAGAGATGGAAGGCGACTTTATAAAGATTAACGAATGGCTGCTGCCGTGTAGCTGGGTCTATGGCGGCGCGGTGCGACTCAGGAATCAGCTCTTTGACATAGGGATGCTGAAGAGTCGCAGTTTCGACGTGCCTGTCATCTCCGTAGGTAACATTACCGTGGGCGGCTCGGGGAAGACTCCACACGTGGAGTATCTCGTGAAGCTGCTCAAGGATAAGGTGAAGGTTGCCGTGCTCAGTCGTGGGTATAAGCGCAAGAGCAAGGGATTTATTCTGGCAAGTAAGGACTCCACCATAGGTGAGATAGGCGACGAGCCGTTGCAGATGAAGAAGAAGTTCCCTGACATATATGTAGCGGTTGACAAGAACAGGTGTCACGGTATCGACATGCTGACCGATAACAATATAGCAAAAGACACAGAGGTGGTTTTGCTTGACGACGCCTTTCAGCATCGATATGTCAAACCAGGAATAAACATCCTGCTCGTCGATTACCATAGACTTATAATTTACGACAAACTGTTGCCCGCAGGAAGGCTAAGAGAACCGAAAGAGGGCAAGAGCAGAGCCGACATCGTCATCGTGACCAAATGTCCTGCAGACATGAAGCCAATGGAGTTTCGTGTGCTTATCAAGGCAATGAACCTCAGACCTTACCAGAAGTTGTATTTCACAATGCTGAAATATGGCAACCTCATACCACTTTATTGTGGAGATGAGATGAGACTGGAGGAACTGACGAAACAGCATAACGTGCTTCTGCTGACAGGAATTGCTTCGCCAAAGCAGATGATTTACGACCTCAAGCCATATACCGAGAACATACATCCTATGACCTTCGGCGACCACCATCAGTTTACGGCAAAGGACATCAGACGACTGAACGAGAAGTTCTCTGAATTGCCTGAGCCGAAACTGATTATCACGACCGAGAAGGACGCCACCAGGATATTCGGTATGGACGGATTGAGCGAAGAGGTGAGGCACAACATCTTCACCCTACCCGTTGAAGTACAGTTCATGCTGGACCAGCAGGAAATGTTCAACCAGAAAATCATTGACTACGTAAGCAAGAACTCAAGAAACAGTATCCTCACGAAGGCGAAGGAGGAGCATAAAGAGCATAAGGAGAATAAAGAGGAGAAGACTAATACAATTAAGTTTTAGGCTGATATTTCTTGTGTTGTTCGCTTGCAGATATAAAAATAATTTATTATCTTTGTCTCAGTTTTCATAACCATCAATAACTTACAATAAATCTAAACACTATGTACGAAAAAATTAAAGAAACGGCGTCCTGGATAAGGGAAAGGATGACCACAAGTCCACAGACGGCAATTGTTCTGGGCACAGGACTGGGACAATTGGCTACAGAAATAACAGACACTTATGAGTTCCCATACAGCGAGATTCCCAACATGCCGGTTTCTACGGTTGAGGGACATAGCGGAAAACTCATCTTTGGTAAGCTAGGAGGCAAGGACATCATGGCAATGCAGGGACGATTCCACTTCTATGAGGGATACACCATGAAAGAAGTGACCTTCCCGGTACGCGTGATGTACGAACTGGGCATCAAGACTCTCTTCGTTAGTAATGCGGCTGGTGGTATGAACCCCAGTTTCAAGATTGGCGACCTGATGATTATCGACGACCACATCAACTTCTTCCCAGAGCATCCTCTTCATGGAAAGAACTTCCCAACAGGTCCTCGTTTCCCCGACATGCACGAGACATACGACCACAAACTGATTGAACTGGCAGACAAGATTGCCGAGGAAAAAGGCATCAGAGTGGTTCATGGTGTATATATGGGTGTTCAGGGTCCTACGTTCGAGACACCGGCAGAATACCGCATGTATCATCTGCTCGGAGGCGATGCAGTCGGAATGAGTACCGTACCTGAGGTTATCGTTGCACACCACTGTGGCATCAAGACCTTCGGTATAAGCATCATAACCGACCTCGGAGGCTTTGACGATCCAGTGGAAGTATCACACGAGGAGGTACAGGTGGCTGCAAATGCCGCACAGCCTATAATGACTGAGATAATGAGGGAGATGATTAAACGCTCATAACCCACCACTCAAACATGGATATATCTAAGATTGGGGAGTTCGGACTTATTGACCGACTCACTAAAGACATCATCCCACAGCAGTCGTCCACCCTGAAAGGCGTGGGCGACGATTGTGCTGTGCTCTCCTACCCTTCCACACGAGTGCTGACAACTACCGACATGCTGATGGAAGGAGTGCACTTCGACCTCACCTATACCGACCTGCGCAACCTGGGATATAAGGCGGCAATGGTAAACATCAGCGACATCTTCGCGATGAACGGCACTCCACGACAGTTGCTCCTCAGCATAGCACTTAGCAAACGCTTCTCTGTCGAAGACATAGAGAGCTTCTACGATGGAGTGCGAGCCGCATGCAACAAATGGAACGTTGACATCGTGGGAGGCGACACAACATCCTCGCTGACGGGTCTTGCAATCAGCATAACATGCATAGGCGATGCAAAGGAGGAGGACATAGTGTACCGAAACGGTGCAAAAGACACCGATCTAGTATGTGTAAGCGGTGACCTTGGTGCGGCATACATGGGACTTCAACTGCTGGAGAGGGAGAAAAGCGTATATTACCAGCAGGTGAATGAACTGAACCGGAAAATAAAGGAGGCAAAGGCGGATGGCACATACGACACGAAGCGTTCAATACTGGATGCTCAACAGAAGGCATTGAGCGACTTCCAACCCGACTTCGCTGGCAAGGAGTATCTGCTGCAACGCCAACTGAAGGCAGAGGCGAGAGGCGACATTATAGAACGACTAAGAGAGGCTGGCATACGTCCCACCGCCATGATGGATATTAGTGACGGACTCTCATCTGAACTTCATCATATCTGCAAGCAATCGGGCGTAGGATGTCGCATCTTCGAGAAAAACATCCCGATTGACTACCAGACAGCGGTAATGGCCGAAGAACTGAACATGAACGTTACCACCTGTGCCTTGAATGGCGGGGAGGATTACGAACTGCTCTTCACCATTCCAATCGGCGACCACGAGAAGATTAAGGACGTGGACGATGTTCATCTCATAGGACATATTACCCGGCCTGAACTGGGACTGATGCTGGTCAGCCGGGACAACCAGGAATTCGAACTGAAGGCTCAGGGGTGGAACCACATGAGTCAGGAATAAAAAAGAAACGCATGCCACAGAAAATTATTGGCATGCGTTTTTTATAGATATATCCCTTTCAGAAACCTTACTCTCTAAGTGTAGGCTTATCTCATACCTCGTCCACGTCCCATTCCTCCTCTTCCCATCCTGTTCTTGAACATCTGGCGATGGAAGCGGTTCTGTGCCTTGATTACATCAAATACCTTACTGGCAGGAAGAATCTTCAAGAAGCGGTTATGATACTGCTGCTGCAACTCCTTAATCTGTATATCAAGTTCATCGCACTTCTTCACAGCTTCAATACACCCCTTCTCTGTCGCCGGCTTCACCCTGCTGATGTTTGCCATCTGACCGAACAACGCTCTCTCCTTGCGCAACATCTCGTCGAAGAGAGGGAAGAATTCGGAAGCCTCCTTGGGTGTCAGGCATGCCTCCTTGGTGATAAATTGTTCCATCTCGGCCCTGAATCTATTAGGGTCGAAGAAATTGTTCCCTTGTGGCCGTTGGGCACAAACCGTCAAAACGGATGAGAACAAAAGGAATAATATTACATATCGTTTCATATACCGTGTAAGATAATTACTCTCCTGCGAGGTATGCATAGAAATCCTCATTGTCCAACATAGCATAGTCGGCAGCAGTATCGATATTATAGTCGTCGCTTTGCATCATGCTGGCAACGTTCTCAGATGGAAGAGGAGCCTCAGGGTTGTTCTTCTGATAGATAAGGTATCCTCCAACCATCACACCAAAGAATGCAGCTGCTGCCACATAGGGCCTCAACCGCCTCCACAGAGGTATCTCCTTGGCTACTGTTCTTATTGAAGCTTTCTCTTCGGGCAAGTTATTCATAACACGACTCTCGAGTGCCTCGAAATAACCCTCGGGGACACGGAACGGATTTTCCTTGCCAAAAGAAGTCTTCAGGATATCTTCTTCCTTCATATCTTATTGTTTTTTAGTCCTTTGACGTAATGTTAGTTCGATGGTTTAATACGTATTGAGATATTTTTTTTACGGCTATGTGATATGATGCCTTCAATGCTCCTTCAGATGTTCCGAGCACATCGCTCATATCACTATATTTCATTTCGTCGTAGTAGCGTAGTGTGAATACCGTGCGTTGAACATCAGGTAGTGTCTCTATGGCCTCCTGAAGCAATGCGGCGGCAGAGTCGCCATCGAAATAATCGTCGGCGGTAAGGCGGTTGGCAACCGTGATGTCGGCATCAGAACTAATCTTGTTCTTGTTGCGTCGCAGATGATCGAGCGACTCATTCACGGCAATGCGATAAAGCCACGTGGATATCTGGGACGTTCCATGAAAGTCGTCAAGGGCTCCCCACGCCTTCATAAAGGTGTTCTGAAGCACATCGTCAGCATCGTCATGAGTAACCACTATACGTCTAATATGCCAGTAGAGACGCTCGCTGTATTGTCTTACGACAACTGCAAACGCCTCCCTTCGTGTTTTCGGGTCAGCAAGCTGCGAGATTAGTATGCTGTCTTCTTTGCTCATGGAGATACTTTATCTGCGTTTCGCATAGGGTTTCAGTTGCTCTATGATGCGCTTGTCATAACCATATACGTCCGGATATGATACAAGGTTTCCACTATTGTCGGGATACAAAGTGTAATACGACAGGAAGACAGGAACGTGAGGCGTCACGGGGACATTGCTCACAAGACTGTCCTTGGCCACAGAAGAAAGTAAGTTACCCTCGCTGTCTCTCTTCATCGTGTATGTCATAGAGTACTTTATCTTCTTTGCGAGGTCCTCATCCTTGTCCTTCAACAGGAATAAAGCCAGTTCGTATGGCTTCTCCACCCTGACGCAACCATGTGAGACAGCACGATTTGTACTCTGGAAATGCCAAGGAGAGGACGTGTGATGAAGATATACCGAGAAACTGTTCTGGAACCTGAAGACGATTCTTCCGAGTGAGTTGCCTGGGCCACCGTTCTGAACTATGCGCTGCTTACCGCTCAGAATACGCTCTCGGGAGGCGCTGCTTGCCGGCAACCTACCTTTGTTAACGTCGTAAATGAACATGTTGTTTCGCTGCATATAGCCAATGCTACCAGCAATACCCTTTGCAATCGATGACGGAACATTCCAGTTGGGGTTGAGTTCCATGCGCACAATTTCACTCGTGAGCAAAGGAGTCTTTGTCTTAACAGCACCGCAACATATCTTCATAGACAACACATTGTTGCCATCAACGGCATGAAGCATGAAGGCAGGAATGTTCACAAAGATATATTTCTGGCAATTATCCTCTATCAAAGCCTCGTTCCAACGGCAACGCTCCATATTACAAAGGGTTGTGTACCACTCTGAGTCGGAGAGTTTCCCGCTATTCAGGCGTTCCTGTAACTTGGCATACAACTTGCGCTTAGGTTGCATCTTACGAAGGAAATTGCCCAAATCTCCATTGGCAGCAACACCAACAGCACTCTTATAGAATGAGTCGGTGGCATGTTGCATCTTGACATCGAACTGGTGCTTATATATCATCCGGGCCGTATCACTGTTGTTCTCAGGGTCACGATTAAGCACAAGTGACGGATTTACAAAACCGAAGTTCTGCCCGGAAGAATATCTCATGAAGGCACGGGAGAGATTGTATTCTAGTCTTGCAAGCACCTTGTTGACACTATTGGACGACTCGTCGAAATCGAGGTTCCTCACCTTCTCAAGGTCCTCTTCTATCTGTGCGACCCGGAAGATTTCCTTCTTAAATCCCATCTCCTCAACCCTTGACACGAAAGAAAGCAGGGTATCGGCACGGGAATCCATACCGTGACGGTCAATCCATACCAAAGGCTTGTCTGCATTATAATAGTCGCACACATACTTAACGGCAGCCGATGAAGAAGTCTCGCTCTTTATCAACTGCTTTACCTGCTCACGTATGGCTTCTGAACTCAACTCATACTTAGACGATTTCAAACCTGAAAGCGCCTCGAGCGTGATATCCTGATACGACCGTTTCTCAACATCTGTGCATGAAAACAATGTGGTCAGCACGATGAAGAGTACAACTAACTGCTTAGACAAAACCCTTTTGTAGTTTAATTTAGTTTATAAGGTCTACTTGATGGAGATTTTCCTGACTACCTTGCCAACCTTTACGATGTAGCATCCTTTGTTCAGGTTCAGCTCAATGCGGCGGTCGTTGCCCTCCACCTTAATGCTTTTCACCATCACGCCTGCGACATTGTATATCTGCACCACTTGTCCGTTAGCACCAGATATATGCAATACAGACTCTTGTACGGAGATTGTTATATTCTGAAACTCGTTGTCGATAATTTCAATAGCACTCTCCGCACGGCTTATGGTTGGCGTTCCGAAAAGCAACACCATAGCCATTGAAACAAGTAATATTCTCTTTATCATACGCGCGTCATCTTGATTAATCGATGCAAATATAGTGTTTTTTCAGATAACTTGCAAATTTTTTGGCAAATTATATGTCAAAAACAGCATTTTCATCGGTCAGATATGTGTTTTTGAAGACTTCACGCGCCTCGTTAAGCAATACATTCTCGTCTTGATAGCGTGAACTATAGTGTCCCAGCAACAGTCGTCCGACCCCTGCATCACGCGCGACAAGGGCTGCCTGACGAGCCGTACTGTGATAGTAAGTCTCTGCCCGAGTAAGGTTGTCTTCACCGTATGTACTTTCATGATACAGCAAGTCGACCCCCTTCAGACGCTCGTGGAGAGTTGGAATGTAACGAGTGTCGGAACAATAGGCATAGGAACGTGAAGGATCGGGAGGCGAAACAAGCTCACTATTGGGCACAACCGTACCATCCTCTTTTGTCCAGTCAGCCCCTCGCTTTATGTTGTTTATCTGACTTATGGGTATTTCAAGATAGTCAATCATGTCGCGGCGGATATGCGGCAATGTGGGCTTCTCACGGAAAAGATATCCGCAACAAGGCATACGATGCTCCAGGGGAATCGTCTCGACGGTAAGGCTGTTGTCCTCATAAACTATGCTTTGCTCATCAGGATTGACCGCATGGAACACCACTTCGAAGCCGAGATGAGGACAGAATAGGCTTATCTGTGACGTCAGCATCTGCTCAAGTTCCTTTGGAGAATAGACGTGCAAAGGCGACTTCCTGCCTTGTAAGCCGAACGTACTTATCATTCCGATAAGTCCGAAGCAATGGTCTCCGTGAATATGTGATATGAAAACGGCCTGTATCTTGTTGAAGTTTATCTTCGAACGGCGCACCTGCATCTGTGTTCCCTCGCCACAATCAATCATAAACTGCTTGCCCCGTAGCTCTACAATCTGCGACGAGGCATAGTGACGAAGGGTTGGCAAAGCACTGCCACACCCCAGGATATACAGTCGGAAAGGAGTCATTTACTTCACTCTCTTGTAGGCGAATATACCAACATCGTTCTCCAGGTAAAGAGAGTCGGCACCAAGTTCATAGATACTGAACGTGTCTGTGCTGAGTACAAGCTTTCCGTTAACGATTTTCCACGATGTGTATGGCTTCTGCTCGTTAACGACAGTCTCGACCACACCACCCTCCTTAACCTCAAACTTGCGGTCGAGGCTCTGCCAGGTGCCAAGAAGTGTGGTAAGGTTGATAACACTTGCTGCAATCGTTGTACCATAAGCGTCCTTGCCCAACTGTACGGCCACACGGTCGCCAACGGCTACTCCACCCTGCACAGGTGATTTTTCAGCATCCGGGTCGTAGTTCAACTCCAAGGTATCGCCCTTGTCAGTTATGAGTTGCAAGGTATTCATAGCACAGCCGTCGCCACACCTGCCATACAAAGAACTGTCCTGTTCGGAGGTACTGTCTATCAGCAACGAGTCGGCACCGCCGAAGATGTTCCCCGTTTTCTTATCATCACAACTGGCAACCATCATCACAAGAATGGCTGCAAGACTTATAAAAAGTAGTTTTCTCATAATTGTTGTTTTTCTGTTTCTTTTGCTTCATTCCATAGTTTATCCATCTCTTCTAACGTCATCTCTGTCAGTGGTTTACCTGCTTTAATTGAATGTTCCTCAATATAGTTAAACCTACGGATGAATTTCTGGTTGGTATGCTCCAGCGCATTGTCTGGATTGAGATGGTAAAGACGTGCGGCATTGATAACCGAGAAGAGGAAATCGCCCAGTTCGCGGGTAGATTTTTCCTTATCCTCACGCTTCAGTTCTTCCTCAAGTTCATTGAGTTCTTCTCTCACCTTTGCCCATACGTCCTGCTTATCTTCCCAGTCAAAGCCCACGTTACGAGCCTTGTCTTGAATGCGGTAGGCCTTAATAAGCGACGGAAGAGACTCTGGAACGCCCGAGAGTACACTCTTGTTGCCGTCCTTCTCACGCAGTTTTATCTGCTCCCAGTTCTCAAGTACCTGCCCGGAACTTAGTTCCTTGCCTTCCTCTGCCTGTATCAGCGATGAGTGTTTCAGCGACTCTGCCTCGCCATATACATGCGGATGGCGGAAAATCAGCTTGTCAGCCTCTTTGTTGCACACGTCAGCAATGTCAAAACTCTCTTTCTCTTCCCCTATCCTTGCATAGAATATGACGTGCATAATCACATCTCCGAGCTCCTTGCAGATGTTCTTCGTGTCATCCTTCAAGAGAGCATCGCACAGTTCAAATGTCTCCTCTATGGTATTGGGGCGTAGGCTCTCGTTGGTCTGCTTGCGGTCCCAGGGGCACTCTACCCTAAGTCTGTCGAGCACATCAAGCAATCTTCCGAAAGCCTCGAGTTTTTCTTCTCTTGTATGCATCGTTTCATTATTTTGATGCAAAAGTAACAAAATAATCTGACATTGCACAACATCAGACATTTTTTTTCACGTTCTATGCGACTATATAATATTTCTGTTGTTGTCAGGAAGCACAGGTGAGGAGGTCAGGAGATACTCCTAAGCAGGTCAGATATATACAAGTGATGTGTTCAGGAGATACTTCTTGGAACCCGAAAGGGCATCTTTCGTAGTGCAAAAGACCATCTTCCGTCACACGAAAGGACACCTTCCGCATCACGATTTACGGCATGCTCAAACAAAAAACGTATAATTTGTTTTGTTCTCCCCTCTATTTTTCGTAACTTTGCACCGTTTTTTAATTATGTAAGAAGAAAAGAATAAAACAAGATACAAGATGGAATTAGCAACGAAGTATAATCCACGCGAGGTGGAGTCGAAATGGTATCAATACTGGCTTGACAACAAGCTGTTCAGTTCTAAACCTGATGGACGCGAGCCATATACGATAGTCATTCCGCCACCAAACGTCACCGGCGTGCTTCACATGGGCCACATGCTGAACAACACCATACAGGACATCCTCGTAAGACGTGCCCGCATGGAAGGCAAAAACGCTTGCTGGGTACCAGGTACCGACCATGCGTCAATCGCTACTGAGGCTAAGGTGGTGAGAAAACTTGCCGAGCAGGGCATCAAGAAACATGACCTGACACGCGAGCAGTTCCTCGAGCATGCTTGGGATTGGACTCATGAGCACGGCGGAATCATCCTGAAGCAGTTGCGCAGGCTTGGTGCTTCGTGCGACTGGGACCGTACTGCGTTCACTATGGACGAGAAGCGCTCGGAGAGCGTCATAAAAGTATTCGTCGACCTTTACAACAAAGGACTTATCTATCGCGGTTTGCGAATGGTGAACTGGGACCCAAAAGCACTCACGGCCCTGAGTAACGAGGAAGTGCTTTACAAGGAAGAACAGTCGAAACTATACCATCTGAAGTATTATCTTGCTGATGACTGTACTGAGGGCATTGAGAAGTTTGAGGGCACAGAAGGCAATGTGATACATAAAGACGAGCGTGGTTATTATGCCGTTGTTGCAACTACCCGACCAGAGACCATCATGGGTGATACCGCAATGTGTATCAACCCCAAAGACCCGAAGAACCTGTGGTTGAAGGGAAGGAAGGTGATTGTACCGCTTGTGGGCAGAGTAATCCCAGTCATCGAGGACCGCTATGTGGATATTGAGTTTGGTACCGGCTGTCTGAAGGTTACGCCGGCACACGATACCAACGACTATATGCTTGGCAAGACTCACAATCTTGAGACAATAGACATATTCAATGCCGACGGTACGATATCCGAGCAGTCGCCAATATATGTTGGAATGGACCGCTTCGAATGCCGTGAGCAGATAGCAAAGGACCTGCTTTCAGCCGGTCTCATGGAACGCGTTGAGGACTATACCAACAAGGTGGGCTATTCAGAGCGTAATCCTGACACAGCCATCGAGCCGAGACTCTCGCTTCAGTGGTTCCTACGCATGCAGCACTTTGCCGACATCGCTCTGCCTCCAGTGCTCAATGGCGAGATGCACTTCTATCCGACAAAGTATGTAAACACATACAAGAACTGGCTTGAGAACATTCAAGACTGGTGTATTTCGCGCCAGTTGTGGTGGGGACACCGCATTCCGGCATACTATATTGAAGCCCCCTCCAACCTCCCCCAGACGGGTGAGGCTATTCCAGAAGAGGCTTTTGTTGTTGCAGAAACTGAGGAAAAGGCATATAAACTCGCTGAAGAGAAATACCCACAACTTAAAGGTGCCGAATTCAAACTCCGTCAAGACGAAGATGCTCTCGACACTTGGTTCAGTTCTTGGTTGTGGCCTGTGTCGCTCTTCGACGGCATCAACAACCCCGGAAACGATGAGATAAAATACTATTATCCCACAAGTGACCTTGTTACTGGTCCAGACATCATCTTCTTCTGGGTTGCCCGAATGATTATGGCTGGCGAGGAATACATGGGCAAGTTCCCGTTCAAGAACGTTTACTTCACAGGTATCGTTCGTGACAAACTTGGACGCAAGATGTCAAAGAGTCTCGGAAACTCTCCCGACCCGATAGAACTTATCGACAAGTATGGTGCCGATGGCGTCCGCATGGGAATGATGCTTTCTGCTCCTGCGGGAAATGACATTCTCTTCGACGAGAGTCTTTGCGAGCAAGGACGTAACTTCAACAATAAGATATGGAATGCTTTCCGACTCGTAAAGGGATGGGAAACAGCAGACATCGAACAGCCTGAGGCAAACAAGATTGCCGTTGAATGGTTCGAGGCTATGCTCCGTACGACAAACGAAGAACTGAACGACCAGTTCTCGAAGTATCGTATATCAGAGGCGTTGATGACTGTTTATCGCCTCTTCTGGGACGAGTTCTCAAGTTGGTATCTTGAGATGGTGAAGCCGGCTTATCAGCAACCGATAGACAAGAAGACATATGAGGCAACCCTCGGGTTCTTCGACAAGTTGCTGAAAATGCTCCATCCGTTCATGCCATTTATAACAGAGGAACTTTGGCAGCACATCTATGAACGCAACGAAGGTGACAGCATCATGCGTGAGATGCTTGTTCTTGGTGAAGCAACGGATGCCGACAAGAAACTTGTTGCTGATATAGAGATCGTAAAGCAGATAGTTTCCGGAGTTCGCACGGTTCGCAACCAGAAGAACATTCCCAACAAAGAGCAAATGCAATTGCAGGCTATCGGTGAGGATGCATTCGCAGCCTATTCTCCAATAGTTGTGAAAATGGCTAACCTGAAGGGTATTGAGACGGTTGCAGAGAAACAATCCGACGCCTCACAATTCATGGTGGGTACTCATGAGTATGCCGTTCCCCTCGGAGACATGATTGACGTTGCTGCCGAGATTGAGAAGCAGGAGGCTCAGTTGAAGCATCTTGAAGGCTTCCTTGCGGGTGTGATGAAGAAACTCTCTAACGAGAAGTTCGTCGCCCATGCACCAGAGGCAGTAGTCGCATTGGAACGTAAGAAACAAAGCGACTCTGAGGAAAAGATTGCATCGCTTAAGCTTTCGATAGCAGAACTGAAAAAGAAACTATAGAAATGAGGGTGGATTTGAAAACAAAATCCACCCTCATTCTTTTAACAGGTAACCTCACTATTCGTGATGCTCGCCAACAACGGCAAAGAACATGAGATTCTCCGTACCTCTGTTCTGAAGACTATGACTGGCTCCTTTGGCACAATAGTGCACCTCTCCGGGAAGTACAACTTCCTCTACTCCACCCTCAAGGATATACGTTGCGACACCGCTGATGATATACATCGTCTCTGAGTTCTGAGTGTGAGTATGGTATCCGATGGAGCATCCAGGCTCAAGCGTTCCAAACATCAGTTTGTTGTCACTATCGTCAAATGCGCGCATAATGTATCGTCCGTCACCTCCCTTGAAGTTGGGCATGATTTTCTCCTCAAGTTGTTCTTTTGTAATTTTCATCTTATAAGGTGTTTTTGATATAAAAAATAGTATAGGGGATTGTTCAGTCCTTGCGATACCATATTCTTTGTATCTTCCTGCGAATGACAAAGATATTAATTATAGACACGACAAACAGGAGAATTACTCCCAGAACAACAGAATACAGGATTGTGGAATCAGGAAGTTGAGGGAACAAAGAGTATATGGTATCGATGTAATAGCCTCTCACGACAACAAGCAATACTATTGCAATAATAAATACAGCTACGTTTAATACGAGCGTAAGTATCTGATAGGGACGTGCCACCTGTGCTGGACTATAGCCTATAAGCAACAGATTCTCCAGTTTTGCTGCATTCTTCTGAACAAGAAGATATATGCTCAGCATCAGGATATAGAAACTCAGGATGCTTATTAGCAAGCCCACAGCCATCACTATCGTCACAAGCAGACGAAGGAAAGACGCCGTCTTCTCAGCATTAAGGTCGCCTCTCTCAAGTTCAAGGCCATGACTCTCAAGATATGCGGCAACACCCTCGTCGGTAGGATTATCAACTTCAAGGATAAGACGCGTCGGAGGCTGGGCATCAGACGACGAGTACTGCGAATTACCGTAGTCAATAAACGATTGCGGAACAAGTATCGTGTTCAGTTTATTCGAGAATCCTATAACCTTACCTTTATACTCTTCCGACTTGTTGTTTCCATGAACGAAAAGTCGTACGTCTATCGTACTTGCAAACCCATCGCTAATCTTTGGCAACTTTCTGCTTTGCGCAAAGCCAAAGTTATACATGTTAATATATGAGCGAGGAAGAATTATTGGCACCTCTTTCCCACCCTCAGAATAACTCCAGTCGCTAAGCGGGATATCAATGAACTGATCGGGAACACTCTCAAGGAAAATCTCCGAAGAAAGTAGACTTTGTCCAGAAACGGACATTGAGGCATTGACACGGAAATCAGCCGATGTGAAAGCACCGACATTCTTAACAAAGGACTGCCCAGAAAGGTCATCTATTTCAGCGCCACTGAATGTGTTCGACTGTCCTGTCAATGTTGTCGCGTTACCTATCTTTTTGCTTAACACCATAAAGTCGGCCTTCATGAACGTGTCCTTGGCCGTGAAAACGGGCACCACATCACGATAGAACTGGTAACCCATCAGCACAATGAACATACCAAAAAGATTGGCAAAGAAGAATCCTGCCAGTTGGGGCACACTTATATGTTGACGAAGTAACTTCCAAACTAAACTCATATCTGTACTCTATAATTTCAGAATCCCATCGTAAGGCATCTCCATATGCTTTCCGATGCTTGTGACTATAACACCTGCTCCCTGACGTCTTGCCTCTTCCATCATAATCTCTCCCATCTTAACAGAGTTGCGCTCATCGAGATGGCTTATCGGCTCGTCTGCTATAATGAAATCGAATGGCTGTACCAAAGCACGTATCAAGGCTACTCGTTGCTGCTGTCCGAATGACATAAAACCTATTTTCACGTTCATCTTGTCAGCAATATCAAGTCTCTCAAACCATTGCTCTATCTCTGAACGTGTCTTGAAAGCAGTCAACTTGTTCTTTATTTCCACGTTCTCGAATGCCGTCAGTTCAGGAAAAAGACGCAGTTCCTGGAAAAGATAACTGATGTTTTGCCTCCTGACGTTTGTCCAGTCGGATACTTTCATGGTGGCAACATCTTTGCCATCGAACATTATCTGCCCGTCATAATCATGACGATAACCTATGACATAGCTACAGAAAGTGCTTTTGCCCTTGCCGCTATCTGCTTCAATGAGATATGTCTTCTCTTTCAAGAACTCCACTTCCCGACGCCACATATCACTTTGCATGTCTTTGTTTTCGGAAAAGACATGAGGCAGAACGTTCTTAAAACTTATGGTGTTCACTATTTTTGATTGTTTATTTCCTATTATTCCTTAATATACAGAATCTTGTCAGCATTGCCCATAACAGGCTTTAGTATGTCTGAAATGGTCTTGTTGTCTATCTTACTGACGTCTATCATCATTGCAAGACGTGAGCCCTTTATCCTATCAGACAAAGCCTTGGGTAATTGTATTGCGATATCTTCTACCGCCTTTCCTTCACTATGACGCAAGGACGAAACAAAAAGATTGTCAGGGGTTACAGCAAAAGAATAACTCATATCAGCATTCTTATATATATAAGCATCCTTTCCCGTATCAGTGATACTTGAACCTGAGGGACAAGAACTCTTCCAATATCCAATGTCTTTTAGGAAATCCTTTTTCCCGAGACGTGCCCTGAAGTCAAAATCACCCCTGATGTCGGACAACGAGAATACCATATCGCCTTTTACGCTCCTGATGATATTGTCCATATCCACAGCGGTGTTAGCGCCTGCGAGCAATGCCTGAAATGCCACGTTTTGTTGTAACACCTTTAACAACTCCTCACCATTGGCATTCATGAATAGGAATCCGATATCAGATGGTGAAAGACTGCCAAACATGTCATCCGTAATTGGCTGTAGCACCTGCTCATTTTCCTTCAGTTTCTTGTCAATATTCTTATTGAAAGATGAGGTATTACCCCTTATAACCATAATACCGTCCTCCTGTCCCATCGTTGCCGTGAGTATTATCTGTGATGCGTCCGCTTCCTTGGGAGCACCAATGGTGAAGGGCAATACTATCTGTTCTGGAAGAGCTGATACCTGTGCCACCAATGCTACTGGAGACTCGAGTGAATCAAGGCGTTGGAATAACCTCGATTCTTTTGCCCCTTGGTTCTCCTTATTGGCAAACATGCGCTGCATCTTCTGCTCAGTGGCGTTTCGCTGCATTAGGGTTATCGGGCCGATAACAATCATGGCATCATCAGAATAACCGACAAGCCATGAATCGTTGACGGTAACAAACATGTTGCCACGTCTCTCCTCTGGCTTCGTGCACTTACCACTCTCTGACAGACTTGTGAACAAATCCGTCAGTTCATCAGCATCATTTACACGTGCCACAAAACCGAGCGTACCATCAGGTGTCTCATATACATATGCCTTAGACGAAAGGTCAATGCCTTTTGCCTCTTTAATGCTAACACCCCATGCATCATTAAGAAGACTTATTATGGCTTCATCGCCCGAAGAAGAAAAACGCTGAACATCTATAGAGGCAATGGCCACGCTCTCACGAGGCAATACATTGAGATAGTCATCATTGGAACATGAGAATAGTAACAGTAATGATGCTACTACCAAAAACCTATATAAATACTTCATTCGCTTTTTCATTATAATAGTTATATGATGCGACGAGACAACTGTGCCATCATAGCGGCAGCAAGAGCGGCTGTCTCTGTTCGCAAACGGCATTGGCCAAGGGATACAGGAATGAAACCTTGTTCCATAGCAAGTTTCACCTCATTTATAGAAAAGTCGCCTTCTGGACCAATCATTACCGTAACGTCAGCATCATCTTCACTAGAGTATGGCTGTCCTAATTCCGTGAAAAGGTCAGCACGCTCTATCTCATCGTAGCAATGGGCAATGTACTTTCTTCCCTTTAGGGGCCTTCTCACAAAGTCATTGAACAATTCCATTTGATTTACTATCGGCTTCCACGCCTTGCGACTCTGCTTAACGGCAGAGATGATAATCTTGTCGAGACGGACCGTACGCAACACCTTTCTCTCGGAGAACTGGCAATTCAGGAAACTAAACTCGTCTATTCCCACCTCCGTTGCTTTCTCAACGAACCACTCCATTCTGTCCATCATCTTTGTAGGACCAACGGCAATGTGAAGGTGACCGTTCCAAACAGGGCTTTGGGGAATTGTCTCTGTAATCTCATATAGACATCGTTTGGTGGCAGCAAGAGTAACAATAGCACGATAGAATGTTCCCTTTCCATCCATGAGGAACATCTCGTCACCACTCTTAAGTCTAAGCACCCTCAGAGCATGCATGGCTTCCTCTTCGGGAAGTTCGTTTCTTATCTCTGCCTCGGGAACATAGAAATATCTCGCTTCTTTCATCGTATAGAAGTTTAATTATCAAGAGTGGTATTACGACGCTTTCTCTCTTCTGTCAGCAATGAAGCCTGTTCGTAGTTCTCCTCACTAATGGCACGTTCAATCGCCTTGTCGAGCATCTCCACGCTCATGGTATTCATAGGAAGAGGAACCCTCATCTCGTTATTGGAAGGCTTCAGATAAGGAACAGACTGCCGCATCATTAGTTGCTCGTCAATATAAAGGGGGATGTTACCCGCGATTGAAAGCAATACGGCATCTGAGACACGGATAGGCGTTGTCTCAAACGTATCGGCATTGACGACCATCGCCTCATATTGCCCGTCAGAGACATCGTTAATGAACATATAAAAACGCAAGTCCGTCTGCTCGGCAATGATTCTCGATAAGACTTCGGGCAGCATACGGTTGGCTATAGGCAGCTTATTATTTCGGATATCCAGTTGTAATGCCATAGGACGACTACATACAATGGATATCTGACGTTCATACTGCTCGTCAGCAAGTATCATCAGGGCAAGATCGTTCGTTCCTACTATCTCTGATACACTAACAAACCGAAGTCTTATCTTATTAATCATTTATGACTTTTTCTTCCTGTCAGGATTAAATATCAATGCAAATGAAACAGCAACTACAAGTGCAAAGGCTGCGAAGATGAACCAGCAAGTCTTCCAGTCACCTAAGAGGAAACTCTGACTTACACCATTCACCACAACGTCCTGCCATGAACAGAACGAATTAATGATAGCACCTGCGGCCAATGTTCCTATTGTAGCACCCACGCCATTTGTCATCATCATGAACAATCCCTGAGCAGAAGCCTTAACTGAAGGCTCGCACTCCTGATCGACGAAGATACCACCCGACACGTTGAAGAAATCGAAGGCCACTCCATATACAATGCAGGAGAGGATGAAGAAGATGACACCAGGCATTGCGGGATTACCCACGCCGAAGAGACCGAAGCGGAACACCCATGCGAACATAGACATAAGCATGACAATCTTGATACCGAATCTCTTAAGACAGAACGGAATCATAAGAATACATAGGGCCTCACTAATCTGCGAAATAGAAGTCAGCAACGTGGCATTATTTGCAGCAAAGGAATTAGCCACCTCTGCGATATCGCTTCCCTTGAAACTGGTAATAAAAGGACCAGCATAGCCATTGGTCACCTGCAGGCACATGCCCAACAGAGCCGAGAAGATGAAGAACAGAGCCATCTTCTTCGTCTTGAACAGTTTGAATGCGTTCAGTCCGAACGACTCAGCCAGAGAGGTCTTCTCCGCCTTCTTGTACAACGGACATGCCGGGAGCGTGAAGCAATAGGCAAAAAGAACAAAACTGAGCAGACCTGAAACGAAGAACTGCATGTAAGTGTATTGGAACTTATGGGCGTTCTCACCTAAAGTGAACAGGAACGAGCCATTATCCCAAACAGCACAGTTGACAAACCACATGGTAACGATGAAACCTACTGTACCAAGCACGCGAATAGGCGGGAAATCCTTGACTGTGTCCATGCCATTACGCGTCAAGATAGAGAAAGCCGTCGTATTGGCCAGCGCAATGGTAGGCATGTAGAACGCGACACTCAAGGTGTAGAGCGTGATGAAAGTGGTCTTGTCGGGCGTAGGATTGTTCATACCCATCCACCAACAGCCAAGCATGAATGCACCGGCGAGCAAATGGCAAAGACCCAACAAGCGCTGTGGCTGGATATACTTATCTGCTACAATACCCATTAAAGTCGGCATAAAGATAGAAACAATACCTTGAATGGCATAGAACCAGGGTACCTCTGCTCCCATTCCAGCCTTACCTAGATAATTACTCATACATGTGAGATATGCACCCCACACTGCAAACTCCAGGAAATTCATCAAAGAAAGACGGAACTTCAAATTCATAATCAATAGATTTTAAGTTATTAATTTGCCTACAAAGGTACGTTAAAAAAACATTTCATCAAAATAAATGCATCAAAAGTTTGTGATGAATTCTTGATGAAATACAAACAATACACAAAAAAAATTGATTGTCTCACGACAATCAATCCTTTAATAACCTTAATAATCTAATACCATGAAAAACACGATGCAAAATTACACATAATAATTTATTATGCAAGCAATTAGCATGGAAATAAGCAGAAATTTAACATTCTATAAACGTTTGCCCATTCCATTTAAACTTCCTTTGCTTAATTATTGCATTAATATTTACTTTGTCTTCTTTTGAAAGTAATGGTTGACTGAGTTCAAAAACCACTACATTTTCATTAGCCAATACCTCGGAATGAAGCATTATAGGATCAAGTTGAGTGAGTAACTCATCATAACGCTCAGGCGTCATTGTATCAGGACGAAATGTAAACTCCTTCTTTAACATGTCAGCATCATCAGACAAAGGCAATCCATATGACCCTTTCAATGGCTTCCATTCTGGATTGAAGAAACTAACCTCACTCTCTGCCTCTGGTGCAACAAATGTCTTAATAACACAGATGACAAACGAAGATTCCGTCGGTAACTGTTTTATTTGCATGACACTATTTGAATTCAAAGACACACGCATATAATCACTTGTCAACGTGTCAATTACAGACGTTCCTTCAAGTAAATTTTTTGACTCTGCCTTTACCTTCATTTGGTATAAGTCAGCCATTTCCATTCGTACACTATTATTTAAATATGGTACTATGCTATCAGGCATTTGTATCCACAAATCGCGCATCGATATCTGAGCAAAAGCTGCGGCATACGACGTAAAATATAAAATGAATGTAATAAATATACTTTTCATTGTCTATCGTTAAACACTTAAAGTTTCACACTTTATCTAAGATGAAATATCATTTCAGAGTGCAATATTACTACATTTTCATGAAATAAGCAACAAAAAAAGTATAAAAAATGGCAAGGTCTCATAATGAGACCCTGCCACCTTTTAGTTTTCAGCTCCATTATTTATTTACAATGAATTTTGATGTGTCATAAGAACCTTTTTTCTTTTCTATTGTTCCTGTTTTCGTAACAAACCTATCCCTTTCGGGGTTCCAATCGCCAATTCCGATACTACCATCAAAAAAACACAAGCTGTCATTTTCTTTATCTGTTCCAGTCTTTCCCAATGAACGATAAGTTGGTACAAGCACTATTTTTCGCTTTTCAGATGTACATATTAACTCTGGCATATTTCCATTCTTGCATGTATTCAGTATTTCATCTTTACAATTCAATGGACCAGCTATAATCAAGCCACTTTCATCTTTTATAGCACGAATAAGAATACCACCAAATTTGACTTTTTCCTTCTTATATTGGCTATCAAAGCAAATATCTATTCCGCTAAGATGATAAAACAACTGTCCTGCTTTATAATCATCACGAGGATATGTCACTTCTTGCCATTTAAATTGTTTATTGTCTTTCAAATAAGCATTCCTATCATAATAATAGAATTCGATTTCTGCAAAACTGAAAGTTGTGTTATTACATTTAATACGATAGTTACAAAATAGTTTACGTGCAATTTCTGCACATTTGACTTTGATTCTTTCATAATTTGATAATCCATCAAATGGATTTTTCAATAGTTCAAATTCTTTTTCCATGATTCAATTCTTTTAGATTCTTGTTGCAAATATATAAAGAAAACGGGCGTTGACCCAATTTATGATAGTAAAAGTTTATAATGAAAGCTTGTTTTTAAGCATATCATCAATCTCTTTCACGATTTGACCTTTCTTATAGTCTTCCAAATCTATTATGGGTATACGTGTATATTTCGCTAATACTTTGAGGTAGTTTGCATAGATTGTCCATGTTAGGCAATTCAATGCGCCACCATTTTCCGCAATGAAATCACGCATCTGAACTTGATAAATGTTGTCTTCATACTGGGGGAATAGATGTTTGTATTGAGCCAATGCTTCCGCGTCTGTGACAACATCACCAATTCCTGGTATGATAATGAAATCACATGTTTGTAAGCAGTTGATGTACGCCCAACTCAGTTCGTCGTACTTGCTTATTTTGAGTTCTATAACTTCAAAATGTTGTGCTAGGGCTGAGTGCATCTTTTGGGCAATATCATCAGCATACAGTTCCAAGTTCACTAATACTCTTGGTTTGCCAGATTTATTTATGCCAACATATCTAACTATTCCATCAGTATGGCCATATATATCTTCTTTATCCCATGGGAGCCAGACGACTGTCAAGTCTGGTGTTAAAAAAGCGCATTTAAGAAGACACTCTATTTGTTCTTTGACGAAAGTTGGATTTTCGCTGAAAACCTTTTCTGTCATGATAACATATTGCGTTTCTTTACCGTTTCTCTTACCCTTACAAAAGACCATATTACCACCATCAACGACGAGTGGAATGTCCACTATCTCGTAATCTTCTGCAAACGGACAGTTCTTTATGACTTTGTCAACATCTGTAATGTACTTCTTCTTATCTTGTAGATAATCAGGATTATATACAAACTTAACGAAAACATCCTCATCCATCTGTATTGGCATAAAATCTCTTACCCAATAGTCTTTCGTGTGACTGACTGTTCCAAATCCTTTGTGATATTCCCACATAATGTCCGAAATTTCCGAATACAATTTCGGATAATGTCTTACAAATAAGCTTGAAAAGACAACCTGGAGTTTTTCATTTTCTGTTATTATCATATTGCTATTCTTTTTGATGTTAAACATTATGATTCGTCGACTAATCACGCTGCAAAATTACCGCATATTGAACTGTAGAACAAAATTTTTCGGATAATTTTTGTTAAGGTTTTTGAAATAGTTATTTATTGATTTTCAATATGTTATATAATTATTTATCAGTTTTTTGTCATATTTTTATTATAAGTTGAAATACCTATATGTTAAGAAACTAAAGTAGAAAAAAGACGCATATTATGCGACGTTTTTTACCAGAAAAACGTCAGAAAACCATTGGGAGGGGAACAAAAAAGGACTTGCCCAATTCTGAGCAAGTCCCTTACATTATATGAGAGTGATTATTACTCTTCGACAGCTGCCTGCGCGGCTGCAAGGCGAGCGATAGGAACACGGAATGGAGAGCAAGATGCGTAGTTCATGCCAATCTTAGCACAGAACTTAACGCTTGATGGCTCACCACCATGCTCACCACAGATACCGCAACGGAGCTCTGGACGAACCTCGCGACCCTGCTTAACGGCATACTTGATAAGCTTACCTACACCAGTCTGGTCAAGTACCTGGAATGGGTCAACCTTCAGAATCTTCTTGTCGAGATATACAGGCAGGAACGATGCGATATCGTCGCGGCTGTAACCGAAGGTCATCTGAGTAAGGTCGTTAGTACCGAATGAGAAGTACTGAGCCTCAGTAGCAATCAGGTCGGCTGTGAGGGCAGCACGTGGAATCTCAATCATTGTACCAATCTCGAACTCTACCTCAAGTCCGTACTCTGCGAATACTTCCTTAGCGGCATACTGGATAACCTCCTTCTGCTGCTTAAGCTCATGGATAGTACCAATCAGAGGAACCATGATCTCTGGCATTGGGTTCTTACCCTCCTTCTTCAGCTCGCAAGCTGCAGAGAGGATAGCCTTGGTCTGCATAGCGGTAATCTCTGGGAATGTGATACCCAGACGGCAACCACGATGACCCAGCATTGGGTTGTTCTCTGACAGAGATTCAACACGGCGTTGTATAGTCTCAAGAGATACGCCCATAGCGTCAGCCATCTCTTTCTGTCCAGCCTCATCGTGTGGAACGAACTCATGGAGAGGTGGATCAAGCAGACGGATGTTAACTGGCAGACCGTCCATAGCCTCGAGGATACCCTTGAAGTCAGCCTTCTGATAAGGAAGCAACTTAGCAAGAGCCTTCTCACGTCCGGCAACGCTGTCAGCCAGAATCATCTCACGCATAGCAACAATCTTCTGGTCATCGAAGAACATGTGCTCGGTACGTGTAAGACCGATACCCTTGGCACCGAAAGCGCGAGCTACCTGTGCATCGTGTGGAGTATCAGCGTTGGTGCGAACCTGCAGCTTGGTGTACTTGTCGCAGAGGTCCATAAGCTCCTTGAAGTCGCCTGAAAGCTCAGCAGCCTTGGTTGGAACCTCGCCAGCATAAACCTGACCAGTAGAACCATTCAGAGAAATGTAATCACCCTCCTTATATACTACGCCGTCAATCTCAACAGTTTTGTTGACATAGCTAACGTTCAGAGCACCTACACCTGATACGCAGCACTTACCCATACCACGAGCCACAACGGCAGCGTGAGAGGTCATACCACCACGAGCAGTGAGGATACCCTCGGCAGCAGCCATACCAGCCAAATCCTCAGGAGATGTCTCGATACGAACAAGAACTACCTTGTGACCATTCTCGTGCCACTCCTTAGCGTCGTCAGCGTGGAATACAATCTGACCGCAGGCAGCACCTGGAGAAGCAGGCAGACCCTGAGCGATAACCTTAGCAGCAGAGAGAGCCTTCTTGTCGAATACTGGGTGCAGCAACTCGTCGAGCTTCTGAGGCTCGCAACGCTGGATGGCAGTCTTCTCATCAATCATACCCTCATGGAGCAGGTCGATGGCAATCTTAACCATAGCAGCACCTGTACGCTTACCGTTACGTGTCTGGAGGAACCAGAGCTTGCCTTCCTGAACGGTGAACTCCATGTCCTGCATGTCGTGATAGTGGTGCTCCAGCTTGTCCTGGATACCATTCAGCTCGTTATAGATCTCAGGCATTGCCTCCTCCATTGAAGGATACTTGGCTACGCGCTCCTCCTCAGAGATACCTGCGCGCTCTGCCCAGCGCTGAGAACCGATCTTTGTGATCTGCTGTGGGGTACGGATACCTGCCACAACGTCCTCACCCTGAGCGTTAACCAGATACTCACCATTGAATAGGTTCTCACCATTGGCAGCATCACGGCTGAAGCATACACCGGTAGCAGAGGTGTCACCCATGTTACCGAATACCATTGCCATAACTGATACGGCTGTACCCCACTCGTCGGGAATTCCTTCCATCTTACGATACAGGATAGCACGCTCGTTCATCCAGCTGCGGAACACAGCGCAGATAGCACCCCAGAGCTGCTCGATAGGATTGTCTGGGAAGTCTTTACCTGTGCGCTCCTTGATGGCAGCCTTGAACAGCTTAACAAGCTTCTTCAGGTCTTCAACAGAGAGGTCCTTGTCGAGAACAACGCCGCTCTCTTTCTTCACCTTCTCAATAATCTCCTCGAACGGGTCGATGTCGGTCTTGTTCACGGGCTTCATCTCGAGCACCACGTCACCGTACATCTGCACGAAACGACGATAAGAGTCGTATACGAAGTGAGGATTGTTAGTTTTCTTCACCATACCCTCGGCAACCTCGTCGTTCAGACCAAGGTTCAGGATGGTGTCCATCATACCAGGCATAGAAGCGCGAGCACCTGAACGAACAGAAACAAGCAGAGGATTCTCCTTGTCGCCGAACTTAGAGTTCATAAGTACTTCGATGTGCTTCACAGCAGCCATCACGTCATCATTCAGCAACTCCATGATTTTCTGCTGACCTACCTGATAATACTCGTTACAACAGTCTGTTGTGATTGTGAAACCTGGAGGAACCGGTACACCGATAAGATTCATTTCCGCAAGGTTCGCACCCTTGCCACCAAGTTCCTCTCTCATTTTTGCATTACCCTCGGCTTTACCGTTGCCGAAAAGGTAAACTCTTTTTTCGCTCATAGTTATTTTTTTGAATTTCTCTTAGTATTTGAATTATTGTGCAAATATACGGATTAAAAATTAACCTCGCAAGAAAATAAAGGAAAAATTGCTACCACTGTCTTACATTTCAACTTTTTTAAAGGTAATGATATAAAAGGGTGGCCTTGTAGGGAAAGAGTGAGTATTTATGCGTTTCAGTGTTTCAGCGTTTCAGGTGTATTTGAGATATAGTTATTTTTCAAATTCGGCTTCTTTTTTATATAACTAATTAATAAACAATATATTATATATATAAATATATAAAAAGAAGAAAAATGACACCCTTCAAAAAACAACTGAAACGCTGAAACACTGAAACGCTTGTGTATATATTTTTCTCTAATAGTCTGATTATCAAGCGTATACAACAACCCGCCCAACGACATCAACGTTCTAACATCTCAAATAAAGCACAAAAAAACATCATTTTTCTTCATTTATAGGCCCCGAAACGAATGAAAACTGCTTTTTCCGATGCTTTATCATGCATTTGAAGCAAAATGAGTGATTCTAAAAAAACATATCAAATTCATTTCAAGAGGCATTTATGGTAAAATGAAGCACCTGATTGTCGATTTCGCAAGGTCAAAACGCATTTTTGCATGCATTGAAACAAAAATCGAAACGCATATTATGGTGTTGAAACATAAGTTTGTACATCAAATACACATTAATATAATACGCACGCGCAAGAATATACATCTGACCATCTCATTAAATACACCTGACACCCTCAGTAGTGTCTCCTGACGTTGCAACATGCCACAACTGACGTGGCAAAAGTTGTATTGTTTAGGAGAAAAAACAAAAAAATATTTTGAATATTAAACATTTTTAATTATCTTTGCAAACAGTAAATGACGCAGGTTAATACTATTTGAGAAGCAACCTTAATTTACATTTCGCAATATAATGTCTAGAAAGAAGAAAACCTTACCACTACTGGAAAACGTAACAATCACTGACTGTGCTGCCGAAGGCAAAGCTTTGGCGCGTGTTAACGACATGGTTGTCTTCGTGCCTTTCTGCGTTCCAGGCGATGTGGTCGATATACAACTAAAGAAGAAAAAACACAGTTACGCCGAAGGAGAAGTTGTACGATTCATAAAGAAAAGCGATGTCAGGCAAGAACCTATGTGCCAGCACTTCGGAATATGTGGCGGATGCAAGTGGCAGATACTACCCTACTCGGAACAACTGAAGATGAAGCAAAAACAGGTGACCGACCAGTTGCATCGTATAGGAAAGGTGGAATTGCCTGAAATAAGTCCGATATTAGGAAGCAAGCAGACGCGTGAATACAGGAATAAACTGGAGTTTGGATGCTCTAACAAGAAATGGCGGACATGGGAAGAACTGAAATCCTTGCCGGAAGAAGAACTGAATAGACAGGAGGGCGCTATAGGGTTCCACATAACAGGTGCATTCGATAAGATCCTGCCAATTGAGAGATGCCACTTGATGCATCCCTTGCATAATGAGATTCGCAACAGCATACGCGACTTCGCATACTCCACGGGTATGACTTTCTTTGACCTTCGCCAACAACACGGCTTGCTGCGCGACATTATGATTCGCAACTCTAACACAGGAGAGTGGATGGTGCTTGTGCAATTCCATTTTGAGGAACAGGGAGACGAGGAACGGGCAATGGCACTGATGCAGCACATCGCCGACACATTCCCTCAAATAACATCGCTGATGTGGGTTGACAACCAAAAGTGCAACGACACATTTGGAGACCTTGAACTGAACCTTTACAAGGGTAATGACCATATTTTTGAACTGATGGAAGACCTGAGGTTCAAAGTAGGACCTAAGAGTTTCTATCAAACGAACACAGAACAGGCATACCATCTCTACAGCGTGGTTCGCGAACTGGCAGAACTGACCGGCAAGGAGTTGGTCTATGACCTCTATACAGGAACTGGCACCATAGCCAACTTCGTGGCACGCCAGGCACGTCAGGTTATTGGCATCGAGTATGTGCCCGAAGCCATTGAAGATGCCAAAGTGAACAGCGAGATTAACGGCATCGGCAATACCCTGTTCTATGCAGGTGACATGAAGGACATCCTTGACGATGACTTCATTGCAAAGCACGGACGTCCAGACATCATCATCACAGACCCCCCACGTGCAGGCATGCACCCTGACGTGGTAAAGACCATTCTGAAGGCAGCCCCAGAGCGCATTGTATATGTCAGTTGCAATCCTGCCACGCAAGCCCGCGACCTGCAGGTTCTGGACGAGCAGTACAAAGTGATGGTCGTTCAGCCAGTCGATATGTTCCCACATACACCACACGTGGAAAACGTAGTATTACTAACCAAACAATCATAATTATGAAAAAACTCATTAGTTTGGCCCTCTGCGCGATGGCCTTCGCATTGACCGCCAATGCACAAGAACCGGAGAAGAAGAATACCATTGAGGTTCCCCAATGGGTAAAGAACTTCAAGGTAAGTGGTTACGGAATGCTTCAATATCAATGGAAAGACCAGGAAGAAGCAAAGAGCAACTCATTCAACCTGCGTTTGCTTCGTGTTATTCTCGACGGAAAAATTGGCGACTGGGACTGGCGTGCACAGATTCAAGGAACCAACGCCAAGGGACCAGGAGAGCCGACAGTACAACTCGTTGACCTCTATACAGAATGGGTGAAATACAAGGAAGCACGCGTGAGAATAGGACAGTTCAAGCGAGCATTCACCTTCGAGAACCCTACTCACCCCATAACTCAGGGATGGTATGCATACGCTGACGTTATTAACCGACTCTCAGGCTTTGGAGACCGTGCCGGTGAGAAATCATCAGGAGGTCGTGACATCGGTATCCAGTTGCAGGGTGACGTGCTCCCAAACAGTGCTGGAAGGGCTCTGCTCCACTATCAGATAGGTGTTTATAACGGTGAGGGTATCAACAGAAGCGATAAAGACAGCCGTAAGGACGTCATCGGTGGCGTATGGGTAATGCCAATAAAGGGCGTTCGCGTGGGTGCCTTCGGATGGACAGGAAGCCACGGAAAAATGCTTGATGCCAACGGCGAAAGGGTTAGTCTGCCGCTCAACCGCTATGCTATCTCAGCAGAGTACGACAAAGACGAATATACGTTCCGTGCCGAGTACCTCCACAGCCAAGGATGGGCAGCCCAGAGCATAGGAAGCGACGTTATCGACTACTCCAAGGGTGATAAAGCCGACGGTTGGTATGTGTTTGGCATCGTACCTGTAGTGAAGTCGAAGTTACACGCTAAGGCTCGCTACCAGTGCTATCGTCAGTCGAAAGACTGGGCTTCGTCTAAGACAATGTATGAGGCAGGTTTCAACTACTTCTTCTCAAAGAATCTGGAGCTGACGGCAGAATATGCGTTCGTAAACGACCGCACTCTGAACAAGCACAACTACAACTTTGTTGACGTGGAACTCGACTTCAGGTTCTAAGCAAGGTAGGAAGGTTCCCCCAAGAAATAACATAACCTAAACAAAATATAAAACTAACAAAATGATGACAATTCCTGTAGTATTTTGGTTAGTGCCCATCGCATCAGTCGTGGCATTACTCATGGCCTGGTATTTCTTCTCACAGATGATGAAGGAATCTGAAGGCACCGAACGCATGGCAGAAATAGCCAGTCATGTTCGCAAAGGCGCAATGGCCTATCTCAAGCAGCAGTACAAGGTTGTACTTTATGTGTTTATCATCCTTGCTGTTATCTTCGCCTTTATGGCCTATGTTCTTCATGTTCAGAACCCGTGGGTGCCCTTCGCATTCCTGACGGGTGGATTCTTCTCTGGATTGGCAGGTTTCTTCGGTATGAAGACCGCTACCTACGCATCGGCACGTACTGCCAATGCGGCACGTAAGAGCCTCGATGGAGGTCTGAAAATAGCATTCCGTTCAGGTGCCGTGATGGGTCTCACCGTAGTAGGTTTGGGACTGCTCGACATCGCTATCTGGTTTGTTGTTCTTAACTGGCTTACCGATGAGTCTCTCATTGCCATCACCACGACAATGCTTACATTCGGTATGGGAGCCTCTACGCAGGCCCTGTTCGCACGTGTTGGTGGAGGTATCTACACCAAGGCAGCCGATGTTGGTGCAGACATTGTAGGTAAGGTGGAAGCTGACATTCCTGAGGATGATCCTCGCAATCCTGCGACAATAGCAGATAACGTGGGTGATAATGTAGGCGACGTGGCTGGTATGGGTGCTGACCTGTATGAGAGCTATTGCGGTTCTGTGCTTTCTACTGCAGCCCTTGGCGCAGCTGCCTTTGCAATGTCGGGTGTTGATGTTCAGTTGAAGGCCGTGATTGCCCCTATGCTTATTGCTGCCGTTGGAGTATTCCTGTCGCTATTGGGCATTTTCCTCGTACGCACAAAAGAAGGTGCCACAATGCACGACCTTCTGAGGTCATTGTCATTAGGTACAAACGTTTCTGCCGTACTCATTGCCGTAGCAACCTTTGCAATCCTCTATTTGCTCGGTGTTGAGAACTGGTTAGGTTTGTCATTCTCGGTTATCTCAGGTCTTGCAGCTGGTGTTATCATCGGACAAGCTACCGAGTACTACACCTCTCACAGCTATAAGCCTACACAGAAGATTTCTGAGGCAGGTCTCACAGGCTCAGCTACAGTTATCATAAAGGGTATAGGTACAGGAATGATTTCAACATGTATTCCTGTTATCACCATTGGCATAGCAATCCTGATGAGTTATTTGTGCGCCAACGGCTTCGACCTATCTATGTCATCACAGAGTCTTGCAAACGGTCTTTATGGCGTAGGTATTGCTGCTGTAGGTATGCTCTCCACTTTGGGCATTACACTGGCTACAGATGCCTACGGACCTATCGCCGACAATGCTGGTGGTAATGCTGAGATGAGCGAACTGGGCGAGGAAGTACGTCATCGTACTGATGCACTCGACGCTCTTGGTAACACAACAGCAGCCACAGGCAAAGGCTTCGCCATCGGTTCTGCCGCTCTCACTGCCCTTGCTCTGCTTGCCTCTTACATCGAGGAAATAAAGATTGCTATGGAGCGTGCTGGTGTAATGATGACCAACGTGAAGGGCGAGATAATCGACGCTGCCCAAGCAACAATCCCAGACTTCATGAACTTCTTCCAGGTGAACCTTATGAATCCTAAGGTTCTTGTTGGTGCATTCATTGGTGCTATGGCCGCATTCCTATTCTGTGGTCTCACAATGGAGGCAGTAGGTCGTGCCGCACAGAAGATGGTTGAGGAGGTGCGTCGTCAGTTCCGCGAGATAGCAGGTATTCTTGAGGGAAAGGCCACTCCCGACTATAGTTCATGCGTGGAAATCTCCACACGTGCCGCCCAACACGAGATGATTTTCCCAAGTATTCTGGCAATCATCATACCTATTATCGTGGGATGTCTGCTCGGCGTAGCAGGTGTTCTTGGCCTGCTTGTGGGTGGTTTGTCGTGCGGTTTCACACTTGCTGTATTCATGGCGAATGCAGGTGGTGCATGGGACAATGCCAAGAAGAATGTTGAGGAAGGCAACTTTGGAGGCAAGGGCTCGTTTGCACACAAAGCAACCATCGTTGGTGACACTGTTGGCGACCCATTCAAAGACACCAGCGGACCATCGCTTAACATCCTCATAAAGCTGATGTCAATGGTAAGTATTGTGATGGCAGGATTAACCGTTGCATGCATCTTATAAACATTTTATGGCAAATAATTGCATATTCGAAAAAATATGTCTATATTTGCAGCATATATGTTATAACTTAATCCTTATTAATTATGGCAACAGAAGACAATGAGAAGATGGCATCGGCTCCCGTAAATGAGGAGCAACATCATGAGCACCATTCTCATCACGAGCATCACCACCATCATCATCACCACCACGAGAGTCATGGTGGGAAACACGTTGATGGAAGTGAGCGATTCAAGAGACACAATTTGTCGGCAGCGAAACGTCGCAAACTGACTGAGAAATGGATTTTCATATTATTATGTGTCACGGCTATCATTGTAACGTTGTTGTGCGTCTATATATATAATATAGAGAATTAATATCGTTGTTATAATAACAAGAAACGGGCTTGAATGCAGAGTTGCAGCAAGCCCGTTTTTATGTTGTCTTATAACTCTTATGAGTATTATTTCGTAACACGGAACCAGTCTATATCTATCCAACCGCGATTTGTATCACCTGCAGGTTCCACACATACGAATCCCATCTTCGCACCAATCCATTTGCCTTCTTTCATATGAAACTCTGAGCCTGCCGCTTTGTATGACTTTCCGTCGAGACTATAGAAGAACCTGCATTTACCATTATCGACCACCATCCGCAGGTAAATCGTCTCATGAATTGCCGGCTGATAATCAATCCTATCGCTTTCAGTAGGCTTGAGAGTGGCAATAAGCTCCTCCCCATGTGCTTTACGTTGGTCAGTTGAATTGGTCAGTTGAAGCAAATGGAACTTGTCCCCCACTCTTTTGACAACAAGAGCACTATAGTCAAGCCCCATCATGATGAGCCCGCCCAACTGATTCTGGTCCTTAGCCGTCATGCAAATCTTTGTCGTAGCTGTAAAACTATCCGCTGGCGTTTTTTGCAGCAACATGTTCGGAACATTCCATAGACCGAAAGAAGCATCATCTATCTTGTACGTATATAAACGCATCGTTCCAAATGCAGTAGGCATTCCGTACTTCTGGTCATAATTGGCTTGCCATTGCCATTGTTTCCCAAGTTGATATTCGTTGAACTCATCGCTTTCAACGGGGTTAACGATGGTAACGCTATTGCTCTTGGGTTTTCTGTACTTACTGACAGGTCCCCCTTTTATTCCCATAATCGGCCATCCTGACGCCCAGTCAACAGGTTGCAGATGAACCACTCGCCCGTATGCTCCTTTATCCTGGAAATGAAGAAACCAATCTTCCCCAAAAGGAGTATGAACCCATGCCCCTTGATGAGGTCCATTGATATTAGTCTTTCCTTGCGCAAGTACCACTTTATGTTCATACGGCCCGTAAGGTGTCTTTGCACGCATGGCTAATTGGAAACCATTTGTAACTCCACCTGCGGGGCACAAAATCCAGTACCATCCATCCCGTTTGTAAAACTTAGGACCTTCGCATGTCCGGTTCTCTGTGCCATTACCATCGAACACGATTACCGGATTAGAAATAGGCTGAGTTCCTTCCGCGTTCAACTCCCGGACAGTAAGTACCGAAGCAAATCGCGAACGAGAGTTTGCCCATCCATTCACCAGATAACAACGCCCATCGTCATCCCATAACGGTGTAGTGTCAATCATTCCCTCGCCAGGAATCACACACACAGGACTCTCCCACTTTCCAGCCGGGTCTTTCGTTTTTACCATATAGACGCCAAAGTCTGGGTCTCCCCAATATATATAGAACTCACCATTATGATATCTAATCGATGGTGCCCAAACACCTTTTCCATGTTGAGGAACATTGAAGTTGTGCAATAACTTTTCATCACCTTCATAGAGAGAAGTCAGGGCATGACCAATTATCTCCCAATTCACGAGATCGCGAGAATGAAGTATAGGCAGACCTGGCACACAATTGAAAGAACTTGCAGTCATATAATAATCTTCACCGACCACACAAACATCAGGGTCTGAATAATCCGCATTAATAACAGGATTGGTATATGTGCCATCACCGTTATCGGGGCTCCACACTTCAGAAACATATTGTGCATTTGCCGTCATGAACAGCAACGAGGAGAAAATAAATAGTAGTCTTTTCATTACAATACTTTTAATCACAAAACCTTAACAAATGGGGTCTCCAATGGTGAAACACGAAGAATATAGTTCACTTCATGGTCTATATGCATCAGTTTATGAGTGACAGGAATATCTGGTGTTATATCCAATGCCACATGCCCCATTGTTCTTCTTAGATTAATCTCCACACATGGATGAAGTAGGAAACCACTTTCATTATCGTCTTTTGCGACAATCATCATATCTACTCCAAATGGTCCTTGGTAATATCCTTTCAGTAATTCCATGAAATATCGGCATGCCCTTTCCCTTATTTCATCAATGAGTTGTGGTTTTATATAGCGTGATAACAACTCCATCTTATCATTTTCATTGGCTATCAAGTTACCAGAATAGGCTCCATTGCGAGTTTGAAATATGGAAAGTCCTCGATAAACCACGCTGCCGTCTGCCATCGATTCAAATTCCATACCAAAATCCCTTACCTTATTATAATATGGCTCCACCATAACATTTCCCTGCTCGCGAATTGTGTTCTTGAGAAATCCATGTACGGAAGGACTAATATTGTTTTCCACGTAACGCACACCTCTGCCGCTACTACTCCAAGGAGCCTTCACCACGATATTAGCACCTGAAGAAACCATATCTTTCACTTGGGATACAGAATCAACAGAGCAAGCCTCTCCGCAGGTGACACTCTCCAATCCAGCACGCAGGTATTTCAGAGCGTTAATTGTCTGTTTACGATTCGATAACTGACGGAGATGTTCCATTATATTATCCTCGGGTATTATTTCATTATCAGTTCCTGCATCAAGGAGACGAGTTTTAATAGACTGGTCCCAGCCCCACGGAATAACAGTATCAAATCTCACATTACGGATTTCCGCATCAGTAACATATAACACTTCTGCCTTCTTATTCTTGAATCGTGAAGCAGCTTTAATGGCAAATGCCACATCATCAACTAAAACCATGTCTCCATCGGATGCCCACAAGGCAGGAATCCATCCAAAATTCATGCGCAGTTCTTGTGCAGCATGAGGCGCAGTAAAGCGCTTCTTATTACATGCAAGAGCAATGTCATGTTCCGGATTAAATATATGTAAATTCATTATTTATGCTAAATATAACCCTATCTGAGCGCAAAATTAATAAAAAAAATCATATTTTGCCAACTTGACTTTGCAAATTAATTATTTATTAGTAACTTTGCATTTCAAAACAAACTCATTACAAAGAATGGAAGCCTTCTTTCGCACGCATACCTATCTGGTAGAACACGTGAACGCCCCTGTTCGTCGATTGCTGATGGACGAAATAAATTGGGACGACCGTATGATTGGTATTAAGGGTACGCGTGGCGTCGGAAAGACTACATTCCTCCTCCAGTATGCAAAGGAGAATTTTGGCACACGTGACCGCAAGTGCCTCTACGTTAACATGAATAATTTCTTCTTCCAAGGACATGGAATTGCAGACTTCGCACACGAGTTCTATAAACAAGGTGGCAAGGTTCTGCTCATAGACCAAGTGTTCAAGGAAACCAACTGGAGCAAGCAACTGAGGAGGTGTTATGACGAGAATCCTGGATTAAAGATTGTTTTTACTGGATCCAGCGTGATGCGACTGAAAGAGGAGAACCCAGAACTCAATAGCATTGTAAAGAGTTACAACCTCAGAGGTTTTTCATTTAGAGAGTTTCTCAACCTGCAGACGGGCAACTATATGAAACCTTACACGCTCGATGAAATTCTCCAGAACCACGAACGAATAGTAAGGCAGATTCTACCTAAGGTTTCTCCGATGAAGTATTTCCAGGATTATGTCCACCACGGATACTATCCTTTCTTCCTTGAGCATCGCAACTACTCTGAGAACCTGCTCAAGACTATGAACATGATGACAGAGGTTGACATACTGCTAATAAAACAGATAGAACTGAAATACCTCACCAAAATAAAGAAACTATTCTACCAACTGGCGGTTGATGGTCCTAAGGCTCCAAACATCAGTCTGCTTGCCCATGACGTTGAGACAAGTCGCGCAACCGTAATGAACTACATCAAGTATCTTACTGATGCACGGTTGTTAAACATGATTTATCCCGTTGGACAAGACTTCCCCAAGAAACCTTCAAAGGTGATGTTGCATAACTCGAACCTTATGTACACCATCTATCCAATACAGGTGGAGAAACAAGATGTTATGGAAACATTCTTCGTGAACTCACTTTGGAAAGACCACCAAGTGAATGACGGAGGAAAACACAGTCACTATATCGTCGATGGTACTCGTAGATTCCGCATCTGTGATGCAACAAAATTCAGTAAGATGAGAGTTAATCCAGATACTATCTATGCCAGGTATAACACTGAGGTTGGAATTGACAACCAAATTCCATTATGGTTATTCGGATTCTTATATTAAAAATATAACTACATTAACATTATAATTTAAACATTATGGCAAAAGAAAAAAAGTTTATCACTTGTGATGGTAACGAGGCTGCTGCTCATGTGAGCTATATGTTCTCAGAAGTAGCTGCTATCTACCCAATCACCCCGTCATCACCAATGGCGGAGCACGTTGATGAGTGGGCTGCCAAGGGTCGCAAGAACCTCTGGGGTCAGAACGTCACGGTTCAGGAGATGCAGTCAGAGGCCGGTGCCGCAGGTGCCGTTCACGGATCACTGCAGGCTGGTGCCCTGACAACTACATTCACGGCTTCTCAGGGTCTGCTCTTGATGATCCCCAACATGTACAAGATCGCCGGTGAGTTGATCCCAACCGTATTCGATGTATCTGCCCGTACTCTGGCTTCTCATTCTCTGTGTATCTTCGGTGACCACCAGGATGTGATGGCTTGCCGTCAGACTGGTTTCGCTATGCTTTGCGAAGGTGGTGTACAGGAGGTGATGGACCTCACCGCTGTGGCTCACCTGGCTACCCTCGAGACCTGCGTGCCATTCGTGAACTTCTTCGACGGTTTCCGCACTTCTCACGAGTATCACAAGATTGAACTCATGGACCAGGAGGATATCCGTCCCCTCGTGAAGGAAGAGTACATCAAGCGTTTCCGTGATCGTGCTATGTCACCAGAGCGTCCTATCACTCGTGGTACTGCCGAGAACCCCGAGACCTTCTTTACACATCGTGAGGCTTGTAATCCATACTACGATTCAGTACCTGAAGTAGTTGAAAAGTACCTGGGTGAAATTAGCAAGATCACTGGTCGTGAGTATCACCTCTTCTCTTACTATGGAGCCGAGGATGCTGACCGCATGATCATCCTGATGGGTTCTGCTACAGATGCTGCCCGCGAGGCTATCGACTACCTGAACGCTAATGGTCAGAAGGTGGGAATGATCTCTGTTCACCTCTATCGTCCGTTCTCAGTGAAGCACCTGCTCGCTTCTGTTCCTAAGAGCGTGAAGCGCATTGCTGTTCTGGATCGTACCAAGGAGCCCGGTGCTAACGGTGAGCCACTGTACCTCGACGTTAAGGATGCTTACTACGATGTAGAGGATCGTCCTCTAATCGTTGGTGGTCGCTACGGTCTTGGTTCTCACGACACCACTCCAGCTCAGATCATCAGCGTGTTCAACAACCTCGCTATGCCCGAGCCAAAGAATCATTTCACCATCGGTATCGTAGACGACGTGACCTTCACTTCTCTGCCTGCCGTTGAGGAGATTGCTCTGGGTGGCGCTGGCATGTTCCAGGCTAAGTTCTTCGGTCTGGGTGCTGATGGTACCGTAGGTGCAAACAAGAACTCTGTGAAGATTATTGGTGACAACACCGACAAGTATTGCCAGGCTTACTTCTCTTACGACTCAAAGAAGTCAGGAGGTTTCACCTGCTCTCACCTGCGTTTCGGCGATACACCTATCCGCTCTACCTACCTGGTAACCACACCTAACTTCGTGGCTTGCCACGTTCAGGCTTACCTCCATATGTATGATGTAACCCGTGGTCTGCAGAAGAATGGTCAGTTTTTGCTGAACACCATCTTCGACGATGATGAGTTGGAGAAGTTCATGCCTAACAAGGTGAAGAAGTATTTCGCAGAGAACAACATCACAGTATATACTATCAACGCAACCAAGATTGCACAGGAGATTGGTCTGGGTAACCGTACCAATACTATCCTGCAGAGTGCATTCTTCCGCATCACCGAGGTAATTCCCGTAGAGCTTGCTGTTGAGAAGATGAAGGCTGCTGCCTTGAAGTCTTACGGTGCTAAGGGTCAGGATGTGGTTGATAAGAACTATGCTGCTATCGACCGCGGTGGTGAGTACAAGCAGTTTGCTGTGAAGCCTGAGTGGGCTAACCTACCAGACGATGAGCCAAAGGCCGACAATGCTCCAGCATTCGTGAAGGAAGTGGTTCGTCCTATCAATGCACAGGCTGGTGATCTGCTGCCCGTTAGCGCATTCACGAAATTCGGTACAACTGATGGTTCTTGGGAAGTTGGTACTGCCGCCTACGAGAAGCGTGGTGTGGAGGCCTTCGTTCCTGTATGGAATATCGACAACTGTATCCAGTGTAACCAGTGTGCTTATATCTGTCCTCACGCTGCTATCCGTCCGTTCGTGATGGATGACGAGGAAGTGAAGGGCTATGAGGGTAAGACCATCGACATGAAGGCTCCGAAGGCTATGGCAGGTATGCACTTCGCTATCCAGGTCAGCGTACTCGACTGTCTAGGATGCGGTAACTGTGCTGACATCTGTCCGGGTAATCCGAAGCTCGGTAAGGCGCTCACTATGGCTCCGTTCAACCCCGATGCTGAGAACATGAAGCTCGAGGCTAAGAAGTGGGAGTACTGCGTGAACGACGTGAAGAGCAAGCAGGAGCTCGTTGACATCAAGAGCAACGTGAAGAACTCTCAGTTCGCACAGCCGCTCTTCGAGTTCTCTGGTGCTTGTGCCGGTTGTGGTGAGACTCCTTATGTGAAGCTGATCTCTCAGCTCTTCGGTGATCGTCAGATGATTGCCAACGCTACAGGTTGTTCTTCTATCTACTCTGCTTCTATTCCTTCAACTCCTTATACCAAGAACGAGAAGGGACAGGGTCCATGCTTCAACAACTCTCTGTTCGAGGACTTCTGCGAGTTCGGTCTCGGTATGGCTCTCGGTAACAAGAAGATGAAGGAGCGCGTGGCTAAGCTGCTGCAGGAGATGATCGACGGCAATGCCAGCGAT
>JAFZIY010000007.1 GCA_017554105.1 Prevotella sp. | reverse complement strand
GGTGCTCAGAACATCGTTCCTAACTCAACTGGTGCTGCTAAGGCTATCGGTCTCGTTATTCCTGAGCTCAACGGTAAGCTGATCGGTGCTGCACAGCGCGTTCCAACTCCTACAGGTTCTACCACTATCCTGCACGCTGTTGTTAAGGGTGAGGTAGCTGTTGAGGACATCAACGCTGCTATGAAGGCTGCTGCTAACGAGTCATTCGGTTACACAGAGGAGAAGCTCGTTTCTAGCGACATCATCGGTATGAAGTTCGGTTCACTCTTCGATGCTAACCAGACAATGGTTTCTAAGATTGGTGACGGCAACTCTCTTGTACAGGTTGTTGCTTGGTACGACAATGAGAACTCTTACACTTCTCAGATGGTTCGCACCATCAAGTACCTCGCTGAGCTGAAATAATCTCTGCAGAGTTATTGAATAAAAATGCCGTCCGATATTTTGTCGGACGGTTTTTTTTGTATACCTTTGTGCCCGTTATTTTCTATTAAACCTGACTAACTAAATGAAAGGTACTCCCCAATTAGTTGTTATGCTCACATATAACGACTTCACCGTGGCCAATGCTGCAGAGGTTTTTGAGGAATGTAAACACTCAAAGGCTCAGTTCTGGGGCTTCAAAGAACATCCTCTTCCCATTGACGATATGAAACGGCTTTATGCTTATATGAAGGAGTGTGGAAAAACCGCTTTTCTTGAAGTCGTCTCATATACTGAGCCAGAAGGTCTAGAGGGCGCGAGGATAGCGGTGGAGTGTGGTTGTGATGTCCTGATGGGAACGGTTTTTCACGATTCAATAAATGAGTATTGCATTGAGCATAATCTTAAGTATATGCCTTTTGTCGGCAATATCAGTGGCAGACCTTCTGTCTTGGAAGGTACTGTCGAGGGTATGATTGCTGAGGCTAAGAACTATCTGGCAAAGGGTGTCTATGGTTTTGACCTTCTCGGCTATCGGTTCACAGGCGATGCCGCGGCCTTGAACGAGGCATTTGTCAAGAGCGTTGACGCTCCGGTGTGTCTTGCCGGTAGCATAGACAGTTACCAGAAACTTGACGAGGTGAAGAAGGCCTCGCCGTGGACATTCACCATCGGTAGCGCTTTCTTCGACAAGAAGTTCGGAGACTCGTTCGAAAGGCAGATAAACAATGTTTGCGACTATATGCAAGAATAAACTTCTCACCCGCAAATGTCAATAATAAGTAGATATTATCCTTACGAATATGTCGAGGATGTCTTTTCCATCGATTACAAGGCTCTTTATGATAAGGGCTTCAGGGGTTTGATTTTCGACATCGACAACACCCTTGTTCCTCATGGTGCCGACTCGACCGAGGAGATAGACAAGTTGTTCCTGCGCATACACGAGACAGGTCTTAAGACTCTCTTGCTCTCTAACAATAGCGAGGCACGCGTAAAGCGTTTCAAGGAAAATATCGACACCTTATTTATATATGATGCCAACAAGCCTGAGTCGGAGGCCTTCAAGCAGGCGGTCGTCATGCTCGGAATAAAGGACGAGGAAACCATTGTCGTAGGCGACCAGGTGTTCACGGACATATATGGGGCTAACATGAGCGGTCTGGCAAGCATACTCGTGAAGTATATCGGATATTACAAGAAGGAGAAGAAGGGTATAAGGCGCAACATAGAGAAGGTGATTCTATATTTCTACAGGCATAGTCGAAAATATCAGCATAGACTATCATTATAATACATAGTAAAAACAGATGGAGAAGAAAAAGAAGCTTTTTTGTGAGATAAGTCCGTTCACGTATGCCATATCGTTACAGAAGGAGATACTGAAGCGTAAGCTGAAGAACTTTCTTGGCAAGGAGAAGTATCCTACCAAGAAGAGGGAGGAAAGGCTTCCCGTGCTTATTTCTCGTCATGGGAACAACATGATAAAGCGAGGACCAGGCATAGACCTTCGTCTGCAGGAGAACAAGGCGGACAATATACGTCTGGCATGTAGCAAGATGAATGGCCTGATTATTTCTCCCGGCGAGTCGTTCTCGTTCTGGCACTATGTGGGAAAGACCTCCAAGAAGAACGGCTTCTCAGAGGGTAGGGTGATTATCAACGGAAAGCTGGTGTCGGGTGTCGGTGGAGGATTGTGCAATCTGGCAAACACCATCAACCTCCTTGTTATGGAAAGTCCGCTGACGATTACCGAGATACATCATCATTCCGATGCTCTCGCACCTGATCCGGAAGGCAAGCGCGTGCCATATAGTGCCGGTACATCGGTCAACTATAACTTTATAGACTATCGTTTCCGTAATGATACAGACCAGCCCGTGCAACTATGTACATGGTGTGAGGGCGACTCTCTGTGTGCGGAGCTTCGCACAACTAAGGAATACCCCAACACCTATCGTCTTGTTGAGGAAGGTCATCATTTCCATAAGGAGGATAATGGCAAATTTTATCGTGTCTCCAAAATATATCGTGAGACGGTAAGCCGTGCCACGGGAGAGGTGGTGAGCAGGGAACTCAACTGGAACAATCATTCGGAGGTAATGTTCGACTATTCTCTTATTCCACAAGAACAGATACGTTGAGAGTTATCGATTGGTAAAACTTAATATTGAATAGTCGTCGTTTACTTCCAATGTTACTTCGCTTCCGAGGAAGAGAGGCAGGTTTTTGCGCACATGTCCACATGGAGCACCAAACATAACGGGTATTCCAAGTCCAGAAAGACGTTTGGTTAGGACCTCACGGGCGGTAGGGTCGCCTGTCTCCTGCTTTGTTCTCACAAACTCTCCAACCACGATACCTCTCAGCTTGTCGAGTTTTCCACTTAGCTTCAGGTTTGTCAGCATTCTGTCGATGGAGTAGGTATACTCGTCTGTTTCTTCAATAAAGAGTATGGCATTGTCCATGTTAAGAGCATAAGGCGTGCCTTGTTCGCTATAGATGAGCGACAGATTGCCTCCAACAAGTCTTCCGCGAGCCTTTCCCTTCACGCAATCCTCATTAGTTTCAATGGTTATGTTGTTGTAGCCTTCATTGAATAATGCGGCATGAAGTGCCTCACCGCTTTCCTCCTGATGTCCGAGTGTTGACATCATGGCTCCATGAATGGTTTCAATTCCAGCGTTATTGAGTGCTATGTGTAGGGCGGATGCATCGCTGAAGCCTATCACCCATTTGGGGTGTCGTCTCATCCTGTTAAGCGAAATCTTGTCGAGCAGTTGTGATGCGCCATATCCTCCTCGTGCCATGAAGATGGCTTTGATGTTGGGAGAGTCCATCATACGTTGAAGTTCGGCAGCCCTTTTTTCTTCCGTACCACCATACCTTCCGTCTGCATCATATAGGTTTGTAGCCCTTTCCACTACCAATCCCCATGATTCCAGCACCTTGATTCCAGGTTCTATTTTCTCTGGATATGCCCTGTTTGAGGCATTGCACACCGCCACGGTATCGCCTACGTGCAGGTAGGGTGGGCGAATGTGGGGAGCCGTTCGCCAATTATGTTGCGCAAGAACAATAGAGCAACAACACATTATAACCAAAGATAAAAAGAATCTTCTAACCATATCTTATGGGGCAAAGATACGATTTATTTTCCATATAACCATTATTTCGTAAAAAAAGTAGTAACTTTGCAGATGTAAATAGCATGGAAGAACTACAGGAGATAATACTCAATTCGCAGTGGCCAGTACTTACTGCCTTCATCCTTGGGGTGCTTGTTGCGCTCCATCCATGTCCTTTGGCTACCAACATAGCAGCAATGGGATATATCGGCAAGGATATAGGGGACCGACGCAGGGTGTTCTTCAATGGCTTGCTCTACACCCTTGGCCGTACCATCAGTTATTCCTTGCTTGGCTGGCTCATTATCGTGTTATTGCGAAGTGGCGTTTCGGTACTCAATCTGAGTGAATTCTTCACGACTTGGGGTGAGCGTTTGTTAGGCCCCCTCCTAATTATAATAGGTGTTTACTTGTTGTATAACGACCTCCTGCATCACCATGAGCATGTTCCACGTTTACCTTTTGGCGGTAAGCATACTACTCCTTTTGTTCTTGGATTATTGTTTGCTCTGGCATTTTGTCCAGAGAGTGGCATAGTCTATTTTGGGATGCTAATGCCGATGTCCTTGGAGTCCTCATGGGGATATCTCCTTCCAGTCAGCTTCGCCATAGGCACGGGACTTCCCGTTATTCTCATGTCATGGTTTTTTGCTTATAGCATGAGTGGTTTTTCACGTCTTAATAGCGGCATGCTCTTTGTCAAGGCATGGCTCACACGTCTTGTGGCAGTACTTTTTATCCTTGCAGGGGTGTTCGTGTTGGTGTTCTGAGTTCTATTTGTCGTAGGTTATGACTACCTTTTCATATCCTAAAGCCTTGAATATTTTAGTGAACTGTGTGGTACATGATTGTTCGGCGGTTTTGATGTTCACAGGTGTGAGACATCGCTGCTTCATTTGCCTATATGCCCTGTCATAGAGGTCGGCACGGTCTTTGTCCGACCATGAGCCACTCTCATAGAACGACTTCGTGAGTCCTTCGTCGATGAAGTTGTTGTCAAGCAGTTCTATACGTGGGAGTCGTGCCTTCAGAGTGTCGTTGCTTATGGTCAGCCATCCGGGATTAGTCTTATGCATGTTCACTCCGATTCTTAATGTTCCATAATAAATCCTCACGAGTTCGTCATTGCTGAAGATTCCCTCTCTCATGGTGTCTATCAGTTCCTCGTCGGCAATGGAAAGAAACTCCCACTCGCCAATGTTCTGCATCGTTTTGATGAGCGTTGGGGTAGGTGAGATTATCTGGTCGGTGGAGGTTTCTACATAATCAGGTTTCAGTCTCGCCACGAAGATGAAAATGGCTATGGCGATGATGAGTACTATCAGCGACCATGTTAGGCATGTTGCCTTTCCGAATGTGAGTATTTTGTTTTCTTTCTTTTTCATTTTCCTTCAATATTATCCTTAATGATGCTTAGCACGTCGCTTACTGAGAAGTCTTTACGGAACGTAATGGTAATGTTACTTTCTTCATACCCCATCTGTTGTAGCATAGGTACGAGCATACGCGTTGCACTCTCCTGAGCCATCTGTATGATTCCCATTTTCGGAATGTCGTTGATTATTGCTTTACGTCCTTGCATGGAGTAGTCGGCGAGTTCTTTGTCGCTAAAGTTCGATCTGAGAAGCGGTACATGCTTCTTCACATCCTCGTGGTTGATACGTGTGCTTGTTAGCTCCACTTGCGGGTCAGGCAGAAGTATTTCTATCTTGTCGCCCTCACGTTTCACGTTCTTCTCAGAAAACCCTGAGAAGTCGATGTATGCCTTTACCGTTGCATCCATTGGTATTGCGACCTTCCGCGAACCCAGAGGCAGGGGAATGTCGAAGTCTTGTTGCAGGATGGTGCCTTTTAACTTAAGTTCGTCATCATGTGTGATAATCTTATGCACCTTGAAGTCAGCCGTATATAGCTTTGAGGTTTTCTGTACCTGCATTATAAGAGCGGGTATAGAGTCTCGCGTCAGTTGGCTATATGTCATCTTTTTCTCTGACTTGCCGCAAGAAAACAGCGTAGTAAGTAAAACCGCAATGATAAGGAAATTCTTCATGTTGTCATGCATTATTACAGGGGCAAAGATAATAGAAAAATCCTTTTGAAGGAAAATATGAAGAGATAAATTTTGAAATTTGTCTGAATTTAGTTACTTTTGCATTAAATTTATCAAAAATGAAGTATTTCGGAATTGCGCTATTAACCTCATTATGCTTGTTTTCAGCATGTAAGGAAGAAAAGAAGACTACTGACATAATAACTCAGAAGCCGATTATAGTGAAGAAACAGGGTCCTGTGGCATTGGAGGCAACAGACAATACCGATGCGGTACAGTGGCTTGGCAAGACCTATACGGTAGAGATACATCGTCGTTCAGACAAGAGTCTGCCTCTCACCCGAGATGAGTCGGGTGCTGAATACTATGATAATAGGATAGAGGTAAAGATTATCCGCCCTGATGGTACTGAGTTTCTCAACCGTGAGTTTACGAAGCAGTCGTTCAGTAGTTACCTCAACGAGTCGACTCTAAAAGACGGTGCTTTGCTGGCTGTGGTATATAATGAGGTTAAGGACGACCATCTGCTGCTGGCGGCAAGCGTGGGTTCTCCCGATGCCATGAGCGAGGAGTATGTTCCTTTTGTCATTACTATCTCGCGTATGGGTGATATTCGTATAGAACGAGACAATCGTCTGGACGAGATTCCTGAGGATGTTCAGTCGGGTAGTAGTGAGACAGACGACGAGTACGACGGCGTGTAGTCCTTATTGCTATGCCCTGACGAGAGTCTTATAGTCGGCTTCGAACTCTTTCGGATGGGTGCTTATGAAGATAGCATTCAATAGACAGTTGGCGAGCACCTCTTCTTGTGTAAGGTCCACCTTGCCGTCTTTTCTCACATCCATGCCCAGAAGCATTTCCCATGAGGTTTTAAAGTCTTTGTCTTCTGCTCCGAAGTATTTGGCGTTGCTTACCTCATCTTCTATGATTTTATACCTTATGCACGATTTGCTGGGCACTGCCCTCGTTTGAAGCATTATATCGTATGCGTTCTTAAACTCCTTCTTGTGCCTTTTCGCATTAGGATACATCATTGTTATGGATGGGAATATCTCATCGAAGTCATATCCCTGAAGCAATTCCTTTAATTTCATCTTCTGTTGAATTGTTCTTTATTTATTACTTTAGCGTAAGTTCTACCGGGCAATGGTCAGAACCGAATACCTCGTTGTGTATCTTTGCATCATCTAGTCGCTCGGCCAATCGCTCCGAAACCACAAAATAGTCGATACGCCACCCGGCATTCTTTTCACGGGCATGGAACCTATAACTCCACCATGAGTAGATGTCTTTCTGATCCGGATAGAAGAATCTGAATGTATCTATGAATCCCTTATGGAGCAGTTGACCGAATTTCTCTCGTTCCTCATCGGTGAATCCTGCATTCTTACGGTTTGACTTCGGATTCTTGAGGTCAATCTCGTTGTGTGCCACGTTCATGTCGCCACATGCTATCACGGGTTTCTTTTGGTCGAGTTGCTTTAGGTAATTCTGGAAGTCGTCTTCCCACCTCATGCGATAGTCGAGTCTTTTAAGTCCGTCTTGTGAGTTTGGCGTATAAACGTTGACAAGATAAAAGTCTTCCATCTCCAGCGTGATGACTCTTCCTTCGTGGTCGTGCTCATCGATACCTATTCCATATGTAACGCTCAGCGGTTCATGCCTTGTGTATATGGAAGTACCTGAGTAACCTTTCTTGTCAGCAAAGTTCCAGTATGACTTGTAACCTTCGAAATGCAAGTCGAACTGTCCTTCCTGCATCTTAGTCTCCTGAAGACAAAAGAAGTCTGCATCAAGCGCTTTGAATGCCTCATCAAATCCCTTGCCAGCGCATGCCCTCAGGCCGTTGACATTCCATGAAATGAATTTCATTGTGAGTATTTCTTTTATGTTAATCCACCATTAGTTATCACATTTTCAATCGAACGTAATTGGCTCGTATGGTAGAGAGAAGACATCGGCAACTGCCTTGTAAACAACTTTTCCTCCTACAATGTTAAGTCCCTTCAACAAAGCCTCATCGTCGCGGCACGCCTGTTGCCATCCTTTGTCGGCAAGTGCAATAGCATATTTCAATGTGGCGTTGGTAAGTGCTATGGTGGAGGTGTTTGGTACTGCGCCTGGAATATTGGCTACACAATAGTGTACTATGCCGTCAATCTCGTAAACTGGTTCACTATGTGTGGTAGGACGTGATGTTTCAAAACATCCACCCTGGTCGATAGCAACATCCACGAGCACTGTTCCTGGCTCCATCAGTTTAAGCATGTCGCGCGTAATCAGTTTTGGAGTTTTGTCACCGGGAACGAGTACCGAGCCTATGACGATATCCACCGTTGGCAGTTCCTGTCGTATATTGTGCTCGCTGGAATAGAGTGTACGAACGTTTGAAGGCAGTTCATTGCCCAGTTGTCTCAGTCGTGGCAGAGAGATATCGGTTATGGTCACTTGGGCTCCGAGTCCTGCTGCCATTCTTGCGGCAGCCTCGCCCACTATGCCTCCACCGAGCACCAGCACGTTTGTGGGCCTCACTCCAGGTACTCCACTAATCAGTTTTCCCTTTCCTCCCTTTGTCTTCTGCAAGTAGTAGGCTCCATTGAGCGTTGCCATTCGTCCTGCAACTTCGCTCATTGGCAACAGCAACGGTAGAGTGTGGTTCTTGAGTTGTACTGTCTCGTATGCAAGACATACTGCTTCGCTCTTTATCATTGCATCCGTGAGTTCCTTATCACAAGCGAAGTGGAAGTATGTGAATACCAATTGGCCCTTCTTTATTAGTGGGTATTCGGGCTCTATGGGTTCCTTCACCTTCACTATCATGTCTGCCTCACGATAGACATCCTCTATGGCTGGCAATATCTCTGCACCAGCCTTCACGTATTCTTCATCACTAAATCCGCTGCCCATTCCGGCAGTTTTCTGTACAAACACCTGATGTCCGTGTCTTATCAGTTCGCCAACGCCTGCTGGTGTCATGCCCACGCGATTCTCATTATTCTTAATCTCTTTTGGAATACCGATTCTCATAATACTTAAATTTAAATGGTTATTTGATTTCGGTTGTAAAGTTACAAAAAAAAAACAATATGTTATATCATTATTCCACATTTTTTTGTTGTTTCATTATTTATAATTATCTTTGCATCATAATAGAATTATGGTATGGAAGATTTTAAGACGTTGGTTCAGGCGCGCCGCAGCCATAGAAAATTCACAGAAGAGGAAATCGCGGCAGACGATGTAAGGCTGATTCTTAGGGCTGCTCTGATGGCTCCCACTAGCAAGGGACAGAGAGCATGGCAATTCGTAGTAGTTGACGATAAGGCCGACATTGAGAAGATTGCCGATGCAAAAGATATGGGGTCGCAGTTCATGAAGGGTGCGCCGCTTTTGGTGGTTGTGCTTGGAGACCCATTGGCAAATGATTGCTGGGTAGAAGACGGATCTATTGCCGCCTGTTCTATGCAGTTGCAGGCAGAAGACCTTGGACTCGGATCTTGCTGGGCACAGATGCGAGGAAGAGGACTATCAGATGGTACTAGTGCTGACACAGTAATACGTGGTGTACTTGACATTCCTGAGAATATGTCGTGCCTTTGTGTGTTGGCATTTGGACATAAGGCAGATGAACGCAAGCCGCAGAACGAAGACCGATTGAAGTGGGAGAATGTGCATGCAGGGAAGTATTGAGCGCATAGTGATTGTGGGTGCAGGTAATCTGGCCACCAACCTGGGCGAGGCCCTTAAGCAATCGGGAAGGAGGGTGGAGCAGGTGTTTAGCCGTACGGAGGAATCTGCTTCGGCTCTTGCATCGAGGTTGGGATGCGACTATGTCACATCGCTTGCACAGATTGTCCTTGATGCCGACTTATATTTTGTCTCTGTTAAAGATAACGTACTTGGTGAAGTGCTTGGTGAGGTTGTGAAAAGGGCTGGCAATGGCATAGTAGTGCATACTGCTGGCAGCATACCGATGAACGTTTTTGGAGAAACAGAAGTGAGGCATGGAGTGTTCTATCCAATGCAGACATTCAGTAAGCAGAAGATTGTGGATTTCAGTAAGATACCGATTTTTATTGAAGCGTCAGACGAAGACACATATTGCACTCTCGAAGCCTTCGCCAACGAACTTTCAGATAATGTCTATCGCCTCGATTCTGACCATCGGCGCTACCTTCATTTGGCTGCAGTCTTTGCATGTAATTTCGTTAATCATTGCTTTACCCTTGCCGATGACGTATTGCGTGAGCAGGGTTTGCCCTTCAATGTGATGATGCCACTTATTAAAGAGACTATCGGTAAGGTTGAAGTGATTCCTCCGTGTGATGCCCAGACGGGTCCTGCTGTGAGAGGCGACAAAAATGTGATGGACGCTCAGAAGGCTCTGGTTGACAATGAGATGGCACGCAGGGTATATGAGACAATGTCAGAAAGCATTATTAATTACAAGGAAAAAGTAAACTCTAAATAGGACTATGATAAACTACGATTTAAGTAAGATAAAAGCCGTAATCTTTGATGTGGACGGGGTATTAAGCAGCGAGACTATCCCTATGCATCCAGATGGAGAGCCTATGCGCACGGTTAATATCAAGGATGGATATTCCATACAACTTGCTCAGAAGATGGGGCTTCGCATCGCTATTATAACTGGTGGCAATACCGATGCCATCAGGCTCCGCTATGAGCGTCTTGGTGTTGAGGATATCTACATGAAGTGTGCTGTCAAGGTTACTACTTACGAGGATTTTAAGAATCGTTACGGGTATACTGATGAAGAACTAATTTTTATGGGTGATGACATACCCGACCTTCAGGTACTGAGTCTTTGTGGATGCCCTTGCTGTCCTGCCGATGCCTGTTCTGAGGTAAAACAGGCAAGTATATATGTGAGCGATAAGGCTGGTGGACATGGGTGTGCCCGTGATGTCATTGAGCAGGTGCTGAAGGTACAGGGGAAGTGGCTCAGCGATGAAAGAGCTTTTGGGTGGTAATCTAATTGCAAAGTATATATGAAAATAATACTAGCATCGGCAAGTCCGAGAAGAAAGGAACTCCTTGCGGGACTTGACATTGACTTTGAAGTGAGACTTCTGCCTGGTATAGACGAGAGTTATCCCGCCAATCTGCCGACTGGTAAGATTGCCGAATATATAGCATGCGAGAAGGCAGCCGCGTATAATGGTGAAATAGGAGATGACGAGGTGTTACTCACAGCAGATACCATTGTTGTTGTGGATGACAAGGTGCTGGGTAAGCCTGTTGATGCTGATGATGCACGACGTATGCTTGGTATGATTAGTGGGAAGACACATCAGGTTATAACTGGCGTATGCCTTTCCACTCGTGAAAAGACACATAGTTTTTCTGTTGAGACTGACGTCACATTCAAGATTCTCGAAAATGATGAAATTGACTATTATATTGAGAATTACAAACCTTTCGACAAAGCAGGAGCTTATGGTATCCAGGAGTGGATAGGGTATATTGGTGTGGAGTCGATAAAAGGTAGCTATTTCAATGTAATGGGACTCCCTGTTCAGAGAATCTACAAGGAATTGAAAAACGTAACTACTTATTCCAATAAGTAAGGTATTGCTCTGCCACTTTAATGAAGTCATGGTGGCGACGCACATATTCGACGCTATCCCTCTTCAGTTTCGGAATCAGATTCTTGTTGGCAATTAGCCATTCCAGTTGCTCAACTACACTTTCATAAGTGGGTTGCACGTTGATGATGGGACGCAACTCCTTCTCATCTAAGATGTCATAATTTTCTTCTTCTCCACCTCCGATGCACACTATTCCCTTACTCATTGCAAGCAAAGAGTTCATGCTTGGCGTGTATGAGTAGAGCTGGTCGAGAATGGCGTCGCTACCTTCCATCATCCTTTGGTACTCATTGAATGGCAGTCCTTCAGCCTTATTTATTACCACTTCGTTGGGATGGCGTTGCTGAACGTCAAGGGCAGCCCTTAGCATTATGTCTGTTCCTTTATATTCGCTTCTTCCTTTACTGATTCCAATGAATAATCTTATGGGGTTGCTTACTTCGAAAGTGTCTGAAACATCTTTGTCGAATTTTATGGGAAAAGGTATGAAAACAGTCTTGGTGGGGAAAAGAGGCTTGTATGTGGCATAATACTCATAAAGACCTGCAATTATCCCGTCGCAATCCTCTGCAATCATCTTGTTAAGAGATTCTTTGTTGGTGCCTATCCAATCTTTCCTTTCCTTGATAGCATCCTCGTTTGTGCGTATCTGGTTTCCGATATTGAAGTCGCTATACCTCAGAGGCATTGTTGTTGAGTTTACCATTGCCCAATAGTAATCCATTCCGAAAGCACCGAGAAATACCTTTTTGTTTACCTTCCTTAGTCTTTTATAGAATGGGACAATGCGCTCGGCCTTGAGTTCAAGGAACATGGGATTGATGAGTTGCACCACATCAAAACCGCTCATATGGCGCATCTCCATCAGCGTCTTGGCATAGAGTCTTGCACCCCCGATTTTTCCAGGCGTGCGCTTAAGGTCAATGTCGCGGGGATAGTCTTTCCAGAAGTCGCCGTTGCTTGCCACTACTACATAATGCCCCAATGCCCTCAGTCCTTCGGCGAGGGTGGCATGCACGTTGCTATATTCGCCAAGTAGTAATATTTTCATCTCTCTCTCTTTAGTAGTGGCAGGATGAAAATTAGGAAACGTTTGCCGTTCTCTGACCTTATCAGCTTGTTGAAGAACTTGTATTTCCAAGTGTAGTTATTGGAAGGTAATGGATATAGACCTTTCTTCTCGAGACTTGCCAGTCGTTTGTCAAGCTGATGCTTTGAGCGTGTGAATATAATGGTGTTGTAGATATAATCCATCGTCAGTTGAGCCACTCGCCTTCGTAATGCCGTAGAGTCTTGTGCCGGTAGCTTTCCCGCGAGTTGGAACAGGTTGGATATGACGTGTTCTGTATCGGCAAGTCGTTTCACCAGGTGACGTTTGGTATTCTTGTGAGTCACTGAGGTGTGGTTGTGTCGGTAGAAATAAGCACAAGTGTCAGTAGAGAAAATCCTCTCGGCGGAGAGTATCAGTTGCGGAGTGAACTCCTCGTCTTCACCATATTCCACACCAGGTGAGAACGTGAGGTTTGCTAGAATCCTACGGCTGAAGATATAGCTCCACACAGCAGCTTTAAGATTGTTATGTCTCATATATTCCTCACCGTTGACAGGACCGTTGAAAAGATATGGTGTGTCGATGTCGGCATCTTTGTCGGTGAAGTTGAAGAGTACAAGATCGGGAGAGTTGAACCTCACGATGTCCATACAATGCTCATAACCTGTCTGAATCAGTTTGTCGTCGCCGTCGATAAACTGTATATATTTCCCACTTGCCAATTTCATTCCCAGGTTCCTTGCCACACTGACACCTTTGTTAGGCTGCCACACGTAGATTATGCGCTCTCTGAAATTGGTGATGCTAAGCAATGCGCTCTCATCAGAGCCGTCGTCTATGACAATAATCTCTTCCTCGCTCTCTTTCAAAGAAAGCGCAACAATGCTTTGGAGGCACTCTTGCAATAGCGTCTCAGGGAGATTGTAAGTGGTGACGATGAAACTCACCAATGGGGTTTGTCCGTTGGCCGAATTGTTATTAGGCATTGCTTAGTTGTATAATCGTTTGCAAAGATACACTTTTTATCTTAAAAGATTGGTTCTTTTGGAAATTAATTTTCGTTTTGAAAAAAACTGTCTCAAAACTTTGCATTTCGACAAGAAAATGTTAATTTTGCGGTTGATATGACATTAATAATCGTAATCATACTGATTCTGAGCTATTTGTTAATAGCCACCTCAAATCTTACAAAGGTGAATAAGACGGCTATTGCCATCTTTGCTGCCGCTGTAGGATGGGTGCTTTATATCTGCTTTGGAACGGACTTCGTGATGAGTCAGCATCCCGATGAATACACTAATTTCCTTGGGGGTGCAGTACCGACAAGTTCTGCCGTGAAGCACTATATAGCGCAGAACATTTTCCTTAAGTATGTTGGTAAGGGAGCAGAAATCGTTCTCTTCCTGCTTGCTACGATGACGATTGTCGAGATTCTCAACAATAATGGTTGTTTTGATTTCCTTACCGAGTTGATGCGTACCCGCAAGAGCAAGAAACTCTTGTGGATGATGACAGGAATAACATTCCTTGTATCAGCCAACCTGGACAATATAACCACTACGACCATGATGCTCGTGGTGATGCACCGCCTTATTCCAAATCGCAGATACAGGATAATATATGGTTGCGCCATTGTCCTTGCTGCTAATTGTGGAGGTGCCCTGACTGTGATTGGTGACCCTACGGGATTACTTCTATGGAATAATGGTGCGGTAACGGCATCAAGGTTCTCCGCATCCCTTGCCATCCCTTGCCTGATATCATGTGCTCTTCCTGTTCTTTGGCTTGGCAGGATGCTGCCTGAGCGTATCGACATAGAATGGTCGATGCCATACAGAGGAGATGACACAAATCTTTCACGTTGGCAACGCTTGCTAATGCTTATTGTGGGCATAGGAGGCTTGTGGTTTATTCCAACATTCCATAATATCACCAAGTTGAGTCCCTTCCTTGGCGCGCTTTGTGTGTTGTCGCTGCTATGGGTTGTCAACGAGATAGTGAACAGGAAACTGATGGATGTTGACAAAATGATTCAGAAACGTATGCCACGAGTGCTACAATACGGTGTTATTCAGATGATGCTTTTCGTAATGGGCATGATGCTTGCGGTTGGAGTGGTATGCGAGACAGGTGCGATAGGATGGCTGGCTCGAAACATCGATTTTCAGATACATAACATTTGGATTCTCGGAGTATTGTCGGCAGCCATGAGTAGCATCGTTGATACATTTGCCACATCACTCAGTTTCATCTCCCTCTATCCTATATTAAATATGGACTCTATAGCAAATTGGGCAGATGCAGGATATATGGCGTCTTTCGTGCAGAATGGCGACTATTGGAAGGTCATTGCATTCAGCACGGCAATAGGCGGCAATATCCTCTTGATAGGCTCGTTAAGCGGCTTGGCTCTAATGAAAATGGAGCGCATACATATTGGATGGTACCTTAGAAATGTAGGATGGGTTTCCATCATCTCGTGGATTTTGGGAATCTTCTTTATTTGGTTGATGTCTTTTTAATGGTATTCACCAATCATTAAGCAACAGAATTATAAACACTATAAACTATAATATGGCAAGGATTAAGACTATTGGCGTTATGACGTCTGGCGGCGATGCTCCAGGAATGAATGCAGCAATACGTGCCGTTACGCGTGCAGGAATATATAACGGATTCAAGATAAAGGGCATTTATCGTGGTTGGGATGGTTTGATTAATAATGAAATCCGAGACTTTACGACAGAGAACGTGTCAGGAATAATAATGATGGGTGGTACCATCCTGAAGACTGCACGCTCAAAGGAGTTTATGACTGCCGAAGGACGGAAGAAAGCCTATGACAACATGGTGAATGCAGGCATCGATGCACTTGTGGTAATCGGAGGAAATGGTTCCCTTACTGGTGCCAGAATCTTTGCTGAAGAATATGATGTATGTTGTATAGGCCTGCCGGGAACAATCGATAACGACCTCTACGGAACCGATTCCACCATAGGTTATGACACTACGATGAACACCATTATGGAGTGTGTCGACCGAATAAGAGACACGGCTCAAAGCCATGAGCGCATATTCTTTATTGAGGTAATGGGAAGAGATGCCGGGTTCCTCGCGCAGAATAGCGCTATAGCAAGTGGTGCTGAGGCTGCTATCATACCTGAAGACTCTACGGATGTTGACCAGTTGGCAAGATTCATGGAGAGAGGAATCAGGAAATCAAAGAAGAGTTGTATCGTCATAGTATCAGAAAGCCCCAAGTGCGGAGCCCTCTATTATGCCGACCGTGTAAGGAAAGAGTTCCCACACTATGATGTGAGGGTGTCTATACTTGGACATTTGCAACGTGGTGGAAGACCATCAGCTCACGACCGCGTGCTTGCGGCAAGAACAGGAGTCGGGGCTATTGAGGCAATCATGCAAGGACAGAGAAACGTTATGATTGGAATACGCTATAATGAAGTGGTTTATGTTCCATTCAACGAGGCAATACGTAGTGACAAGCCTTTTGACAAGAAACTCATAAAGGTCTTGGATGAGCTGAGCATATAGTTATGTTCTCTTTGTCTTAATTGGCTAAGGTCTCTATCTTTTTACCACAAAAATTTGCCGTAGTAATATTTTTTTATTATATTTGCGGCATTATTACTAAAGCTTAACACTTAAATACTTATAATATATGACACAAATCAAAGGGCGCATTTCACAGATAATAGGTCCTGTTATCGACGTGTATTTCGAAACAGAAGGACTAGACGCAGAGAAAGTGTTGCCTAAAATCCACGAAGCCTTAAAGATTACCAAGCCCGACGGCTCACCGCTGATCATCGAAGTGCATCAGCACATTGGTGAAGACACGGTTAGATGTGTTGCTATGGACAATACCGACGGACTCCAAAGAGGGCTGGATGTAGAGCCGATGGGCTCTCCTATACTTATGCCTGCTGGTGATCAGATTAAGGGCCGTATGCTGAACGTTATAGGTCAGCCTATTGACGGTATGAAACAACTGGATATGGATGGAGCATATCCTATCCACCGTGAAGCACCTAAGTTTGAGGAACTGTCCACCACAAAGGAGATGCTTGCCACAGGTATCAAGGTGATTGACCTTCTTGAACCTTACATGAAAGGTGGTAAGATTGGTCTCTTTGGTGGTGCAGGTGTAGGCAAGACGGTGCTCATCATGGAGTTGATTAACAACATCGCTAAAGGTCACAACGGATATTCCGTATTTGCCGGAGTGGGAGAGCGAACCCGTGAGGGTAACGACCTTATCAGGGAAATGATTGAATCGGGTGTTGTTCGCTATGGCGACAAGTTCAAGGAAGCTATGGCTGAAGGAAAATGGGACCTGTCTCTCGTTGATCCTGAGGAACTGAAGAAATCCCAGGCAACTCTGGTATATGGTCAGATGAACGAGCCACCAGGAGCACGTGCTTCTGTAGCGCTCTCTGGTCTTACCGTTGCAGAGGAGTTCCGTGACAACGGAGGTAAGGATGGTGAGGCAGCAGATATTCTGTTCTTCATCGACAACATCTTCCGTTTCACACAGGCAGGTTCTGAGGTGTCTGCACTTTTAGGACGTATGCCATCTGCTGTGGGATACCAGCCGACGTTGGCAAGCGAGATGGGTACGATGCAGGAGAGAATCACATCAACCAAGAAAGGTTCTATCACATCAGTTCAGGCTGTATATGTGCCTGCTGACGACTTGACCGACCCTGCACCAGCGACAACCTTCACCCACCTTGATGCAACAACCGAGCTGTCACGTAAAATCACGGAGTTGGGTATCTATCCTGCTGTTGACCCACTGGGCTCAACCAGCCGTATCCTTGACCCGCTGATTGTTGGAAAGGCACATTATGAGTGTGCTCAACGCGTGAAGCAGATACTCCAGAAATACAACGAGTTACAGGACATCATTGCCATCCTCGGTATGGATGAGCTTTCAGATGAGGATAAGCTTACGGTGAACCGCGCTCGTCGTGTTCAGCGCTTCTTGTCTCAGCCATTTACCGTTGCAGAGCAGTTTACTGGAGTTAAGGGTGTGATGGTAAGCATCGAAGACACTATCAAGGGCTTTAATATGATTCTTGACGGTGAGGTTGACTATCTGCCAGAGCAGGCATTCTTGAACGTCGGAACGATTGAGGACGCAATAGCCAAGGGCAAGAAGCTTATGGAAGCAGCCCAAGGGTAGTTCGAATGACAAGTTAACCAGACAATTGTAGAACAGCAAAACAGTCAATTTTCAGTATGCTTAAACTCAAAATCGTATCACCCGAAAAGGTAGTGTTCACCGGAGAGGTAGAGAGCGTGACCGTTCCCGGAACAGCCGGAGAGTTCGAGATTCTTACCAACCATGCTCCAATCATCTCGTCGCTTGAGCACGGAACCGTTACATATCTTTGTTCAGAAGGACTTCAGAGTCTTGAGGTACAGGGAGGCTTCGTGTCGGTGAAGAAGAATGAAGTAAATGTGTGTGTGGAAGTATGATGGATATTGACAAGGTAGCCAAACGCTATGTTGGAATAGGAGCGCTCATCATCATCATCCTTTGGATGGCAAGCATCCTGGTGGCTACACTCCGACCCGAGTGGAATCTAATGGCTCCGATATGGGTTAGCACAGGTTTCTCGGTAGTATTCCTTGTAGCTTTTGCCCTTCTGTGGAGATGGATCTCAAAGGAAAAAAAAGAGTCGCTTACCACGCTCTATTCCTTGGTATCAGGTTTCCGCATGGTATTGGCTCTCTTTACGTTGTTCGTCTGCTATATGGTAGTTGGGAGAGACGCAATGGCGCCTTATGTGGTCGTATTCATGGTTTTCTACCTTATAATGGTCGGATTCCATACCATATATTTTTCTAGGATTACTAATAAGCAGTAGTGCATATAATTATTTGTAACTTATTAATATAATATAAATGAATCGCATCAAGTCAATATTGCTCATTCTGGCAGTCATGATGTTACCGGCTTGTCTATATGCTCAAGAGAAGGAGGAGGCGATAGACATTCCTGAGATTGTGTTACATCACTTGTCAGATGCGTATGAGTGGCATATTGCGGGAGATTTGAGTATTCCACTGCCCATCATCGTCAAGGCAGAGCAGGGATGGTTCTTCGGTACCTCAAAGGGCATAGAGGAACATCCAACGTTATTCTTTGACGAGAGTCATCATGGCAAGATCTACGAGAAGATGTCTGACGGTACCACAAGGCGCCCGTTAGATCTGAGTATCACAAAATCGGTTTGCCAGATATGGATTGTTGCCATCATTTTGATAGTGGTATTCCTCAGCATAGCAAAGTGGTACAAGAAACGCGACTGCAAGAGTGAGGCTCCGAAAGGATTCGTGGGAGCGATGGAGATGCTTGTGATGACAATCCACGACGATGTTATCAGGTCGTGTGTTGGTGAGAAGCATTACAAGAAGTATGCTCCTTATCTGCTAACGGTATTCTTCTTTATCCTCGTTACCAATCTTCTGGGATTGCTTCCTGTGTTCCCGGGTGGTGCCAACGTTACCGGTAATATAAACATAACCTTCTTCCTTGCGCTTTGCACGATGTTGCTGGTCAACATATTCGGAAACAAAGAATATTGGAAAGAGATATTCTGGCCAGAAGTGCCTTTGTTCCTGAAGGCTTATCCGGCACCGTTAATCCCGGTAATCGAATTGGTAGGAATAATCACGAAGCCGTTTGCCCTTATGGTCCGTCTCTTTGCAAACATGATGGCCGGTCATGCTATAATCCTGAGTTTCACATGTGTGATATTCCTCGGATGGACAATGGGCGTCGGGATGGGTGTCGGACTGAATCTGTTCAGCGCGTTGATGCTTCTCTTCATGAATGCCGTAGAGTTGCTGGTGGCTTTCGTCCAGGCATATGTCTTCACGTTGCTGTCGGCCGTGTTCATAGGATTGGCACATCCAGAACATCACAGTGCATGATGCTGTAGGTTCTGATAAAACATATGATAGAATATAAAAAATTTTTATTAATAACAATTTAAAACTTTAAGATTATGATTTCATTATTATTAGCAGAAGGTCTCGGCGCATTAGGTTGTGGCCTTGGCGCAGGTATCGCAACAATTGGTGCAGGTATGGGTATTGGTAAGATTGGTGGTAGTGCTATGGACGCTATCGCTCGCCAGCCAGAGGCAACAAATAAGATTCAGACAAACATGATTCTGACATCTGCATTCGTTGAGGGTGTTGCTCTGTTTGCCGTTGTTGCTTGTGCATTCCTTATCAAATAAAGTGTCATCTCCCTCTTCTTGATTGATATCAGATAAGGGTGCGAAAGATGCCTGTTGCATTGGTCAGAAGTACTCAATGCACATGCAAAATGATACCTTTTACAATTATTAATCTCAACAACAACTAATAGCAAATGGATCTTCAGAATTTGCCATCTATACTCACACCAGATTGGGGACTTCTTTTCTGGATGTTGCTGGCATTTCTCGTAATCTTCTATTTCTTGGCTAAATACGGTTTCCCCGCAATCACCAAGATGGTTGAAGATCGCAAGGCTTACATTGATGAAAGTCTTCGCAAGGCTCATGAGGCCAATGAGAAACTCGCCAATATCCAAGAAGAAGGAGAGACCTTGCTGAAAGAGGCTCGTGAGAGACAGTCACAGATACTTTCTGAAGCTGCGTCCACACGTGAGGCCATCATAGAGCAAGCCCAGGTAAAGGCTCGTGAGGAAGGTGCACGCATAATATCAGAGGCAAAGGCGCAGATAGAGGCGGAGAAGCAGAATGCCATAAGCGACATTCGAAAGCAGGTTGCCGAGCTCAGCGTCTCCATTGCGGAAAAGATATTGCGTGAACGTCTTTCTGGCGAAGCTGATCAGATGAAGTATGTTGATAAGTTGCTGGATGAGCTGTCTTCTAATGATAAATAAATGTAGGATATGGATATAGGCGTCATTTCGGTCCGCTATGCACGTGCGCTCCTTAAGAGTGCTATGCAAGAGAAGGTAGAAGAGAAGGTATATCTCGATATGGCCACAATGGCAAAGGCTTTTGTGGACGTCCCTCAGATGAGACATACTATCAACAACCCTACATTGAGCCAGGATATTAAGAAGCAATTGCTCATTACCGCCTGTGGAAAAAGTATAACGCCGCTTTCCAAGCGTTTTGTGGAATTGGTTGTTAAACAAGGACGTGAGACAATAATGATGTTCATTGCCTCTTCCTACATCACGCTATATCGAAAGCAGAAGAACATAATCCACGGCAAGCTTATCACGGCTACTACTGTTAGTCCTGCAACAGAGCAACGAATGAGGGAAATCATTCAGAGCAAGACAAAGGGCACGGTGGAATTTCTCGCCGAGGTGAATCCCGATATTATAGGCGGATTCATTCTTGAGTATGACACTTATAGAATGGATGCTTCTGTGCAGTCACAATTGCGCAACATCCTAAAAACGCTGAAATAATAAAAGAATAATGGACAAGATAAAACCAAGCGAAGTATCTGAAGTGTTGGTCCAGCAACTTAATAGTATTGGTTCTGGTCAAGACTTTGAAGAAGTAGGAACGGTGCTTACCGTTAGTGACGGTGTGGCACGTATCTACGGCCTGCGCAACGCAGAAGCCAACGAGCTTCTTGAGTTCGAGAATGGCACTATGGCTATTGTGATGAACTTGGAGGAAGACAACGTCGGTTGTGTGTTGCTCGGTCCTACGGCTGGCATTAAGGAAGGGCAGGTGGTGAAGCGTACCAAGCGCATCGCTTCAATACGTGTCAATGACAATATGCTTGGACGCGTTATTAACCCGCTCGGCCAGGCTATTGACGGTAATGGTGATATAGACCTTACGGGTGCTTATGAGATGCCACTTGACCGCAAGGCTCCCGGTGTGATTTATCGTCAGCCAGTGAAAGAGCCTTTGCAGACCGGACTGAAGGCCGTTGACTCTATGATTCCTATCGGACGTGGTCAGCGTGAGCTTATCATTGGTGACCGCCAGACAGGCAAGACGGCAATTGCGGTCGATACGATAATCAACCAGAAGAGTTTCTATGATGCCGGAAAACCTGTATATTGTATTTATGTAGCCATAGGACAGAAAGCATCTACGGTAGCCGCTCTCGTGGCAAACCTCAAGGAACATGGTGCGTTGCCATATACCATCATTGTTTCCGCAACCGCTGCCGACCCTGCAGCCATGCAGTATTATGCTCCGTTCGCAGGTGCTGCCATCGGAGAGTATTTCCGTGACCGTGGAGAGAGTGCCCTGGTTGTATACGACGACCTCTCAAAGCAGGCTGTGGCATACCGTGAGGTGTCTCTGATTCTTCGTCGTCCTTCAGGACGTGAGGCATATCCTGGTGACGTGTTCTATCTGCATAGCCGTCTGCTTGAGCGTGCCGCACGTATCAACGACCAGCAGGAAGTGGCAGAGCAGATGAACGACCTGCCTGAGTGCATGAAAGGTCATGTGAAGGGTGGTGGTTCGTTGACCGCATTGCCAATTATCGAGACACAGGCGGGTGACGTTTCCGCGTATATTCCTACCAATGTGATTTCCATCACGGACGGACAGATATACCTTGAGACCGACCTTTTCAATCAAGGTTTCCGTCCCGCTATTAACGTAGGTATCTCCGTGAGCCGTGTGGGTGGTTCTGCACAGATCAAGTCAATGAAGAAGGTTGCTGGTACGTTGAAAATCGACCAGGCTCAGTATCGTGAGCTCGAGGCATTCTCGAAGTTCTCAAGCGATATGGACGCTGTGACCGCGATGACCCTTGACCGTGGCCGTAAGAACAATCAGTTACTTATCCAGCCTCAGTACAGCCCAATGCCGGTAGGAGAGCAGATCGCCATTCTCTATTGTGGAACGCATGGACTTATGGCCGACGTACCTGTAGATAAGGTTCGTGAGTGTCAGGATACTTTCCTCGACAAGATGCGCTCGGCTCATGCAGACGTTATCGAGACGTTGGGAAGCGGAAAGATTGACGACAACGTTACTGCTGTCATCGAGTCAACAATGGCTGATATTGCAGAAAGCTATAAATAAATCCCCTAAGTGTTATGCCAAGTCTAAAAGAGATTAAAGGTCGAATAGCAAGTGTAAACAGTACTCGTAAGATTACGAGTGCGATGAAGATGGTTGCGTCCTCCAAGTTGCACCACGCACAGGTTGCGATAGAGAACATGCTGCCATACGAGTCGATGCTCGAGCATATCTTGAAGACTTTCCTTGCTTCAGACGCCGACGTGCGCAGCACATATGTGGCGGAACGTCCTGTAAATCGTGTGGCACTCATCGTCTTTTCCAGCAACTCCTCATTATGTGGCGGCTTCAATGCCAATGTCATAAAGGAGATGCAGAAGGCATTAGAGCAGTATAAGCATTTAGGGAAAGAGAACATTCTTATTTATCCGATAGGAAGGAAGGTGGCCGAGAAGGTGAACAAGCTTGGCTACACGTCGGCTGGTAATTTCAATGCCCTTGCCGACAAGCCCAACGTTCAGGAGTGTACTGAGATAGCTCAGAAACTCGGAGCGATGTACAGGCTTGGAGAGGTTGACCGTGTTGAGATGATATATCATCATTTCAAGAGCGCGGGCTCACAAATCCTTACCCGCAAGACCTTCTTCCCTATAGATATCGAGAGCGAGCTTACTGCTGACAAAGAGCGAGACCTGAAGTCGAACGTGGCTACACGTGAGGCGGTCGAGTATCTTCGCCAGCGCGACAAGGAGCATGCAGAAGAGAACAAACGCGAGCTTGACGGGAAACCGCTGAATGACAACTTCATCGTTGAGCCCGACCTCGACTCCGTGATGAACAAGCTTATTCCAAAGCTTGCCCATCTTATGCTCTATACCGCTTTGCTCGACTCCATCGCCTCGGAACATGCGGCCCGTATGGTGGCAATGCAGACGGCTACTGATAATGCCGATGAGATTCTCCGTGAACTCAACCTGCAATACAACAAGAGCAGGCAGCAAGCCATCACCAGCGAGTTGCTTGATATCGTGGGCGGTACGGTTAACAACTAAGCTTCTGCTGACAGCAAGTAACAATAATGGGGAAGCCAGGACACAACTGAGCCTCCCCATTATTCTTTTTATATATGAAAAAAGCCACCTGCTGGGTTGTAGCAAGTGGCTTGTGTCTTATTAAAGAGCCTCGTCTTCCGGGCGTTCAATCTTTCTTGTAACCTTAGGCAGGTGGCGTTTCCTGCGTTCCCATTCCGCCTTCCTGCGCTCATACTCCTCCTGGTGATACTCAAGATAATTGTCTGCCATGATAGAGTAGTGGACTATTTGTCGGAGAACTTACTATAAACGACGCTAATCTTTATAGGAGGGTAGGGGTTGGCACTACCGCCGACCAGTTTCGTACTCGTCAGTTTCATCTCATTGTTCACGGCAATCACCTTTGTAGTGGTAGAACCCGTGGAACTTGTCGTAACACTCACTGGAACGACCACCGCCTTGTTCCAGTCCGGATGATTCAGCAACCAGTTAGAGTCGCTCTTCTCACCTTCTGTCCTTAGCTGGTTCATATAAGTAATCAGCGACGAGATGTTGTTGAACACATAGATGTTTTCATCGGTCTTTCCTCCTGATACCAACTGCGAGGACGATATAAATGACTTCTTGTTGTCGTGAAGCTTACCTTCCTCGAAGAAGGAGAACAGGCTGTCCTTCTGAATCAGCAGAAGTTTGCTGGCATTGTCAAGGGCATACTCAGAGTCCACGTCGTTCTTTATCTTTGTCAGCACTATCTTGGCGGTGTTCAGGGTGTCGTTGTCGTGACCTTTTAGAATCTCCTCTACTGGCAATGTCAGTTCTGTGAATATTCCGGCAGGTGTTCTCAGATATGTGCATGAGTTGTCTTCTGCAAGACCCTTCATCGTGTTCTTGTCATTGGTGATGACATTCTTTTGAATCACCTCTTCCGTTCCTGCGAATACCGTGTTAACCTCATAGACAGAGTCGGTCTGCATCTTGAAATACAGGGATATCTGAGCCAGATATACGTTAGCCATTGAGCCTATACCGTTCTCCACCTTGAAATAGAAGCCTGGGCATACATTATGTGTGAACTTGTACAGGTTCGTGAAGTAGTCAGGATTCTCCTTGTACTTCTGCATGATGTAGGTTCCGTAGTTCCTGTACGTCTTGCCGTTCTTGTCGGTATATTCTTGGTCGAGTGGAATGGTGATGTTTGTATAGTAACCCTTTCCCTTCCTGTTCTCGTAACTCAGGTTTAGGTCAACCATCGAGTACATCTTGCTCACTTTGAAGCAGTTATCGTCAACATATCCTTCCTCCATCGGGTCAAAGTTGGAATAGTATATCTGACCCTCTTCCATTGGATGCGACATCTCGTAGGCTGTCACCTTCATCGTTACGAGAGAGTCTCCGTAGAAGCTGTTGTAGTATAGCATCAACTTACAAGAGTCGGCATATATGCCATTTTCGTCTTTTGATGCTATCTTGCTATCGTCGGGGAAATTGAAGTCTTCCAGTACGTTGAACTGAGCCATGAAGTTACCTTCTATGATAGCCCCTGTCTCAGGGTCCTTTATGCGTCCGAGATAACCGCTGTTACTTCTCGACAGTACCGAGTCGACGACTATTGAGCGCGACGAAACCATAAAGGTGTCGGTGGTTATCTTCAGGTGGTCCTTCATGTCTGTCAGCGAAGCGCCAATGCCGTCTGTGGTCTCTTCGCATGAGGTTAGGACAAAGGCAGCGAGTGCCAATGCATATATGAATTTATTCTTCATTGAAATGATTTGTCTAATTGAAAATTATTCGTTATCGTCTCCGTAAACTAAGTCGTAGAAGTTGCTGTAGTCGTCGCCCGTTGCCTCTTCCATGTAAGGCATTACAGGAACGTTCTTCTCTTCCGCATACTTCAGCAGTTCCGGGTTCACCTCGTTTCCGGCACATATTATACCGTCGCTATAGTCTATTGCCATCTTGGCAAGTTCCGTATAGTCGAATCTCTCGTTATATTTCTCGAGAAGTTCGGGAGTAGCCTCTCTATATTCCACGCATTTCTTGAAGTCGTCGCCGAAGTCGCTGGTCAGTTCCTTGCTGAACAGGGATGTGATGACCTTGGTGTTAGCGAACGAAGGCTCCTCGCGATATGCGGTCTTGATATAGAACGGAATCACTCCGCCCATCCAGCCCTGACAATGTATGATGTCCGGGGCCCATCTCAGTTTCTTTGCGACTGTCTCGAGCACGCCACGTGCGAAGAACACAGCCCTCTCGCCGTTGTCGTTATACTCCTCGCCCAGCTCGTCAATCTCCATCTGGCGCTTGCTGAAGTAGTCGTCGTTGTCTATGAAATATACTTGAATCCTTGTCTGAGGGATGGAAGCTACCTTTATGATCAGAGGATGGTCTGTTTCATTTATAATAAGCATCATTCTCGACAGGCGCTGCACCTCGTGCAACTGTCCTCTTCGCTCGTTTATTGTTCCCCATTTAGGCATGAAAGTCCTTATCTCATAGCCTTTTCCTTCCACCAACTGAGGCACTTTCCTTCCTAAGAGGGAGAGCTCGCTTTCGGGAACATAAGGAGTAATCTCCTGATTAATGAACAATACTTTTTTTGCTTTCATCTTCTTGTTGTTTAGAAAAATATATGCAAAGGTACAAAAAATAATCCGATTTCCTCAACCTTTTTGTTTAATTTAGGCAAATGCGGGCAAATATTGGCAATTTTTAAAAGTAATTTTTGCATAATTCGTAAAAAAGTAGTTACTTTGCAACCGCTTTTAAACACTAAATGATTTAGATGAAAGTAATTCACACGATTGTTGAACTGCAGAACGATTTGTTCCTTCTTCGCAAGGAGGGGAAGGTGATAGGTCTCGTTCCCACTATGGGAGCGTTGCATGCAGGGCATGCTTCTCTTGTTGAACGAAGCGTCAAGGATAATGACATCACGGTTGTGAGCGTCTTCGTTAATCCTACTCAGTTTAATGACAAAAACGACCTGAAGAATTATCCGCGCACACTTGAGGCAGATTGTAAGTTACTTGAAAGCGTAGGAGCCGATTTCGTGTTTGCCCCTACTGTAGAGGAAATGTATCCCGTGCCAGACAATCGTCACTTCGAATATCCCCCCGTGTCAACCGTTATGGAGGGAGCCCATCGTCCAGGCCACTTCAACGGAGTGTGTCAGGTTGTGAGCCGCCTGTTCTATATCGTGCGTCCCGACAAGGCATATTTCGGAGAGAAGGACTGGCAGCAGATAGCCGTCATTAAGGCGATGGTGAAGGCTCTGGGACTGGGTGTGAACATCGTGGAGTGTCCCATCGTAAGAGACGAGGACGGCCTTGCCAAGAGCTCCCGCAACACACTTCTTTCGCCCGACGAGCGTGCCATAGCCCCCAAGATTTTTGAGGCATTGAAGGCAAGTCTTGATTATGCTAAGAGCCACACCCTTGAGGAAACGAGGGAGAAGGTCGTTAGCGACATCAACTCTCAGGAAGGACTCGATGTGGAGTATTTCGCAATCGTTGACGGTAACACCCTCCAGGACGTAAAGACCTGGGATGACAGCAACTATATCGTGGGTTGCATCACCGTCTATTGCGGCAAGACTCCTATCCGCCTTATCGACCATATCAAATACAAGGAGAACTAAACAAGCTATATAATGTACATTGAAGTCTTAAAGAGCAAGTTGCATTGTGTGACTATAACAGAGGCTAACCTCCACTATATGGGGAGCATCACCATCGATGAGGACCTGATGGATGCTGCCGGCCTGATTGCCGGAGAGAAGGTTCAAGTGGTGAACAACAACAATGGTGATAGGCTCGAGACATATATCATCAAGGGGGAGCGCGGCTCAGGATGTGTGTGCCTTAATGGGGCGGCGGCACGCAAGTGCATCGTCGGCGACACCGTCATCATCATAGCCTATGCCATGATGGACTTTGAGGAGGCCAAGACTTTCAAGCCCAAGGTGGTGTTCCCCAAGGCTGGAAACAAACTATAGCCTTTTATAGAAATAGTAGATAATAAAAAAGACACGGCTCAAAACCGTGTCTTTTTTGTTTAAGTTTGAAGTTTGCTTATTCGATAACTACAAGTGGAGTGTCTTCCATTACGCTATCGCCTACGTTTACGAGGATAGCCGTCACCTTACCGCTCTTCTCGGTGTCAAGGTTATTGGCCATCTTCATAGCCTCGAGAACGACAACGGTGTCGCCCTCTTTCACCTCGTCGCCTACGGCAACCTTAATCTCGGTCACCACGCCAGGCAGAGGAGCCTTGATGGCGTTAGCCGTGTTCACGTTAGCCTGTGACGGAGCATTGTCGTTAGAAGCGGGCTGAGCGGCTGCTGCAGGTTTTACTACCACCTTCTTCTTCTCAGGTTCAGCCTCTTTCTCCATCTCCACCTTATACTCTTCTCCGTTAACGGTTACGGTGGCAATGTTCTCTTCTATGTCACCAATCTGCACTTCGTATTTCGTGCCGTTGATTGTATACTTGTATTCTTTCATACTTTTAATTCACGTTATGATGTTAAGGATGGGCTGTCATCGTGAGAATCCTTGAAGACCAGTCAGTAGGGTGCTTCTTGATGGTAATGATGTCAGCCTCCTTGTCATGCACATTATTGCCCTGGAACTCATGCAAAGCAAGAGCAATTGCGGCAAATACTTCGTTTTGTTTCATTTAACTCAGTTTTGGGTTTCCTTACAATGGTTTCCTTACATTGGAATGTTACCATGCTTCTTAGCAGGAAGCGACTGGCGTTTTGTTGCAAGCTGTGCGAGAGCACGGCATATGCGGAAACGAGTGTTGCGCGGCTCTATAACGTCGTCGATATAACCGTACTTGGCTGCCTGGTAAGGATTAGCGAAGAGGTCGCTGTACTCCTCCTCCTTCTCGGCGAGGAACTGAGCGGGATTCTCTGCCTCCTTGGCACCCTTGGCGTAGAGGACTGCAACAGCACCAGAAGCACCCATAACGGCAATCTCAGCGTTAGGCCAAGCGTAGTTGAGGTCTGTGCGGAGCTGCTTGCAGCCCATCACGATGTGCGAACCACCATAGCTCTTGCGCAGGGTAACGGTAACCTTTGGAACGGTAGCCTCGCCGTAAGCGTAGAGAAGCTGTGCTCCGTGCAGGATGACAGCGTTGTACTCCTGTCCTGTACCAGGAAGGAATCCAGGAACGTCAACCAGAGACACGATAGGAATGTTGAAGGCGTCGCAGAAGCGAACGAAACGTGCTCCCTTGCGGCTTGCGTTCACGTCCAGCACACCAGCGTATGCTGAAGGCTGGTTGGCCACGATACCCACGCTCTGGCCGTTGAAGCGAGCGAAGCCCACGATGATGTTCTTTGCGAACTTAGGCTGTACCTCGAAGAACTCACCATTGTCGGTAATGGCGGTAATCACCTGATACATGTCGTATGCCTTGTTCGGGTCGTCGGGGAGAATCTCGTTGAGGATGTCTGCCTTGCGGTCGATAGGGTCGGTGCACTCCACGCGTGGAGCCTCCTCCATATTGTTCTGTGGGATATAGCTGATGAGAGTCTTAATCATCTCTACAGCCTCTTCCTCGGTCTTAGCCGTGAAGTGGGTAACACCACTCTTCGAGGCGTGAACCGAAGCACCACCCAGATGCTCCTGGTCGATGTCCTCGCCAGTAACGGTCTTCACAACCTTCGGACCGGTAAGGAACATATAAGAGGTGTTCTCCATCATCAGGGTGAAGTCGGTGAGGGCAGGGGAGTAAACAGCACCACCGGCACAAGGACCGAAGATACCTGAAATCTGTGGAATCACACCACTTGCGAGGATGTTACGCTCGAAAATCTCGGCATAGCCGCCCAGTGCGTTGATACCCTCCTGGATACGTGCGCCACCCGAGTCGTTGATACCGATGACGGGAGCACCCATCTTCATACCCATATCCATCACCTTGCAGATCTTCTCAGCCATTGTCTCCGAGAGAGAACCGCCGTTAACGGTAAAGTCTTGAGCGAACACATATACCAGACGTCCGTCGATAGTACCTGAACCGGCAACAACGCCGTCGCCAAGGAACTGTTTCTTTTCCATTCCGAAGTTAGTGCAGCGGTGGAGCTTGAACATGTCGAACTCCTCGAAACTACCTTCGTCAAGAAGCATATCCACACGCTCACGAGCGGTGTACTTGCCACGTGCATGCTGTTTTTCGATGGCCTTCTCGCCACCTCCAAGACGAGCCTGCTCGCGCTTTGCGATAAGCTCTTTGATCTTTTCTAATTGCTTAGTCATTTTTATTAAATACTGTTTGTCAAAATATTGTTGTATGTTCTTATTCTGGATGCTCACAGAGCTCTGTAAGGATACCGCATGTTGACTTCGGGTGCAGGAACGCGATGTTCAGACCCTCGGCGCCCTTGCGTGGAGCCTGGTCGATAAGGCGGATACCCTTTTCGTCACATTCGGCAAGTGCGTTAGCCACACCGTCCTCAATGCAGAAAGCAACGTGGTGCACGCCCTTGTTGCCCTTGTCGAGCCACTTCTGTATGGTGCTCTCGGGAGATGTCGGCTCAAGCAGCTCAAGCTTTGTCTCACCGCACTTCAAGAATGCAGTCTTAACTTTCTGGTCTTCAACCACTTCAATTGCATAACACTTCAGTCCGAGAACCTGCTCGAAATAAGGCAGCGCCTCCTCAATGCTCGGAACGGCAATGCCTAAATGCTCAATGTGAGATATTTTCATAATATGTTCAATAAATGGTTATTAATAACTTTCTGCAAAGGTACGAAAATATTTCCAATAGACCAACTTTATACTGAAATATTCATAATAATTAAACTTTTAGTCACCCTATACCTTGCGTTGGGAAGATATGTTGTGAATGATACAAAAAAACGGCTGCGCTTAATGATAATACGAACACAAAGAAGGAGGAGTATTTGGGAATCAGGAAACAGCAAGAAATGGGGAAATGCAACAATGTAACATTGTAACAATGTAACATTAAGCAATTTCATATATGCGCTCATGCGGTTTTTATGAAAAATTACAACAAAATGGGTTATAGATTGTAAGTATATATATACTATATTAATATATTATTATAATAATATATTAATATAGACATAGAACTCCACAATATCGCAAGTCCTTAATGTTACAATGTTACATGTTACAATGTTACAGATCGAATGTGGAAACATATCCTTTACGGTGCGTAAACGTCATGTTTACAGGGCATAAACATGTCCTTTACAATTTTTAACAGTTGAACGACGGTTTCTTAACAGATTTTCACGGGCTACAGGGGGCGGAATTTGGCGCATTGCTTTTTCCTTCGTAAATTTGCAATGTCGAGGAGAATTAAAGAATTAACAACCAATCTCCCAAACGACCAACCATCGCTCTTTGAAATGATGAAACAAACTATACCTTCTAGAACTCGAAGAGGACACGACCGTTTATCTGCCTTCCAGTAAGATAGTTGGGGACGGCATACTGCTGGTTGGTGACGTCGGTGATCCAGTAGTAAGAGTTTACGTTATTGATGCCGAGCAGATTGAGACAGTCGACGCCTATCCATATATTGCGGAATATGGATTTCTTCTCTCTCTTCTCATTGTCGAGTGCACGGAAACTCATACCTATGTCGGCACGTTTGTATGCTGGTGCGCGGAAGGGCATGATGTCGAGACGGCGGTGAGGAGCACCGAAGGGCAGGCCGTCGGCGTATGCGAGTTTCAGGGACATCTTCCAGCGGTCGGTGCCTGGGAAGTAGTCGGTGAAGAAGAGGTTGAGGGCGAACCTCTGGTCGGTAGGCAGCGGGATGCTCTGACCGTTAAGCTTCATTCGGGTGTTCATAACGGAGAGTGTCACCCATGAGTCGCTTCCCTCCACGAACTCGCCGTAGAGCTTCAGGTCGAGACCCATAGCGTGGCCGCTGCACTGCTGGCTGGCGTCATAAACTATCTTCACGTTGTTGACGGAGTAGGGCACCAGGTCGCTCAAGAGTTTGAAATAGGCCTCTGCGGAGAACTTGAACGGGCGGTTCATCATCTTGAAGCGATAGTCCATGCCTCCTATGAAATGTATCGAGCGCTGGCTTTTTATCTTCTCGTTCAGTATAGCGTAAGTCACTCCGTTGATGGTGGTGGTGTCACGGAGTTCCTTGAAGAAAGGCGCCTGATAGTAGAGTCCTGTTGCCAGACGGAAGGTCACGTCGGGGTTGAATGCCGGTACGATGCCGAGTGATACACGCGGGCTGACGATGCTCTCCTTGTTGAAGTTCCAGTGTGAGAAGCGCACTCCGTAGTTGAGCGTGAAGTATGTCTCTCCCGACGCGAACTTATATGTGTCCTGCACGTATGCCTCGACGCGCTGTGCCTTGAGTTCGTTGCGTGCGTTGAGCGAGTATATCATATACAGGTCCTCGCCGGTATGAGGCACTACGTACCTGCTAGAGTCACGATACTCGTACTCGCGCGACTTCTCCTCAATCTTCTCCATCTTGAACGTCACACCTGCCTGTATGTCGTGTTTCTTGGTCTTGTGGTCTACCATGAGTTTCACGCTTCCCACGGTGGCATTGAGGTAGTTGCGGGCATGCTCCATATAGGTGCCCACACCGAGGTTCTCGCTCGTCTCGGTCTGCGTTAGCCAGTACTGTCCCTGTATGTCGTATGTCTCCTGCTCGCGTGTCTTGAATGCCGAGCCGATGAGCGACAGACGGGTCTTCTCGCCGAAGTTCCTCGTGATACTCAGTGAGCCGAAGAAAGTGCGGAAGAGGTCCTTCTCCTTACCGTCAAAGTAAACCTTGAACGACTTCACGTTCTCCATCGTTCCGAAGTTGGTTTCGCGGTCTTCCGGTTCGAAGTTATAGCGGTTGTCAGAGATGTTTCCTATGAAGTCGATGGTCCACCTCTTGTTCGGCTGGTAACTGAGGTATGTCTGATAGTCGATGAACGTCGGGTCGTACTCGCCCTTTGTCTCCAGCGAGCCGAGCAGATACTTGTTGGTCTTGTATCTCACTCCGTTGCTCCATGAGAATTTCTTTGTGCTGAAGCCCACGTAGGCACTTGCTCCCAGAAGGCTTGCCGCAACAGATGCCTCGAACTTCTTCGGTCGCTTGTAGGTGATGTCGAGTGCCGATGACATCTTGTCGCCGTACTTCGCCTCGTATCCTCCCGTGGAGAACCCGATTTTCTCTACCATGTCGCCGTTGATGATGGAGAGTCCCTCCTGCTGTCCGCTACGCACCAGGAACGGACGATAGACCTCGACATTGTTTATATATACCGAGTTCTCATCGAAGCTACCACCACGCACGTTGTATTGCGACGACAGCTCGTTATGGGTGCTCACACCCGCCTGCAGCTGAATTAGCTCCTCCACCTTATTGCCTGAGGCCGACGGGGCGGTGCCCAACTGTTTGGTGTCAATCTCCTGTGTGGTACCCGTCTGTCGGCGCTGCTCTGTGATTACCACCTCGTCGAGCAGTCCGGCGTCGAAGAGCTGCACCTGCAGGGTCAACTTTCCCTTCGGATTGCGCAGAACCCTTGTCTTCGTCTTGTATCCTATCATGGAGAATCTCACCACCACCGAGTCAGCCGACTGTAGCTGTATGGAGTATTCGCCGTTGAGATTGGTCATGACCAACTTGCCCTGACTTACCACCGATGCCAGTTCCACGGGATTATTCTCCTGGTCGGTCACACGTCCTTGCAGAGTGAACGACTGGGCGAACATTGTCAATGTAATGACGGAAAATATGAAGGTTGCAAATATTCTTTTCATCTTTTATATAACGATGAATAGCGGAGATTATTGCAATGAGGGAGGAAAAATCCCCCTAAGTCGTTTGGGAGATTAGTCGTTTTGTGGTTTAGGTGTTTAAGCCCCCATCCCTTTGGGAGGGGGACGGGGGTGGGTAATTACCTTCTTTCCTTTATAAACCCGTGGCGGAAGGCGTAGAGAAGTTCCTCGAGGTCGCTAATCTGCTTTGCCAGTTCCTGACCCTTGTCTGTGTCTGCCACCTTCATGCGATGGGCTGACATCTCCACAATCTGCGTCGTTCCCTTGATGTCGGCACCTGTCCTCACCACATCCTTCGCACTTGTGAACGGCTCGTGTTTCACCAGTTCGAAGCCTCGACTGTGATAGACAAGAGTGTAGCCGGCGATGCCCGTTTCTTTGTGATAAGCGCGTGAGAAGCCTCCGTCGATGACCATTAGTTTACCGTTTGCCTTGATGGGATTCTCGCCCTTTGAGGCATGCACAGGCACATGACCGTTGATGATGTGGCGGTTGGGACCTGTCAGTCCGAAACTGTCCATAATACGGTCTATAACTTCCTCGTTGTCGCGCATGTTGAAGAACACGCCCTTCTCCTCCTTGTGCGTTTCCTTGTCGGTAAGGAAATATCTCTCAAAGGTGGCCATCTTCGACTTGTCGAAGAGAGATGAGTCGGGACCGCACCAGAGATAAAGGAAATAGTCTATGGCGTATGCCTTTTCATCAGGGTCGGAGTCGTTCTGGAAAGCAGCGCGTATGAGCATTCCTGTATGGTGCATGAGGTCCTTCCCGCTGTATTTCTTCCCGTTGTAGAGTTCCACTTCCTTTAGTGTGCCGTCAGGATTCAATGGAACCGATGCGTGGAAGAGCAGATTGTTGTTGAACACCGAATACATGCAACCGTGCGAACGCAATGTTCTCATGTGCTTGCGTAGTTTCTCGCTATGCACAAATGAGTCGTGCAAACGTTTCATCACGTCCTTCTCCTCATTGGTAAGTGCATTGGGGTTTGACGGGTCAACGGTGGGGAAGTGGCAACTGGTCATCTTATACTCCTTGCCATCAATGGTGCATACGCCACGTTCGTAGTCGATGGCCTTCAGAAGCTCGCGGTCCTGCATGTTCCATTGCTTGTGTTTCTCATAAAGGGCTGCCTCCACCTTGAACTGTATCACGGCGATGGCCTTATGCATCTGTGCTATCTGCAACTTGTCGCGCTCGTCCATGTCGTTATCCTTACTGCAACGGGGCATGAACTCTGTACATGGGTCATCAGCGTAAGTGTTTATTGCGAAGGAGAGCAACGGCACGAGGTTTATTCCATAGCCGTCTTCGAGGGTGGCAAGATTGGCGTACCGCAAAGAAATACGGAGCACATTGCAGATGCATGCGTCGTTTCCCGCATTCGCACCCATCCACAATATGTCGTGGTTTCCCCATTGGATATCCCATGAGTTGAAGTTGCGCAGGGTGTCAACGATGATGTGCGCACCTGGCCCGCGGTCGTATATATCGCCAAGAATATGTAGCTGGTCGATTGTAAGACGCTGAATGACGTTTGATATAGTGATGATGAAGTCGTCGGCTCTGCCTGTCGAAATGATGGTGTCTATGATTGCTGAGACGTATGCGCTCTTGTTCACGTCGTCGGCTTGCTCATGCAGGAGTTCCTGAATGATGTATGAGAATGCCTGAGGGAGCGACTTACGCACCTTGGAGCGTGTGTACTTCGACGACACCTCACGACATACGCGCACCAGGCGGTGAATGGTGATGTGGTACCACTCGTTGAGGTCCTCCTCGTTTGCCTTTACCAGCTCGAGTTTCTGTTCAGGATAGTAAATCAAGGTGCAAAGGTCTCGTTTAATGACTTCGCGTATCTCATTGCCAAACAGCTCGTTGACCTTCCTCTTTATATTACCTGATGCATTCTTCAGAACATGCTGGAATGCCTCATATTCACCATGAATATCAGCGAGGAAATGCTCTGTTCCCTTAGGCAGGTTGAGTATCGCCTGAAGGTTTATTATCTCTGTGCTCGCATCGGCCACCGTAGGGAATGTGTTGGAAAGCAATTCCAGGTAGCGCATGTCTTTCATAATGTCATATTGTTTCATAGGAATTAGGAGTTTGGTAGATTGGTCGTTTTGTCGTTTGGGGTTCATCCCTCCCCTCAGGGGGAGTTAGGAGGGGGCCTTAAATCTTATGCGTTATGAAGTCGTACTTGTCGGCTTTCTTGTATGCAATCCAGTAGTTTAGTTTATGCCAGGCGAGTCTTATCTCGAGTGGTATGATGCGCCAGGCGGGTATCGGACAATGAGTCTGCCTTATCCTTCGTGAGGCTATGACGGTACGGAGGACAATAGTGATGAGGAGTGCTGACGCACCTGCTATGATTATTGGCAGGTTGTTTGTCAGTATGGCATATACTATTGCCGCGATGGGCAACAGCAGGCTGAGGTGGAAGAAGAGCATGTCGATGAATATCGGGAAGCGATGGGAGAACGTCCTCTTCAGGTGACGGCGCGTCTCCATGTAGAAGAGTCGGTGGTTGCGCCATTCCTTCCGTGTCGGCTCGTTCTCTATCATCAGGGCGTCTTCGGAGTCGGTCACGGCTGTACTTCTCTTCTTGGCGTATTTGTTGACCGTGAAGTCATGCTCTCCACGCGCATATTTCATGTTACCCTCGAATGCCCTTCCTTCGATGAACTCGTCACGAAGCATCAGTATGTTCTTGCTCTCGGCACGGTAGGCCGTTCCGAATGCGTACTCATGTGTGAGGCTGATGTCGTCGTTCAGTCTCTGGAAACGCCAGAAGAGCGGACTCTCCTCATCATATACGGTTGGTCCTATCACGATGTTCTTGTCCTCGCCAAGACATTCCGCCATCGTCTTAATCCACTTGTTGGACGCTGGTCGGCAGGTGATATCGGTGAAGATGAGCCACGGGTTGTGTGCCGCCTTCACTCCGAGAGTCATAGCCAGTTTCTTACGGCTGATATACCTCGATGAGTCGGGGATGAAAGTAGTGTAGAGTCGGGGGTTGTCAGCAAATCTCTTGAGCGCGTCCTCGGTACCGTCGTCACTCTTGGCGCACACCACGATAACCTCGTAGCCAGTCTCGTAGTCTTGCTCGAGATAAGCCTGCAGATTCTGCTCAATCTCCTTCGCGTTGTCCTGTACGGTAAGGATGACAGACACAGGCTTCTTCTCGCTCTCCGCATCGGGGGAGCAGAACCTTTGCCTTCGCATATAAATGCTGAGAAGAGGGGCCACTATGGCCACGAAGGCCAGTACTGATGATATGATGATAATAAGCATTACGTAACGTTAGAATTCGTCTGAGAGGTATCCCTTGGGCAATGGGCGGCAGTTATAGCACGACGCCATAATCTCGCCATAGGCACCTGCCGAGCGCAACGCGATGTAGTCACCTCGCTTGCAGGCATTGAGGTCGACGGCCTTGCCGAACACATCGCTCGACTCGCATATAGGACCCACTACGTCGTAGGTCTCCATCGGCTCGTCGCTTGAGATGTTCTCTATCTTGTGATACGCCTGATAGAGCGCAGGGCGTATGAGGTCGGTCATTCCGGCATCTACGATGGCGAACTTCTTGGCTGTGCCCTCCTTAACGTAGAGGCACTTCGTGATGAGGCTACCGCATTGTGCCACGACCGCTCTTCCCAGTTCGAAGTGGAGCGTCTGTCCGTTGCGCAACTTCAGATGACGGGCGTAGGTCTTGAAATAACTGGCGAAGTCGGGGATAGGAACGCGGTTGGGGTGGTGGTAGTCAACTCCTAATCCGCCGCCCACGTTGATGTGTCCCACCTTTATGCGATGTCTCTCGAGTCGGTCCTGCAGGTCGTTGATGCGGTTGCACAAGGCACGGAAGTCACCCATGTCGAGTATCTGCGAGCCGATATGGAAGTGAAGTCCCACGAACTCGACGTTACTCATCGTCTCTGCTTTTATCAGGACGTTCTCCATATCGCCCATTGCGATGCCGAACTTGTTCTCGGCAAGTCCTGTGGTTATGTTGGCATGAGTGTGCGCACCCACGTCGGGGTTGATGCGGAATGCTACACGGGCCACCTTGCCCGACTTCCCGGCAATCTCGTTGATTACCTCAAGTTCGGCGACGCTCTCGACGTTGAAGCAGAAGATGCCTTTGTCTATACCCAACTGTATTTCCCAATCGTTCTTTCCAACTCCCGCATACACAATCTTCCTTGCGGGGAAACCGGCGTTGATGGCGGCGTTTATCTCCCAACCGCTAACACAGTCGACGCCAAGACCAGCCTGGCAGATGATGCCCAGTACCTTAGGGTTGGCGTTCGCCTTGATGGCATAGTGCACGCAGAATCCCTCATACTTGCCAGCCTCTTGCTGTATCTCGTTGAGCGTCTGACGCAACAACTCGGAGTTATAGTAGTAGAATGGCGTGGTGTAAGAACAGAACTTCTCGACGGGGAATATACCTTTCATATTCTTTATCTATTAAATAGTGTGTCTGAAAGACTCTGCAGGGCACGTTTCTTGTCGGCCTCGCGGATGAGGAAAGAGATGTTATAGTTGGAGCCGCCGTATGAAATCATCCTGACGGGAATGCTCTTCATGGCGTCTGTTGCTATGGTCTCGAATCCCACATTGCTCCAGTCGAGGTCACCGACTACACAAATGATGCACATGTCGGTATCGACGGTTACGGTGCCGTATTTCTTCAGTTCGTCCACAATCTCGTTGAGGTGAGCGTCGTTGTCGATACTCATGGACACACCTACCTCGCTCGTTGCCACCATATCAATAGCGGTCTGGTAACTCTCGAATATCTCGAACACCTTGCGGAGGAAGCCTGTGGCGAGAAGCATTCGCGAACTCTTTATCTTGATGGCTATGATGTTGTCCTTTGCGGCTACCGCCTTTATCTTGCCCCTTACGGTCACGTTGTCGATGATGGTGCCGGGAGCATCAGGCTGCATGGTGTTCTTCAGGCGAACGGGAATGCCTGCATACTTTGCCGGCTGGATGCAGGTGGGGTGCAGAATCTTTGCACCGAAGTAAGCCAACTCGGCTGCCTCCTCGAAGTGAAGTTGTCTTACGGCCTCTGTCTTGTCCACGATGCGCGGGTCGTTGTTGTGCATTCCGTCGATGTCGGTCCATATCTGGATCTCCTCGGCATTAATTGCAGCACCTATAAGGGAAGCCGTGTAGTCGCTTCCTCCGCGTTGCAGGTTGTCTATCTCGCCATAGGCGTTACGGCAGATGAAGCCCTGTGTGATGTAAACCTGATGTCCCGTCTCCTTCTCCATTATAGCACTCAGCTTGTCGTGAATGTATGTCGGGTCGGGCTCGGCGTTCTTGTCTGTCCTCATGAAGTCCAGAGCATTGAGTAGGATGGCGTCGATACCTTGTTCCTTCATGTAGTTGACCACCATGTTCGTACTCATTATCTCACCCTGTGCCACGATGCTCTTCTCCTCGAAACTCGTGAACAACTCCTTCGTGAACGAGCGAAGGTAGTTGAACTCCTCATGGAGGAACTCGCGTGTCATGCTCTTGTATTCCTCGGTAGAGTAGAGGTTCTCCACATGTTGCATGTATGTGCCTTCAAGGTTGTTTATCACCTCGTTTGCTCCATCTGGGTTTTTCTTGTAGAGATAGTTTGATATCTCCACGAGAGAGTTCGTTGTGCCAGACATTGCAGAGAGCACCACGAAGACTGGTTCTCCGCTACTTGTTATTAATGATGATACGCTCTGCATGCGCTCTGGCGTGCCAACAGAGGTGCCACCGAACTTCATTACTTTCATCTTCTGTATGTTTTTTTGTTTATGATTCTTCTTTCTCGGCCGTGAGGTCGATGCTGTTGTATGTGTTTGTAATGTCGCTGATAGATGTCTCAGAGCATCTGTAAACGATGCCTGGGAACTTGTCGAGCATAGGGATGTTGTGTGTTGACATCACTACCGCCGTTCCCGTGAGGCTTATCTGCCTCAGGAGACTGATGATATTGCTTGCCGTCTCGGGGTCGAGATTGCCTGTGGGCTCGTCGGCCACGATTATCTTGGGCTTGTTGAGCAAGGCACGTGCTATCGCTATGCGCTGCTGCTCGCCACCCGAGAGCTCGTGAGGCATCTTCTTCGCCTTGTCGGCAAGACCTACGGTCTCGAGTACATCGACGATGCGCTGGCTGCGTTCCGACTTCTTCCAGCCCGTAGCCTTGAGTACGAAGTCGAGGTTCTTCTCCACCGTGCGGTCGTGAAGCAACTGGAAGTCCTGGAATATTATTCCCATCTCCCTGCGCAACTGAGGTATCTCCCTGCGCTTAATCTTCATTACATCCCTGCCCAGCACCTCAGCCTTCTCGGCACTCTCGATGTCGAGTTCGCAGTAAAGTGTCTTGAGAAGCGAGCTCTTTCCGGACCCCACCTTTCCTATTATATACACGAACTCTCCGTCATCGACGTTGAAGTCGATATCGTTGAGCACACACACATCATCCTGGTAAATGGTTACCTTCCTGTAATCTATCAGCATATTTATATATGGTTATGCGTTATTCCATCTTTCCCTCTGCCTTAGCGGTTCGGCGCTTCTTGTCCCAGTCTGGATCGTGACGCTTGATGAGTTCCCTTGCGAGGTCCTCGATGCGCAGGCCTTTCTCCGTGAGGAGGACAAGGAGGTGATAGAGCATGTCGGAGCCCTCATAAACCAATTTCTCATCTGAACCGTTGCAGGCCTCAATTACGGTCTCAAGAGCCTCTTCTCCCACCTTCTGGGCCATTCGGTTTACACCACCCTTGAAAAGACTTGTAGTGTAAGAGCCCTCGGGCATTTCCTCCTTACGTTTCTCAATGAAGTCCTGGAGGAAGGAAAGGAAGAGCAGGGGATTGCTCTCGTTCGTCTCTGCCCAGCATGTGTCGGTACCCTTATGGCAAGTAGGCCCGTCGGGAATGGCCTTCACGAGCAATGCGTCATTATCGCAGTCGCTCTTTATATCAACAAGGTTAAGGAAGTTTCCGCTTGTCTCTCCCTTCGTCCAGAGTTCGTTTCTCGAACGGCTCCAGAACGTCACCTTCTTGGTCTCTATCGTCTTTTGCAGGGCTTCCTCATTCATGTATCCGAGCATGAGCACCGTCTTGGTGTTCGCATCCTGTACTATTGCCGGTACGAGTCCGCCCATTTTCTTGAAATCTATATCCATTGCTTCTTGTTAAAGAATTAATAGTCAGTTTATCGTCTCACGTTTATTCCCTCGCCGATAAGATACTCTTTCAGTTCAGGAATCTTTATCTCGCCGAAGTGGAAGACGCTTGCGGCAAGTGCGGCATCGGCTTTTCCTATTGTGAAGGCATCGCGGAAATGCTCCATCGTACCTGCTCCGCCACTTGCGATGACGGGTATTCTGAGAGTCTCTGCCAACTCTGCAAGGGCTTCGTTGGCGTATCCTGTCTTCACTCCGTCGTGGTTCATACTTGTGAAGAGTATCTCGCCAGCGCCTCGCTCCTCTGCCTCCTTTGCCCAACTCATGAGTTCCTTGTCGGTAGGTATTCTTCCTCCATTCAGGAAACAGGTCCACTTGCCGTTCTCAAAGCGGGCATCTATGGCGCACACACATACCTGAGAGCCGAACCTTCTGGCAATCTCGTCGATGAGTTCAGGCCTTCTCAGTGCTGCGGAATTCACACTTACCTTGTCGGCTCCGGCATAAAGCAGTCGCTCAACATCCTCGATGGAGTTTATTCCTCCGCCTACGGTGAATGGTATGTTTATGTTTTCTGCCACTCGCGTCACCATCTCGGTGAATGTCTTTCTTCCCTCGTGGCTTGCTGTGATGTCAAGAAACACCAGTTCATCGGCACCTGCCTTACTATACGCCATTCCCAGTTCAACGGGGTCGCCGGCGTGCCTGAGGTTCACGAAGTTGGTTCCCTTAACCGTCTGTCCGTCCTTTACGTCGAGACAGGGCACTATTCTCTTTGCTAAACCTGAACCCCTTAAGTTAGGGGGCTGGGGGTCTGTGACCAACTCTTTGAGGTCAATCTTTCCTTCATAAATGGCCTTGCCGAAAACTACGGCAGGTATTCCCTCGTTCTCGAGTCTTCTGATGTCCTCGATGCACGATACTCCTCCGCTTGCTATAAGGTGAAGCTGGGGATACTCACGCATCACGTCCTTGTATAGTTCAACGGCAGGCCCCTCAAGCATGCCGTCTTTCGATATCTCCGTACACAGAACGTTCTTCACTCCGGCATCGATATATTTCCTGAGGAACGGAAGCAATGCCTCTGTTGAGTCGTCTTTCCATCCGTTGATGCTTATCTTGCCGTTCCTTACGTCGGCACCGAGAATCATCCTTTCTGCCCCATACTTGTCGAGCCACTTGTAGAAGAGGGCGGGAGAGGTAACGGCTATCGAGCCTACTGTAACCATCTCTGCCCCTGCCTCGAACGCTTTCTCTATGTCGTCGTCGGTCTTTATGCCGCCTCCGAAGTCAACCTTGAGGCTTGTCGTTGATGTTATCTCGCGCAGGACATCTATGTTCACCACATGCTTCGATTTCGCTCCGTCGAGGTCAACCACATGCAGGCGCTTGAATCCCAACTTCTCGAAACGTTGTGCCATAAGGGCGGGCGAGTCACCATATACGGTCTTCTGCTCGTAGTCGCCCTTTCTGAGCCTTACGCACTTGCCGTTGATTATATCTATTGCCGGTATGAGTTCTATCATCTATGTCCTTTTATATTATAAAGGTATGCTTTCGCACTCCGAAAGATGCCCTTTGCATCCTCACTTATATGCTTAAGAAGTTGCTCAGTATCTTCTCACCCACCGAACCACTTTTTTCAGGGTGGAACTGACATGTGTAGAAGTTGTCCTTGTGTAACGAGGCAGAGTAGGGAAGTGTGTAGTCGGCCTTCGCTATTGTCCAGTCGCACACGGGAACGTAGAAACTATGCACGAAATAGACATACTCACCGTCGCTAATTCCCTTATAGAGAGGCGAGGAAACATCAGTAAGGGCGTTCCATCCCATTGCCGGCACCTTGTCCTCGTGTCTTGTAGGGCGGAAACGCCTCACGTCAACGTCGAACACTCCGATGCAATCGGTGTCGCCTTCCTCGCTATGCTTGCAAAGCAGCTGTTGTCCGATGCAGATGCCGAGGACGGGCTGTTGGAGTTCCCTTATCAACTGGTCGAGGTTCCTCTCGCGAAGATACTCCATCGCTCCGCGTGCCTCTCCCTGTCCCGGGAATATCACCTTGTCGGCTCTCTTCAGCGTCTCAGCATCGTCTGTCAGTACTGGTGAGCATCCGAGACGTTTCATCGCGTTTACCACCGAATAGACATTACCTGCATTATATTTTACAATAGCAACTTCCATAACTTATCGACTCGTCAACAGAAAACTTGTTAACTGAAGATTATCGTTTTGTTCTTATATGTCAGAATCTTCCTCTGTATGTGCTTGGTTACGGCACGGCTCAGCACAATCTTCTCCAGGTCGCGGCCTTTAAGCACGAGGGAGTCGGGCGTGTCCTTATGGGTTATGCGTACCACATCCTGCTCAATTATAGGTCCTGCATCGAGGTCGGCGGTTACATAGTGGCTCGTCGCGCCAATAATCTTCACTCCACGTTCGTATGCCTGATGGTAGGGCTTTGCGCCTATGAATGCAGGGAGGAATGAGTGGTGTATGTTTATGATGTGATGAGGATAGCTTGCTATCATGTCATCGCTTATAATCTGCATGTAGCGGGCAAGTACTATGAACGTCACATTCTCCTTTTCAAGAAGTTCCATCTCTGCCTTCTCAACCTCAGCCTTGTTGGAGTGGTCTTTATTAATGCTCCATACGTGGTAGGGGATATCAAACTGCTCTGCTATATAGCGCAGGTCTTCGTGATTGCTCACGATGCAAGGTATCTCCACCTCCCATTCTCCCGCCTTGTAACGGGCGAGAAGGTCGTATAGGCAGTGACTCATCTTGCTTACGAAGATTGCCATTCTTGGCTTCACGTCGTTAAAGTAGAGGTTGAAGGTCATCTTATATCGTTGCGCGTAAAGCGTGGAGATATACTCCTTGATCTTGTCTCTTGGAATGAGGAAATTGTCGAGTTCCCACTCTATTCGCATGAAGAACATGCTGTCAACACGGTCAACATACTGGTCGAGATATACGATATTGCCCTTGTTGTCGGTGATGAAGCGGGTCAACTCCGATATAATACCGGGCTTGTCAGGACAATGCAATAATAGTATTGCTGTAGGTTTCATATTTCTTTCTTGTAATCTTATTGAGCGGCAAAGTTACTAAAATAGTTTCAATTTATTACGTTTTTCGCCAAATTATTGTCGTTTAGAAGCGTTATTGGACGAATTCTTGTCATATTTTCCTTTCTTGTCGCCTCTGTATCCGTTTCTTCTATAGCCTCCTCCTTTGCCTTTCGCTCCTCTCGAACTCCTGTGGTTAGGCTTTCCACCACGCCTTCCCTTCTTTATCATTGGGACATATTCGGGTCCCTCTCCAATACCTTCCGGCAGCGGATTCTTCTCAACCTCATAGCCAAGGAAACGCTCTATCTCCATGAAATCGACTATCTCCCATCCTCTTACGAGCGTAATGGCTGTGCCGTCGCGGTCGGCACGTGCCGTTCTTCCTATGCGGTGAACATAGTCTTCCGAGTCGTGTGGAACATCATAGTTGATGACTGTTGAGATATCGTCGATGTCGATGCCTCGTGCAACGATGTCGGTTGCCACAAGAACGTCTATCTTGTTCGACTTGAAGCGATACATCACGTCGTCTCTCTGTTGTTGTGAGAGGTCGGAATGCATCTCGTCGCAATTCACTCCCATGCGTCTCAGGTCGCGCGTGATGTCCTTGACCTTCAGTTTTGAACTGGAGAAGATAATCACCCTCGACAGTTTGTTGCCCTTGAAGAGGTCCTTCAGTATTGCGAGTTTCTGCGTCTCGTGGCACACATAAGCCGATTGCTTTATCTTGTCGGCTGGCTTGCTCACGGCGAGTTTTACCGTTACGGGATTCTTGAGCAATGTCCTTGCCAGATCCTCTATCTTTGGAGGCATCGTTGCGGAGAACATTATGGTCTGACAATCCTCGGGAAGCAACTTCGCGATGGAGATGATGTCGTCGCTGAAACCCATGTCGAGCATGCGGTCGGCCTCGTCGAGCACGAAAAAGGAAACGCGGCCGAGGTCGATGTTTCCCATCGTTATGTGACTCTTCAGACGACCAGGAGTGGCGATGATGACGTCTGCTCCCATCTTCATTCCCTTCTGTTCCTGGTCATAACGGTTTCCGTCGTTACCACCATATACGGCAACACTACTCACTTCAGGCATGTAGTAGGAGAACCCCTGCATAGCCTGGTCTATCTGTTGTGCCAGTTCCCGGGTGGGACTCATCACGACACAGTTGATGGCATCGTGTGGGAATCCACCGTCGTCGAGCATGCTTAATATGGGTAGAAGATAGGCTGCGGTCTTTCCCGTACCCGTCTGGGCCACACCAAGGACATCGTTTCCGTATAGAATCTCGGGGATACATTTCTCCTGAACGGGTGTGCAGGTGTAGAAATGCATGTCGTCGAGGGCGTCAAGCGTATTGTCGTTGAGGTCTAAATCGTAGAATTCCATATTTCACAGATTACTTTTCCATTTATCATTATAATGGTTCCCGCCGTGAGGCATCAATTAGGCGCGTTACGATAGCAGAACCACGCGATTACCGAGAATATAATGTTCGGAATCCAAGCGGCAAGCATCGCGGGAGTGTTTGCCTGTATGGCGAACGTGGCAGATACCGTCTGTAGCATTATATACGTGAAGCTCAGAGCCAGTCCTATTCCGAGATACATTCCCATTCCTCCCTTCCTTTTCCTTGATGACAACGATAGTCCGATGGTGGTTAGGATGAACGACGCGAATGATGATGCTATTCGCTTATGGTACTCCACCTCATATTGCACCACATTGCCCGAACCTCTGTCTATCTGTTTGCTTATATACTCCCGCAACTGAGGACTCGTGAACGTCTCCTGCTGTCCTTTTGAGAACACGAGGTCGGTGGGTTCCATCATCACGATGGTGTCGCATACCATACCGTTTGTGATTTTCTCCCTCATGCCTCGCATGTCTCGTATTCGCCAGTTTGTCGCTTTCCAATGATACTTCGACTCGGCAATGGTGTCATATTGTATCTCTGTGGCTGTCATATGGCTCACCAGTTTCTTGTTCTCGAACTTGTCCAGACAGAAGCCGTAGCCTCTCTTGCGGTTGTTGTCATAGAACTGGATATAGGCGATGACACCTTTTCCCACCTGCATCTGCACATTCTCGGCAGCAGTGTTCTTCTTCTTGTTCTTGTAGAGCGTCTCGAAGTTCTGCCTTACTATGGTTCCTTTAGGTATCACATAAGAGCCGAGATAGAAGGTGAGTGCTGAGATAAGGGCTGCGGACAGCATGTATGGCTTTATCAGTCGTCTTTTGCTCACTCCGGCAGCCAGCATGGAGATAATCTCACTATTGCCTGCCAACTTTGATGTGAAGAATATTACGGCTATGAAGACAAACAACGGAGAGAAAAGATTGGCAAAGTAAGGCACGAAGTTCATGTAGTAATCGAACACGATAGCCTTTAGCGGCGCGTGATACTGTGTGAACTTCGCAAGGTTCTCGTTTACGTCGATGACGATGGAGATAGAGATGATAAGGGCGATGGAGTAGAAGTAGGTACCTATGAACTTCTTTATGATGTACCAGTCGAGAATCTTCAGGTAGCGCTTAGGGTTGAGGTATTTCAGCCAACCCATATGTTTTGCCACCCATCCCATTGCCTTCGTGACGGGTGCAAATGTTCTTTTTATCGCCCTTATCGCCTTTAATGGCTTTCTCCAGCGCTTTATGTTGTAGTATTCCACTATTCTTTTCTCTGATGAATTTTATTTTCCTGTCACTCTTATACTCTCTTTCCAAGTTGCTCTATCACACCTTTCTTCCATTGGGTGAAGTCGCCTGCTATGATATGCTTGCGTGCATCGCCCACCAGACGAAGGTAGAACGCAAGGTTATGTATGCTTGCTATCTGCATTGCCAGCAACTCCTGAGCCTTGAAGAGGTGGTGGAGATAGGCCTTGGTATGTATGCGGTCGATTTCGCAACCGTCAGGATCGATGGGCGAGAAGTCGTCCTCCCACTTCTTGTTCTTCATGTTCATCGTGCCCTGATATGTGAAGAGCATGGCGTTTCTGCCATTTCTCGTGGGCATCACACAGTCGAACATGTCGACACCGCGCTCGATAGCCTCAAGGATGTTTTGTGGAGTACCCACACCCATGAGGTATCTTGGCTTGTCCTTGGGAAGTATTTCGTTCACCACCTCAATCATCTCATACATCACCTCAGTCGGTTCTCCCACAGCCAGACCGCCGATGGCGTTGCCGTCAGCACCCTTGTCGGCCACATGTTTTGCCGCTTCTGAACGCAGGTCCTTGTAGGTGCAGCCCTGTACGATGGGGAACAGGCTTTGTCTATATCCGTACTGTGGCTCCGTCTCGTTGAACCTTTTGATGCAACGGTCGAGCCATCTCTGCGTCAGGGACAGGCTTTTGCGGGCATACTCATAGTCGCTCTGTCCCGGAGGACACTCGTCGAGAGCCATTATTATGTCTGCTCCTATGGTGCGCTCGGTATCCATTACATTCTCAGGAGTGAAGAAATGACGCGAGCCGTCGATGTGGGAAGTGAACATACAACCCTCCTCGGTGAGTTTCCTGATACCGGCCAGCGAGAACACCTGGAAGCCGCCGCTGTCAGTAAGCATAGGCCTGTCCCAGGAAATGAACTCGTGCAGTCCTCCTGCTTTATGCAGAATGTCGAGTCCCGGGCGAAGATACAGATGATAGGTGTTGCCAAGTATTATCTGCGCTCCTACCTGCTGACGCAACTCATTGAAATGAACGCCCTTCACACTTCCAACCGTTCCTACAGGCATGAAGATAGGAGTCTCTATCTTTCCGTGATCTGTAGTTATCAGTCCTGCGCGGGCATCACTTGCGTTGTCAGTATGTTGCAACTCGAAAGTCATTTCTTCTCTTCCTCTATTTCAAAGTAAACGGGGTGCTCAACAATCTCATCCGTAAGGGCAAAGTCCCATACGTCTCTCACATTCTCGACGAAATGGAACTGCACACCTTTGAGATACTGTTCCGGTATCTCGTCAATGTCCTTCTTATTGTCCTTGCACAGGATAATGTCGGAAATGCCTGCACGCTTGGCTGCAAGAATCTTCTCCTTTATTCCGCCAACGGGAAGTACCTTGCCTCGCAGGGTTATCTCTCCTGTCATTGCCGTACTCTTGCGTACTTTGCGCTGTGTGAGCGCTGAGGCAATACTTGTGGCAATCGTTATGCCGGCACTTGGTCCGTCCTTAGGTGTCGCACCCTCGGGCACGTGGATATGTATGTTCCAGTTGTCGAAAATCCTGTAGTCGATGTTCAGGTCGTCAGAATGTGCCTTGACATACTCCAATGCGAGTATCGCACTCTCCTTCATGACGTCTCCGAGGTTACCGGTAAGGGTGAGTTTTGAGCCTTTGCCCTTGCTCAGACTTGTCTCGATGAAGAGAATCTCACCACCCACGCTTGTCCAGGCCAGGCCTGTCACCACACCAGCATAGTTGTTTCCCTGATAGATGTCGCGATAGAATGGCGGTTTGCCAAGCAGACCCTCAATCTCATCGGCCTTCACCTTGAGGAATGGGAGACTGCCTTCCTTCGCTTTCATGAGAGCCATCTTACGGAGAGCCTTGTTTATCTGCTTCTCCAGTTGGCGTACTCCGCTCTCCCGGGTGTATTGTTCCGTAATCTTCTCTATCGCGGCTTTGTTGAAGGCGAGTTGTTTCTCCTTCTCAAGACCTGTGTTCACTTTCTCTTTGGGGATGAGATGTCTTTTGGCAATCTCTATCTTCTCCTCCGTTGTGTAGCCGCTTACTTCTATCACCTCCATTCTGTCGAGCAACGGGCGGGGAATGGTGTTCAGGTCGTTGGCGGTTGCTATGAACAGCACTTTCGAGAGGTCGTAGTCAACATCGAGGTAGTTGTCGTGGAAAGCATTGTTCTGTTCAGGGTCGAGCACCTCAAGCAATGCCGACGAGGGGTCGCCGTTGATGGTGTTCTGTGTCACCTTGTCTATCTCATCGAGTATGAAGACAGGATTTGAAGAACCTGCTTTCTGTATGTTCTTGATGATTCTTCCAGGCATAGCACCAATATATGTACGCCTGTGTCCGCGAATCTCCGACTCGTCATGAAGTCCTCCGAGACTCATCCTGACATACTTGCGCTTCATAGCCGTCGCTATGCTCTTGCCCAATGAGGTCTTTCCAACTCCTGGAGGACCGTAGAGGCAGAGTATAGGCGACTTAAGGTCGCCACGAAGACTGAGAACCGCCATATACTCGAGTATGCGTTCCTTCACCTTCTCGAGGCCGTAGTGGTCGCGGTCGAGAATCTTCTGTGCGCGGTTGAGGTCGAGGTCGTCGTGTGAATAACTTCCCCAGGGCAGTCCCACCATAGTCTGCAGATAGGTCATCTGCATGGAGTACTCGGGACTCTGCTGGTTGAGCATGTCCAGTTTGTCGAGTTCCTTGAAGAACACCTTCTCCACATCCTCGTTCCAGTTTTTCCTGGATGCCTGTTCAATGAGGTCCTTCCTCTCAGGCGACCCTTCGTGGTTGCCCAGTTCCTCTCGTATGTTCTTTATCTGCTGCTGCAGGAAATACTCTCTTTGCTGCTCGTCGATGTCCTCTCGTGTCTTGAGCCTGATGTCCTGTTTCAACTGTTCCAACTGTGTCGCACGGTACAGAATCTTCAACAGTTCGAAGACTCTCTCCTTAGTGGAGTCTTTCTCGAGCAGCATCATCTTCTCCTGCAGTTGGAGCGGGAGGCTCGAACACATGAAGTTGGCAGCAATAACGTCGTTGCTGATGTTTGTAACCGCAAACTGAGCCTCGTCAGGGATGTCCTCGTTCTTCTTTATGTATTCCGTTGAGGCATGTCTCAAGTCTTCCATAGCAGCCTTGAACTCAGGGTCCTTGCCCGACGTTAACACTTCAGGCGCGGCTTCTATCTCGGCAGTATAGAATGGTGAGGTCTTAACTATTTTCTTGAGAGTAATCCTTCCGAGACTCTGTACTATCACGGTTATCTTGTCGTCTTGTCCGGGAAGTTCGAGAACACGGATGATCTTGGCCATCACTCCATACTTGAAAAGGTCTTTCTGGGTAGGCTCCTCGATGTCCTGGTCGCGTTGGCACACAATAGCCATCATGGCATCTGGCGATTTTCTTATTTTCTCCACCAACGCTCTGCTCTTTTTTCTTCCGATAAGAATAGGAGTAACCACTCCTGGGAAAAGGATGAGGTTCCTTGTGGTAAGCAAAGGATACTCTCCGTCATTTGGTGCTGTAAAAAGATGTTTAACGTCGCCTTCGTAGTCGGCAATCATTGAGAACTGATTATTTTGTCTGTCACTCATTTCCATTATAAATATGTAAATCGGGTGCAAAGTTACTAAATTTATTCCTAATTCATAACCTTATGTTATAATAATTTAGTACCTTTGCGCACGTGAGCAACGATTTTTCCCTGAAACAGTTCGACATAAAGCAGGAGCATACTGCTATGAAGGTAGGTACCGATGGTCTTCTGCTTGGTGCCTGGGCCGATGGTGGCAAGCATATCCTGGATATCGGCACAGGCACTGGTCTCATATCACTCATGATGGCCCAGCGCTTTCCTGCGGCCTTTGTCGACGCTATAGACATTGATGCTGATGCAGCATCTCAGGCAGAAGAGAATGTGCTTCATTCACCCTTTGCCGACAGGGTGTCTGTGCGTTGCGTCTCGATTCAGGACTATTCTGTGGAGAAACGGTACGATTCAATCGTCTGCAATCCTCCATACTTCACTCATTCGCTGCTTTCTCCTGATGCCAAACGTACTCTTGCGCGTCATTCTGTGGCGCTGCCGTTTGATGAGTTGTTCCAGAATGCAAGTCGTCTGTTGTCTGATGACGGACGGTTCTCGATAGTCGTTCCCGTTGACGCCTCTTCCCAGATAGACACTTATGCAGCCATCGCGGGCCTGTTCCTGGTTCGCAGGTGTCTTGTGCGCACTACGCCGAAGAAACAGCCGAGGCGTATGCTGCTTACATTCTCGTCCAACCCGTCGCCAATCATCGAAGAGGAGGGAGTGATACAGAATGGTCCTTCCGAGCCCTTGGAATGGTATCGGAACCTGACTCGTGACTTCCTGTTAAAATATTAACAATCAAATAATTATAACATATAATTAATGAAAAAGATTATTAACCCGTGGACGCGCCGTCAAGGTTACGACTGCTTCGGTTGTTGTCCTGATAATCCCATCGGAGTGCATATGACCTTCATGGAAGATGGTGATGATATAGTAAGTTACTGGAAGCCCAGTCAGCATTATCAGGGATGGATAAATACCATGCATGGTGGAATACTGTCAACCCTCATCGACGAGACGGCAGGATGGGTGGTGTTCCGTAAATTGCAGACCAGTGGCATGACCACACATCTCGACATCCATTTTCGCAAGGCTGTGTCAACCATAGACCCACAACTGGAGATACGAGGTCACATTGCCGAACAGAAGCGCAACATCGTCTTTATAGATATTGTCCTGAAGAACTCTCAGGGCGAGGTGTGTTGCGAGGGACGTGCCACTTATTTCTGCATGAATGGCGAACGAGCAAGGGCAATGGGATTCGAGTCGTGCGACGTGGAGGAACAAGAGTAGATGTGGCAACATACGGAAAGGGTAGTGGACTGAGGCATCATTTTTATTTGTGATTTTCTTTCGTTTCATTATCTTTTTTCACGATAATTTATTACTTTTGCGCTCGAAATCTGAACTAAGTCATTAAAAAGGTAACAAAGATAACCGTTTAAGTATTATTATGAAGATTGGTTTTGACAATGAGAAATATCTCCGTATTCAGTCGGAGCATATCAAGAAACGTATTGCGCAGTTTGGTGACAAACTATACATGGAGTTTGGCGGAAAGCTCTACGATGACTATCATGCCTCCCGTGTGCTGCCTGGATTCCATCCTGACAGTAAGTTGCGAATGCTGATGCAACTTAGGGACGATGCGGAAATAGTCATTGTCATAAGTGCAGAGGACATCGAGCGCAACAAGGTGCGCGGTGACCTTGGCATCACCTACGACAAGGATGTGCTGCGCCTGAAAGAGGTCTTCACCGAGCGCGGATTCTATGTCAGCAGCGTTGTCATTACCCACTTCAACGGTCAGGCCAGTGCCATCTCCTTCCGTGAAAGACTTGAGCGAATAGGAGGAGTGAAAGTATATTACCATTATCTCATTGAAGGCTATCCCACGAATGTCGAACTCATCGATTCTGACGAGGGATTCGGCAAGAACGATTTCGTGGAAACCACCCGTCCTCTGGTTGTTGTCACGGCGCCCGGTCCGGGTAGTGGTAAGATGGCGGTATGCCTCTCGCAACTATATAATGAGAAACGTCGTGGCGTGAAGGCCGGATATGCCAAGTTCGAGACATTCCCAATATGGAACATCCCATTGAAGCATCCTATAAATGTGGCTTATGAGGCTGCCACAGCCGACCTTAACGATGTCAACATGATCGACCATTTCCATCTTGAGGCGTATGGCAAGACCACAGTGAACTACAACCGCGACATCGAGATATTCCCTGTGCTTAATGCCATCTTTGAGGGAATCTTCGGCGAGAGCCCGTATAAGTCGCCTACCGATATGGGTGTCAATATGATTGGCTCATGTATCAGCGACGACGAGGTATGTTGTGAGGCTTCGAAACAAGAGATTATCCGCCGTTATTACACGGCCCTGAGCAATATGACCGACGGTAGGAACAACGACCAGGAAGTGAACAAACTGGTGTTGCTGATGAAGCAGATGAAACTCACCACAGCCTATCGTCCCTGTACTGTTGCTGCATACGAGCGCAAGTTGCGTTCGGGCACTCCTTGTGCTGCTATTGAACTTGCCGACGGCACGCTGATTACTGCCGAGACCACACAGTTGCTTGGTCCTAGTGCAGCATTGTTGCTGAATGCCACAAAGTATCTTGCCGGCATAGATCATGACCTGAAACTGATTCCTCAGGAAATGATTGTTCCCATACAGCGCATGAAAACCTCAATGCTTCATGGTAACAACCCTCGACTTCATACTGATGAGGTACTTGTCGCTCTTGCCGTTCTCAGCCAGACTGACGAGAACTGCCGTAAGGCCCTCGACACTTTGCCTCTTCTCGATGGTTGTCAGGTGCATGCCACAGTGATGCTCAGCGAGGTTGACCGCAAGATTTTCAAGAAGTTAGGATGTGGCCTGACCTGCGACCCAGTTAAGAAATAATCGCTATTTCCCTAACGGGGAATTCCGAAAAGGGCTTTTGTTGACTTGTTGACTTGTTGACTTTCGTCGACCTCTTCATAGGTTTGGTTTGTAATGCGATAAGATATATTCCCAGCCAGCATCCCTTAGTTTAGGGTCTATCTTGTTAAATCGTGTCTGCGCTTCGTTCACAATCAATCCTCCTGTTGAATTATCATTCGACAAACCTCACGCTCGGCATAGCTGATGCGAGCACCACTCTGCACTCGCTTAATCGTTTTGTTCGTAATAGTAAGAATAGTCGATACCCTTCATAAAGATTTCGCGGTCATCGATGCGGTCTGTCAGAGCCTGCTTCAGCAACGCTTTAATGGCAGTAGCATCCGTTGTGCTCTGTTGCATGGCTGCCAAGTATTTCTTTTTGTCTATCTTGCTCCAATCCACACATAATCCTAAGCGTTTCTTGAAAATCTGGTCCAACCAAATGCGTGTTGAGCGGCCATTTCCTTCCATAAAGGGATGTGCCACGTTCATCTCTACGTATTTATTTGCTATCTCATCAAAAGTCGTCTCTGGCATAGCCTCGATGATAGCCAAATTCTTCATTAGATATTCTGCTCGGCAAAACAGCGTGCCATCCTTCCAAATGGTCTTCGTGCGTATCTTTCCTGCAAAGTCGTAAAGGCCACCGAAGAGAAAAGCATGAATCTGTTGCAGACACTTCACGGTGCCTGGCTTCAGCGTGTCAAGCAGCCCACTCTCCATGAGTGTATAAGCTTTCTTCTTGCTCTGGCCGTCGATGGTGTTGTCGCTATAGACAAACCAGTCGAGGAAGTCTTCTGTCTTTTTGCTCGGAATGACTCTCACTAACTGGATGATATCATCTTGTGAAAAGCAGTCTGTGGCATAACGTTTACCGTCAGCAGCTGTCATTTTCAGTTGACTACAACGTGTAGTCAACTCATTCCCTGCCTTTTTAAGTCGGGACTTCAGCACACTCCAGTACTTTCGAGGATTGGGACTATCGGTAATGGCCCCAACGATATCCACAATAGAAAACCACCATGTGGACTTTTCTTCATCCCACACAGCCCTGACCTCGTGGTCTTTGTAGAATCGTATCGACTTTTTGTTCATTATTCAAAGACTTGTCGTAATATTGCTTGTTTCAATGCTTCGCACTCCTGAGAAATCTTGTCGAAGTTCTCTTGGAGACTGTCAACCTTGGATTTGAGAGAGTCGAGGCGAGTAATTCTATTCCCACATCAAGAGGATCACTAAAAGAGTCCATCCTTCAGCTGCAAAGATAATGGTTTTTCTTGAGAACCAAGCATTTTTTCCTTATTTATTGTGGAAGTTGAGTGGTTTTTTATTGTGGAAGTTGAGGGGTTTTTGTTTGGTTGTATGGTGCGATTCCGTAGTCAACTCGTTCCCTACTATAATTCAGTGGTAGAGAAAAGGGCAAATGTTCTTTGCAAGACCTCCGCGAAGCGCCTGAGCACCCGCTCGAACTTGTTCGCTTGCCAAAGCAAGAACGGAGCGCAAGAAAGCGGCATAGCCGAGCGAGGAGTTTACTGCTTACAGCTTACTGCTTACTGTGATTTTTTTATTGAAAATTTTCTTCCCATTCTTTTCTTAAGAGTGGTTTTTTTTTGTATTTTTGCACTTGAGGAATACAAGTGTGAAGATGCTTTTTTTCTATGGAAAAGTCAACAAGTCAACAAAAGCCCTTTTCAGAATTCCCCGTTAGGAAAATATAGACAACGAAAAAAGGCTGCACTTAGAAAGAGTTGCAGCCTTTTATTTGTTTTCGGGAATAATTCCCTTTTAACCCAGATACTTCATAAGTATTTTTGCATTGCCGCTGTCGCGAAGTTTTGCGATGCTTTTCTCGCGAATCTGGCGCACGCGCTCACGGGTGAGCCCCAGTTGGTCGCCAATCTCCTCGAGACCTTTCTCTGGACGTCCAATGCCGAAGCACTCGCGAATGATGGTAATCTCCCTCTCTTTCAGCACCTTATTAAGTACGGTGTCAAGTTCCTGAGCCATTGACTCGTGGTCTACATTACGGTCGGTACGGCTGTCGTCGCCACTTGCCATAACATCGAGCATACAATTGTCCTCACCATCCTGGAACGGTGCGTCGATGCTCACGTGATGACCGTCAGCAGCAAGGCTTTGTGCTATTTTCTCCTCGTCGATGTTTGTCTTGTCAGCGAGTTCGTTTACTGAAGGATGGCGCTGGTTTTGCTGTTCGAACCTGTTAATCTCGTGGTTGATTTTGCTCAGCGAACCCACCTGATTCAGAGGTAGCCTTACGATGCGGCTTTGTTCTGCAATTGCTTGCAGGATGCTCTGCCTGATCCACCATACGGCATAGGAGATGAACTTGAATCCACGTGTCTCGTCAAATTTCTGTGCAGCCTTGATAAGGCCGATGTTACCCTCGTCGATAAGGTCAGTTAGTGTCAGTCCCTGGTGTTGGTATTGCTTAGCGACAGAAACGACAAAGCGCAAATTGGCAGTAACCAGTTTGTCCTTTGCTCTTTCGCCTTCGCGACCGCCCTTTTTGATTTTCTGTGCAAGTTCTATTTCCTCGTCAATGGAAATAAGTGGTGCACGTCCAATCTCAACGAGATACTTGTCGAGTGCCTCGCTAGAACGGTTAGTAATACTTTTCTGAATCTTCAGTTGTCTCATCTTTTATCCCTTAAAAATATGTAACTTGTTGACAATCAAATAAATATCTGCTTCAAAGCGCTAAAACGTTGCAAAATTAAGAAAAAAATCCTTTGGTTGTACTTCGGGATTGATAAATTTAAATATTTTTAATATTTATACCATTCCTGTCATTTCGTCATTCTCCATATCTTGGTCAAGTTGCTTTTCCCAAAGATACTTGCGCGTCTCAGACACAAGCACTCCGCTAAGGAAAAGCAGAGATATAAGATTGGGCACAGCCATCAGTGCGTTCATGCAGTCGGCAATGTTCCACACTACGGTAAGGTTCATCACGCTGCCGATGAAGACTGCTGCAATATAGAGTATGCGATAGTATCTTGTCCATTTCCTTCCTTTCAGGTATTCTACGGCGCGTTCTCCATAGAGTTCCCATCCGAGTATGGTGCTAAATGCGAAGGTCAATAGTCCGAACGTGAGCAAGGGTGCTCCGATGTATGGTATCTTAGAGAATGCCATCTTCGTGAGCGTCGCTCCATTCTCGTGACTGATGTCCGGGTAGGCTATGACGCTGCTGACGATCACTATTCCTGTCAGGGCGCAAATCACCACAGTATCCCAGAATGTGCCGGACGATGACACGAGTGCCTGTCTGACAGGGTTGCGTGTTTGTGCTGCAGACGCTACAATAGGTGCGCTTCCCATTCCGCTCTCGTTGGAGAACAGTCCTCGGGCAATACCATAGCGTGCCGCAAGCATTATGGTGCTTCCTGCAAAACCACCGCCGGCGGCCTGACTGGTGAATGCCGACGACGCAATCAGTTTGATGGCTGGCCACACATATTCGCCATTGATGACGAGAATCACGATGCAGCCTATTATGTAGAGTACAGCCATGAAAGGCACGAGTGCTATGCATACTTTGGCGATGCTCTTAATGCCACCGAGGATCACTGCTGCGATGAGCGCCGCCAGGACTATGCCCACGATGACTGGCGAGATGTTGTAGGTCTCTTGAGTCAAGGTCGCTATTGCGTTGGCTTGCACGGTGTTGCCTATTCCGAAGGCGGCAACGGCGGTGAATAGTGCGAAGAGTACGGCCAGCCATTTGCAATGCATGCCCTTTTCCAAAGCATACATAGGACCGCCTAGCATTCTTCCCTCTGGTGTTCGCTCACGATATTTCACGGCCAACAGTCCCTCGGCATATTTCGTGGATATTCCGAAGAGTCCTGTAAGCCAGCACCACATCACAGCCCCTGGTCCTCCTAAGGCCACAGCCGTAGCCACTCCCACGATGTTGCCTGTGCCTATGGTTGCTGCAAGTGCTGTGGCAAGTGCGCCGAACTGCGAAACGTCACCTTTCGAGCCTTTGTCAGGTTTCAGGCTTAGTTTCACGGCCTTCATAATATGCCTCTGTGGGAATTTCAGCCTTATGGTGAGGAAGATATGCGTACCAAGCAAGAGGATTATCATGGGCCATCCCCATAATAATCCGCTTAGTTGAGAGAAGAAGTCATTGATATAACTCATCTGCTGTTATTCAATCTTTATCGTGTCGCCCTGCTTCAGTTCGCCTGAAAGAATCTTCTCGCATACCACGTCCTCGATGTGGTTCTGGATAGCCCTTTTCAGGGGGCGTGCTCCATATTGCACGTCGTATCCCTTTTCTGCCACCTCCTCTTTCTTGGCGTCTGAGATCTCGAGATGGTATCCGAGGTCTTCCACTCGCTTGTAGAGTCCGCGCAGTTCGATGTCAATAATCTTCTTTATCGCGTTGAGGTCGAGTTGGTCGAAGGTGATTATCTCGTCGAGACGGTTGAGGAACTCAGGAGAGAACTGCTTCGACAGGCTCTTCTGGATGATGCTGCGAGCATATTCCTTGTCCTTCTCGTCCATAGCCAGTCCTGTGCCTCCGGCATTGAATCCCACACCCCTGCCGAACTCTTTCAGTTGTCTTGTTCCAGCATTGCTGGTCATTATGATAACTGTGTTGCGGAAGTCGATGAGTCGTCCGTTACCGTCGGTCAGTCTTCCCTCGTCAAGCACCTGAAGCATCATGTTGAAGACGTTGCCGTGTGCCTTCTCAATCTCGTCGAGTAGCACGATGGAGTATGGCTTACGGCGTACTTTCTCAGTCAGTTGTCCGCCTTCCTCATAACCTACGTATCCCGGAGGTGCTCCCACGAGGCGTGAAGTGTTGAAACTCTCGGAGTATTCGCTCATGTCGATACGTATCAGCGCATCTTCCGAGCCGAACATCTGCTCAGCGAGTTTCTTTGCGAGGTATGTCTTTCCCACTCCTGTAGGACCAAGGAACATGAATGCTCCGATGGGGTGGTTGGGCTCTTTCAGTCCCACGCGGTTGCGCTGTATGGCCTTTACCATCTTCTCTATCGCCTTGTCCTGTGCCACCACGCTTGCCTTCAGTTCGTCGGCCATGCGGCTCAGTCGTGAGCCTTCCGACTCAGCCATACGTTGTACGGGCACTCCTGATGTCATAGATACCACATCAGCAACGGCTTCCTCCGTAACGGTCTCGCGGCTTTCCTTGCTTCCCTCTGTCCAGAGACGATTCTGTCGTTCCAGTTCCTGCTCCAGCCTGGTCTGCTCGTCGCGACAACTGATGGCCATTTCGAAGTTCTGCCTCTTCACAGCCGTGTGCTTCTTCTCGTTCATCTCCTCAATCTGCTTCTGCAGTTTGACGATAACCTCAGGCACTTCGGCATGCTGCAGGTGTACTCTTGAGCCCACCTCGTCCATCGCGTCGATAGCCTTATCAGGGAAGGCACGGTCTGTGATGTAGCGTTCTGTCAGTTTGACACACGCTGTCAGCGCCTCGTCGGTATATGTCACGTTGTGGTGCTCCTCGTAGCGCTCTTTGATGTTGTGCAGTATTTCGAGAGTTTCCTCGGCCGTTGTAGGCTCTACGAGCACTTTCTGGAACCTGCGTTCCAAGGCTCCGTCTTTCTCTATAGAGTTGCGATACTCGTCAAGAGTAGTCGCTCCGATGCATTGTATGGTGCCTCTTGCCAATGCTGGCTTCATGATGTTTGCCGCATCCATTGCGCCTGCTGCACCACCAGCACCTATGAGGGTGTGTATCTCGTCTATAAATACAATGATATCAGGGTTTTGCTCCAGTTCTTTCAAGAGAGCCTTGATGCGCTCTTCGAACTGTCCTCTGTACTTTGTTCCTGCCACCATTCCAGTCATATCGAGGTTGACGAGTCGTTTTCCGAACAGCACGGGTGATGTCTGTCGCTTGGCTATCATCTGCGCCAGTCCTTCCACGATAGCGCTCTTTCCAACTCCAGGTTCTCCGATGAGAATGGGGTTGTTCTTTTTCCTTCTACATAGTATCTCTACCACGCGCTGCATTTCCTTCGAGCGTCCAACAACAGGGTCGAGTTTTCCGTCTCGTGCTGCTTGCGTGAGGTCGGTTGCAAAGGCGTCGATGACAGGAGTCTTGCCCCCTGTCTTCTTCGTCTGTGTCTGACTTGCCGTATGCTTCTCGTCGTTAGAGCCGGTTGGTACAACGCCCTCTTCCTCGTCTTCCTCGGGGAAGTCGATACCGTCTTTTGTCTGGCTCTCCTTCTTTTGGAAGTATGCCAAAGCGTCTTTGTAGGTCATATTGTTATCCTCCAGTATGCTCTTCACGCCGTTTCCTGTTTGGTCGTGAAGCATTGCCAGCAGCAGGTGCTGCTCATCTACAATCTGCATGTGCTGCACGCGTGCCTCGAGCACAGCAAGTTTCAGTATGTTGCTTGCCTGCTCGTTGAGGTAAAGGTCTGACGATGCCAGCACTTTCTCGTAGTCGTCTTGGTGAATCTTCTCCTCGAGCGACTCTTTCATGTTATCCATGTCAATGTCCATGATGGTGAGGAAATCCTTCACGGGGCTGTTCTTCCCCCTGAGGATGCCGAGCATCATATGCTCAGGACCCACCGCTCTGCTCGCCAGTCTCATTGCCTCCTCCTTGCTGAAGGCGAGTATTTCGGACACTTTGGGTGACATTTGGCTTCTGTTGGCCATAATCTTTTTTCCTTTCTATATTATTTATCGGTACAAAATTACACAATTAATACGATACAAACATCATGCCATAACATTTTTTACGCTTTTTGACTGAAATTTTGTCGTATGACAAGAAGTGTCTCCTGACCGTCTCACTTGCCGTTTCTGAAGATGTCAGATGCTATTCCTGTGACAAGAAAAAAGTGATTTTCTTCCAAATGCTTTTGCATTATAGCAGTTAGTTTTCGTATCTTTGCACCCGAAAAACTACATATATTGTTACGAAATGAAAATAACAAGCAAAATAATATGCACGCTGATGCTGGCGCTGGTCACTTTGACGGTAATGGCTGAGGATAAGGACAGTGTGGTGCTGGTGCGTGAGAATGGTGCTCATGACTTCGGAACGGCGATACCTGCGGGCAACTATAGTGGTATAGTAAACTTGGACGGCGACCTTTATGCGCTTGTAAGCGACAAAGGGAAGAGCGGCGAGGTGGTATTCGTGAGAATGGATATTGACTCTAAGACGGGTGACATTAGAAATGCAAACCGTGTTTATTCTTTACCTACGGGTGAGAAAAACCGTGACTATGAGGACATAGTGCTTCGCGCAGAGTCGAAGTCTTTTTTCATTGTCGGCGAGGAAGACAATGAGGTGAAGGAGTTTGCTATCGATAAACTGGGAAATGATGGCGTATTATCGGAAACTGGAAGACGGCTCAACTTCGGCGACCTAAGGGGGAAGACACATGCCAACAGAGGACTGGAGTCGCTGGCCTATGACGTCGAGAGTAACGTGTTCTGGACAACTACCGAATGTCCTCTCGAAGGAGATGGTGAGATGGCAACGGTCGACAATGGGGTGGAGCAGCGGTTGCGACTTATAAGTACCGATCTCAATGGTAATATGCGACAGTATGCCTACAAGATGGATGTGGCAGAGAAGAAAGTAGAATTAAAGACTTTCCTAAAAGGTGTCAGCGCGATTACTGCTCTCGGAAAGGACAGGCTGCTCGTGCTGGAGCGTGAGGTGCATATCCCTTCAGATTATCTTGGAGCGTTCTCGATAATGAAAATCTATGCTGTTGACATAAGAAAAGAGGCTCAGGTTCCTGTCAGCGAACCTCTGAATGACAATTCCCCATTTGTGCATAAGCATCTTGTTTGCAAGTGGCGTACAAGTCTTTCGCTGCTCAACTATTCATTTGCCAACTACGAGGGAATGTGTCTTGGTCCGCGTCTCGACGATGGTTCTCAGGTTATTGTGCTGGTTAGCGATTCCCAGAATCAGTATGCTGGTGTCTTAAGTGACTGGTTCAAGACGATAGTGGTACGTTGACAAAATCCAATATAATATAAGATATTGATATCTATCGTCTCCGTTGCCTGCCGTCCCGGTTCCTGCGGTTGCCACGATTTCTCTCGTCCCTTTCTTGACGTTTCCTTTCTCTTGGCTGGTAGTTGCCTGCAGGCTGAGGATACAGTTGCCTGATGAGGTCTTGTCGTCCGATACGTCTCAGTTCCTGTTCTATGGCTCTTCTCTCTTCGGGTTTGTACCAGAAGAAGAACTGACGCTGAGCAAGTTTCTCGCGCTGGGTCTTGGCGCTGAAAACGGGCTCCAATGTGTAGGGGTCGTATCCTGTGTACCAAGTCTCTGTCGCGATGGTCATTGGCGTCGGAGTGAAGTCCTGCACTTGCTCGAGATGAAAGTCCATTCGCTTTGTCAGTACAGCAAGTTCCGCCATGTGTTCCTCGCGGCATCCTGGATGCGAACTGATGAAATAAGGTATCAGTTGCTGTCTCATGTTTTCCTCACGGTTTATCTTGTCGAATACGCGCTTGAACTGCTCGAACAACTTGAAACTTGGCTTGCGCATCAGTCGCAGCACCTCATCGCAGGTATGCTCTGGAGCCACCTTTAGACGGCCGCTGACATGTTTGCAGATAAGTTCGCGGGTATATTGTCGCGCGGCCTCGTTGCTCTTCTCGTCTTTCGACACATGCAGCAGAAGGTCGTAGCGCACTCCACTGCCGATGAAACTCTTCTTGACTTCAGGCAGGGCGTCTACGGCATGATAGATGTCGAGCAGGCGTGAGTGGTCGGTGTTGAGGTTAGGACAGATGGCAGGATGTATGCACGATGGTCGCTTGCACTTCTCGCAGGCATTTATGTTCTTGCCATGCATGCCGTACATATTGGCAGATGGTCCGCCGAGGTCGGAGAGATATCCCTTGAAGTCAGGCAACTTAACTACTTCCTTCACTTCGTTCATGATGCTCTTCTTGGAGCGGCACACGACGAACTTACCCTGATGTGCAGATATGGTGCAGAAGGCGCAGCCTCCGAAACATCCGCGATGAAGGTTCACGGAATGCTTTATCATCTCGTAGGCTGGTATTCGCTTATCCTTGTACTTGGGATGCGGCAGACGGGTGTAGGGAAGGTCGAAAGAGGCATCCAGTTCCTCTGTGGTCATAGGTGGATAGGGAGGATTCACTACGGCATACTTGTTCCCCACCTTTTGTATAAGCCGTTGGGCGTGCATCTTGTTCGACTCCTCTTCTATATGGCGGTAGTTCTCTGCCTCTGCCTTCTTGTTTTGCAGGCACTCCTCGTGGGAATGAAGCACTATGTCGTTGTCGCCGATGCCTCCTGGAATATTCTCTTTTGTCGTTAGGAAAACCGTCTGAGGCAGGTCGTACATATCATCAATACTCATGCCGGCATCAAGTCTCTCGGCAATACGCACAATAGTCTTCTCGCCCATGCCGTAACTCAGCAGGTCGCCTCCGCTGTCGCACAATATGCATGGGCGGAGTCTGTCTTGCCAGTAGTCGTAATGGGTGAGTCGTCTCATCGAAGCCTCGATGCCTCCAAGAATAACAGGAACATCAGGAAACAGGCTTTTCAGAATCTTTGTGTAAACGATGGTGGGATATTCTGGTCGGCAGTCGTGCCGTCCGTCAGGACTGTAAGCATCCTCAGAACGCAGTCTTCTATTGGCAGTATACTTGTTCACCATAGAGTCCATACATCCTGGCGAAATGCCAAAGAAGAGTCGGGGTCGCCCCAGTTTCTTGAAGTCGCGGAAGTCACCGTGCCAGTCGGGTTGTGGTACGATAGCCACACGATACCCCTTGCTCTGTAGCACGCGCCCTATGACAGCTGCCCCGAACGAGGGATGGTCGACATAGGCATCGCCAGAGAACAGTATTACGTCGGCAACTTCCCACCCCAGGAGTTGCATTTCTTTCTTGGTAGTAGGAAGGAAATCGGTGAGTTGCGCCATTCGTTCTATTGCTCGCTTTCTTCTTTCTGCGTGTATTCGATGTAGAGCAGCACGAGGTTGTGTAGTCCCAGCGCCTTCATGTTAGGGTTGTATATGACATCGAGACACAGGTCCAGCAAGCTCTTGTCGGCTGATGGTTGCGATTCAAGAATAGAACGCACGTTGAGTTTCAGCTTGTCGAGCACTGCCTCGTCAACGATGCCGTTGCTATCGACGAGGTTCTTCAGCAGAGAGTAGCGCTCAATAGTCTGCAAATGCTCCTCACTTACCTCTATGCTTCTTGTTCCAGAAGCGTTTGCTTGTATTTTCATTATCGTCGTTGTTTTAATGTTTGCTCTGTATGAATTAGGCTCGTTCAGTCTTTCATGAGGAACGACAGTATTCCTCTCATTACCGCATGGCGCTTGCTGTATGACGTGATGCACTCGAAGGGGAATCCCATTACGAACGACTTATAGTCGCGACCGTCGTATGCCACGCTGGCACCACGTCCATCACCATAGAGAAGTGCACAGAAGGCAGAGCCCACAGGGTGGAGTACATCTGGTGAAGTGGCGGCATAGTGCTCCTCGTTAAGGGTGCGGTAGATGTCGAACGTTGTACCCATGCCGTCGATATTTGTATAGAAACGTGATGGTGTCTCACCATAGTTTGCCACCTTCAGCACGTCACTGAGGAATTCGCGCTCGCTGTCTGACTGCATGTCTGACCCGACATATGAACCGCTGACGAGCAGACGTCCACCGCTCCGAGTGTAGTTTTTCAGTAGTCGTTGCATCTTCTGGCTGAACGACTTATATTTAATGAGCGAATGCCCGTCGTTCTTTTCCAGTCCCAGAATGAGGTCGATACAGTAGTAGTCCTCGAGGTTGACGCTTCCGTTCTCAACTGCGGTACTCGAACAACTTACAACGTTATACTTGCCTGTAGACAATATAGCATCGGCATGTGTCGTAGCGTAGTTGAAATCGTTGCCTGCAATGAACTTACCCTGCAGTTCGTTGCCGCTGAATCCTAATCCCGTAGAACTTATAACACCTATGGTGCTCTTGCTGAATGCTGTCTGTGCTCCGCACCATCCTGCCGTTGGACCGTAGGTGACACCAGCATCCTCGTTCAGGTCGAAGCCCTGCTCACTTGATGTCTCATAGATGGCGGGTGACGATAGTCTGTGGAATCCGTTAACAACCATCACGGTACGCGATGCTCCCTCATGGTATGCTGCCGACAACTGCTCTGTGGGGAAACTCTCGCCGCCCTTGTTTACTGCCGTCACGCGGAAGTTGTAAAGTATGTCGGGTTGAAGTTCCATCTGGCAGGAGTTGCCTCTCACGGGCTGTCCGTTGTCAAAGTCGCCGCCTGAGACAGAGGTGTAGAGCATATACGACGTTGGCTTTGCCGACGACTCCTGAGGGTCGTTTACTGGCTGCCAACTGAGTTTCACCTTGTTTGTTCCCACAAAACGTATGCTGAAGTCGGTAGGTGCCAGAGGTTGCACGACGTATGAGGTGTTGTGCATATTGGAAACGAACTTCAATATAGTCTTGTATATAGAACGAGCAAAGGTAAAGCGGAAGTTGGGATCTTGTCCGTATACCATATCAGGGAAACTCTGGTGCGACAGAGTCTCTATGATTGCCGACGGCACTTCCGGCAGACGACTCTCGGAGTAGTTGCGGTCGTAAAGCTTACGGGCTGTCCATGAGCCGAATGCATAGCTGAGGTCGCGTTGTGAGTCGTAGAGTAGGGAAGTGGCAAAGTCTTTCGAGTAATTACGTGAAATACCGCTGTTGAGCAAGCCATCGTGGAAATCAGTAGTGCATATGGACAAAGTGCCATAGACAGAAGAATAGTCGTTATGGTAGCCGGCATCGCTATGTACGGCAAGCGACAGTTCGAGAGGCACCTTCAGGCCTTGCATGTTGGGGACATAGCATGAACCGCCAGCCACCCAGTTGGTCATTCGCGAACGGGTATTTATGTCGTCGGTATAGTCGTCCTGTCCTTCCTTGGCGTTATATACGCTCTGCGGTGCTCCTGACCATTGTGCGTTGTAGCGTGATCCTTCGAGGCATCTGGGCAGTCCACTTGTCTTTCCTGCCCTCTGTATCTTGCCCATTCCTCCTCCAAAACGTACGGCATCGGTTGTTACCACACCGTTCTTGTCACTGACATTGGTCACAACGAGACAGTTGTCCTGTGAGCATCCTGAGTCGAAAGCAAATGTTCCAAGATATACCCAAGTGCCGCCACCCATCTTCTGGTTGACGTGAAATACTGTCTTTACGCCTTTGTGAAATACAATATACTCAGCATCATCAACACTGTTGTTAAGTGAAGCGTAGCTTACATATACGGCATACTTGCCCTCTTTTGGTATGTTGGGCATGTATGTGACATAGCTCTTGTTCTTTTGGTTTGCCGTGCGTGCCATTCTTACAGAGCCGTCGACGAAAGGATTCTCACCATTCATATATGTGCCGCTGCGCTGTGCGAATCCTGCCACTCCGGCATCTTCCCATGAGCGGTGGTTGTTGGTCTCCTTGTAGTATTGGCTTGTACGGTCGTCATTGTCTATTATCACCTCGTTGCGCTGCCAGTCGCGTTCTCTTGAACTGAAAACGGTAGCGCCGGCATTCTCAAGCATAGGGATGAGATAGGGTATTACGATGGTCTGCGTGAAGAGGTCCTCGGTGGTGCAGAAGAGTTCAGGTCTCTGCCATTTCCATCTTCCCTTTCCGCGGTCGTAGTATCTTCCGTGACTTGGCGTCACAGAGAGATGTCTGTTATAAAGACCGTTGCTTATCTCAATAGGTTTCGACACGTTCTTCACCCAGGGCTCTCCAACATATTCCACTCCCCAGTTGCTGTGTTTTTGTGTCACCTCTCGCTTCGTCGCGCCTATTGGTGTCTCTGTCTCTGATGGTATGTTGGTATTGATGGTCACTGTCGGATTAGTCTGTACAATATTCCTGTGCGATTTGCATCCTGCAAGCATCGCTACGGCAGTGAGCATAATAAGATATTTCTTCTTAATCATAGTTCTCCTATAGTGAATAGTTCAGGCTTCTTACCCTTGAAGTCCTTGTAATAAACCTTTATTTCTCGCATCTGGCTCTCCAGGTCACCATCGGGCACAATGGTCTTGGTGCATTGAATCAGTTTCTTCTGATAGTCAACGCCATAGAGCAGAATGGGTATTCCAGCCTTCATAGCAATGAAATAGAATCCTTTCTTCCAGTCAGGGTTCTTCGAACGTGTTCCCTCTGGTGTTATGCAAAGGCTGAAGGTCTTGGCTTCCTTTGCCGTCTGGGCAAGGTTGTCGGTGAGGCTTGTCTTCTGGTCGCGCCATACCGGTACTCCTCCCATCTTACGGAAGAGCACACCAAGAGGTCCCACAAACCATTCCTTTTTCATCATGAAGTTGGTCCTCATTCCTTCGGCCCTCATATATAGCTGTCCGATGATGAAATCCCAGTTGCTGGTATGTGGTGCAAGGCATACAATATACTTATCGGGGTGGTCTTCGGTTATTTCCTTTTTCCACCCCATTTGTTTGTATAATAGCCAGCTACAAATCTTTTTGAGCATGTCCTGTTATCCTAAGTTGCAGATTTGGTCGACTATCTCGTTGGCGCTTTTTTCGAAGTCGGATATCAGTCTCTTGTAATAATCCTTCTGTGCCATGCCTGGCTCTGGATGGGAGATGCGCCTGATGAAGTCGCTGTTTATTTGAATAATTGATGTCAGTATAGGGTCGATGTCGCTATCTTTTTTGTTGTTATACAACGATGCCGCTATACACTCTGCGAAAAGGTCGTCGCAGATATTGTTTATTGTCTTTTTCAGGTTCCTCTTGTTTGTCATAAAAAACGAACTCCTTTCTATGTTTTTTTTGATTGATTGTAATATGAGTATTGCAAATATAGTTATTTTTTGAATACGACAAGCATTTTGGCGGTAAAAAAAATCTTAAAAATGGTTTTTTCAATGCTTTTTCTTTCTCTGTGTCGTGAAAAATCACTATTTTTGCATTCAAATTTCGAATATGAAACAAGGAAATTCAATAAATAATTAAAAGGTTAATTCACAACAAAATGAAAAAAAGTGCATTGCAGCAGGCGCGTGCTGCTTATCAGCCCAAACTTCCAAAAGGTCTCAAGGGCTTTGTAAAGGTAAAAGAAGGTGCTCTTACCGAAAGTGTTGACAATCAGGAGGAAATCAAGGCGCTATTCCCTAATACTTATGGAATGCCGCTCGTAGAGTTCGTTCCTGCCGACGAGGCAAATACGAAGAAGATGAATGTCGGTATCATCCTTTCTGGTGGTCAGGCTCCTGGCGGCCATAACGTTATCACAGGTCTCTTTGACCAGATCAAGAAACTGAATCCCGAGAACCGTCTCTATGGTTTCATCCTCGGTCCTGGCGGTCTGGTTGACCACAACTATATGGAACTGACAAAGGAGATTGTCGATGAGTATCGCAACACTGGTGGTTTCGACATGATTGGATCAGGTCGTACAAAGCTTGAGAAGGAAGAGCAGTTCGAGAAGGGTATCGAGATTATCCGCAAGCTCGACATCCAGGCCATTGTGATTATCGGTGGCGACGACTCCAACACCAACGCATGCGTGTTGGCAGAGTACTATGCTGCCAAGAACTACGGCGTACAGGTAATCGGTTGTCCGAAGACTATCGATGGTGACCTGAAGAACGAGCAGATAGAGACTTCTTTCGGTTTCGACACAGCATGCAAGACTTATTCTGAGCTTATCGGAAACATCGAGCGCGACTGTAACTCAGCACGCAAATACTGGCACTTTATCAAGGTGATGGGTCGCTCGGCTTCTCACATCGCCCTTGAGTGTGCACTGCAGACTCAGCCTAACATCTGCCTCGTTTCAGAGGAGGTAGAGGCTAAGGGTATGAGTCTCGACGATATCGTAGATTACATTGCCAACGCAGTTGCTCAGCGTGCTGCCGATGGCAACAACTTTGGTACTGTTATCATTCCTGAGGGTGTCATTGAGTTCATCCCTGCAATCAAGAAACTCATCGCTCAGCTCAACGATGTTCTCGCTTTGCCAGAGGCTAAGGAGATTAGTCGTGACGAGCAGGTTGACTTCGCCAAGAGCCACCTTACCGAGGAGAATCTGAGAGTCTTCAACAGCCTGCCTGTCGGTGTGGCTCGTCAGTTGGCTCTCGACCGTGACCCACACGGAAATGTTCAGGTATCACTCATCGAGACAGAGAAGTTGCTCTCTACGATGGTAGCCCAGAAACTTGAGAAGATGAAGAAGGCTGGCAAGTATGTCGGTAAGTTCGGTACACAGCATCACTTCTTCGGCTATGAGGGCCGTTGTGCTGCTCCTTCTAACTTCGATGCAGATTATTGCTATGCACTCGGTACCAGCGCAGCACAGCTCATCGCAGCAGGCAAGACAGGCTACATGGCCATCGTGAAGAATACCACCGCTCCTGCAGACGAGTGGATTGCCGGTGGTGTGCCCATCACTATGATGATGAACATGGAGCGTCGTAACGGACAGATGAAGCCGGTTATCCGCAAGGCTCTTGTTGACCTTGACGGAGCACCATTCAAGACCTTCGAGGCACAGCGCGAAGAGTGGGCAAGGGAGACATGCTTCACCTATCCTGGTCCTATCCAGTACTGGGGACCGTCAGAGGTTTGCGACCAGCCTACCATGACTCTCGCTCTCGAGCAGGGCAAGATGTAAAATCATTCCAAATCGCTCGTGATTGGGAAGCATATCGCTTAGGTTGCGAAAGATGTCCTTTCGTGATATGAAAGATATCCTTTTCGTTAATGATTCCTATGCTTTATGGTTCCCAATCATAAGCTTTTCAAAACTTATATCATGACTGCCAAACGACACCACCACAGAAGTAGGAAGAAGTCATTCTTCAGCAGGCTGCCTTCATGGACATGGTGGTTTGGTGGTTTTGTTATTGTCATTGCATACATCGCAGCCTTCTATTATTTCTTTATCAGTCCCTATAGTTTCAGGTGGAGAGCCATATATGGCGACGCCGACTATCCAGAAGGCTACGAGATACATGGAATAGACATCAGTCACTATCAAGGCAAGATAAACTGGAAGGACCTTCAGGAGGCTACGATACAGGGCCATCCCGTACGATTCGTCATAATGAAGGCTACGGAAGGTTCCTCACGCGTCGACAAGACATTTGTATCCAATTTCTATAATGCACGCGAACATGGCTTTATACGGGGCGTATATCATTTCTGGAGCAACAAATCGACTCCAAGAGAGCAGGCGCAGTTCTTCCTCAAGAACGTGAAGTTGCTGGAGGGCGACCTGCCTCCCGTGCTTGATGTGGAGCACAAGCCCGCCAATGTCTCTGTGGAGGATTTCCAGAGGGACGTGCTCACATGGCTGCATATCGTGGAGGACCGCTACCATGTAAAGCCCATCATATACACTTACTACAAGTTCAAGACCGAGTATCTTGACGCCCCGGTCTTCGACGACTATCCCTATTGGATAGCCCATTATTATGTTGACAAGGTGGAGTATAAAGGCCCGTGGAAGTTCTGGCAGCATACCGACGCAGGCAAGTTGCCGGGTATAACGGGCAATGTGGATTTGGATATATATAACGGAAGCTACTACGACCTCATGAAACTTACGATAGATTAGTAAGACTGTGCCCTCAACACTATCATTGCCCAGTTGTTCTCACATTTCTTCTTTTCGTAGAGCAGTCCTAACGAACTTGCCTTCTCGACGAGCAGAGGCACGTCTTCCTCGTAGAATCCGCTGAGTATTAGTGTGCCGTCAGATGCCAGCACTTCCTTGAAATACGGCATGTCGTTAATCAGTATGTTGCGGTTGATATTTGCTATTATCACGTCAAAGACACCTGAGACGTGTGTAAGGACATTGGCATCGCCATAAAGCACCTCAATGGAACTCCTGACACCGTTCAGCTCCGCGTTGTGCTCAGTGTTGCTTACGCTCCACTCGTCGATGTCGTAGCTGGTCACATGTGCCGCGCCCTGCTTTGCCGCAACTATCGACAGGATACCTGTACCGCAGCCGCAGTCGAGCATCCGCTTGCCCTTTATTTCCGTCTCGAACATTGTCTCCACGATCATCCTTGTCGTCTCGTGATTGCCTGTGCCGAATGCCAGTCTCGCATCGATGACGATATCCAGGGCTTTGTTGTTGCCGTCGGGAAGGTGCGTGGTGTCGTGTATTACGCAGAGGTCGTCGATATAGATAGGCTCGAAGCCTTCGCTTTCCCATTTCTCGTTCCAGTTGCGATACTCGGCATTCTTATAGGTATAGCCGACGCTGATGCCTTCGAGCGGGAAATCTTTCAGGCATTCATCGAGAGTGCTCTTATGGAACATTTCCTCAAGAATGTATCCCTTCATGCCCTCATCTGTCTCAATGAAGCTCTCAAAGCCTATCTCTCCGGCAATAGATGCGGTAATGTCACGGGCCGTTGCGAGCAGAGCCTCCTCGCCAATACCCTTGTTGTCTCCATTCGAGAACGTGAAATCAACCTCAATATATTTCATAGTAAACAATTTTTAGGTAGTGAAACGTTAAATTTCGTGTGCAAATTTACAAAAAATAGGGAAAAACCTATCATCGTTTAGGGTTTTTCCGTATATTTGCAAATAAAATCAAATTATTTTTGCACTTGAAATATAGTGTAAACATAGTTTTTAACGATTAATATAAACAAAATGGAAATGAAGAAGTTGATATTATTGACAGTCTTTGCAGGCATGTTTCCAGTTGTAATGCAGGCACAGGACGACGACCTCTACTTCACCCCGAAGAAGAGTGCCGAGAAGGTAACTACTCAACAATCTGTTTCTCAGAGTCAGGATGCTCCTACTTATTATGGTTCGTCGAGGGACGTCGATGAGTACAACAGGCGTCCCATGAAGAGCACTTATGAGGTTATAGGAACCGACTCTCTGGGTAATGATATCATTGAGTTCCATTCCAGTGCTGAGGACAGTACTCAGGTCTTCAACGCTCCTGATTTCGACGAGGAGGATGACTATGCATACAGCCGCAGGATGAGTCGTTTCGACGATTTCTATTGGTACGACCCATGGTACAGCTACTACGGCTTCTATGGATATAGCCCTTATCGCCATTTCTTGTACTCTAACTTATGGTACCCCGGCTGGTATGGCATTTACGACCCATTCTGGTACGACTGGTACTATTTCTATCCTTACAACAGCTGGTATTATCGTCCATATTATTATGGTGGCTGGTATGGCTATGGAGGTTGGTACGGCTATGGTGGCTATGGTGGCTGGTATGGCTCTTATCATCGCGACTATGGCGGCAACTATCATGGCAATAACGCGAGAGGCGGCATAGCCGGTCGCGGAACAGGTTCTCATGGTGGTGGACATCGTGGCTACGGTACAGGTCTTAGGACAAACAGAGGTACTTCTTCTGGTGCCAGTGGCACTCGCAGATATGGTAACGTTGACACATCCGGCTCACGTTCGTCATCAACCTATGGAGGCTCATCAACCTATGGTGGCAGCAGCCGCAGCGGAGGTGGCGGTGGTGGTTCGTTCGGCAACCGTAGCAGCAGTTCAAGCAGCAGTTCCGGCAATCGCAGCTATAACTCCAACAGCAGCTCATCCAGCTCGCATCGTTCTGCTTCTCAGTCATCCTCATCCTATAGCACCAGCGGCTCACGTAGCGGCTCATACAGTAGTGGCGGCGGTGGCGGAAGCCGTAGCAGTGGAGGAGGTTCCTTCGGTGGCGGAAGCCGCAGCGGTGGCGGCGGTGGCGGTCACTTCGGAGGCCGCAGGTAATCGCCTGGACAGTTTGTTATCATGTAATGAACAATTAAAACCAAATAGTTATGAAGAAAATTTTTTATGTGTCATTGGCACTTGTGTTGTCTCTGCCGGCAATGGCCCAGGAGACATATGAGAATGCTAACATTGCCACACAAGACCTTAACGGTACTGCCCGCTACGTGGGTATGGGTGGCGCAATGGACGCTCTTGGTGCCGACTTGTCAACAATCTCGTCAAACCCTGCCGGCATCGGTTTGTTCCGCCGCTCCTCAGTAGCGATTTCTGGCGGACTCGTGTCGCAGCAGGATGCAAAGAAGTTCGACTATGGCAGCACTTCGCACATGAGTTTCGACCAGGTGGGCTTTGTGTATAATGCTTCCTCTGGAAGGTCCTATATCAACGTGGGATTCAACTATCACAAGAGTCGCGACTTCAACTATATCCTGAAGGCTTCCAACAGTCTCAGGGGCGCTTCGCAGAACAAGTTGTCGTTCCTGAAGCAGGCTGATGAGGTTTTCTATCCTATGGGCAGCATAGACAGGGGTATCAACGGCTACGATTCTCACGGCAACGACGCCTCGACATTCAGCCAGGTTGACTACCTATATTATAATGCGTTGCTGACTCAGGAGGTGGAGGAGGGAGGACAGACCGTTCTCGACTTCAATGCCTACGATGCTTCGGCATTCAATATGGACCGTGCCAGCAAGGGATACATCGGCGAGTACGACTTCAACATCAGCGGCAACATCCACGATCGCGTATATCTTGGTCTTACATTCGGGTTCTATGATGTACACTATAAGAGCTACGGTGAGTATTCAGAGACTCTCAACATCGGCGGCAATATCCTGATAGGTGACGAGCGCAACATCACGGGTTCGGGATTCGACATTAAGGCTGGTGTAATCTTCCGACCTATAGAGAGTTCTCCGTTCCGTATCGGTCTTTCTGTTTCATCGCCTACGTTCTATGATTTGAAGACCGAGAACGTGACAACCCTTAATAACAATACTCCTCCTAGACCTGATGGTGGTTATTATGGCGCATGGGATAAGTTTCAGTCTTCAGAGGTTTACGACTTCAAGTTCAACACTCCTTGGAAGTTTGGTCTGTCGCTTGGTCATACTGTTGGCAACTATCTTGCCCTTGGTGCTTCTTACGAGTTTGCTGACTACAGCGCTCTTGACAACCGCATTATCGACGGTGAGGGTTACGATTGGTGGTACGACTCATACTACGAGACGAGTTCTTCTGACAAGGAGATGAACGACAACACCTCACACTCGCTGAAGGGCGTGAGCACCATCAAACTGGGTGCTGAGTACAAGCCTATGCCAGAGTTGGCCATCCGTGTTGGTTACAACTACGTATCGCCAATCTACAGCGACAACGGCTACAAGGATGGTACGGTTTGGTCGCCAGGTTCTTACTATGCTTCAGCAACCGACTATACCAACTGGAAGTCAACCAACCGCATTACTTTTGGCGTGGGCTATCAGATTGACAAGTTCAACATCGACCTCGCTTATCAGTATAGCGCGCAGAACGGCGACTTCTATCCTTTCGAGTCGTATCCCAGCTCAAAGACATTTGAACACAGCGTTTTAAAGGATGATATGGGTAATCCTTTGACTATGAGCTACAACAACGTTCCCGATGCTACAGAGGTTAGCAACAAGCGTCATCAGATTCTGCTCACACTGGGCTACAGATTCTAAGTTCTTTGAACACTAAACATAAAAAAACTTTGAACTTTATTTGCAAAAAATGCACAGTTAAAGTTCAAAGTTTTTTTTATGTTCAAAGCTTAATGCTTTTTATCCTTCAGAGTATTGCTCCTTGTCGTTGATGATGTCGTCGACATCTTCCATCTCGTCATCGTCAAACCAGAGGCTCATCTTGTCCTTTGCCTTCTGGCGCGCCTCGTCAGAGACGAGCGACCACACCTTCTTCAGCACATAGACCAGCACGGCCATGTCGTCAGCCAGTCCCACGATGGGTATTGCGTCGGGCATCACGTCGAGCGGACTGATTAGGTAGCCCAGGGCGCCTATAATGATAGCCTTGTCCTTGCGAGACACCTTGTCACTCTGCATGGTATAGTATAGCAGCAGGGAGCCATATACGAGTTTGCTGCCTGCCCTTTTTGCTATGCGCTGAATCTTGTCGACGAAGTCTCCGCTGGAGAACTTGTCGGAGTAAGACATGAAATCAGGTAATTCCATTTCCTCTGTTTATAGTGTTTAATAGCAATCTAAAGAGAAAGCAGTGTTCCTATAAGCCGGGTTCTGTTTCGACGGCACGAGTGCCATCGACGCCTGTCATTTATCTAGAATGCAAGTCACCCTGCATCTCAAGCGTTCTACCCTCCATCGGAGTTAGTCGGGCGGGCAACCCTCAGACGATGGTTTACATGAACTTGCAGCCTCCAGTGAGCACAGCGCAGACGGTCGCCCGTTGCCTGGTGGTCTCTTACACACGCCTTCTCACCCTTGCCAAGACTCGTATATACACTACAAAGACAGGCGGTTGTTTTCTTCTGCTCAGACCTGCTGTCGCCAACAGCTTCTATTTTCGGAAGTGGAGCACCCTGTGCTGCCCGGACTTTCCTCTTATACCTTATTATATATAGTACAAGCGACAGAGCCGGAACGCTACTTTCGTCTGCAAAGTTAAACGATTTTTTCTAAACGGACAAAAAATAACAGAATAAATTTGACTAATAATCATCCCCTTTCAAAAGAAGGGAAGCAAATGAAACTTGTGTGCCAGGTCTATCTCCTGACACCTCCAGAAGGGAAAGGAGAGTAGGTAAGGAATGGCTTCAAACGCTGTCAGAAGTGCTTCCAGACGATGGCTTTTTTATATTTGATGGGAGTTTAATGGCTCTTGTTACTCACTTTTTTTGTTACGAGACTGGTTATTTGAGCACATAATTCGTAGTTTTTAGTCAAAATGCATGAATTTAACTATAGTTAAATGAACGATTTATTTATCGAAACAAGCGTCTCAAGCATGTTTTTTAGGGCCTTTTAGAGGAGAAAAAAGCATGATTTTGTGACTATTTTAGGACTGAGATATAGGCATAGTGCTTATGTAAATATCGTAACTCATTGGTATGTAACATTTTAGGATGTTTTTTTGTTATTGCTAAGTTTCAAAGCGTCTCAGCGTCTCAGCGTCTCAGTTGTTTTTTAAGGTACCCCCAACTCTTCTCTTTATTATATATATTATATATATTATTGATAATCAATAAGTTATAAGTATTATAACAGGAGGTTGGTATGTGGAAAGTACCTTTTTTTTAATTGAGACGCTGAGACGTTGAGACGTTCTTAATACTTGCTCATTCCTATACGAGGTGTAGCTTTGACTATCGTAATAAAAAGAATGCAGCAGAAATTCCGATGTAGAAGCTTCTGCTGCATCAGGTAATATATAACGCTATCCTATAGAGATTATATTCACCATAAAATGACCATATTATTCAGAGAACAACTCGTCTATCAATGTCCTATTGTAAGTCTAAGAAATTAATGTATCACGTATTTGGGTGAGAAAAATTCTTTCTTGTTTGACTCACGAGTCTGAACAACAAGTGTATCGTTGGTTGATATCTGAATATTCTTGTTCGCGAAGTTCACATTGTAGTCCAGACGGAGAATGTCACGCTTAACAGGCTGTCCATTGTTGCTACCCCATTGATAGTCCTTGTACTGTGGGAGCTCAGTTCCATTGACAATGAATTCGCCAGTACCAGTTACAGTCACATTCTCGTCGTCAGTGGAAATGGTACATGTATTACCGCTGAATGTAAGGATGAGGTTACAAGAAATAGAAGCACCAGAGGTCTTGAACGATACAGGGAAGATATTCTGTGTCATGTTCTTGGTAGTAATACCGCATACCTCATCGTTTGCGTTCACTGGATTTTCCGTGTAATGCTCAACGTCAGAGTTGACAAGTGAGAAGTCCTTGCGGACAATCTGTGTGGTAGAACCATTCTCTGTCACATTGTCAACACCGCGGCGGATATATTTTGCATCCCAAGGATTTTTATACTTCACGCAGTAAAGAACATAGTCCTTTGGAAGGACTTCCCAATCGTCAGCATTTGTGCGAACAGGAGAGGTTACTCTATGAGGTGTGCCCGTTAGAATATAGTCAATACCTGTTACATTCGTCATCAACAAAGGAATTACATAGTTGTTCTCTATGGCCTTTGGATCGTTGAAGAAATTGTCCGTGAACTGCACTTCCACATAACCACGACTGTCACCATTATAAGGAATGGAATTAGATGAAAGACTATAATATGTTCTTGGCATGGGAAGAACAGGAACTGTAACATTACCACCTTCATCCGTAAAATAGAGGTTATTGCATAAAGATTCGTCGACAACTATGTTTACTACTGCGTCACGTCCGTGATAGACACCACCCATTGTAGCCCATATGCGACACTTGTGAGCATTGTCGAGGTCGTTGTCATAGATGTCATTGCCAAGTATGAGTGTACGTACCGGGTACTGATATACAAAATAGGCTATTGTACTTGCTTGATAGTCTGGGTATGACGTTTCGTCATCATAATCATCAAGATTATTTACTTTTATAAAAGTATATGTCTTTGAACTATTGCTTGTATCATATCCAGCCCAACTTTTACCATCATCTGACATATTCACTTTGCAAATATATGTACGAGAACCATACATAGAAATAATCTGTTCTGAACCATTATAGCTCCAAAACGCATTGGTTGAGTTTGTTGATGCGTATTTAATCATTTCTTTGAGTTCTTTAGAACTTCCTGAATATAGCAAATTACCATTTGCTTCTAACTTTATAAACCTCATATCAGAGATAGAAGTTTTCCATACACCTATTAGCTGGGCCTTTATATTGCCACTATTACTGCTACCATTACCATCGTCTCCACTACAAGCGATTATTATGGTTGCCATTACTACGAGTATTGATATACTCAAAACTTTTTTTATCTTCATAATTGTTAGTTTTTCGGTATTATAGTTTCTTTAATATGCACAAAAAAACGTGGACAATTTACATCGTCTACGTCATTCGAGGCATCGCCAAACGCCCAACTGCTTAAACGAGTAAATGCCCACGCCATGAAGGCGTGAACTATCTACTTCAGTTCTTGCAGTTTTTTGAATTTTGGCGAATTACGAATGACAAGAATCAAAAGTGGATGTTCAAATCCTATATGTCCTTTTTATATTTCTCTCAGCCCATAGGCATTTTCAGTTTTAAAAGTTTATGTATAGATGTTATTCGGAATTCGACCCGAACTGAGGGCAAAGATATGAAAAAAAACTGAGACTCCAAATGAATATCAGGAAATTTATCATGAATCATTAGAACAGTTTTTATTCTTCAAACAATCCGAACTGCTATTTTTCCAAATTCCAACGATATAAATCCGTTGTCCTATTATGAATTCGTATAGTTTATGCTCCGTTTCGCTAGTGGCATAAAAAAGCATCGCTGACGGGAATATGCCAGCGATGCTTAAACGATTATGTATTAGAGAATTTCTTATACGATGCCCTGTGCCATCATAGCCTTGGCAACCTTGATGAAGCCGGCAACGTTTGCACCCTTAACGTAGTTGATGTAACCATCAGCCTCAGTACCGTACTTCACGCAGTTCTCGTGAATGTCGTTCATGATGCGCTTCAGATAGTTGTCAACCTCCTCGGCTGTCCAGCTCAGACGCTCTGAGTTCTGTGACATCTCAAGACCAGATACAGACACACCACCTGCGTTAGAAGCCTTACCAGGAGAGTAGAGTATCTTAGCGTCCTGGAATATCTTGATAGCGTCTGGCAGGGTAGGCATGTTAGCACCCTCGGCAACTGCGATGACACCATTGTCAACAAGTGCCTGAGCCTGCTCAGCGTTGATCTCGTTCTGGGTAGCGCAAGGCAGAGCGATGTCGCCCTTCTCGTGCCAAGGACGCTCGCCGGCAACATACTTGGCGCTAGGATATTCCTCTACATATTCCTTGATACGTCCACGCTCAACGTTCTTCAGCTCCATGATGTAGTCGAGCTTAGCGCGGTCGATGCCCTCTGGGTCGTAGATGTAACCGTCAGAGTCAGACATTGTCATTGGGATAGCGCCCAGTTGCAGACACTTCTCGGCAGCATACTGTGCCACGTTACCTGCACCAGAGATGAGCACTTTCTTGCCTGCAAGCTCTATGCCACGGGTCTCGAGCATTGAGTTGAGGAAATATACTGTACCATAACCAGTAGCCTCAGGACGGATGAGTGAGCCGCCGAACTGGATGCCCTTACCTGTGAGCACGCCCTGGAACTGGTGTGTGAGTTTCTTGTACTGTCCGAACATGTAACCTACCTCGCGGCCACCTACACCGATGTCACCAGCAGGAACATCCTCGTCTGGACCAATATGGCGATACAACTCGTTCATGAAAGCCTGGCAGAAACGCATTACCTCTGCGTCGCTCTTTCCACGAGGAGAGAAGTCGGAACCGCCCTTTGCACCACCCATTGGGAGAGTGGTCAGCGAGTTCTTAAATGTCTGCTCGAAAGCCAGGAACTTGAGGATACCAAGGTTAACCGACTTGTGGAAGCGGATACCTCCCTTGTATGGGCCAATGGCATTGTTGTGCTGGATGCGATATCCCATGTTTGTCTGGATGTTACCCTTGTCGTCAGTCCAGGTAACGCGGAACTCTACAAGGCGATCTGGAATACACAGGCGCTCGATGAGGTTTGCTTTCTCAAACTCTGGGTGCTTGTTGTACTCTTCCTCGATTGTTGGGAGTACCTGACTTACGGCCTGGATGTACTCTGGCTCGTTTGGAAATCTCTGCTTGAGACTTTCTACAACTTGTGCTGCATTCATAATAATACTTTTTAAAAATTAAATGGTTTAATAATATTTTCTCTTTATTTTTCTTACTAAAATCAATCAAAAATTTAAATTCGGTTGCAAAGGTATACAAAAACAATTAATTCGCAAACATTTTGCAAGAAAAAATTAGAAAAAAGTATAATTTAGTAATTTAAATCATCTATTAGACATTAATAATGTATCATTATCCGATATCTATGTGCCTTTTTGTCAATATGCTGCAAGAATCATATATATAAAGGAATAAGAGCCAAGAAAAGCCTCTTGACTCTTATTCCATGTGATGATGCTACGGTCTAATCAGAAGAAAATGCTCGACAAGGCGTAGCAGATGATTGTGCTTACGGCAACACTAATGAGTCCGGGAATCATGAATGAGTGGTTGAATACGAACTTTCCAATCTTCGTGGTTCCGGTACGGTCAATGTTTACTGTGGCGATGTCGGTAGGATAGTTGGGGATGAAGAAATATCCATAGACGCATGGCAGCACGCCAAGCAGCACCCATCCTGGTATGCCGAGGGCATAGGCCACGGGCAGGAGCGACACGATGACGGCTCCCTGTGAGTTGATGAGCACAGAGAAGATGAAGAACATCAGTGCTATCGTCCACTTGTGTTCTGCTACCATTGTGCCAAGCATATCCTTTATTGTATCCATGTGTGCTCCGAAGAAGGTGTTGGCGAGCCATGCGATACCATAGATGGCAACGACTGCCACCATTCCCGACTGCCATACGTTGCCGGCAACGGCATTCTTCGGCTTCGCACCGCAGAAGATAATCATCAGGGCTGCGGCAGAGATGAGTACTATCTGGATGACAAGATACATCTTGATGGTTACAGGTACCTTCTCAGTCACGCCAGCCATCACGATGCCTGCGCTCGCAAGACTCTCAGGAGATACCGTCTTTCCTGTCGGTAGCAGAACGTCCTTAGCGCCCTCCACGGCCTGTATCGTGGGATATGAGGGGAGTATCTGCTGCAGGAAGGCACAGATGATGATAATCGCTAATGCTGCGAGGAAGATGTAAACGGCACGTTTTGCCTTCGCGTCAATCTTCTTGTCGAGAATGGTCGATGTGGTGCCATAGATGTACTCGCGCTGCTCTGGGTCCTTGATTCTCTCCTGGAACTCTGGGTCCTTGTCAAGGTCCAAACCGCGGCGGTAACTCCATGCGGCAGCAACCATCACTCCAATAAGGCATGAGGGCAGGGTCACGGCTATTATCTGCGGAATGCTGATATGGAAGCCATTGAGTGCAGAGATGGCCGAGAATGCCACAACGGCGGCAGAGATTGGTGAGCAGACGATTGCTATCATCGAGGCCACCGATGCTATGGCACAGGGACGCTCGGGGCGGATACCCTTGTCAATTGCCACGTCGGTAACTATAGGCATAAGAGTGTACATCACGTGTCCTGTTCCAACCAAGACGGTAAGGAAGAAGGTGCAGAGAGGTGCGATGAACGTGATGTGCTGGGGATGCTTGCGGATTATCTTCTCCGCAATCTGTATAAGCCAGTCCATACCGCCGGAGGCCTGTAGTATTCCGGCGCAGGTGACAGCAGCCACGATGATGTAGATGATGTCTGTAGGCGGCGTGCCTGGTTTCAGTCCGTGGTCGAAGACCAGGATTGCGAGTCCAAAGCCTGCGATGGCTCCAAGTGCCAGATTTCCATAACGGGAACCGAGGTATAGAGCCAGCAAGACAACGAGTAATTCAATTATTGTAGTCAACATAGTCGTAATTCTTTAAATGGTTATACATCGGTTCTTTTAGAAGAATAGCATTGATAGTCCGTAGGCAACGAGCGTGGAAACGGAAACGCATATCAAGCCCGGCATCATGAACGAGTGGTTGAGAAGATACTTGCCTATTACCGTGGTGCCTGAGCGGTCGAAGTTGACAGTTGCAATATCCGACGGGTAGTTAGGTATGAAGAAATATCCATAGACGCTTGGGAGTACTCCCAGGAGCACAGCGCCCTCAATGCCGAGGGAGTAGGCGAGTGGTAGCATCGAGACAACCACCGCTCCCTGTGAGTTGATGAGTACCGAGACAAGGAAGAATACCAGGGCGATACTCCAAGGATAGGCCGAGACGATGTCTTTCATCATAGCCTGCATCTGGTCGGTATAGTTTGAGAAGAACGTATCGGCAAGCCAAGCGATACCGAAAATGGCTACTACGGCAACCATTCCCGACTGCCATACGGCGCCGTGAACGGCCTTTGCCGGCGATGCCTTGCAGAAGAGAATCATTATCGCGGCGGCGGTAATCATCACTATCTGTATCACGATATTCATCTTGAGGCTTACCGTGCTTACCTCCGTCACTCCTGGAATGAGTACCTTGGCCTTGGCAAGGGCGGCAGCAGTGGCTACGGTTCCGTCGGCGAAGGTGAAGTCAGGAGCGTCCTTGACAGCCTTTATAGTGGTGTATGATGGCAGGATGTCCTGGAAGCACGCAAAGGCGACGATGATGACGAGTGCGCCAATGAATACGAACACGGCATTCTTCGCGCTCTGTGGAATCTCCTTGTCGAGAGTCGTAGCGCCACCACCATATATATACTCGCGCTGAACAGGGTCCTGAAGTTTCTTCTGGAATTCTGGATCCTTGTCGAGGTCTTTTCCTCTTTTATATGAAGCGGCTGCGGCAGCCATGAGTCCGCAGAGACATGCTGGGATGCTGACCATCAGCACCTGCGGGATGGAGATGTCGAAACCGTTGCTGTTGGATATTGTCACGAATGCCACGACGGCAGCAGCAATAGGAGAGCAGGTGATACCCACTTGGCTTGCTATCGATGCGACTCCGCACGGGCGCTCTGGTCGGATGCCTTTCTTGAGCGATATGTCGCAGATGATAGGCATCAGGGTATAGACAACATGCCCCGTTCCTACCAGCACCGTCAGGAAGAAGGTGCAAAGTGGAGCGAGGATGGTGATTCGTCCGGGATTTTTACGTAGTAGTTTCTCGGCAATCTGGATAAGCCAGTCCATTCCTCCTGACGCCTGCATCACTCCGGCACAGGTTACTGCTGCGATGATGATGTAGATGACATCAGTGGGAGGCGTACCGGGCTTCAGGCCGAAACCAAAGACGAGGAGGGCAAGACCGATGCCGGAGATGGCTCCAAGAGCCAGACTTCCAAATCGGGAGCCCACGTAGAGCGCAAGCAAGACGACAAGCAACTCCACAATCATTAAGGTAACTTCCATAGATGTTTGATTTAGTTAATATAGATTATGTTGTTAGATTATTAGATTCGTTTGGATTTTGGTTAATACGCTTGCAAATATAATTAAAATATTTTTAATTAAGGTGTTTTCCGCAAATTATTTTCTTCGGAAATGCAAAAAAGTGCCGTCTTTCACACAAAAGACAGTATGGTATTAGTGGTTATTTGTTAAGCCTTCGCAGAATTTTCTTGTTGAGGGCAAGAATGGAGCGGCGGTTGCTCTCGATGTCGTCACGGAGATTGTTGAAGGCCTCGCTGATGGCGTTGACCACTGCCGTAGGCTTGCGCTTCGACTTGTCGGCATCAGGATTGACAACCATCTTGATGCCCTTATGCTCGACGTGAATCTCTATCTCCTTGCCAGCCATGATGGGGTCGCCGTCATAGTGGATGTAGCCTTCGTTCTCTCTCTTGACAAGTACACGGCTCGACTTCAGCATCTTGATTTTGCTGTTGTTCTCTATGGTTTTCGAGAAGAGGTCCATGCTTATCTGTGGAGCGTCAATCATCTCGAAGGGCTCCATAATGATGATGTCGAGCAGACCGTCGGCCATTGACGCGTGAGGCGCAATATACGCATTGTTGCCATATTGTGAAGCGTTGGCGCATGAGATGAGGAAAGCCTTGCGTATCTTGGTGCCCGTCTCGTCGGATATGACGTATGTCTCGGGCTTATAACGCAATCCTTCACGAAGCACATTCTCGACATAGGTTATGGGACCGCGCTTGCCTGCTTCGGCAAACTTCATGCTCACAAAGGCATCGAAGCCCATTCCGCAAGTGCAGAAGAACGGAATGTCGTTGATTACTCCATAGTCGAGGTCGTGGATAACGCATTTGTTGATTGTCTCAAGCGAACGCTTGAGATTCATGGGAAGCATCAGGTGGCGGGCAAGTCCGTTTCCTGAGCCGCATGGCATGATGGCAAGGGCTGTGGAAGTGTGGATAAGTGCGCGACCAACCTCATTCACCGTACCGTCTCCACCAACGGCAACAACAATATCGACACCCTTTTCGGCAGCCTCGGCGGCAATCTCGGTTGCATGGCCTGCACGCTCGGTATAGACAATGTCGTAGTCGAAAAGTTCTTTGTCTATCGTGCGACCTATAAGCTCTGGCACACCCGCCTTGCTCGTCGTGCCCGAGATGGGGTTCAGGATGAATGTGATGGTCTTCTTCATATTTCTGTTTGCAAAAATACCACAAATCGATGTAATAACACGCTAAACTTATTATAAATTTAATTAAAATGCACTTTTCTTCGAAAAAATGAACAAATGAAAAAATATTTTTGTAACTTTGCAGCCTGAATTAAAAACAAGTAGGAAATCTACTCTTAATTTTACGTAATGGGACTATTACAAGAAAGGTATAAGAAATACCGTGAACCGCAGAAATTCATCAACGCGGGAGTTTATCCATACTTCAGGGAAATTGTTGGAAAACAGGGAACAGAAGTGATAATGGGTGGTCAGCATGTGTTGATGTTCGGAAGCAATGCATATACAGGACTTACTGGCGACCCACGTGTTGAGGCTGCAGCAAAAGCAGCCATCGACAAGTATGGCACTGGTTGCGCAGGTAGCCGATTCCTGAACGGAACACTCGACTTGCACGTACAGTTGGAGAAAGAACTGGCTGAATTTGAGCACAAAGACGAGGCACTTGTTTTCTCTACCGGTTTCTCGGTTAACTCAGGAGTACTTGCCAACATCTGCGGACGTGAGGACTACATCATCTGCGACGACCGCAACCACGCATCCATCGTTGACGGAAGAAGACTGTCTTTCGCTACATGCTTGAAATACAAGCATAACGATATGGAAGACCTTGAGAAGCAACTCCAGAAGTGTAAGCCGGAGTCTATCAAGATGATTGTGGTGGACGGTGTATTCTCTATGGAAGGCGATCTTGCCAACCTGCCCGAGATAGTAAAGCTGAAGAAGAAGTATGATGCCAGCATCTATGTTGATGAGGCACACGGTCTGGGTGTCTTCGGCAAGGAGGGTAGAGGAGTGTGCGACCATTTCGGTCTTACCGACGACGTTGACATCATAATGGGTACATTCTCGAAGAGTCTCGCAAGCATCGGAGGTTTCGTGGCTGCCGACTCTGACACGATAAACTTCCTGCGTCACACTTGTCGCACATATATCTTCAGCGCAAGTAACACACCAGCAGCTACAGCTGCCGCTATGGAGGCTCTCCACATTATACGTAAGGAGCCGGAGAGAATAGAGAAGCTGTGGCAGGTTACAAAGTATGCCCTGCGTCGTTTCCGTGAAGAGGGTTTCGAGATAGGAGAGACAGAGAGTCCAATCATACCTCTTTATGTTCGTGACGTCGACAAGACATTCCTCGTAACGAAACTGGCATATGACAACGGCGTGTTCATCAATCCTGTTATTCCGCCAGCCTGCGCACCTCAGGACACTCTTGTTCGTTTTGCACTTATGGCTACACATACGGAAGACCAGGTTGAGCGTGGCGTGAAAGCCTTGAAGAAGATCTTCGTGGAGCAAGGCATCATCAAGTAGAACGTTTTCGTTAAACAACGATATTATCGAAGGGCTGCATTAAGATGTAGCCCTTTCTTTTTTGATTAAAACATATTTCAAGAAAAGTTTGCCAAAATATTCCAGTTAAAATTTGGTCATAACAAAAATAATGATTAACTTTGCACCCGCAAAACTGAAACGAGGTGTAGCGCAGTTGGTAGCGTTCCTGGTTTGGGACCAGGCTGTCGCAGGTTCGAGTCCTGTCACCTCGACCTTCAAAAATTGATATAAGCCGTTAATTCAATATGGATTGACGGCTTACTTTTTGTCCATCCCCAATTATTTCTAACAACTCCCATTCCTTCATTAGGGTAGGGTGCACAACTGGGCACAAAAAAAGAGAGCCATATGACTCTCTTCGTTACTTTAATGCTTTTTGTAGTGGATAGGGGAATCGAACCCCTATGCCAAGATTGAGAATCTTGTATCCTAACCATTAGATGAATCCACCATCTTCGGTCAAATCCCCCAGCGGAAGGAGGGGGATTCGAACCCCCGGTACGGGAACCCGTACGGCAGTTTAGCAAACTGCTGGTTTCAGCCACTCACCCATCCTTCCTCGGGTTCGTTTAGATTTGCCGAGCAACTGATTTCTCAATTGCGAGTGCAAAGGTAGTGTTATTTTTTTATACTTGCAAATTTTCAAAGATATTTTTTTCATTATATTCCTTTTATCTGCATTTTCCTTCCTTTGCTCGGAATGTCGCAAATCGTGGATATCAGTTTTCTGCTCATCCTCGTTTCCTGTATTCCAATGGAGTCATGCCCGTATGCTTCTTGAAGAAGCGAGCGAAAGCGGACTGCTCGCTGAAACCAAGTTTCTGGCTTATTTGCTGGATGGTGTATTCCTTGTGTGAGTTCAGCATGTCTTTGGCCCGTATTGTGATGTAGGTTGATATCCACTCATTCGCACTAAGGCCCGACTCGAGTTTGATGACCTCGGAGAAGTGCTTTGGTGAGAGGCAGCAGATGCGCGCATAGAAAGCCATTTCGTGCGACTCGCAATGATGTTTGACAAGGGCCTCGCAGAAACGGTTAAAGATAAGCTCGTGACCAGATGGCATAGCTTGGTCGGGGTAGTTGGCCACATGGTACTCACCAACCAAGTTAAGCAGGATACATACTAGATTTCCAAGCATCTCCTTGCGATAGGCACTTTGTGATTTTGAAATGGTGCGTATTAGACTAATGGCATCGAGTACACTGGCGAACTGCTCATCGGTAAGGTGGGTTGCAGGCTTGCGACGAAAACGTGTCTGATAGCGAGGAAAGATATCCTTCTGTGACAGTTGGGCGCTGAAATTGCGTGATATGTACACTATCGTTGCCAGATAGTCATCTGAGGCTTTCTGCGCCATCACAATCTGGTCTGGTGGCAGAATTGCAACATCGTGAGCCATGAAAGTGTCGTCTGGCATTTCCTTGGTGATGACGTATCCCCGATGGCAAGCAACAATTAGCATATGGGGCGAAATGACTGCCTCGACATACGAAGGCAGGGCAGTAACATTATCGATTACCACCACATCCTTTTCTTCAATGGCATCCAACTGTTGGATGTACGGATGATGCAGGTCTACTTCTGTGTTCATTTCTCTTTTTGTTAAATGTTAGGACGCATAGATGGGTTTGTGTGAGAGACGTTAGAAGTACTTAAATGGCTTTGTGTGAATATCTTTACCATTTTTAATCGCAAAGATAAGCTTTTTCTTTCAATTATCACCCTATATCCGACAAATTGTCAAATATTTCCTCTTTTTGGTCAAACGAAGTATGGGAAAAACAACATACCTTTGCCTCGGTAAACTAACTACTAAAGATAACACTTATGAAGAAATTGTTTCTATTTATGATGTTGATGGGAACGTTGGCCGTACATGCCGCCGACTATGCCTATCTGACGTTCGAGTTAACTGATGGCTCGAAAACCTCTGTGAGTGTCTCGTCGTTGACGCTATCGATTTCAGGGACTACACTGACAGCTGGAAGCCATAGCTTCACGTTGTCTAATTTGAATAAGATGTACTTTTCTGCTGATGATGAGACAACAGATATACAATCTATTACAGGTGTAGAATTGGATGAATTTACGGACATATACGACCTTAATGGTCGGAAGGTGACTAAAGAACAGATGCAGAAGGGTGTGTATATTGTAAAGAGTAATAGTGGAACTTATAAAGTCGTAAGGAAATGAAGAAATTGACAACGATAATTGCCGCCCTCGTGCTGACGATTGTAGCTGGGGCACAGACGCTTAATGTGCAGGTGGGCAGCGTGACATATCAGTTCCCTGCCTCACAGTGTGGTGATATGATCTATCAGGACGGTACGACTCTGACCATACTGAACAAGGTTTTTACGTTGAACGACATCAGTAACATGACGATAGACGATACGGAGGTGACCGATGGAACCATCGGTGTGGTCTATGAAGGCACGTCAGCGAAAGTGACCGTAGCAGGTAACATCGCACAGTATGTCACTCCAACCGTCAGCGGAGCACACGTCTCAATAGAGCAGAGTGGCGATGTGGCTGAGGAGATTACCTATAACCTCAGCGGTTCTTCCACCGATGGAGAGTTCTACACTTCGGGCTCGTACAAGTCTACCATAGAACTGAACGGACTGACGCTTACAAATGCTACACCCGTATTTAGCGGTGCTGCCGTACATGTACAGAATAGCAAGCGTATCAAGGTAAAGGTGGTAACGGGTACTGTCAACACACTGACAGATGCTGCCGGTGGTTCGCAGAAGGGGTGTCTTTATGTGAAGGGCCATGCTGAGTTTGCCCAAAAAGGTACGCTCAACGTTACTGGCAACGTGAAGCACGGAATCAAAGCGGGTGAGTATATTACGCTGAAGAATGCCGTCATCAACGTGCTTGGTGCAGTAGGTGATGGCATCTCGTGCAATGAGTACTTCCTCATGGAGAGTGGTACTATAAATATCAGCGGAACGGGTGACGACGGCATCTCATGCGAAATAGATGGCGACAGCTCTACCGGTGAGACCACCGACCATGAGGATGAGGATAGTGGTAACATCTACATCAGCGGAGGTGTCATCAATATCACCTGTACCGCTATAGCCGCCAAGGGTATCAAAGGTGACGGTGACATGAATATCTCGGGTGGCGACATCACCGTGAAGACTACAGGCAAAGGCATGTGGGACAGTGAAGACCTGGAAACGAAGGCGGCTTGCGGACTGAGTTGTGACGGAAATATGAATATCAGCGGCGGTACTCTTAATCTGACTTCCACAGGTTCTGGTGGTAAAGGCATGAAGTGCGACGGTGTGATGACCATCAGTGACGGTACCGTTACCGTAGTGACAAGTGGCGGACTATATTATAATAATGGTACGACGGAGAATACCAACTACACTGGCAATACCGACAACGTGAACAGCAACTACTATTCTTCGCCAAAGGGCATCAAGGCGGGCGTGAAAACGCAGATTGGTTCCAACTATACCTACTCGGGAGGATTGGTTATCAGTGGCGGTACCGTGAGCGTTACCACAAGCGGACGCAACGGCGAGGGAATAGAGAGCAAGAGCTACCTGAATATCACGGGTGGTCACATTATCGTCAATAGTTACGACGATGGTATCAATGCGGCTCAGAATCTGACCATCAGCAGCGGATATGTCTATGCCCGTTCCTCCAACAACGACGGTATTGATGCCAACGGCAACTGCTATATCAATGGTGGCGTGGTATATGCCATCGGCGCGAACACACCGGAGGTGGCCATCGATGCTAATAGCGAGGAGCAGAAGAAACTTTATATAACAGGCGGCACGATAATAGCCATTGGCGGACTGGAGTCGGGTGCTAGCATATCTGGCGGAACATGCAAGTATACATCGTCGTGGACGGGCAATAGTTGGTATGCTCTTTATAACGGCAGCAATCTCGCATTAGCCTTCCAGACACCCACCAAGTCGTCTTCTGGAGGCGGCCCTGGCGGTGGTGGTCCTGGTGGTGGTCCCGGCGGCGGTAGTCAGCAACTCGTTGTCTACACCTCGTCTACGCCTGCTCTGAAAACTGGCGTCACCGTAAACGGCGGCACAGAGTATTTTGGAGGCATGGGTAACATTGGCGGTACGGTCAGCGGTGGTTCATCAGTAACGCTTAGCAACTATAGCGGTGGGTGGGGCCCAGGTGGTTTCTAAGTTCCTATCTATAAGAGTAAAAGTAAAAGCGTCCGCACCATTTATTATTGGTACTGACGCTTTTACTTTTATATTTATGTATAAACAACACCCTAAAGTATTGCCATATAAACTATTTTCCCACGCAGAATCTACTTTCCGATGCAGAAGCTACTATCTGCAAATATAAGTGGCTGATAATCAGCACAAACGCCTTTGTTTTAGGGTATCTAAAGTGACTCCGAGGGACGGTGGGGGGACGTAAAATAGGCAAAAATCTGCAAATATGACTGCCGTCAAAAAAAGAAAATGCAAACATCTGCAAAATCGATTTTCCAGTTCTTTGCACGTTTACACTTTTTAACGAAGATTTTTGCACATTCTTGCATTAAGGTTTAGTTTAGGTTATAGATATTTAATATGGGATTAAACTAAACCAAGCTCAGAAATTGATCCTGGCTATCGACCTCTTTTTCTTTTGATGGCAATTGTATCTCTGTTTATAGTTTTTGCACGTTTTTTACTCTTAAATTCGATAAAAATATGAATTTGAGAATAAATTTCTATAAAAATAGCCATTATTTGAGGAAAATTTTTGGTTGAACAAAATAAAAAAGCTATTTTTGCAACAAATTTAGGCTGGTATTCATAAAATAAACGAAGATGGCTACAAAAATACAGCAGATATTAGAGACGGCGCCCAATGAATCGGTCTTGTTCGGTTCGTGGCTTTCAAGTCAGGGATTGGATGCTCGTGGTCAGTATGCTTATATGAAAAGCGGATGGCTTGACCGTATATCGAAGGGGGTTTATAAGATACATGGAACAGAACCAAGTCTATTTGCTGCTATATCGTCATACAACACGCAACTTATCAAGAGTTGCAATGTAGGTGCATATACGGCATTGGAACTTCGAGGATACTCCCATTACCTGTCAATGGGGAAGCCTAAGGCTTATTTGTTTACAGACAAAAGCAATAAGTTACCTTTGTGGTTACTAAAAGAGGAGTGGGATATGACGATAAAATACATGACTACCTCTTTCTTGGGTGATGAACTGTTGGGTGTAGAAACTATGACTATCAATCAGCATGATTTGCTAGTGTCATCTCCAGAGCGTGCCATATTGGAGTGTCTGAACTTGCCAGATGCCTCTTCTTCTTTGCTCGATATCTATTATATCATGGAAGGTTTGACAACATTGCGTCCCAAATTGGTTCAGACATTACTGGAGGCTTGCACGTCACAGAAAGTGAAACGACTGTTCTTATATATGGCAGAAAAGGCTGGCCACGCCTGGTATAAGGCTTTGAAACTGGAGAATATTAATCTTGGCACATCTAGGTTTATGATTACTCTAACAGGAAAGTACATCAATAAGTATAATATGACAATATCTAAAGAACTAGCAGAATATGAATAATTTGACGTTATCAATAACTACTATAGGTGATTTACTCCTTCGTCAAACCATAACTATAACGGATAACGGGGAGCCAATCAAAGGCGTAAAATTGTGTGTGCCTATTTATCAACGTCCATACAAATGGACTGCTCGTAATGCCATTCAATTGCTTGATGATATTATTGATGCAAAGAATAGCAACAAAGAAAGATACAGAGTCGGCACACTTATCCTTCATAAAGCAAAGGGTAAGAACCTATATGATATTGTTGATGGTCAGCAACGAACAATAACTTTCTCACTTCTTCTAACAGCATTAGGAGAAAAAGGTATAGAGTTCTTGCAACAGAAGATATATGATAATGAACACAATAACCATAACATTGCAAACAATTATAATGCACTTTACCGAAGGGTTGGATTAAAATCTGAGGAAAGCGAGTCAGCTATAGAACATCAACGAGAAATGGAACGTCTTAAGGAGTACATTGAGAATAGGTGTGAGTTGATAGTTGTGATAACCTCCGATGTATCAGAAGCGTTCCAATTCTTTGATTCTCAAAATGCTCGAGGTAAGGCTCTTTACCCTCATGATTTACTGAAAGCGTACCATCTTCGTGAAATGAATGACATTAGTGATGAAGAAACAGAAAAGATGGTAAAGGATTGGGAACAGGTCTCACAAAGTGGTTTAGCCGATTTCTTTGGTAATTATCTATATCGTATTAAAGAGTGGGTAAGTGGCAACAAAGCCAATGTCTTAAATGAGCATAATATCCAGATGTTCAAAGGTATTACACGTTCTGCAAGGACACCTTATGCCCAATTCTATAAGAGTGCCTATTGCTATGCTGACATGGTTAACTCTTCTGCTATGCCTTTTGTTTCGGGAACTCGAAATGTAAATGCGTTCCAGCTGAACACACCAATAATTGCAGGCAAGCCATTCTTTGAATATACAAAACACTACTATAATATACTCAAGGATATACAGAACAACAATAAGTATGAGGGGTTCTATATCAACGATAATATTATAGTTAAAACTCTGGATCGATATTTCAAAAAAGGTATAGGTAATGGCATAGCACGTCTGATGTTTGATACCTCTGTTCTACTTTATGTTGATAGATTTTGTCCAGAAACATATCCGACGAAAGAAGATATGGAACTATTTGAACAATTTGTTATATATGCGTTTATATGGGCTTATTCATTGAGAGCGCAATACACTAACCTCGGCTGGCTTTCTGCACAGAATTATATTATGGGGTGGAGTGATAAAATTAATACATTCAATATGTATAAGCTGATTGCTAAACAAGATACGCCAGCCTCTTTACTAAGTGCTTTGGCAGATAAACTTAATCCGCTTTCTAATGAGGACATTAAAGATGGTTGGGCGCAGGAATGCTGTGAGTATAGTGGCAATGGTGAAATATTGAAGAATCTTAAGGATGAAAAAGATGGTGTGTATAAAAACTATCTGTATTTCTTCCAATTAAATGGTTTCTATAAATAATAATGGCTATGAAAGATTTGAAAACTATTCTTGAAGAATGTTCGATTAACGACATCTATTTCTCGAACAGAGGGACATCTATCTTATACAAAATACCTATCTATCAGCGTAATTATGCTTGGGAACGTGAAGAAATACGTGCTTTGATAAATGATGTATATGATTCGATGACGAAGTCAGTTTACTATATCGGTACTCTTGTCACATACAAACGTGACGAGAATATCTATGAAGTTATTGATGGTCAACAGCGTCTGACAACAATTTACATTATCTTGAAGGCTTTGGGTATTGAAACGATTGGAAACCATCTTACTTATTCTGCAAGAAAGATTTCTGCTACGACAATAGAGAAAATGCCTAAGTTTAGTGAAGAAAAAGATCAGGGTATTGTTGACGGATTCAATTATGCAAAGGAAGCACTCAAAGACATTGTTGGCGAAAAGAAGGCTGACATGGAAGCATTCCAGGATTTTTTCTTGAACAAGGTACATATCATTCACTATCGTGTGCCGAAAGATGTGGATTTAAATCACTATTTTGAGGTTATGAACTCTCGTGGTGAGCAGTTAGAAAAGCATGAGATAATAAAAGCTAAACTCAGCAATCAATTAACAGGTGATGACGACGCGATGCAGAAGTTTAGTCGTATATGGGAGGCTTGTAGCGACATGGGTTTCTATATTCAACAGAAACTTCCTGATATAAATGTCTTTGGTAAAACTATGGAAGATTTTGTTATAGAGTCTTTCGATGAGTTCCCTAGTTCTAATGTAGGCTCATCTTCGTCATTAGGTATGAAAACTATTTCAGAACTTTTATATTCACCTATAAGAATGATAGATAAATATGGAGAATTTGACAATAACGATCATTTCCAACCGATAATAGACTTTCCGAATTTTCTATTGATTGTCTTGAAAATTACAAGGTCGTGGAATGAAGATGATTTCGATCCTTTGAGTTTTACGCTTGACGATAAAGAACTCATTAAGGAGTTCGAGAAGGTAAATCTTACCCCAGAGTTCGTTAAGGACTTTGCATACAATCTCCTCTTGGCTAAATATTTTCTTGATAATTATGTGATTCATCATGCAAATGGAGAAGACAGAGTCTTAGAGAATCCCTGGAAGTTGCAATATTATTATAAGAAAGGTAATAAGGCTGCTTATCTAAAGGATTTGTATGAGGATAGAAAAGCACAACAAAACGAAGTAATCCAATTACTTTCCATGTTTGAAGTCGCTTTCACACCCAAACAAAGAAAGAACTATCTGTTCTATTGTTTATACCATTTGTTCGAGGATTGTGACCTTGATAACTATGTGGAGTTCTTAAGAAAACTGGCAGATAAATATTTCTTCGATGTGTATCTTGATGCGAGCAAACTCAATGATATGAATCAGCCCAAACCTAATAGTTTTGATGATACTATTCTTAATGGAAGTGAACTAAACGTTGAATTAGAAGATGTTGAGCGAGATTTTGATAGTATTTATTCTATTGGTTCATGCAATATACCTCTTTACGTATTTAACTATACGGATTATAAAATTTGGAAGAAATATGCAGAGGAACTTCGTGGAAACAAAGCAAAGAAGGACTCTCGTAATAGAATAGACTTTTTCAAAGCATTGGGTTGTAGTGACTTTGAGTTAGATGTTTTCAATAACTTCTATTTCTCACGAACTAGAAAAAGTTTGGAACATTATTATCCACAAGCCAAGGCTGGTGATGATATGCCAATTAGTACGCAAGATATAAATTGCTTTGGCAATTTTGCCATGATAGGGTCTGATGCAAATAGTTCTGGTTCGAATTGGAATCCAATTGATAAAAAGAATCGCTATCTTGATACAAAGTCAAACCCAGTGAGTGTAGCTTCTTTAAAGTTCCGAATTATGCTACAGATATGTCAGGATAATTACGATGCAGGAATTAAGAACAAAAATATTAAGCGTCTATTTGGTTTAGAATGGAATGTCGAAGATATGGTTCAACATCAAGAGAAAATGCTCGAGATTATTATGAACTATTAATCTCGGTAACAAGAAGTGTATAAAAGGTTTATTATTCAAAGAACTTGCAGAATATGAATGATATAAGATCAAGTGTTTACGCTCAGAAAGTAGAACTGCTACTACGTCTTATTCCGATAGTGATGGAAGAGCATGTGTTTGCAATACATGGAGGTACTGCCATCAATCTTTTCTTGAAAGATTTGCCACGTTATTCTGTAGATATTGATTTGACCTATATCCCGTTGGCTGACCGTCAGACAAGTTTGGATGACATCAATTTGCATCTAAAAACCATTGCAGATAAGGCAAAGAAAGCTTTCAAAGGAATGCATGTTGTACCCAATTTCAATACCTGCAAGCTGTTGTGCGAGTATCGAGGCAAGCAGGTGAAGATAGAGGTCAATCAAACCAAGAGAGGTATCGTGGGCGGTGCTGTTCAATCTTTACCATTGAGCGAGAAGGCTCAGGAAGAGTTTTCTCTCTTTTGTGAGGCAAATGTCGTGCCCCTAACTCAATTGTATGGTGGCAAAATTGCAGCAGCACTTTCACGCCAACATCCTCGTGATCTGTTTGATGTAAAGTATATGGATATTCCTTTGGGCGATTCCCGCGAGGGACTTGTCTTCTGCTTACTTGGTAGCGACAGACCGATTCATGAGTCATTTGCTCCACGCCTAATTGACCAGCGAGAAGCAATGGAAAACCAGTTCTCTGGTATGACTGATATTCCTTTTTCATACGAAGAGTTTGAAGCGACTCGTGCCAAACTCATTTCTGAAGTCAAATCTTTGATGACAGAAGCGGATAAGAAGTTCCTGATTAGTTTCGAATCAGGTCAGCCAGAGTGGGATGGATACGAATTTGAATACTTCAAAGAATATCCATCAGTACAATGGAAGTTGCTTAATTTAAAGAAGCTCGCCAAGCAGAATCCGCAGAAGTTGCAAGAGGAAGCGAAGAAGTTATACAACTTGTTTATTAATTCTGAAAACAAAACGGTATATGATGAATAGAATTAGTCGTTTTATAAATAAAGAAAAGCTGTCAAAAACTTTAGTGTGGGCTAACGAACATGCTTTGATTAGTTATCTACTCCTATGTTTGGCGATTTCTTATGCTTTAGTTACTTATAAAACTCAATTTATGGCTTGGTATGATGATAATATTATGCCAATTCTTGGCTATTTTATATCAAATATTTGGCTTGGATTGCTCACTTTTATATTGTGTATTGTTGCTATATATGATATCATAAGAAGGGTTAAAATGCGTTATCAGTATGATAAAAGAATAGTATTGATATTATTCTTTGTGTCTGCAGTTTTGGTTTATTGTCGATTAAGTGGAGATTATGACTATATTAATTGGATATGGTCTATTTCATATGTAGATGTTATAATCGTTTTTTGTATCGCACATGCTGTCGCTGCAATAGTGAACAAATTCAGGATGTTATATAAATTATGCAATAATAAAGAAGGAAAAACTGCTAACTCAAAGGATTCTATATTAAATGATTGGCCGATAGAGTGTAAGGAAGAAGATATTTTCGATCTTGAAGATGAAGCTGTAAAACTAGCTGAAAAGATAAAAGATCTTGATAGAAAGAAAACTTGGAGTTTGGCTATTACGGCTCCATGGGGAACAGGAAAGACTTCTTTTCTAAATCTAATATTAGAACACATCAGCGAAAGAGAATTTGAGGTTGTGCATTTTATCCCTCGAGATAGTAAATCATTTAAAACTATCCAAGAGGATTTTTTAACATCTATTGCGTGTGTGTTATCTAAATACGATTCAAGATGCAATAATACCTTGAAGGATTATATGGCCTCACTTCAGTTAATTGATAATCGAGACTTGGTTGAAAAAACTCTTAATTTCTATCACATTTGGAATAAAGATAGTCTGAAAGATTCTATCAAGCGCTCATTTGCTTCTCTTAACAAAAAAGTTTTGGTTCTAATAGATGACTTTGATAGATTATCTAAGGATGAGATTCTTGAAGTGCTAAAATTGATAGATAGTAATGCTGCATTCACAAACATGGTGTTTTTAACTGCTTATGATAAAGAACAAGTAAATAAATCATTAGGTGAATCTTTTATGACGGAAAATGCTTGTTTCGTTGACAAATTCTTCAATTTAGAATTTTCTATACCTTCTCGTCCATATTCTTACATATCAAGATACATCGAAGATAAATTATGCAAGTTTTTACATGCAAACGAAAGTGAGAAAAAGGATATTCAGCAAACTATAACGAATAGAAGTTCATTATTTGAAGAGTACATACCAACTCTCAGAGATGCGAAACGTTTTATTAATCAGTTCGTGCTTGATTTTAAGCAGGTGAAAGGAGATGTTATAATAGATGAATTTTTATTAGTTAAGTTAATAAAATATCGGTATCCTGAACTATATAGATCTTTGTATAAAAAGGAGTATATTGGGAGGAAATCTTTACTTTATAGTAGTATGAATATATGGTATTTAAATGATGAAATAGATGATAATACAAAAATACTTCCCATTTTGAAACTACTATTCCCGAAAGATAATAATGCTGTTAGAAATACTTATAAACATATTTGTGATATACAAAGTTTTGATAACTACTTTGTAAACCAGATCTATTCTTCATTGCGTATTAGGGATATGCAGGCTCTATTTTGGTGTGAATGGGATGATGTGACAAGCACAATAGACAAATGGGTTGATAGTGATGATAATTCAAGAGATTTCATAGATTATCTGGATAGTCGTAACATGGACTATTTTTCTAATAAGACTTTTTGGCGATATGCTGAAATGGTAGCATATTTAGCATGTAAACTGCCTAATTCGCGAGCATATTGGTTATTCCTAAGGATTATTTCTAATGAGAAATTGAAAGGGTATGATAAAAAGTATGATTTAAATCTTGATGCTTATAAGAATCGTTTACTTGATATTGTAAAAAATGGAGATGTGAAATTAACGTTGATTACAAATATTCATTATGAATATAAGACATTGAAGCTACAAGAGAATGAAGAGCTTATAAAAGACGATGATATATGGCCTTTTATTAAAGAAAAGTTTATTCAAACAACGAAAAAAACTTCTGCTACTGAAGATGATATTCTTAATTGGTTGTATCGATGTGTTGATAATATGGAAGAAACATCAAGAAAATTGTATTTAGATAAAGGATGTATTGATGCCTACAGAAAAAGAGTGGAGGAAAATCCACATTATTACATAAAAACATTTGTTCGTCTAGGAATGGTTTCGTCAGATCCAGAATGGAATTCTGTGGCATGTGAGCCATTCTGGCGCCAGATATTTGGAAATGAACCCGTATTTGAGAATTTCTTGAGTGAATGTAAAGACAATAGGATTGAGAAGTCTGATTTGGTGTGGAATTTCTGGCAATTGTATAAAGCCAATGAATTTGAGCCAATTTCTTATGAGAATCAAGGACCTGTTCAAGAAAAAATAGATAACAATCTTGTTGAAGAAGTCCGTAAACTTGAAATAATGAAGCATATTGAAGATAAGGTTTCACAAATTCCTGAAATAATAGACTCTGCTTCAGATGAAGAAAAAGCAAAATACAAACAATTATTGATAAACAACAAAAATGAGTTAGACGATATTAATCTATATATATCATTAAATGGTCGTTTAAAGAGAACGATAGAAAAGAAGCTGAAGATTTTGAGTGATTATGAATAGAGTCTTCAATTAGATTAAGGTAGTATTATGATACAATTTGGTAAATGAACAATACAGAACAACTACGTAAATGGATGACTCTTGATGCCAACATGAATACATCTAACATCGAAGAGCGTTTTGAACAAATAGCAAAGATGCTGTTTGAAAGTTTTGCTATCCAAAAGGGTGAGAAGAAGTATCTTTTTAAGGAGATTGAATTTTACTTCTACAACAAGAATCATCGTGATATCATCACTCATCCACGAGCATCAAAATCTTTATGCTGGTACGTAAATGACTTTGGAGGGATTGATTTAAATTTTGCCAGTAATATTAAGCGTGAGTCTAGAGCTAACAGTAAAGGAAAGAGTGTTGAAAAGTATGTTCTCGATGATAGTGCATATTTTGGTGGCATCCTCATTCGTCAACTAATAAGTGAAGATGGTTGTGAAGTTCTAAATGGACCATGGGCTTGTGCTGAATTGTTTAGGTGCTATGATGCTACTGGTGTCGACAATGAATTTCCTGTTCTTTTGGAGCATGATAATGGTATGGTGGGCTATATTCGTGAACCTCGTATCAATCTACTTACATCCAAACAAACAGTAGAGGGTAAGGTTGATTATATTCTTGAAGAATATCATGAAGTTTCTGAAAGGAAATGTCTATATAGTAATTTTTCGAGATTTGTGGATAGACGTTATAGATATGTGCGTTGTGATACATTAATGCACGATAAAGATACAAACCTCGTGTATTTCTCTCCTTGGTTAAAAGACAATAAAGAAGGACATCCAGAGTTTTATAAGCGTCTGAAGGATGTGCTTAATGAAATGGGAATTGAGCCCAAAGAACTGAAATCGACAAATGATTATTGGGATCGCGATTATATGCCGATTCAATTGGGAGAAAATGAGTTCTTGAAATATCGCTATTATCCTGATTATCTTGTGAGGAGCAATAATAAAAAAGATATTGAGACAATTACTGATGCTACCAAAGTGTTACGAGGTATGGGGATTAGTTGTCGTTCGACTGACCTCATCATAGATGGTGGTAATATGGTACCATGCGGTCCATATATTGTGATGACTGATAAAGTATTTATGGAAAATGGACGTGAGAAAGGAGATACAGATTTCAAGGTTTTGCTGGAATCTGAAATTGGGCATCCTGTTATCATTATTCCTTGGACTCCGCATGAAGATGATGTGTATGGACATTCGGATGGATTCATCAAATGGTGTGGCGATAATCGAATACTGATGGGTAATCATGGCGATTGCTATCCTGAAGAAGCAGCATCCATCCGTCGGATTCTTGATAGTTACGGCTTTGAAGTTACAGAAATGCGTTTCAAGGGCAACGTTGATAAACCTTGTTATGATCTCAACTGGGCATATATCAACTTTCTTCAAGTTGGCAAAAACATCATAATGCCTAAATTCAACATTGAAGAAGATGCAATAGCTCAACAATACATTCAAGAAGCATTCCCCGATTGCTGTATCCGTCAAATAGAAATGGCAGAAATTGCAAAAGAAGGTGGCGCTTTACATTGTATAAGTTGGAATGTATATCTTCCAAAATAACATGTGAAAACGTAAATCACCACCTATGAGATATTTTTGTCCCTCGGCTATTTTCTATTATCTCGGGGGACAACTGGGGGACAAAATAGAGGATGATCTGCAAATATCGAAGTTAAAAATCAAAAATCTGCAAAAATGGATGAAATTTTAAATACTTGAAATGATGTGATTTACGAGCTATATTTGCAGATAGTATGTTTTTCTTTGCAAAAAATCACTTTCCCACGCAGCATCTATATCTTGTTGATATGCTGCTTTTTATAGTTTAAACCGTACAAATGAATTTTGGGAAATAGAATTTCGTGGTTCTTATCCCTTTAGTTCATTGACAGGTCTTCCACTTAACTCGCTCTTCACTCAGAAGAGTATCATCATCTGTTCTGCATTATGCGGTGCAAAGATAACCAAAAATCACGAGATAACAAAGAAAACTAGAAGAAAAGTTCTAAAAATCAGTAATTTTTATCAATTTTCTTTTGAAATTCAAAATAATTATGTAATTTTGCACCGAATATGAGAATAGTATCACATAGACGATTAGTTGAGTTCTATAGTTCTGAAGGACATGGAGACGCTCAGGCTGCACTTGAACGATGGTATGACATCGCAGAAAAGGCAGAGTGGAAGAATCTGTCGGATATAAAGGCAGACTTCCCCACAACAGACTACGTTGGGAATCAACATTATGTCTTTGACATCAGGGGCAATAAATATCGTCTGGTAGTGGTCGTGAAGTTCACAATAGGACATATATTCATCCGATTTGTGGGAACTCATAGTGAATACGATAAAATTGACGTTTCAACGATATAATATAAGGAGGTACAAATATGGCAAAGATTACCAAAGAACAATATGAGTTCGCATTAGCACGGATCGAGGAACTGTTGCCAGTAGTTGATGACAACACACCTTCCAATGACCGAAATGCAGTAGAGTTGACAATGATGTCGGATGTTGTCATTGACTATGAGAAGGAGCACTATCCCATTGGCAAACCTACCGTTGCCCAGCTGATACAACTTTCTCTGGATGAGAAGAAGATGAGCCAGAAACAATTGGCTTCAGAGATTGGGGTCAGTCCTTCACGCATAAGCGACTATGTTTCAGGTAGGGCAGAGCCTACGCTGAAGATAGCCCGTCTACTTTGTGTTACTTTAGGAATAACGCCAGCAGCGATGTTGGGATATTAAGCAATAGGAAACCTAAAGGGAAAGAAATAATTAAAATCCAGAGAAAATGTCAAAACATGTATTTTACATTATTGCTATAATTCTTCTTGCAATTGTCTGTGTGGTTGATTTCATGCGAATAAATAAGTTGCAAGATGAATTGACAGATGCACGCAAACAGATAGAAGCAGAATTTGATGCGGTTGAATGGAAACTTGATGCAAGTATCTATAAGAAGGATGCTCAACTTCTATTGATGAATCAGAATTTTGGTAATCCAAACATTCACAAGATGTTGACAGATTCATGTTATAATGATTGTTTGAAATATCGAAAGAAATATGGAAAGGAGGGAACAGAATGAACAACTATGTTCTAATTGGGATTGAAAGCTTCATTGATCATATCGGAAGCATTCGTGACTTGGGGATTGCCTATTGGAAGAAAGCAAACAAAAAGATGCAGGTGGGTGACATTGTGTACTTGTTCATATCAGACAAAGAACACAATCGTGTAATGTATAAGCTTCAAGTTGTCGAAACGGATAGCGTACGAGCAGATATGAAATATTGGCGTGGAAAATATAAGCATGACACCTCTTGTTTCAAGTTGAAAAATATCGCTCCTGTTTATCATGGTGATGGGCTTGATCGTGACGAATTGGAAGAGCATGGTATAAGTCGATATGTTCAATACAAGAGACTGACAATAGATCAAGCAGAATGGCTCTCTTCACATTTTGAATGAGGTTGTCTCTACTGTCTTGCCTTTATTAACTCGCGTTCAATCAGAATCTGCTTGGCATGAGAAGTATACATTTTTCATCATTTATGCATAATAGATTATGTTGATTGTTAATCAATACAAAGTTATACCTATTAAGGATAATAACAAAAAGGCACAATTAGATTCTCTTGAACTTAATTGTTCAAAAGTTCCATATATTCGTATAAATAGAGATGCTCCAACGAGAGACCCCTATACTGGATTTAGGTATGCGGGTGCACCTATTCCGCAATCAATAGAAGGTAAGGACTTTAAAGAAATAAAAATTGAAATAGGGTATTTTGATGTTGAAACCCTTGCAATGCAGCCAGATGAAATAAAAATAAGAAATGTTTTTGTAGAAGAAATTAATTATTGGGAATATACTAATGCAGAAGAAGGTAAAGGACATTGTTATAAGTTTCATTTAAGAGGAGAAGATGGTGGCAAGTACATATATGAACATGATGGCAGCATTAAAACTTTTATAGGTACAATCCTAAAAAAAATAAACAAAGAAATAGAGTCTGGGATTAGTTTCTCCGAGATCAATATCCACTTTTTTAAAGAATGTTCTCTGGATTGGGAATGGGACATTCATCATAAATACTTTGATCCATACAATTCTATTCTCAGTATGGTTTACAATTGTAAATTAGAAAGGAAGGAAACTTTTCATTCTCCATATGGTTCAAACTATGGTATTACAATTGATTTGGAATCTCCATATATGTATAATCCATATGTTTTTTGGTTGTTTTCCAAATCCATTAAAGATTTAAAATTTGTCACTAAAGGGAAGAATAGAAAATATACAGGGCTAGTAATGTCATTGCCGAAGTATATTGAAGAAGAATTGGGACTTGGAGATGTTATACACCCTGATTATAGGAATCATGTAGAATTGGATATTCTATCTAATATTGTATTAAATTACAATGAAGATTTCTGTAGACAGGCTTGGAAGAAGTTGACCCCTACTTGGGAAAGTAACAAGTACATAACGCCTAAAATATCATCTGAACTCTACAATCAGTATTGCATTTTTCGGAATATGAAGTGTTGGCATTATATTGATGGACAATACAGAGTAGGCAGAGATGATTACGAATGGGATGAAGATACTTATGCAATTCCAGTATTAGGTGGATGCAAAATATCAGAGAAAGTGTTAGATGCAATAAATAAAGAACTTAAAATAAACTTCCAATACCAGGAAGAAAGCCAGAGGTATTATTTCCGTGTATGTGGTGAAAGCGAAGCTATTGCAGGGATGGCAAAAAGAAGAGGTGGTGAAATCAGCAATGAGAATACCATTTCACAAATACTGAAAATAATGCTTGAAGAAGGAGTATAGTCTCATTGATAATTTAAGGCGCAGGTTGCCAGCCTGCGCCTAAGGATTTTACAGTCTGCCATTTGGTATTTCATCCATTCCCACACCAAAAGCATATCTAATGCCATGTCTGTGTAAAAGGATAGTGGCATATCGAAATCTGCAATAAGAGTTTCATAAATCTTTGCAGCGATGCCCGTTACTACCAAAACATACTCAATATTATTGAGTGCAAACTCACCAACCTTTCTAAGGGTTGACTGAACATTTTTGATAAATGTAGTCAACGGAAACTTTTCTTTTGTTTTCATAAACTATCATTTTAATGTTCAACTTTAATCCTGCATCATGAGGGGAGTCGAACCCCTTGGGTTGTAAATCCAGTCCAATCTACGATGCGGCTGCAAAGATACAAGAAATAATTGATATTGAAGCATTCAACCTGCGAAAAACAAAAAATAGTGACGAATTTCGTTTTATTTTCTAATCATAGCTGCTTAAATGAGAGAGCTTTGTGTAATCATCGATATGCCATTCCTTTTCGTTCTTCATCATTCATATTGTCTATGTCATCATAGTTTCTTCTCTTGCGATTTTTATTGTCACCATTGGATGATGGAACGTAAGCAGAACTGGAGTAGAGATTCATGTAACTGAAGATGGTTTTTTCTATGAGGGATAAAGTGGCAGAACGTTTGTCGGAATTTGAAAATGCTCTGTTGATATAGGCTTCAATGCGGGACTTATGATACTTGGCGATAACCTCTTCTTTTGTCAGACTACCATTCTTGAAAGCCACAAAGTCCTCGTTGCTCATTTTCTCCTTGTATTCCTTGGAGCCACCTGTAAACTTCATCGTGATATGGCACTGCCCCTGTTTGTCCTTATAGGCATGGGTGGCTTCTACGTCGATGAAGGAGGGTAGAACATAACGTTCTGGATATGCCTTGCGTCTCAAATCCATATTCTCCTTACGTAGGCTGTCAATCTCCTTATGGGCCTTCTCGTTAAGGGCTGCACTCTGTTCATTGTTGTTGCGCAATAGCTTGTTTTCATCCCTTAAAGCCGAAATGACTTTCTGACCCTGTTCGTGCAGTTGCTTCCTTCGCTCTATATCCGCTTGAAGTTGCATGACTTTTTCTGTCAGTTGCTCAACCTGTTGCTGGAGTTCAATGTTCAGTGGGTCTGCCTTAAGATCCTCTATAAGTTGGTCGATTCTCTTGTAGAATGTATTCTTGGCATCCTTAGAGAGAAAAGACTTGCGAACAAGTGACCTAAGGGAAGAGATATTTTCAAGAGCCTTTTTCTCCTTGTACTGTATGGCATTGAGGTGTTTTACATTGGAACTGCTGCCACGTTCCATCTTAAGACATTCTGCCGCGATAGTCTGCATTCTTGAGGTATCTGGACGCCCCAGACGAAGTGAAGTGCCATCGTCGTGTGTCCAATCTGCCACAAAATGAGCATGCAGATTCAACTTCGAAGGGTCAGGATTGGTTTTGTTGAAACCTTCATCCCTATGGATATGAATCTGAATGCACTTGATGCCGAACTCCTTTTCAAGTTGCTTTGCCAACAGTTGCAGGTCAGCCATCGTCGTATCAGGTTTGATGACGACAGCTGCCTCACGGATAGGAGCTGCTTTTGCCTGCATCTTCTGTCCGACGGTGGCCTGATAACGTTCTGCGATTTCTTTGCGAATATCTGATAAGGTCTTTCCTTCGTATCGAGGATCAACCCAGTGTTCATTGTTTGGCGTAAGTTCCTTGATGACATAGTCAAGTTCCTTCAAGCGCCAATTGTGAATCTCACACCCTGGCTTAACAGGGTCGAAATGTATGCATGTCTTTTTTGCCATATTGTTTTTGTTGCTTTAGTGATTTATATTTCAAAAGATGGGGTCAAGGGGCGAAGCCCTTGTGGAAAGGTTCTTAGGGAATGCTTCCCTGAGCCCATGTGCACTCTTTAGGGTGCTAGTGGGCTACCACCCTTCTAAGAAAGAGTGGCAGAGAACTCCTGCGGAGGGCTTCTGTCTGCCATATTCGTCTCAAAGGTTGCGAGGTTGCGCCTTTTTGTTGTGTATGTTGCTGATAACCAATGCATAACTTTAAATTTTAGCGCAACCTGTCAACTTAGGTCTTTCTTATTGACTGTCTTGCTCACATATTGGCGTGAACAACCAAGTGCGTCAGCCAATTTCTGAAGATTAACCTCACCATCATAGGAGTTATACAGTATCTTCAAACTCTGCTCTTTGGTGTAACCCTGATACATTCCTCCGCTTATTTCTTGATAGACCTTCTCAGCAGCACTTTCAAAATATAGCATACACTGGACTGAGTGAAGCATTTCATCTCCAGAGATAGTGCCTTTTTTATAGTACTCAAAACTCTTCTCCCATAATAGATGGGTAACGATAGACCAGCGGAGGATGATAATCTGCAACTTACTATAGACATACTGCATGTAATCATCGGCAGAACTCTTTTTGTCTTGCAGCATATTGTAGTATGTGCAATAATAATCTTTCGCTTCAGGGGTTAGT
>JAFZIY010000006.1 GCA_017554105.1 Prevotella sp. | reverse complement strand
TGACCATCTGCATGTATCGGAGAACGGCAATAACATTCAGTCCACCATCAGCACGATAAACAGTCTATTGGAGTCGGATAAGGCAGGTGACAGCGAGAATATCTTTGACCGTCTGAACGATGAGGGTATCTGGACGTACCGTTTTGAAGACAAGTTCTTCTGCGTGAATCCGTCGAAGAGGGAAGTCATTGACATGGAAGCTGCAGGTGTTGACATGGACAAGTTCAAGACTTCACGTTCTGCTGACATCGAGACTTCGGAGCATCGTCATAGCTCGAACATGGGTAAGGTACGGCAGATCAACAACGACATCGGTAGCAGCGACCGCATCAACTACAATCCCGATGCCAACCGAAACAGCTACGGTGAGGTGGATGACGAGAGAGCTATGATCCGCAGGTCATAATCGAGATTATTATCAAGAAAGTAACATTTTTAAATCATAAAGCAATGAAGAAGAACATTACTATTACATGGGCGAACGAGAAAGGTGGCGTAGGTAAGACCACCCTGTGTACGCTCTTCGCCAACTATCTGTCTGAGAAAAAAGTGTCTGAGGTCTGCGTCCTGGACTGTGACCGCCAGCACTCCATCGTTGACAAGCGCAGGTTCGACAGTCAGAGTCTCCAGACGGATAAGGCTCCTTACGAGGTGAAGCAGATTGAGATTGACCGTCTGCAGCAGTCGGCACAGCTTTTAAAGTCAGTAAAGACCGCCAACGGCATCTATCTCTTTGACTCTCCCGGTAACATCTATCTGGAGGGTATGGTACCTCTGCTGGGCTTCAGCGATGTCATCGTATGTCCGTATCAGTATGAGTTCAACTGTCTGAGTGCGACACAAAAGTTTCTCAATCTGGTGGGGAAGATTTGGATAACCTACCTCAAAGGACGGCAGAAGCCGAAGCTGATATTCGTGCCGAACCTCGTCATCCGTACCCGTGGCACGGCAGCGGAGCTTCAGACTTGGAAGAAGACGGACGAGGCACTGGCTCAGGCTGGCGGTATCGTCACGCCGATGGTGGCCGACAGAGCTGATATAGCCCGTTACAACACCTTCGGAAACACGAAGATTCAGGCTGAGTGCGTGGCACCTGCCTTCGATATGATTTACAACGAACTTCAAAAACTGGAATAATTATGGCAAACAAGTTAATTCAGCAGCCCGACATCCTCAGTCTGGACACACTGGGCTCTTTCATGGACGCGCAGAATGATCCTATACCTACTGCATCAGAAGAGAAGGAGGTGACGACAGCAGAGGACACCGTTTCTGATACTGTTAGTGAGGAGGTGGTTCAGAATGAAGGTTCTGAGGTTATGCAGGTTGAAACAGCTCCACAAAGGCCAAAAGTTTCAAGAGCACGGAGAGGCAAGCAGACAAATGTGCAGCCTGTCATCGAGGCTGGCTCCGGCGAGTGGGATATGATGGTCAGATATGCGGAGTTCTACAACGACAATCCCGACGAGAACAGGATTACCGTTGTCCTGAACCCGGACATCAAGCGGGTCTTGGACATCATCCGCATCAACTGCCGACAGTTCAACTTCGGTAACATCCTCAATGCGGTATGCCGGACTTTCATCGAGCGCAACAAGGAGCAGATCCAAAGGATGCAGAAGGAGAAGGGCGGTATTCTTTGATAGGTAATCTTCCATCGGGTGACAAGCCAGACACATTACATGCCCAGTCCATGTGAGGCACGCTAATGTGTCCTGGCTGCAACCTGATGGAGAATGAGACTCCACAAAAGGGATATGGCTCAAGTTCAGATTTATCAATTTCAAAATGTACGACTATGATGACAACAACAAACACGACTGTATTCAAGAGAATTGGAAACATGCTTTCCCTGATATTCAGCGACTATTACGAGGCAAGGGTATTCCGTTCTTCCTTCATGCGTCTGGTGACTTACGCTGTGCTCTTCATCATCGGGTACAGGCTCAACCTGGTATTCGACAACGTTCCTAATGGACGTATCTTTGACGGCTATGCTATGGCAGCCCTCTTCTGTGGTCTGTCCGTACTCTCCGGCTTCATGAACAACATGATCTGCATCGGCGGTTGCCTAACTATGCTTATTTTCCTGATCATCAAACTGGCCGTCTCTATGGCCATCGGCCTTATAGCTTTACCTATTTCCCTTTATTTAAATCTTTATCATCTGATTAGAAACGGAGCCGTTATCTTGGAGCATAAGAACCTCTAAGACAAAAATTGTATCCGTCCGATGATGTATCTAAATTTCGCTTATTACTATAAATTTGCAAGTTGCAATAATCACGGTTTCAGCAGATTAATTGGAGCTACATACACTCCATCATCTCGTTTGTAGGCTCCACCTACAGCTGTCAATACTAACAGAAATGATGGTGCTTTCTCATCACTCTTTTCTATGATTTTATTTTGGAGAGTCTTCAAAGATTCAGCTCCCTCGTTTATCAAATCGTCACCACCAAGCTTAATTTCAATGCCACCCCATCTGCCATCTTCCAGATGTACCACAGCATCACACTCCAGTCCTGCATTATCGCGATAATGTTTCACTGTTCCACCCAAACAGTCGGCATAAACTCTTAGGTCTCTTACGGCAAAGTCTTCGTAGAATAGTCCAAAACTGTTCAAGTCCTTCATCAAATCTCCCGGACTCACGCCTAGACTACGACAGGCTATTGACGTATCAACGAAATGTCTGGTCGGTGTGCTTCTAATCGACGTCTTGGATCTGATGTTTGGATTCCATGCATCCATGTCCTCTATGATGTACAAGTCTTTCAGGGCATCCATATAGTCATCGTAGGTCTTTGCATCCATCGTACGCTCATTACTTTGGCGAATGTCAGAAATGATGGTTGAGACAGCAGCCTCGCTGGAAATGTTTCGTGCATAGCTTCTCAAAATCATCCTAAGAACCTCTGGTTTCTTATTCCGGAATCTTTCGTTCTCACTATCTTCGAAAACAAACAGTCCATTATAATAGTTCTTTGTTATCTCAATGGCTATATCTCGCTGAGCCAGTACCGAAATAGGCCAACCTCCTCTACATAGCAAGAATGCGACATCATCCAGTGTAAAATCTGTATTCATGTCCCATGGGAAATTCTTACCCCCTTCAAACAAGTCCTTCAGCGATACGGTGCCTTTCGACTCTTTTGACTCCCACAGCGTCATCGGACGCATCGTGAGTGGAGCTATTCTTCCTGCACCTGTATGATGAATCTCAGTCTTGTCTGCAGGCGTACTACTGCCTGTGAGGATATATTTTCCGAACTGGTACTCAAAATCCAAATCATCTTTTACCTGGTTCCAGATGTCTGGTGCTTTCTGCCATTCGTCTATAAGTCTTGGCTTATCTCCGTTAAGCATGGCTCTTGGATTCATTCTCGCCATAGCAATAGCCTGTTTCGTGTTTAGTTTCACGAAACTTTTCTGATATAACATACACGTGGTTGTCTTTCCACAGAACTTTGGTCCTGCCACAAGCACTGCTCCAGATGACTTCAGTTTCAGTGCAATTGCATCTTCTATAAGCCTTTGATAATACATAAATCTCGATTTTTGCGGCAAAGATACAAAAATTCCCAAGATTTTCAATGAAAAATTCCCAAGATTTTCAATTCCAACTCTATTTTTGTGCATAAAATTGGCTAAAACAAGTAATTTCTAGGGATTTCTTCATTTATGGAAGCCAAAAGGCAGAGAATCACCATCGACTCCCTGCCTTTTCTTTTCTGGTTTCACACCTTATCCCACTACACAAACTCTATCAGCGGATGGTCATTACTGTTTTCTAAACGTCGTGATCGATGGAATGACATCGTGCCGTTCAGCAGAACCACAAGGTCAACATTCTCCGGATCCAGAATATTCACATCAAGCGTAAGCTCCTCCAGAAGGTAGTCGAGAATCGTATTGTCAGATACGGCATCGCTTGGCAGCCACGTATCATAGGACAGATACTCAAAACTACCATCGTCGAGGTCGAGGAATCGGATGCGCATGTCACAAGCTTCCGTGTTGCCATCCTCCTGCTTCGTCAGATAGACGTTCATCCTGATATTCTCATAGATATAGCAATCGGTCTTGCAGTTGAACTGGAGCATGAATGTTGAATTATCGTTAGGGTTATACCACCAGCCTCTCAGATGGGACATAGTCAGATCGGGAATATCCTTCCCTACTCTGAAATGACCGGACCTCTCTACGTTCTTGGCAGTGGCCATATAACGCAAAGCCTGAAGCTGCAGGTTTGACTCGGCGACCAGTCTGTCATCCTTCTTCAGCCCGGCAAGAGCCTTTCTCTGTTCATAGAGGGCTTGTAGGAACTCCTCATTCAGCCAGTCCTGGAAACGGATGGCATCCTCCCTCTTACTCAGCAGGAACATCATATAGAGTCCACTCTCATCTACGAAGGGCATCTTCTGCTGCTTGTCACCGGTATCTTCTAAGATGACGGTATAGAGATGGCTGGAGATTTTCGGGAATACGTCCTTCTCTGACAATTCCAGGATGCGGCACAGGTCATCGGCACTGACGTAGCCCTCGCCAGTCTTCTCGTTGCTTACTACTCTTACCTTACCGAACTCCTTGCTCTGGAGCGAATTGAACAGGTTTACCGGTGTTGTCTGTTTTGTCTGTTTCATTGATTCTTTCTGTTTCATAATATTCTCTTCTTTGTTTGTTGATATTATTTGGTTGATATTATCCTTTCATTTTAACGATGATGCGTCCTGCGAGGGGTTTCCTCTTTTCCTGTAGTCATCCTTACCTCCTGTGCCACCTTGCCCCTGTCAACACGGGTCATCGGTACCATCTTGATGTCACTGGTACGGGTGATTTCCTCAGCGGCAATGCTGGGAACGTGCTCTTTTGGCTGGGCAGCCTCTGTGTGTGCCTTGGTAACTTCAGCTGTCGGTGACTCACTCCGCATGGCAGCGTAGTCCACTTCTTTGCCCTGCACAATGAGGTGCAGCGTCTGCATGGCATTGTTCACGTCACGTTCCAGATGTTCTGGCAGTCGGGGATTGGTCTTCAACTGCTCCTGCCAGAAGGGTATCATCTCCATACTGTCACGCGAGAGCGAAGCGGGCAGCCCTTGTCGGGCCATAACGATACCAGTGGCCAGTTCCTGCACCAGACGCTCATACTTCTGTGCATCGGCAGTAAGCAGTTTCTCCGGTGCCTTGCGGTTCAGACGACATTCGGCACCTGTAAAGGCAATGGCGGCACGATAGATGTCACAGCTCCGCTCGACGGCCTTGTCCTTTTCCTTGCCCACCATGGCTTTGCGGCTGCTGTTGATGTACAGATAGCCCGACTTGGCATCATACCCCGTATTGAGCAACGTATTGACCTTAACACGCTCATCAATCTTCTGGAGAGCCTTTACCAGTTTGTCGGCCCTGTCATAGATGGCTTTTGCCTGTTCTTTGTCCTCCTTGGTGTCTGTGAGCTGGTCACAGATGGCGATACGGTATCCGGCTCTTACCAATTTCGGCAGATAGACATCAAGAGCATGATGGGGGAACTCGGCAAAGTCGTACTTCTCGCCCTTGCCTGTCTCACGTCGGGAATTGGTGATACCCAGCGTTCTTGCAGCTTTCTGGGCATCCTCACCGAATGCCTGGTAAAAGTCACCGCCTCGCATCAGGATGAGGGCATCGGGGTGCTTCTCCTTCAACGACTGGACTTGCCTATAGGCTGAACTGTCTTCTTTCTTCATGTCCACCGTCTGGCAACTGTCCTTTCCATCATTCTGGAGCAGCATCTTCAATGCCTCGTAAGGCTTTAACATACGGGACTGCTTGATGTCCTCTTCTGACAACGTACCACATTTGTTGAGCCAGACACCCTGATTTTGCTTGGCGTAGTCCAGGGCTGCAACAAGAAGGGTGGCTTCGGCTGCTATAGCTTTCGGCTTTTCACTCTTCTCATCTTTTCCCGCCTTGGTTCTTTCCTCGGCTCCTTTCTGTTTTTCCGTTTCCATCTGCAGATTGGTCTCGACACGTGCCTCCTTCTCAGCATCAGCACGCTTTTCTTCTATCCGTTCCTGCTCCTCGCGCCATTGCTTGGGCGAGGCGATACGGATGATGTCAACGGGAACACAGTCTGCGGCCATGCCAAAGGCGGGTCTGTTAGTGAAGCTGGGACTCTCGTCACGAGGCAGAAGGAGGTGGCCCGGATAGGCATCCATAAACTCCTGCACCATCTTCGTCTCTTCCGCATCGAGGTTGCCGAAGTCACCATTGACGATGGCGGGCAAGGCATAGTCAGGCACCCGTTTGGTGTCCACATAAACGCTGATCTGCCGGTCATCGTCCTCCAATATATCACTGAGTCCGTCCTTCACCTGTTTCTGTGCGTCCTCTGGCAATGACTCCAGGGAAATCGCGTTCTTATTGTCGTAGGCATCGAAACAGTCAGCATACACATCGATGTCACCGCCATGAGTGACCATCGCATAGGAGATGACAAGGTCCTTCCTATCCACGCCGTCGTCGTGGTCCTCTACGGTTACAGGCAGTCGCAGGGTCAGCGGCAGATAGTCCAGACGATAGGTGCTGGCCAGCTCATAGAGGTTCTTTCCCGCATTTTGAGCCTGTTCACGCTCATCATTCAGCGAAACAACATGCTCTGCGAACTGCTCCGCATCATCCCGTCTCATGAAGTCGGCCCACTCCTTGCCACGTGTGACACGCATCTCACCGCCATACTCTTTGGCAATCTCCTCCTGTTCCCCAAAGGTGACATTCATGATGTCCGGTTGGAACTGGACATGATACTCACCAAAGACAAAGGGGGCTTCGCCTATGTCGATACGATATGGTTTCTTTTCTTCCATTTTGTTTTCTTCCGTCGCGGGATTAGCATGGATCTCCTCGGCAGCCATCTTGACTTCCTGTGTCTGTGCCAGTTCTTTGACTTCTATCTCAGGGTGATACTGCTGATAGTTGTCTGTATGAGCCAGTACAGCAGCACGTACCTCTACGCCTTCACCGAAGTCAACCTTTGCTGCCTGACTCAGCGTATGTCCTGTGTCGAGGACGTTATCCACCAATACGACTATCGAATCCTTCGACAGTTTCCCGTCGTAGAAGAACTTGATGTCAGGCAGGTTGTCCATTCCCTGCTCCTTTTTCAAGTCATAGAACGACTGATGGGGCGAGCAGGTGAGCCGGTTGTTGTTGTCTAAATCCAGCTTCTCAGCAATCTCATAGACGACTTCGTCCATATATCCGGGGAGTCCCTTATGGTCTGGCATCGGCACTAAGACAAGTCTGTCGTGCTCCTCTTTCGGTATGTCCTCGAAGATGGCTGAGAGCAAATCTACAGATTTATCCAATGACTCTTTCGATGCGCCCTCTTTGAGCTGATGGGCCAACTGGCGTAGTTCCTCACCATACTCGCCAACTCCATACTGGCCTAAGGAATAAACCGTCATCGGCTTTTCAACTGTTTCCTGTTTTGTTTCTTCCATAGTTTCTATCTGTGTAAGAGTACCATTCCTGACAGCCTTGATAAAATTGGTAGGAGAGTATGTCAAGTCACCGCCTTGCTCACCATTACTCAACCGCACGACGTCAGCCAGTTCAAAGTAGTTTGCCGAAAAAACGGTTTCCTGGCCGTATCGGGTAGTTCCCTTGAACGACGTACCCTGAGCAAGGATATTGAGTACTTCCTGTTTATGCTTTTCCCGTGCCGTCGGCTTTCTCTGTGCGGTTACTGCAGGACTGGCTGTTTCTTCCTTCGTCTCTGGCTTCTTCTGCTCTGCGGCAGCCAGCAACGGACGTTCTGCGAGAAGTTCACGGATAATGGCACGGTCTGCATCGGCATCAACAGGCAGTCCCTGGTCACGAAGAAGCTGGTGACGTTCTTTGACGGCATTTACGAAACGTACGGCATCGTCACCGTCATTCTGCACGAGAATATGGTTGACGACTGCATGAACGTCGGCAATGCGGCTGATGTTGACAAGGTCGTTGAACAGGTCAAGTTTGAACGCATCCGGCAGGACAGCGGCAATCTCACGAAGTTCCTCAGAGGAGAAGATACGCCGCTCATTGGCATTCACCTGCTTTACATAATGGTTCCACTCTTCATCAGATGTATGTTGTGGGCGATCGCCATTCCCATTCTCAGGAACGGAGAAGTCATACTTGCTCACCCGCTTCATGTATTCAGGACTGAGCCCTTTGTTGTCAACAGCCCACTTAAGTGTATTGAAAAGATCATCCCACGGATTGGGCATGACATCCTTTCCTCCTATACCGGCAATGGCAAAGCGCTCATAGCCGAGCAGTTGGAAAGCCGCCTCCTCCAGAACAGTCGGAGCAAGGCCAAAATGGATGTCAGTGGTAAAGAACTTATAGTTCCTGAAATCCTTGTCAGAATTACCGAATCCAAGCTCATATACACGCTGCTCGTCACGCTCAACGGAGAGACGGCGCTGGTCCGACTCAATGACAGACCGGCCTATATAGTCATCAACGGCATTCACGGTGACACCTTCAGTAAGGAATCCGACACGAACCTTCCTGTCAGGGACATCACCGGCCGGCATTTCAGCAGCCATACGCACCTCTCCCTTTTCTTCCTTCGTTTCTTGCTTCTCTGTCTCTTGTGCAGCCAGCATCTTCCTTGCCGCGAAGATGCACTCGTTATCCTGATTGACCTTATCGACGTCGGTGTCCTGACTGGCCAGAGCCACGATAAACTCCTTGTCGTTCATCCGCTCCGTATTCATCTCCACGACCTTATGGATGAACTCCTCGGCCTTCTGTCGCAAGGAGAACTCAGCGATCACCTCCGGGTCGCTGACCATCATGTCACCGTCCCAATGGCCGCAGCGCACATAGCCGTGATTCCTCCAGCTGCCTGTATCTGCCAGTTCGCGCATCTCCTTGATAGACACGAGTGGAAAAGCATCACGCTCAAAGGTGACGGTATGGTAGCGGCCTTCCTTCGTAATCCTGTACGGCTCTTCCTTCGGCTTGGGCATGTTCTGAGTAGTAGCATCCAGACTGGCCTGGATCTTTTTCTCCAGTGCCTCCATCTCATGCTTCAAGTCCTTCAGATCATCCTCCTTGACCCACGCCTTTCCGGCAATACGCTGGTACTCGGCAATATCCTGCTGCAATTTCTCGATGCGTTCCTGATACTGCCTGATGTACCCGGGAATCTTTTCGAGTGCCTGCACACCGTAGCGAACGGCACCCAAGCGGTTGTCCTTGCTCATAGCCAGCTTGCCGTTGTTATGCTCATACTGGTAGTGTCCCTGCAGGTAGAACTTGTTGCCCGCATAGACCTCCTTCCTCATCTTCTCATCCCACATGTAGACGGAGTCCACCATCAGCGAAAAGCCATAGACCTCACCCATCTTCCGGCCTTTGTTGCCGATGGTACGCCCTGCATCCTGCAAGGCAGCACCCATGCCCTCAACATTATAGGCTCCGTCTGCCGTGAACTCCCTGACCTTCGGCATCGTCAGACCTGGCAATACTGTGCCGTCCTCACCATATTTGGCTGCCTTCTGGAACTTCTCATAGTCCTCGGTCATATTCTGGATGACGGTATCGTTCTTCTCCACCTTCTCCTGGGCACCCTGCAAGCGCCACTCGGTCTCGCGCCGGGCCTGCATATAGGTCTTGCGCTCTGACTCTAAAGCCATGATCTTCTTTTCGAGCTTGGCTTTTTGAAGCAGGTCGTCATTGCCCGACAACACGGCCACATACTCCGCGAAGTTCATGCCGTTCTCCTCGTCCATCGCGCCCTCGTCGATGACACGGCTACCCAGGCTGTTTGTCTTGAGCTGGTTGATGAAGAGCTGCTTGTTCTGCAGGAGGTTGAACTTGTAACTGTCAAGTGTCCGCTCTACGGCATAGATGATGATGTCCACGTTGTTGCCCGCAAACTGCTTGGCTATCTCGTTGCCGGAGCGTCGTGCACGGCCGTTGCGCTGTTCCAGGTCAGATGGTCGCCAAGGTATGTCGATGTGATGCACTGCCACAGCGCGTTTCTGGGCGTTCACACCAGTACCCAATGTCGAGGTGGAACCGAACAGCACACGGATGCTGCCCTCGTTCATGGCTTTGATGAGTTCCTTGCGCTGCTTCTCGTTCTTCGCTTCCTGAATGAAGCGGATCTCCTCGGCAGGGATGCCGTAGTCGTTAACCAGTTTTTCCTTGATCTCCGAAAAGATGTTCCACTCGCCGGGCTTGTAGGTCGAGAGGTCACTGAAGATGAACTGCGTTCCCTTCTGCTCGTCGTACTTCCGATAGTACTCCGACACAAGCCTTGCACAGTGGCTGGCTTTGTTGTCGGGGTCATCACCGAAGAGTTCAGGGGCTACCAGTCTCATGTCGAGCGAGGCCTTCCGGCTGGCATCGGTCGCAATGAGCATCTTTCCCTTCTGCTCGCGGTCGGAGAGCGGCGCACGGTAGATGAGTTCCCCGTCACCCGTCTGGGCAAACTGCACCAGTCTCTGATTAAAATCCTGCTGGTCGGCAGTGGGCTTCATGTTGTGCAGGATGATATTCATATCCGGACGGTCGAGACCTACGTCCTCACCTGTGCGGTAGTCGGTGATCTCGTTGTAGAAGGTGGCCAGCTCCGGCACTTTTACAAAGTAGCGGAAACGCTCCTTCTGTACGACGGCATTGGTCACGTTGAACTCATAGTCGGAGGTTTTCTTCGCATAGACGGCTGCCCAGGCATCGAAGCTGTGGATGCCCTGCTGTTCCATCGCCTCAGGACGAAGGTACTTGAACAGCAGATAGAGCTCCGTCAGGGAGTTGCTGATGGTGGTGCCACTCAGGAACGTCGCTCCCAGGTCCTTGCCCGTGCGGTTCTGTATCGTGCGGATGGCATAGAGCAGATTAAGGGCCTTTTGCGACCCTGCGGGATTGCCTAAGCCAGACACGCGCTGATGACGGGTCGTAAAGGTGAGGTTCTTGAACTGATGGCTCTCATCGACAAAGATATGGTCGATACCCATCATGCCGAAGTCCACGAAGTCATCCTTGCGTCTGGCCATGTCATTCTGGAGTTCCAGCATCTTTGCAGACAGGTTCTCCTTGCGCTTCTCCAGACCCGTCAGCATACGGCCAGAGACATTGCCTCCCTGTTGACGTAGGATGTCAAGTGCTTCGTCAATGTCGCGAAGTTCATCCGACAGTATCTGCCGCTGCACCTCCGCTGCCTGGGGTATTTTTCCAAACTGGTCATGCGACATGATGACACAGGCATAGTCGTTGTTCTTGATGTTATTGAAGAACTTGCTCCTGTTGGCAGGGGAAAAATCCTTCTCACTGGCATAGAGGATCCTGTCATCAGGGAATGCGGCCTGATAGGTCATCGCTATCTCGGCGACATTGGCCTTCAGCGCAATGATCATCGGCTTGTTGGCGAGTCCCAGACGGTGCATCTCATGGGCTGCCATGCACATGATAAGGGTCTTTCCGGTTCCCACTTCGTGGTCACAGATGCCACCGCCGTTCTGCAAGAGCATCCACACGCAGTCCTTCTGACTCTTGTAGATGTCCTTCACGTTGAAGCGGCTGCTGCCTAAAGCCTTCATGTCGATACCCGGAAAAGTCTGGTGGCTGCCGTCATACTTGGCCTTCACAAAACAGTTGAACTTCCTGTTGTACATCTCCTGCAACTCGTCGCGCTTCTCCTTGGGCAGGTTGGTGAGGTATTCCGTAAAGCCCTCACGGATCTCCTGGATCTTCGCGTTGGCCAGCTGTATCTTCTCCATGTCCGGCCCCTTCAGGTCATCACCGTTGGCATCAGAGCCTATGCACTTCTGGATGTCGGGGGTGGTGTCGTGGAAGGCATGGGACAGCAGCGCCAATCCGTCGTAGTCCTTGTACTCTCCACGCACGCAGTATTCCTCACGGATCTTCAGGTTGTAGCGGTCCTCGGCCTTCAGCGAGTATTCATCGATGTGCTCGGCATAGTGGATTTCCATCTTCGTATCGAAAAGCTTTCCGATATAGTCCTCGTAGTAGGATGTCGGAATCCACCGCTCACCGAACTGCAGACCGATGTCATCGAAGGCAATCTGCTGGGGCAGCACGGCTTCTAATGCCTCCTTCGTCTCTTGCAATTGTGGGAGTATTTTGGGATCATCGGCATGCTCCTGAGCCATTTCGAGGGCATCGTTCACGTAGGCCAGCTTTTCATAGATGTTGCCTGACAGTACCTTGGAACTGATTTCATAGTCACCACCAGGCATGTAGTAGATACGCCCTTTCAGGTCATCTGCCAACTGCTGCTCTGTCTTGCCCGTCAAGCCGGACATATACTCCAAGTCCACCTTGCCGTAGCGGTTGAGTGAGGCAAAGAGGGCATCCTCAGGTGTGTCCGCATGGTCTATCTCGTAAGCCACGAACGACACGGGACGCTCGAAGATGTCGGACTTCACGAACTCCCTGCCCTCGACATTCTCGATGGCCAGCACGTCACGGCCTTTACGGTCGTTCATGATCACCCTGGCATTCTTGCGCTCGTTCAGGTGGCCGAACTTCTCCACAAACTCGTCATAGGCCTTGTTCAGCCTCTCGCGAAGTTCTGGCTGCTCCTGTCGGGTCTGGGCCTCCGTGTCATACAGCTCCTCGTAGGCATCACGCACCTGATAGTAAAGTTCTAGCCGCTGCTCATCAAGTGTCTTTACCTTGGGTTGCTCTGTTACTTGTGGTTGTTCCGGGGCAGTGGCAGTTCTTTCTCCTCCTGCCTCCTGTTCATCCCACATCGCAAAGAGGTCGAGCTGCACAGGGGCCTGAGTATGGCGTCGGACACTTGCATTTTCATGTTCCTGTTCCACCGGCTTTACTGTCTGCTCTGCCGATACCGCCAGACCCTGCGCCTGTGCCGGCTCCTTGACCGTTTTCTCCTCCTTCTCCTTGGAGGCAACCTCTTTTTCCTCGGCTTTGGGGGCATTGGATCTATAATACTCAACAAAGTCGCTATACAGATCACGCTTCAGATACTCCGTCAGCAGTTTTGTGATGCCGTCCATCCCGCCCTCGTGTGAAAAGACGAGTGTCGGCTTGCCGTAAGGGTCTGTTCCACGCTCCATCCTGGTAGCCACAAAAGCCTCACTGTCCGGGGCCATCATCGACTTCCACCAATGGGCATTCATGGTGATGTCACTCCAGTCCTCACCGCTCATGGCCTTAAAACCCTCACTGACCTCGCAGAATGCCTGTGTGTCTGGGTCGAGCGACTTGTCATAGCCGGTGTATTTCTGTAAGACTACCAGGTCTGAGCCTACATCTGTCCCGGCTTCATCGCGGAACATACCGTCAGGCAGGCGGAAGGCTCCTACCAAACGCGCATCCTTGCTGATTTCCTCTCGGATGGCATTGTTCGCCGGAGAATCCATAAAACCCCTGCTGGTGATAAAGGCCACGAAACCGCCCTCTCGTACCATGTCAAGTGACTTCATGAAGAAGTAGTTGTGGATGGTAGAAATAGCATAGCGTTTTGCGTCGTTGCCACTCTTTCGGTATTCATCATCCACTACCTTGATGTCGCCAAAGGGAATATTAGATGCCGCAACATCAAATGTACCCTTCAGCTCAGGACTGATGGTCTCAAAGCCGCCTATGGTAATACTGTCCTGTGGGTTAAGAGCCTTCAATATGCGACCTGTCAGCAGGTCCTTCTCAAAGGCACTGACCCTCACATCAGGATAGTCACCCTTGAAGGCATCGCCGAACTTGCCGATACCAGCGGAGGGGTCAAGCATCGACTGCACCTCCACACCAGCATCCTTCATCACTTTGACGATAGTGTCGATGACGGGCTGTGGGGTGTAAAAAGCGGTATTTACGGAGCGCTTGATGCTATCCGTCAACTCCTTTGCCTCTTTTTCGTCCTTGGCACCTTCACGGATTATGTCAAACAGTTCCTTTGTCTGGTTGAAAAACTTTTGATCGGACTTCTTCCAGTACTGCTTGTCACTATCACTGTCCGCAGGGTTCAGGATGAACTTCAGACCACCGAAGCCGCTATACCTGCGCAGCTTTTCACGGTCTGCCTCTGACAGTTCAGCCCCTCGCTCCGCAGCAAAGGCCACCTTGATGGCCTCGATGTTATCCTGTAGCTTCTGTCTCTTATTGTATGCCATCCTGCTCTTCTCCGATTTCCATTCCTTCCAGCAGCGCCGTCATGGCTCGCTCCTGTGCTTGGTCAACGGTCAGGCCGTCACGACGGGCATTCTCATATTCTTCCTCTGCTGCATCAGCACGCTCATCCAGTTCATCATCCTCTATGGGGAAACCGCTACCATACTGCTTTTTCAGCAGCTGCAGATAGCGGCGATAGTAAGACATCGTATTTGTCATCGTTGTAAGTGTATTCCTGTTATCCTGATTCCAGTCTTGATCTGTTCTCTCTAGTGATGATTCATGCTATTTCTTCTGACTGAACACGAAGGCTATGCCTCCTTTGTCGTCTCGCCTGAGTCGCGCCTTGAAAGGCTTGCCGTCCTTACACTTGAATCCTGACAGTTCATGGGTCTGGCCTTTCTGTATGAGGTCGGTCAGCTCACTATTGGTCAGCTTCTTTCCCAGAATGGTACGGAAGATATGAAAGTTACAACCTTCGTTGGAACAGTTGGCAACCTTGTCGAAGAAACGGATATGCCCCTGATGGCAGATCGGACATTCTATCTCTGTCTGCTTTCCAGTAAGGATAGGCTTCAGACCAGAGTTTAGGAACTCATCGGTCACATGCCTGGTATATTCCACGATGTCACTGTTGAACTCGTTGACATTCATCTGCCCTCGCTCGATGGCAGCGAGTTTGGCCTCCCACTGACCCGTCAGACTTGCATTGGCAATATCCATATCCTTCACAATCTTGTAGATTTCCATGCCCTTTGCCGTTGGAACGAGCGACTTCTTTTCCCTGACAACATACCCACGGGCAACAAGGGTTTCGATGATACCCGCCCTGGTTGCAGGTGTGCCGATACCACTATCCTTGATAGCCTCACGCTGTGCCTCGTCATCAATATCCTTGCCACAGGTTTCCATCGCAGCCAGTAACGTACCCTCTGTATGCAGCGGCTTGGGCTTGGTCTGGCCCTGCTGCATCTCTGCACCGGTAAAACATACGGTCTCGCCTTGTCGCCATACAGGAACAGTAGGACGCTCCTTATCATCTGTGCCATAGACTGCTCGCCAGCCCTTTTCAAGGATGATGGTACTCGATACCGTAAAGAGATAGCCACCTGCATCTACGGTATAGGCAGACACCAGCTTTTCACAGGGTCGTGAAAAGGCTTCCACCATCCTGCCAAGTATCATGTCATAGATAACCTGCTCATCAGGTTTGATGTCCTTGGTATTAGGAGATATGCCTGTCACTATCAGGGCATGGTGGTCTTCTATCTTACTGGCATCAACGCTACGCTTTGACGGTTTCTCGATGGATTTTACCGCTTCACGGAACTTGTCAAAGACCGGGTTCTTCAAGAGTCTAGGAATAGTGTCATACACATCATCAGGAATATAACTCGATCCAGTTCTTGGATAGGAAATCAACTGTTTCTCATAGAGACTCTGGGCGATGTTCAAGGTCTTGTCGGCAGAATAGCCGTACTTGGAGTTAGCAGCCTTCTGTAGGTCTGTCAGACTGAACAGCAACGGTGGCAGCTCTGTCTTCTGCTTCTTCTCGGCCTTGATGACCTTACCGCTGCGGGCTTTGCTGGCTGTGTTATAGGCCCGTTCTGCCTCGCCTTTCTCATCCCACTTACCGGCACTCATCAGCTTCACACCATCCGTAGTGTTCAAAGCCACCTGCCAGAAGGGAACACTCTTAAAATCCTTGTTCTGTAGGTATCGCTCCACGATCATCACCAGTGTTGGGGTCTGCACCCTGCCGATGGAATAGAGCGACTTTCCCATGATGCTGCAGGCCTGTGTGGCATTCATGCCCACGAGCCAGTCGGCTTCACTACGTGCCTTGGCAGCGAGAAACAAATTGTCATAGTTGCTATCGGGCTGCAGATGACTCAGTCCGTCTCTGATGGCGGCATCGGTCAGACTGTTGATCCAGAGTCTGGAGATAGGTTTCTTGATGTCGAGATAGTTCACGATATAACGAAGGATGGCCTCTCCCTCCCTGGCACTATCGGTAGCACCTATAATCTCATCGGCATCCTCGAAGAGGTGCTTGATGATTCTAAGCTGCTTCATCACGCCAGGATCATTCTTATAGGTCTTTCTGTCCTTCTTCTGTCTGGGAATCATTATAAACTCCTTGGGCAGCATGGGAAGATTACCCTTCGACCAACTGTTATAGCCGTAGTTCTCCGGCATGGCCAACTGTATCAGATGACCGAATGCGTAGGTCACCTGCCAGCCGCTGCCCTCGAAGAAGCCATCCTTCTTATGGGTGGCTCCTACGATTTTGGCAATGCTCTGGGCAACGCTGGGCTTCTCTGCTAATACTACCTTCATGGTCTTCAATCAAGAGGAAAAACATCAAGGATGACTGTCTCTGAGATACTGCTGATGGTGGTATTGCCGTCATTCAGGAAGCTCTTCACATCACTCTCTGCAGACTCCAGCGTATCAGACTGTACCAAATAAAGCTCTGAGGTCTTCTTTTCCTTACCTGTAGTCTCATCCATTGTCAGGAACGATACCTTTGCCTTGAAGAACTTGTCTGCATCTTCATCGCCTTTGATAATCTGACAATAGCCTGCTATCTTGATGTCGGTAACGTCAAACTCGCCCTCGATATAGGGTTTCAGGCATTCTGTGATACGACGCTCTGCCTCTCCGAAGGTGGCGGCTTCCACGACATACTGCTCACTGACCTTCTTCTGGGTGCCGTCCTCCTGGGTCTTCTGTATCTTGACCTTGACCTCGAAATACTTGTTGACTGTGTTTTTCATAGCTTATTTCTATTTGATGGGTAGTTTACCGTTTATTTGACTTTTGACATAATGATCTTACTGGCGGCATTGCCGTGCTTGGTCTTACCGTCAGCCTTGGGGTTCGCCGTCTTGTCTGCCTTACCCGTGTTCACAATGGGCAGGTCAAAACTGCGGATGACGGTCTGGCAGTCCTTATCGAGGAAGTACCAACGCTGTGCCTTGTACTTACAGCCGTACTTGCTCTTGCAGGTATAGGTCACACGGACTTTCCAGCCTGACCACGGGCCTTTCTTGCAGTCACCGAGCATCCCCGAAAAGAGTCCTGTGGACATACGCATCTCCAAGTCAGCAAGGGTCATCGTATAGGCATCGTCCAAGTCGGGCTTGGTCATATAGGCCGTGCGCTCCATAAGAACCTTGGTGACATTGGTGACCGTACCAAGCAAGTATGCCTGCTCTTGGGGTGAAAAATAGTTCAGGCCAAAGGCAGAGTCCGGCTCTGCAATCTCCTTGATCTTCAGATGCTGGGGATTGTCCAACGACTGCTCCAAGTGGCTTTTCACTAACTTCTTGACCTTAATCTCACGGCTCTGACAGGATGCCAGCAGCACCACTGAGAGCATGGCTAATAAAACAAATTTTGCGCTTTTCATTTTCGTTTATTCTCCTTTATTCTTCTTTACTATCTTTTATTCTTTTCTGTTGTATCGTGCATTTTCGCTAATTCACTGCTTATGCCAGGATGGTCTTCCCGTCCTCCAGCTTCAGTTTCTTGTCAAACTGGCTTCCGTCCTTACGGTAGAAGTGAATGACTTCGTCTGTCTCGCCCTTGTCGCAGAGCTGTTTTACCTCTTCGGGTGTCACCTCATGGCCGTCAATGGTTCGCCAAACGGAGAACTGACACTTTACGTCCTCATTGCTGTAGTTCGAACAGTTGTAGGCTCGTGGCCCGACCCGTATCTCACCGCCGCACTGCGGACACTGGCAGATGGTGGAGTTCAGCATCACCTTTCCTTCGACTGTGGTACAAAGCAAGGAAGAAAAGTGCTTGCCAGCCTTGGAACAGAAGCCATCGAGGATCTGCTTTTTTCCTGCCAGAAAATTTTCTACTTCCTGCTCCGTGATGACCCTGTTACAGATGGTACTGCCGATAAAGAAGGTACAGTGGCTGTCATCCTTCTTAAAGTAGTTCTCACAGGCATAGCCCTTACCAGTGACCTTGATACGTCCTCCACAGACGGGGCAACGTCCCTCCAGATAACGGGGAGGAAATGCCAGCTGCACTTTTCCTTCTTTGATGACGAGTTTTCCGATAAAGGGCTTACCTTCCTTGTTGCACATCTGAAGCTCGCCCGTCTCACCGGTCTCCAACAGCGTTTTCACGTCATTCTCGGTGATGTTGGCTCCATGGTACTGACGGAACACGACGAACTTACAGTTGTACCAGGTGCCGTCAGCGTTCTTACTTGAATTGTCGCATGCCCATCCGAAGGGATGCTCTGTGATGTGGCCCTGTCCGCAAATCGGACAGATACCGATTGATTTTGTGTTTTCCATTTCTATTATCCTTTTTTATGATTAAAGTGTGTTTCTTACTTCAAGAGTTCATCCCAGTCCCTGATACATGCCTCGGCCATCCATTTTCCTTGCATGTAGTTTGCCCAGGTATCGGGATCGAGGCCTCGCCAGAGGTCTTCCCATGACAGATATTGTATCTGCCAGGAGAGGACATACAACGCTGAGTTGATGTCTTCCAGCGACGATACGATTTTTTCGCATAGCCAGTAGCGTTCTGCGGCATTCAGGAGGTTCACCTTGTTGCCGTCCACCGTCTTGGTCTTGACCAGTGAGGTACATAGTGTTGACAGACTGGCGATCTCGGTATAGACACTCTTGATCTCGTCTGATACAGCAAGAGCTATGGCCGTTCCTTTCAGATGTCCCTTACAAGCCTTACTGACCTCGCTGATATTCCTCGGTATCTCCACCGTAACCAGCTCTGCCGTGCGTTTCACCTGATAGAGATTCTGCATCAGCCCCGTTACGTTGGCCATATAGTCGAGCACCTTCTTCTCGATGTCATGCAACTGCTTCAGCTGCACCTCCTCGATACCCGTAGCGGCAATGATCTTTTCCTGAGTGCTCTTTCTCGCATCAAAGAGCGTTCCCAAAGTGACCGTCTGGGCTGCCACCGCTGCCGTCAAGGCCGGGTCGGTCTGCTGGGCATGGCCGTTTAATGCAACCGTCAACAGCATCGCAGTCAGTACATATCGTATTCTTGTTCTCATACTTTGCTCTTTCTTCTTTTCTCTCTAAGGTTCTCATTCCTCTGGTACTTGGTCTTGACGGGCAGATCCTTCATGGGCTTGTTCATCGTCACATCATTCCAGTCCTTGAAAGCCTTGGGTGCTTTCCATACATACACATGTCTGTCCATCCCCAGCTTTTCACGTACCTTGTTCAGAGTGACTTCGTCCTTTGCCATGCGGATTTCATCCATTCCCTTCTGGAAGATGACGGTATCATCCGTGGTGATGATATTGATGAACTGCCCACCAAGCAGTGCTTCCATCCTGACACCATAGAGGATGCCGGGGATGTCATTGTCAAAACAGTCCCAATACTTAGCCTGTGGATAGTAGTCGGTGATACCCTTGATCTGCTGACCCGAAAAGGTGCCGCCCGTAGATACAAACACAGAAGTTTCGAGAATGAGTCTTGACTTGTTCACCTGATAAAAGGCCATAGCATCATACCCGCTTTCGAAGAAATAGACATTTCTGGCATCGTCTGATTGTTCGTTGGTAAAGTCGGCTATCCATGCCGCACTCGAACTGTTCGTACCCGGTGCCTTTTGTCTAAAGTTGTTATAGCCTCGCAGCTCAAAACCCTCTATCTTCTCATTGTCTGGTCTTGTATAGGGAAAAGCCAAGTCCTTGTACTTATACTGGGCCTCGGTATCGGTCACGCGCATGATAAAGGGCAGGAACGTCCTAACCGTTTCCTCATCGATACTGCGTCCCTTGAAGAACGACATCACGGCATTGAAGTGCTCTGCTGACGCTTCCATCTGGAACCGCGCAATATCGAAGGTCTGCGGCTTCAGCTCCTTGTATCTGTCCTCGCTCTTAGCAACAAAGCTGTCATCACTGGTGAGCTTCGACATGACGGATCGCAGCAAGTCTGTCTCGCTGCTCCCCGTCACGCCAAAACTATTGATGTTCTCCCTGATCAGGCTGATGGCATCGCCGCCACTGGCTCCGTTCCGATGAAAATAGGTTTGGCTGGATTTGTCGTTGGGGTGACTGATAACGATAGAGTCTATCTTACGCCCCCGACCATCGCGGAGATTATACTCGACATACTTTCCGATACCGGCCTTCCTGTCAAGTTTATAACCTAGATAGGACGCGACATCATCCACGCCGACCTTTTCCTTAAACGCCTTATAATCTTCAAACATCTCTTTTTACTCTTTGTTTTTTCTGACTTCTTACATCTTCCTTCTATACGGCTCTTGCCCTGCTGCGTTCCTCATGCTTCGGCTGGGAGAGTTCCTTGCCGTAGTACTTCTGTACCAGGGCTGCCTTGGTGGTCGTATGCTCGAAGAAGGCATTCCTGTCTTCCTTGTCCAGAGCCTTAACGGATAGCTGCTGACCGTCCACCATAGCCCTCACGCCATAGTTGCCGCTTTTCATCTTGAACACGGCAAAATGGTCAATCTTCTTACCGTCCTCTGTTTCCAGCTTATTGAACTGGTCCAAAGGAATAGTCTTGGCAGTCTGTTCAGTCTGCTTCGGCTGCTGTTGCTGCTGCACGTTTTCCTTTGCCAGAGGCTCTTTTCTGCCGGCAATGCGTTCTTTGGCAATCTCTTCCAGACTGTCGACGATGGCGACATGATGACCTTCACGGATAAGCTTAGGCAGGTACTTGTCAAGGCTCTTGTCCTTGAAGTTCACGTAGGAGATGCCCTTTTCGTTTTCCTTCTCGCCCTTTGGATCAAAGCCCTCCTTGATGACATGCTGCTCCTTCAGGCCTGTTGTGTTGGCAACTTTCCTAGCATCCTCGTTATAGGCTTCAAGGAAACTGCCCTTGCGGAACAATAGCAGGTCATCAGGATGCTGTTCCCTCATTTCCTGATAGACCTTGGCGGACTCCTTGGCAATCTCGGCCTTCTCCTCTGCCTTGGTCATCGGCTTGGCAAGGGGTTCTGCGGCCATATCCATACTGGTTTCTGCTGTCACTTTGGATTCCTTGACTTCTTTGTTGTCCTTGGTCTTTTCAGTAGCTGTTTCCTCCTTGGGCTGGAGGGTGGTTAGACCCAGTTCCTTTCGCTGGGCATCCACTTGGTCAAGGATCATGTGCGAGGCCTTGTTGACATCGGCCATCACACTGAGGATAAATCTTGGTTCTTTCTTCAGGGTGTCCATCCAACCGTCCACATACTTGGCGTTATTGTCGAGGATGCGCTTGTCAAAGCCCATGGTGTTACCGACCATGGCAGCGGTCAACTCGGCAACGAGCTCTTCCTTGGCGTATTTCTTATCGCCGAAATGGCCCTCCATATCGCGGCCAAGTCGCTTCTCTACGCCTGTAGAGTGTGCCATCTCATGGACGATGGAACTGTAGTACTCCATACCGTCCTTATAGGTCTCCTCGGGGGTATTATGGATATTGAACTGGGCCTTCGTCGGGACAGTGATCTCATCCTTCGACTGGCTATAGAAGGCTCCGGCTCCCTCAACGGTGTTGATCTTGCAGACCCATGCCTGCTTGTCTATCATCCGGTCGAATTCCTTGGACTCGTACATGCCCTGGGTATCCTTCATCTCCGGTGCTTTGAACTTTTCCTGCAGCCTGGCATATTGCTCCGGCTTCACCTCAGGAAAATTGGTCTGCTGGAGGTTCCAGACATAATAGCCCATCATCACGGGAACGGTCTTTACTTTCTCCTGCTCGGCCTTGGTCATGGCTTCGTAGGCTTCGTCGCTGACCTTCTCGCCATGCTCATCCCTGTGGGTGACATTCCAGTAGATGACGGGCATGGCCTTCTCGCCCTTGCCGATGGTGGCTCCGGCTTCCTTGATCTGCTTGTAGGTGGCATAGACGGGCATGTCATAGCCCTTCATGGCGGTATGCAGCTGCAAAAAGAAGTCATTATGCCCTGAGTACCGACGGCCTGACAGGTTCTGGGGCAGTCCCTGGTTCCTACCGCCCGCGTCTATCCAGCCTTTTTCCCACTGCTGGCCTTTCATCTCCTCCAGTCGCGTGACCATCATCTGAGCGAAGCGGTCGATGGCTTTCTCGGCCATCGTCTTACCGCCAGTCTTGCCCTCAGTCTGCTCCTGGGGCTTATGCTCAGTCTCTTTTACACTGTTATCCTTGTTATCTTCCATAGTGTATTCTTTACTTGGTGATTACTGATTTGGAATGCTGCTCCTATGCCGTGACGTGTTCCTCGGTGAGCGTGACAAAGGCTTCTGCCGTCTCTTCGTTCATGTCGAGGTCGTTCTCCACGCACCAGTGATAGTAGTCATTCTCCATCTCCGGCTGCTGACGGATGAAGTCACGCCAGCCGATCTTTCCTTCTTCCTTGAGCTGAATAAGCTCTTCGTAACTCTTTTCCTTATTGTTATCCATGCGCTTTTATCGATTATACGTAAACTTAAAATGTGTTTCCATAGTACCAGATATTAAGGTCTCGTGTTTTTCATAGCTTTCTTATGGCAAGAAATCATTGAATTGTTTTACAGTTTTGTTATCCTTCTATCCTTTTTACCTTTTCACTTTTTTACCTTTTCCCTACATCCCGAAGTGGATAGTCTGTCGTGCTTCCTCCTTGACAGTCTTGGACTGGGTTTCCTTCTTCGTCTCAGGGGCTTTGTACTTCTCCTGGGTCTGCTTGTACTCCCAACGGTTCTCGTCGGTCTGCCAGTAGCCCATAGCACCGGGATTGGCCATGTCCCATTTGATTTCCTGCTGACGCTTCCACTCTGACATGTCACCGTCGATAGCCTTGAAGCCTGAGTTCTGACGGAGGTCAACACCGACAGTCACCTTGGTATCTCCAACCTCCAACTCTACGGGCTTACCCTCGCGGATGGCCTGGCGCTGGTTCTGGCCGAGGGTGATGTGTTTCACATGCTCCAGCTCGTCCATGCGTTTGTCAATCTCTGCGGTTTTCACGTCACGTTTCAGCAGAGCCTTGGTTTCCTGGTCAGCCTGCAGGTACATGGTTCTGGTACGGTTACCTTCACGGATGTTCTTGGTAATGACCTCACCAGCCTGTAAGCGCTGACGCTCACCGTCGTTCAGCTTCAGGTCACTCACGATGTCCTTGCTCACGGGATAGGCCTTCAACACGGCCTTACCGTCTTCACTGCGCTGCAGGCGGAGCTTCACGGGCATGGTTGCGATAACACCGTTATCCATCTGGTCACGAATCTCCAGCAAGGGAGTGAGCTCGCCGTTCAGCAGCTTCTCCTTGATCTCCTTGGGCATCGATCTTACGTCGATGTCGATACGCTCAAAATCCTTTTTGCTCAGTTCTCTTTCGTTGAATAGCATACTCATTTCAGTTTTTTACTCTTTTACCTTATTTATTATATATTGGTTGGCTAGTGAACTCAGAGGATAAAAAGATTTTTATTCTTCGTTTACCTCATCCTTTTGCCGTACCTTTGCACTCGTATCAGTGAGTGACTCGGTTCTCAAAACCGGGTGCAAAATTAAAGTAAAATATATCATGAAAAGCAGAAAAAATTATTTCTTATACTTCTTATTCCTGCCGACAATGCCGATGAATTGCCAGGCACAGTTTAACACCGTTCAAAAGCTGCCACAGGTAGTTAAAAGTAAGCCTGTTTTAGAAGTTCAGACGGATTCCGCTGATTTGACTGTTACTTCAGGAAAGGAACAGAAAACGAATCAAGGGGAGTACTTTGACCTCCCAAATCATCGGGAGATTGCTATCGAGTATGATGTACCTCTATTTGTTTCTGTCAAGGACAGCATGATGATGGAACTACTGAATCGTCGTACTTCTGTGGCACTTCCTTTGGACTTCATCCATATCACTTCTGACTATGGGTATCGCCATGATCCAATTATAGCATCAAAGACGGCATTCCATAATGGCATCGACCTCCGATGTGCCAAAGGTTCTCTGGTCTATGCGATGATGCCGGGAGTGATTGAAAAGGTGGTGTATAGTGAATCTGGCTATGGTCATCATGTCATCATCAACCATGTAGGACTGCGCATCCTATACGGTCATCTGGGGCTGATAGCCGTCAAGGAGGGTGATATGGTGTCTGCAGGAACCATCGTTGCACTGTCTTCTGACACAGGACGGTCAACAGGACCACATCTGCATATACGGGCAGAACGTCTCGTAGATGGTGAATGGAAGTCGGTTAATCCAGAGCCGTTCATCAATCATCTGAATGACTATATCTGTGGGCTGCAGGAGGAGATGGCGAACCTCCGCTTTGCCTCCAAACCAGACAGACCGCTGAACCTTACCAACCTCTTCAAGGTCATGGAAGACTGTGGTGTGCTCTACCCGAAGATTGTTGCAGCACAGTACTGTTTGGAAACGGGCTATGGCAGCAGTGCCGTATGTCGCAACTACAATAACCTTTTTGGACTCTATGACTCAGCTCACAAGGACTACTACCGCTTCCGCTCCTGGGAGGAGTCAGTAGCAGGCTATGTCCGAATGATACAGCGACGCTATAATCCCCAAAAGGACAAGGACTACTACGCCTTCCTGAAGCGCATCGGCTACGCGGAGAATATGGACTACTACAACTCACAAGTACGCGCCATAGCCAACACGCTATAATGATATGGTAATACAAAAAAACAGCCATTTTCAAGAATAGTTCTCGAAGGTGGCTGCTTTCTTTGTTGTATCTGACCGATTATGCGCTCGTTTCCTTCCCAAGGAGACTGGCCGTGAGTTGGGTCACTTCCTCATTGATCCTGCGGAAGTTTCTTGATAGCATCACCTCTTTCTCATGCTCGTTCTCGAAGCAATACTTCTTGGGCAGTGGCGTGTAATGCTTCTTCTCTTCCTCAATGTGGCGCATATCGAAGTTGGTTTTACAGAAGAATTTTGTCGTTTTGAACTCCTCAGTTTCCTCTAAATTCACACTGTGCATGGCCTTGGCTTCCGTAGCCGTGAAGTCTCTGGCTGTCTGACCGCAGATCCAACCGGTGGCCATGTCGGCAATCTTTGAGGCGGGCACCAGGCAGTCCATCTTCTCATTCAGTGAGGTCGAGATGCGCTCATCATTGATGCTGATGCTCTGCGTGGTCTGCTTGACCTTACCAAAGATGTCATTCTGTAACCATTCCAGTGTTTCTTTGTTTCTTGCCGAACCCGCGAACACATTACCGCAGGTCGTAATCACCTTCTGCATACCATTCTTGCCGTAGTCGGCCTCCAACTGCGGCAGCTCCTGAAAAGCCATCGTCACACTCACCTTGTTACTTCGGGCAGTTCCTATCAGACGGTCTATCTTATGGAAATACAAGGTCGGCAGCTCATCGATAATGATACTCACAGGTACATTCTTGCCCATACCGCTATTGACTCGCGTTGTCAGTCGATTAAGAATCAGGGCATTCAAAGAGCCTATCACCTGCTCTTTTTCCGGGTCGTTGGCGATAATCAGATAGGAGGGTTTCTTTGGGTCTGAAACCTTCAAGTCAAAGTCATCACCCGAAAAGACCCAGTAAGCCTCCTGAGACACCAAACGGGCAGCATTGACACGAAGCGTTCCGACCATACCTTCCAGCTGATCCATCGCATTGTTATCGTATGCTGACTTGAACGGAGCCATCAGCGACATGATGTTTTCGTCCTGCATCAGGATATTAAAGGAGTCTTCGTATGATAGCTGCAGGAAGCTGAGCACATGGGGCATGTCGCTGAACTCTCCCGTAAAGGTGTCGGGCAGCGCAACAAAACCGTCGTCATCCTCGTAGAACTCATCCTCAATGAAGACAACGCCACCCTCTCTATCGACATACGAGAATCCTTTCAGCGTGACAGGCATACCGTCTGCATCGGTACTGACATTATTGCCGTCCTTATCGGTAAAGTCCAGAACTACGTTACCTTCTTTATCCAAGGCCACATAGTCGCTCCACATCCTGATCTTTATCTCCAGCTTCCTTCCTTCGGTAATAATCATGTGGTGCAGCTTCCTGCCATTCTTCCATGCCACAGGACGGAATGTGACAAAAAAGTAGATGATAGCCGCCAAAAAGTTCTCGGCAGAATTAGTAAAGAACTTGTCTGAGCCACCGCCGCCAGGCTGTCCCGCTCCCTTATTCAGAGCTGCAAGCAAGGTGGCAGCAGTCTCTGAGGCAGCACTCAGATCGGGGATATATTTCCGTTGGATGGGGTTCACTCTATTGGAATACTCCACATCGGTGAAGTTGATGATATTGAAGGCCATGTCCTCAGGGATGTTTCCTAACATCTTGTTCTTGTTGAAGTGATAGAAGGTCATCTCAGCCAAGGCCGGGAACTTATAGTCATAGACGACCAACGAAAAGCCTTTTGCAGAGTGTTGTCTGATAAACGGCTCAACAACCGAAAACGACTTACCGCTACCTGGCGTTCCGACAACCCATGTACCACGGAAAGGATTCACGACATTACACCAGCCCTTGCGCATCCTGCCCTTATAGTAAAAGATCATCGGGATGTTGACGCTGTACTTGTTCTCTACCAGCTCCTCACACTGCTGGAAACTCTCGTTCTCGAAGTTAAACCGATCCTCGCCTAACTTGCAGTTGAAGTACTGCGCTATGGCATCAAGGCTTCTGTGGATGCACATCACACCGGTAATGGAACAAACGAGGTACAGCAAACGGTTTATACTGTAGCCCGCTACCATCGTTCCCCAATGGCCTTGCTGCACAAAAATGCAAAGCACAGTCAGGGTGATTCCTGCCACGCACGGATAGATGACCATTTTTCTCACGTCGAACTTCAGGCTCCTTCGGGCCGTGGTTCCGGCACAGGTAATCAGAATACAGACGAGTTCGATGACCTTGCAGGACACGACAGAATTAAAAAAGCCCAGCCGTGCTATCATCTGCAAAAAGGAGTTGGCGATGCTACTCCCTGTATGGACGGGCATATGCATCACCAGCTCGATAATCAAGAAAACATAAATCAGTGAGCGGAACAGATTATACATCTGCTGCTGTTCCTTGGTTTCCTGGATCATTCTTCATTCTTTTCAAGTTAATCGTCAAAGCAGTCGGCTTTCAATACATCATCGTAGTTGATGTTCAGCTCTATCGTTCTACCTGAAATCTGGTTCTCACAGACCTCGATCTTCAAGACCTTGGCCTCAGGGAAGGTGAGCTTTTTTACTACAATCACATTACGATAACGTTTCTTGAAGTGAGTGTGATAGTTCAGGTTATATTCAGGTGTCAGCTCGATACTCTGGTAGTTGGTGGCCTTCTTCTGTTTCTTATCCTCCAGTTTTATTCTTATCTCTGAAATGTCGTATGGTATCTTGGTTTTGTTCTCTAATGAGAAGTCAATAAAGAAGTAATCCCCAGCCGAACAGATATGGTTCACCCAGGCCTTCATCTTGTCCTTTTTAGTGTGGATATTCTTGACTGTGCGCTTGGCATTGAACATCCTGATCGCATAGTGGCTCATTTCTGCTACCGACATATTGACATCTGGATTGGTGTATTCCTGCGTGTCACTATACGGAATGTCAAACCTGGTATGCACGATATTTGGCAGCACACTGTACACCAACTTGTACTGGACGATATGACGCTCACCGATGACTGTCACCACGGCAGCCATCTCACCATCGGCAAGGATGGTGTCAGGCTTGATACGGACGATATTGTCATTGACCTGGTTGCCCACGACATTGTCCGTAGAGATATCCACCAGTTTGATGGTCTCTGGCATAATCAGATGGGTGGTTACATCCTTGTTGACATAGATGGTGCTCAGGACCTTGTCTGCGAACTCCGCACTGGCCGTGCCAGGGGCTACGAAAGCCACTACTGCGAATAAAAACTTTTTCATGCTTTTCATATTTCTTGTGTGTTAATGGTTATACTTCGTTTCTTGTTGTCGGATTTCATCCGACGTTTCCTATTGCTCGTTAATCAGATAGACGATAGAGTTATACTTAATCTTCGCCCTGTTCTTCTTGATGGCCTGGCTAACGGCACTGGACGTAGATTGATAGACATTCTGCAGGGCCTGCAGAGCCAGTGCCTCTGCAGAGATACCGCCACTACCACCAGAGTCGAAGCTGATATTGCTCTGCATGGCAGCACTTCCGGCATTCTTCATCATATCCCTAAAAGCGGACTCCGGCACGTAAAAGCCCTGCATACCGTCAAGGTCATAAACCGTCAGGTGTATCTTCAGGAACTTGTCCTTCACCAGGATGCTCGTGATGTCTGCCATCACGCGCTGCTGTCCGAAGCCAGTCACAGTACCGTAGAGGTAGGTGCCTTTCTTCAGTTTCGTACCTTTTACTATCACATCATCCAGCAACTTGAAGCGGAGTCTGGTTCCCTCATGGGCCTTGGTGGTCTTGTCGATCATGGCCTTGATAAGCGGGTCATCGAGCTTTTCCTCATCGGCAATAGTATTGAAGCTGTCTGCATTTCCTGTCTCTGCCTTGGTGACGACGGCAACGGTATCCTTCTTCTGTTGCTGACTTGCGTAGATCGGATTGCCGTAGATGTCATAGCCGGTAATCTGACCTCCAGCATTAGGATAGGGCTGGTTCTGGGCATTGCCGTTGGAGCCATAGCTTGCATCATCGCCCGTAATATCCCGTGCCATCTTCCTGCTTCGCTCCTGAATCTGGCGCATCTCCTGCTCGAACTGCTCCATCTCCCGCTGCTGACTGCCATTCGTGCCGCTGCTGTGGCTGGTATAACGGTCATCATACTGGTTGATGTGCATCCTCGACTCGCGGAGCTGCTGCTGTAAAGCGGCCATCTGTTCCTCCTCACGTTTCTTCTCGGCCTTTTCACGATCAATCCTATCCATCTCGCTCTCGGAATAGACGTTTTCGTCATCGCTCTCTCCGGTTCCTTCTTCACCCAAGGCACTGACTGCGGTATAGCCGTCACCTCTCAGGAGGTTGTCCTCCATCGCAGCAAACTTGTTGTGCAGGCCGTCACCTGCCGGTTCTGGCATCATGGTATTGATACTGTCGGTGACCATACCCTCCTGTGTCTCTGTTCCCTTGAACATCTCACAGGAGAAATAGGCAATGGCCACCAAGGGTACGAACAGCACCAGCGGGAACCAGTACTTTCCCTGTCGCAAATCGATCTTCTTGAAATCTATCTTCATAGTACTTTCTATTTTGGTTATTTGTTCATAATGGTTTTGAGTTCATCATACTTTTGCAGGGCCAGCACGGAATCCTGATGGGTCTTTCCGGGCATGGCCATCAACGAGTCCACCTCGCGTTTGAGTGTCACCGCCCTGTTACTGAGCTGCACGTATGTTTTCTTCTGGACGGTCTTCATGTCCTCGATACGGTGCAACTGCGAAAAGATGGGCTGTACCTGGGCCAAGTCCTGCATCGGGTCTTTGATCATTCCGCTACCTTCGGCATCGTTTCCCGACATACACAGCAGAAAACCGATAATGTAGATGCAGGTGTTCACGCTGAACAGAATCCCTGCAGTCTTTCGTCTGTGACCGTCAGCCCAGGCATTGGCCTTGGCGATTTTTTCGTTTATGCCGTACTTCTTACCCATCTTATAGCCCCACAGTCTGGCCTTTCTCAGACGGTAACGCTCCTTTTCCTTATACTCTGGTGTCTGTTTGTTCTTGAATATATTCATTTCTCAATTATCAATTGTCAATTTTCAATTATCAATTAGTAAGACTTAAGGTCTTTGTTTTCCAATGTTCTCCAGTTGGTAATCAGCAGTCCGTGCGGATTATTCTGTGTCCTCGGTACGTTCTGCAGCTTTCCTACGGTGATGATGCTACGCTTCACGCTGTTGGTACGTCGCTTGATCATCTGCGTTCCGTAATACTTGAAGCTCATCTGCTCCTTGTCCAACTCTATACTATCTGCGACGATGGTCTCTACGGCAGAGCTGGAGAGCAACTGCGAATAGAATCCCGTTTCCTCAATGGCCTGCTTTTGTCTCAGAGCACTCTCATCAGCCAGGTACATGGCTTTCGAGAAGGTCCACTTCAGATACTCGTCATCTGGCGAGAGATTGAAAAAATACTGGTGGAACAACTGGATATGAGCCTTGGCCTCTATATCAAAGGTCATCTCGTTCTTACTGCGCTCTGCCATAAAGGGAATACTCCCGTCCAACACATACACCTGCTGTTGTTGGTCTCTGACCAACGAGATGGCAAAGTAAAAGCACAGGCCGCAGGTCACGGCGCTGGCACTGACTGCCAGCAAAACCGTGAACATGGCCAACTTCGTCTTCTTCTCTAAACTTTCTATCAACATCGTTTTATCTGTTTTAATTCTTCACTCTTCACTTTTCACTTCTATTTGTATTGTTTATCTCTCATGTGCGTACCTACATTGAAGTCCATACCGCGTTCAAAGCCTCGCTGACCGCCAGACTTGGCACCATTCCAGGCACCACTGGCAGCACCGCTCCAGCCGCCTCCATTGGCAGAACCGCTATAGGCTCCCTCTACGCTGCCCTTGATAGTACCGCCTACAGTGTGTCTTGTCACACCGATGGATGCTCCGGCAATACCACCGACTGTTCCTCCTACGGCTGCAGCTCCTGTGGTAGTCATTCCGCTGACGGCTGAACCGATACTGCTGCTGGCTCCTCCGGGTACTATCCATGATGCCAATTCGGGCACAAATTTAAGAAGCATAGCTCCGACCAGCAATCCTACGACATACATACAGGTACTTCCGATGCCCTGCATACCCAGACCGCCAATCTCGCCCCACGTATAGCTGGCACTACCAAGTAATGTAGTGTAGGCCGTGGTGTCCTGCAGGATGGTGTATTTGAGTATCATATCTGCATAGATGCTACACATATATATAAGAGGTGCCCACAGCGACAGGCTCACATACTTGCTGATCCACTGGCTCCACGCACTGCCCCAGGGCGGGACTATCGAGAGGGCAAAGGCTACAGGACAGAATATCTTCAGGACATTCATCATAAAGGCCTGACCGAGCAGCATACCGAAATACATTACCTGATAGATGATCTCTCCGATATAACGGAGCAGCATGTTTATCGTCTCTGCAATCTTGGTCTCTGCGATAACGGCAGCTTCCTTGGCCCACTCCGAAACGGCATTATCCATGTTCTTCACAGCGTAGGCCACCTCCTCCCACCAGTGGGAATCTTCCGATAGCTTGGCTTCTGCCCTGCGTTTCCTGTCTAACGAGTCATTATGCGCCCGCAGCTTGTCAAGATACTGGCTCTGTAGTTTGGCCTCGTGTTTCTCCAAGGCATCGATACGGTCGTGACTGATCTTTGCCTGGGCTTTCATCACACGTCCCATCTGTTCACCTGGTGCTGCCACTGCATCGGCAATGGCATTGGCCGAGACGATACACAGCGATATGCCCACAATGCGGAACAGTTTCATCACGTCGATGCCTCGCCGTCCGAGCATCATCATCCAGCACTCATAGCTGGTCACACACATGGCGAGTATCAGTCCCAACGACTTGGCAAAGCCGCCCCACGACCCTAAAAAGAGTGCATGCTGGTGGATATAGTCCAAAACACTGGTCATCACAGGATCGAGCGTCGGCAAACCCATGGTCAGAAACAAACTGCCAATGTTACAGTTCAATAATAGTTCATTCATCATTCTTTTATTTTTGTTCTACAGCGGTAGCAAATTCTTCACTCTTCATTCTTCACTCTTCACTTACTCACCTCCACGTATCTCATCAGGTCGATGGTGCTTTGTGTCACCTTCTCCATGTCGGCCTTCAGCTTGATATAGCACTCCTCGCGCTTGGCGTTCTCCAGTTCATAGCCGTTACCACTTTTATGCACGTAGCTGACCTGCTCCGTAATAAACCTGTTCTGGTTGGAGAGGCTATTTACCAAGGATATGACATTGGCATCACCCTTGCTGTTGGCAAGGCAGTAGGTCAGCCCTGCAGAGATTTTGTTCTGCATGTTGTAAAAGTCATCCTTGAACAGCAGATAGGCTCCATCAACCCTACGGTCTGCGGCAGCCAGTGTCTCTTGCTCCAACTGATGCTTGAAGTCCTTCTCCTGCGAGTCGGTCGATTCCTTCGTCCACAGATCGGTAGTGGCACCCAGCGTTCGTTTCGGTATCAGAGGTTTCGCATCCGATTGACTCTCCTTCAAGTGCAAGAAAAAACCACTCTTAAACCCGTGCCACTCCCATTCCCATGTATGATGGGCATAGTTATTGTGGAACAGCCAATAGTACTCTTTCGGTGCAAACTCCAACGGTCCCGTTTCCATCGACCGCCATTGCAAGCACTTCTCTTCATCATGCACCTGCGCCCTGCCTATCATGGGCAGCATCATACCAATAATCGTTATTATTAGAATTTTTCTCATCTTTGTTGTTCTCACATTATGGCGGAAGCAAATTCTTCACTCTTCACTTTTCACTCTTCACTTTTCACTTCTCATACCGGCCATCCGTTGATGACGGTCTTCCCTATATCCTCCAGCACCGACGAGTTCAGGATCTCCCAGATATGGTCTTCATGCACATAACCGCCTACCAACAGGTCGCACCACATATAGGCTTGCTGGATGACATCCCTCATATTGGTGATGCTCTGGTTCAGCGTCCAGATGATATTCATTCGCTCCTTGTTGGTAGCCCTGAAGAAGTTGGTCTCTGAGGCAGCCACGGCAAGGTACATCTTTCGGATATTCTTCAGTTCCTTATAAACCTTGTTATTGGCCTCCAGCGTGTACCAGGCAATCATCGGCTTGGAACCGACGTGATTCGCCGCGAACTGGGTGAACTCAGAGTATTCCTTGGTCAGTTTGACGGTATTCGTCACGCACCGGCTCATCTCGGCTGCAAGGGAAAGGTATGCCAGAGCATCGCCACTTTTTTTATCCAAAGTACTCTTCACGTCGTCATATTTCTTGGCAACATCCTTCACCATGGCCTTGATGGCGGCATTGGCAGCCAACTGCTGGTTGCTCTGATCCTCGGCACTCATACACCGCTTATGCTGGTCAATCAGTGCCTCAATAGTAGGCTGGTCATTAGGCCAAATCCCCGCCCATCCCGTATGTGGGTGTGCCACACCCACCATGATTACTATGATTATTACAGCCTTCCTCATTCTTCACTCTTCACTTTTCACTTAACTGAAGTCTTCCCATCCCCTGACAATCTCATCCACCGACCACTTAAACTGCATAGCAGTACACCAAGTATCAGGGTCAAGCTCCATCAGCAAGTCCTCCAGTCCGTTGTTCGTCTGACAGATGAAGATGATATAGTCGAGGTTATTCCTGACAATCACCAAGTCCTCCAGTATGTCATTGGCCATACCCATCCTGTCTGACCTGCTCATGAAGTTATAGCCGTCATCCTTGCCGATGCTGGCTCTGCCACCGCCTCCCGGTATCAGCGGATTGTCCTTCAACGGCGACTTGACATGTCCGTTGTTCACGATGTTCACAAAGCCTGCTATACACTGCTCGGTCTTCATCGTCAGGTTACTGATTTCGTTCAGACACAACGGCAGGTTGATAGCCGGATTTTTCGACAACCAACTAATTGCTACAGGGATATTGGTCACAATATAGAGAGCATTTTCACCTATCAGCTGATAGTACCGACTCTCCTGACCGAAACCACCGGTATTCTGCATCGACTCCTTATACAGTTCCCGAATCACATGGATAGCAGTGGTATACTCGGCGATACGCTCCTGCTTCTTACGCTGCTCGTCAAGGGTAGCATTATGTGTTCCCTCAACACCTGCAGCGGCAGTGGTATTCGCACCTACCTGAATCACAGTCTTCCAGTCAAAGTTCCAACGCCAGTAGGCATTGGCATGCTGTGTACTAATGAGTACAGCCAGAAGAAGCACCAAGGCCTTCGTCCTTTGTCTTGCGATTGTATCGTAAATCCTTATGCTGTCTTTTCCCATAGTGGCATGATATTTTGTTGTTTGTTAACCTCATTAGCGAACTTTAGGTACTTACCCGTCATTCCGGCTTTCTCCATATCCTGACAAAAATGGCGTATGCCCTCTACAGTATCACCACCATAGTGTTTGATATATATCTACAGGGCTTCCTTCTCGGCACGCTCTGTCGTATAAGCCATATAGCACTCAGGCGGTTCTTCCACACCGTAGACATCAGAGCTTTGTCCTCGGCATATCCAGACTTCCTTGAAGTAGTTCCGTCCATCATGGTTGTCCAGACTGTTAATGGTAAAGATCTGCTGACGTTGTACATCGGTGATACCGAGGATGGCGGCAATCTCATCATATCTATCCTTGAACTTGCTCTGGTCGAGCAGGATCTTGATGTCGGAGTTGTTAATGATAGCCTCTTTTACTATTGGAGAATCTATCACGTCGCCCAGTTCCTGCGTCACCACTCCTGCAATGCCGTGGAACTTTCGAACGGTCTTATACAGATACTTGATGTACTCTGCCATTGTAGGTGAAGAAATGGCTTTCCATGCCTCTTCGATAATCAGGGCTTTTCGTCCCTTTTTGATACGCATTTTCTGCAGGAACACATCCATGATAATCAGTACCACGATGGGGAAGAGCACGGGGTCATCCTTGATCTTATCAATCTCAAAGACAATGAACTTCTCATCGAAGAGGTTCAAGTCCATGTCATTATTCAGGATGGTGTCCAGCTTACCTCCCTTATGGAATGGCTCCAAGATGGCAGCAAACTCATTGATGGGGAAGTCGATGCTCTTCTCTTCCATCATCTGAGGGATACGCTCACAGGCATATTCATAGAAGGTATCAAAAGAGAGTCTCGTCACCTTTAAGTCTCGCTTCTGTCGCTCCATACGTGCAATCCGCTGGTCAATCTTCATCAGGTAGTGTCCTTCTATCAGCTCAGGCATCAGACGCATCAGCTGGTTATTGGCATGCACGCGCTCACCTGCACTTGCTCCCTGGTCATTGGCCAGATTATGCAGTTTTTCTACGATACGCTGCACCTTGGCATGGTGTGCCTTCTCATCCTCAGTATAGGTTTCCTTCTTTTCGGTGTCTGTTGTTTCCGTTTCTTCTGAGCTGATTACATCAGCGTCTTGCTCAATGGCCTCAATATACTCACCGTACTTACCATTTCGTTTGTCAGCTAAAAGGAGTTGCTTTCTCAGCTCATCCTTCTCTTCATTGGTATATCCCGTGAAGGGATGGAAATAGGCATCATAGTATTCGTTCAACACGGTATCTATGATGGTGTCCTCTAACTTCTCTGGTGCTTTGTTGCCCTTGAAGATCTGGAAGATGAGCGACTTCAAAAAGTTTTTCTTCTCACCGAAGTTCTGCTGATACTCCACATCACTGACTTTGAAAGGATTCATCGAGATAGGATGCTCCTTACTGTACGAGATATACGTGCCGTGGAAATAGCCGCAGATACCCTCATACGAGTCGCCTGTATCAACCATCACCACATCAGTGTCCTGCTCAATGAGCTGGCGCACCACGGTATTAGTCGAAAAGCTCTTACCACTTCCCGATGGTCCAAGGCAGAAGAAGTTACTGTTGTTGGTGAGTTTCAACTCTCCCTCCTTACCCGTAAAGTCGATGGCAACAGGTACGCCTTGTCTGTCGGTATAATAGACCTTCAGCGGTGTCACCTCGTCATGCTTCATACGCTCCTTGTAGAACAAACATAAAGCCGAGTCCTGCAAAGTCAGAAAGAGGTCATAGTCCTTATTGAAGCAGTACGCATTACCTGGGAAAGAACACGTAAACAGCTCCAGCTGGTTATAGGCCGACTTACTCGCGGCAATACCCACCTCAAAAAGCTTCGTTTCCAGATAGGAGGTCACCTTCGTCAAGTCCTTCTGCTTGCAAGACACTAGGATATTGAAGTTCGTCCAGACCATCGTCTTCTGCTGTGTGGCAATCACTTCCAGCACCTCGTCGATGTCGGCCTTGGCAATCTTGTTGCTGGGGTCTGGCATGGAGGCATGGCGCTTCGACTTACCAATCAGTCGTTGACGCTCCCTACGCTGGGCAGGAATCTGTATCACCTGGTTATAGACCACACAATCCACCAATGGTATAGTAGAGAGAAACGACAGCAAATCTGTGCTCACCGGGTAGCCATTGACAGGCTTGGTCTGTATAGGATGAATCACTGTCGGCAGGTCTATCACGTCGATGTCAACCAGCGAAAAGCTCTTCACCAGCCTATCCCCCATCTTCAGACTGTCATCGGTACACTTCAGGTTTGTCATACCGAAAGGCCCCTTTTTGAAGTCAAAGGCCATGAATCGGTGAAGATACTCGTCTATCTCCTGTCTGTTCAACAGATGATGCTTCAAGCCCTTTTCTTCCAGGATGTCCTTTACCTTCTGAATCTTGTTATTGAACTCAGCCCACTTTTTCGGGTCGTAGGCCACAAAAGTGCTTTTTCTTGTTTCCTGGGTGATGATAATAAAGGTTCGTATCTCGGTATAGGGTCTGCCCTCGTAGTATTTAAAGTAGCTCTCCGTCAGGAATTCCATCCCTGGCGTAATGTCATGGTGGAACTTCTGCCTGCAAAAGATGTCCTGCTTTTGCAGGGCATAGCCCTCACCAAGTGTCTGGAGGATATGATCCAACACGTTCATAAAGGCATAGTACTGGTCGGCATCGGTACAGTACTGCTGCACAGGGTTCTCGATCTCGAAGATGGAGCTGTAGTTACCGGCCTTGTTATACAGCACGGTATTGACCAGCCTGCCCTTGGCATCGGTAATGTCCTCAATCCCCGAAAAAAGTCCGTCCAGTGTGTTTTTCCTAGCGCTCATACAGATGATGATAATACTTGATTCCTTTTTCTCGTTGTTTGGTATGCAGTCCCTTCCGCTGCTTCATGTAGATGGTCAGCAGACCGCCTCCGGCACTTACGCCCAACACAAGCAGGGCAATGCCGAGCCCGAAGAGCACGTAACCGGCAATGAAGCCGAGAAACGACACGCCGAAGGTGACTGCGGCAATGAGGATAAAGCGTCCCCGGATGCCCATAAACTCCAAGGGCATCTGGAGACCTTTATACACGGGATAGCCGTTGTAGCTTGCTTCCATGGTCTGTTTAATAACCAAAGAACTTCGGCAGGGCTACGGCCATCGCTACCAGAGCGGCACAACCACCAATGGTCATCATGATGGTCTTCTTCACATCCTGGTCGCCATTGTTCATCTTGTAGAAGACGTTGAAGGCTCCGATGATGCTGACCACTGCGGCAATCACATAGAGGAGGTTACGCACAGGCTCGATGTAGCCCTTGAAGGTGCCGACGGCTCCCGTGATGGCACTCGATCCGGCATCGGCCATCGCATAGCCGGTACTCATCATAAACAACAGGGCCAATGAGGCCAGTCTCAGACCTTGGTAAGACAGATAGCTCTTACCCGACTTGATAATAGAACAAAGCTTGTTCCAATGCTTTTGCATAATGTGTTTTTCATTTTGTTTTTTCTTTTTTGAACATCTTAAAGTGGGGATTCTGTGTTTTTCATCCCGTATAGTATAAATCGGTTAGTTTACATCCTCCCTAAACAGGGAGGCTTGGTGGGTCTTTACTCGTAGAGTTTCATGACATCCTTCAAGGCAGTGCTTCCCGGATTGTCATGCTCCTGTCGGAGTGCATTGTGCAGCTCATCAATGGTATAGCCACCGCACATCTGAGTCAGTCCGTCATCCTGACTTCTTTCGTCGTTTGATCCCTTTGCCAAAGGGATAGAGTCCCTGCTGACCTTCACAGGCTGGTACTTTTCCACCTCACCCGTAATGTCCACCTCTTCCTCTATCCTCAGGTCATCACTCAATAGTGCGCCCTTTGCGAAGAACAGGTCATGAATGATCTGATAGGCGTAATAGATGACGTAGCCCGTAATGATAATCGTCAATAGTGTCGTGAATTTCATAGTATTCTCTTTTCTTTTCGTGTTTTTCGTTTGAATCTCATTTTCAACTGCAAAAGTACTGCGTTTTTTTGAAACAGCGAGTGCTTTTTTCTCTTTTATATACTTTTCATTCCTTGAATCCGAAAATCCTTAGAGTCCAGGCAAAAAAAAACACCGACCCATCACGAGCCGGTGCCTTTCCTTTTTTTATTAATCAATTTAATCGTATGATCTTTTCTTTCTTTCCTTTCACTATCCATGGCTAATACGTTCATAACAGGGCCTAACCTGACAGTCCTTGGTGAGCAGCAACCAGACGAAGTAGCCTCCCTTGTAAGTCCACTGAGTCTCAGGCTTACCGTCTACCCCTGTCTTTACCAAAGTCAGACCTCTACTCTTCAGTGCCTCGGCTATTTCCCAACCATCATCCTCATCATCACCATTCTCTACGATGATGCCGTTCTGCTTCAGAGTACATAGCAAACCTTCCTCTGGCATACCGAAGGCTTCGGCTATCTCTGCGGAACTGCGTGTAAAACCTGAATCCTGAATGAAACGGTCATAGCAAATTCTGGTGTACAGGTCACCACAACCCTCCATAAAGCCACTGTAACGTGGATCCTGCTTCTTAGGCTGGTAACCGTTGATAGGCACCTGAACTATCCTTATCTTTCCATCTGCACCTTTTTCACATCGGGTCTCATAGTGTACAGGGATGTCGAAGATAGACATCTGCTGTCTGTAAGTAGTGTCACAGAAACAAGCGAGCAATTCCAGCGACTTATCCTGCATCACAACATGCTGCGTAAAGCCATACATGCAGAGCAGATAGTCATCACCGTCTGGACTCTTCTGATAACAGAAGCCCTCCACGCCGTTCTCTAAAAGTTCTTTTACTGCCTCGTCCCACGAGGAATAAACAAGGGTGTATGTTTCCCTTAAACTGTATGGAAACAAGTCACCATGCAAGAAGCACTTAAAAGTGCGAAGACAGTAGTCTTCGAAGCCCTCGCCAGAGGGCAAACTAAATGGTTCCATAAATTTTAAATGATATTTGTTAATTGGTTGCTATTCTTCTATGCTGCCTGTGCGTGCGGCCGGGTCAGGTTGTTGGCCATGACATGGACGCTCACCATCCTGGCTATCTCATCGAGGTACGACTGCTGCACATGGAAGTCATTGGGGATAAAACCGTCAATATATTCCTTCGGCCATGACTTCAGCGACAGTCGCCGACAAGCAAATTCCTCATTGAACGGCAGGTTGCAACGCTTGCTCTGGATATAGCCGATAAGGATATTTTTGAGCACATCCTCAAACGACTTGTTCTCCACTCTCACGGGCCTGCGTTCGTTCTCCACCTGACGGACCAGCATCATCCGTCGGCTGTCACTCAGTTCTCCCAGCAGAAAGGCCGAATTCAGTAGCAGCCCTTTCATCTTCCTAACCCTGTGGGTATTGCCAATCTCCACCTCATAAGTCAACTTCTCCAGCTCATTCAGTCGGAGCCTCTTCTCTTCACTCAACTGTTTCATAGTACTTGATTAATGCTAATTTGTATATCCTGTATAATCTGTTTCATAATCTCGTTTTTTATGCTACAGCGGTAGCAAATTCTTCATTCTTCACTCTTCACTTCATCACCTCTGGATGATGGCTGTACCAGCACATCCGTCTAAAGTCCTCATTCTCAAAATGGATGTAATACGCCATTTCGTTCATCCTGGACACAATCCTCAATCCCAGATGCTCCCTCAGTTGGTCACTGTCGAGATTGGTACTCACCACCATGGGAAGACGCAGCTTATAGCGTTCCGTGATGACCTCCCTCACCGGGTAGAGGGGATTGCCCCATCTGAGTATTTCCGCAGGCTCACAGCCCAGGTCTTCGATACCAAGGTACGACGGCCAGTTCATCAGGTCATACCACTGGCGGGTGGAATCCCTCATGTCAGAGAGTGCCACGGCATCGCAGATCTTCAAGTTCACCTCATCCGATACCAGTCTGTGCTCTGCCAGCCACCACAAGGTCTGCCTCATGGCCTGCATCAGTGTGGTCTTGCCCGTGGCAGTACTGCCGTCCAGCACAATCATGAAGCGGTTGTCGTGACTGTCCGTGAGGAAGTGGGCCAACTGCTTGATGGCTCCGCTGGTCAGGTCGTTGGGGACATACATAATCCTTCGCTTGGCAACCTGCCTGCAATAGGCCATCTCCAGAAGCTTCGAAAGTCCCTGCTCATCGAGGGCCAGCTTAGAGCGGTCGGTCATATCCGGAAGCATAAGAGCTCGTCCCTGACGCTTCAACTCCTCTACGAGGGTCTTGATATCCATTGGCTGTGCCATACGTCTGTGTTACTTGCTTGTTACGATAAAAATTCTCCAGAACCTTCTGAAAGTGTTGTGGCACCATGATCCAGTCGAAGTCGGCTATCCAGCCCTTTTGTCCCTTCCCGTTCAGAAAGTCACTTGCGGCTGCATTCCTGATGGCCTGCTTCACGCTTTCTTTATCAACACCTGTTTGCGCTATCAGCTGCTCGTATGCCTGTCTGCGCTCAGGAGTCTTCAATGCCACCTGCGGGATAACCTTTCCCGTCATTTGCGCATTGAAGAAGTCGATAATCTCATCGAAATCATTATCAAAAAGATTTCTCTCAATTATTTTAGCCTCCTCCTCGCGCGTACGCGCTCCTCCTCCGGCTATAATATTTATCTTTTTATCTATAAAAGGTGTGGGGTACACTTGGAGGTACGTCTGGCGGTCAACTTGGTTGTCAACATTTACCACTTCCTTTACCTCTGGCTTTACCTCCAAATCAGCCCAGCCTAGCGTGGTAATGGTGATAATCGACTTGCGGCTATCGGTCTGTCGTTCAATGAGTTTATCCTGTTCCAGTCGCTGCAAGAACCTTATCACCGTAGGCTTGCTCACGCCCCACTGCTTTACCAGCAGATTGACTGTTACGATGACCTGTCTCGGTTGGAGGTAAACCTGTTGGCGGTTGAACCAGACGGTTTTCTCCGTCCAACTGGCTTCACGCCTGAGCCATGTCCACCATTTCAGGTAGCGTTCGTTATGACCTACCCATCCATCCAGCACGACCATGGGAATGGTGATATACCTGTCCGTCATAGCAAACTTTTGCATCTTACGGCAGCAAACGCTGCCTCAATCTGTAATTTGGAATAGTAGTAGGGCGAGTTCTGACTCGTGCCTTTCTTGAATCCCTTGATCATACCCTTACGCACCATCGCGTCGAACTTCCTACTAAGATTGCTGTCGTTGCCCAGCCAAGTCCTTACCTCCGAGGCCTTCAACTGGTCCTTCACAGGATCGAGCTTCTTCACCGCCGACATCGCTCCGAGCGTGGCAGCGTTGTTAAGCATCTCCTGTAATGTTGAAATTGGAATTTCCATATCCTTACTACCTTTTTACACTTAAATTATTCTTATTTATATTTTTTCTATAAATTATTTATATATTTTCTTGCATAATTCGGGAATAATACCTATCTTTGCACCCGATTAGCAGTCAAAACGGCTGCAAAATTACAGGTTTTTATAAATATAGCCAAAAGATTTAGAAATTTCATTCCTGATTACTGTCAGAATTTAGCAAAATTTAAACATTATGACCACATACAACGAGCAGGAAGCAATGCAGAGTGTAGCAGAGAGATTCGCAAAAGCAGCAGAAGAGCTGCGTCTCTCAGGAGCACAGTTATTCCGCGATGGTATCGTCACAAACGACCAGGTACTGAGCAAAATCAAGAACGGTTGGCAGAAGCCTACAAAAAAGGCCATCGAACTGTTCTGTCAGAAATACGGTGTGAGTGCAGCGTGGATGTACACAGGTGAAGGCAACATGTATTTAGGCAGAAGCAAGCCGTTTGAGCAAAGCGCCGAAAAAGGCGATGAGATTCTGCTCTATAACACTGATTTCAAGAAATGCCTGGACAGCAATGGACAACCTAATTCAGCAGTCGCTTCCACACCCACAAAGTTTCCACCGGCTGGTGACATCGACTTATGGTGTATCAATGGCGACAAATCTCTGGAACCGGTCATCATGCAGGGCGATACCATTGCCCTGAAAAAGGTAAACACATGGAAGACGTATATACCAGGTGACTTGATCTGCATCGTCGTTACCAACGAATTCAAGGTACTCCGTAAGGTATCTGTCACACAAGCCGATGACCAAAGCATCACCTTTATCCAGATGGTCGATGGCAAACCTGTGGAGTCCAAGATCTCCAAGGAAATCATCGTCGAAATCTATCATGTTGTCGGCCACTTCCGTCTCGACTAACCCGTACAAACAGACATCCCCCGACTCAGTCCACGAAGAGACCGAATCGGGGGATGCCATATATCACTTGCGGTGCGAAGCCAGCCCATGCCAACTCCACATCTTCTATTACTTCATACTTCAGCCATCAGACTTCATACATCTTCCTATCTTCAGCTCTTCGTTCACTAAACCTACGAGCATACCTTTCCCATAACCGAGAAAGCCTCCGAACCCAAAGTCCATAAGGTAAGCCGGTATTCCCGTGTAGTTCGAACTATAGAGCTGTCTCATTTCTGTTTATCTTCTTGTTTTTATTTGCAGCCACCGTTCCCAGCGGTTTTCCGTTGGGCCTTAGCGTCTATTCATACTGATTCTTCCTCCTATACTGTTCCGTCAATTCCAGAAGTTTTCCAAACTTCTCCACTCTCTCATCTTTCATCTTCCCCGCATTCATCGCCTTTCTATTTGCCTTGAGCCAATTCAGATGGTCATGTTCCTCGATCCTATGCTTCGACGGATTTCTATGATTCTCCTCTAGGAAACCCATCACCTCCTGATACCTCACCAACCACCGTTCATCTTGCGTCATATGACCATTATTATTGCAAAGACACTATTAATTGTCTATCTCTATTCGACACCATATCATGACCATATTCATCAAGATGCTGGTGCTGATGCTCTCTCCAATCTCTAAGTTCTGCAGATTTCACTCCCGCAGAAGAAAGAATAGAATAGAAGCCAACCCTGATTCTTGGATCATATGTCACTAACAGCTCTTCATAGAGTCTATCTGCGGTTGCCTTGTCTCGTTTCAACCTTGCTGTCAATGGACCTACAATCATACGATAGACAAAAGTATCCTGAAGTTCAGTCAGATAGTATTTCAAGTACTCAATCACCTTGTTGTCTTCTACCATTGAGAAAATGAAATTATAAGAAGCGTAACTACTATTCAATTCAAACTTCTTTTCCTTGTAATCACCAAATATTTCTTTTAGCATCTCAACATTACTATTCAATGTGCAATTAATTGAAACCCTGTTTATAGAATCATCAAACCAATTCCACTTTTCCAGTTTCAATAATGTCTTAATATCCTCATCCTTTTCAAAATCAGTCGAAATGATTTGCTCCACTGTTGCAGACATCTCATTATTCTCATTATTGATATTGGCCATAACCAATTCTTTCAACAACTGTTTTTGGTTGCCCACTTTCTTCAAGAACAGAAGGATATTAGCATCATCAATCTTATCCTTTTTCTCATTTAGATAGTTAACGATGACTTGTGCCGCTTTAGATGTTGGATTAACAAATTTCGAGAAGAAAACAATGTATGAATATATACGATCGTCGCTATTGACTAACTTCCTCAGATTTGCCATATCATCAACCAACAGATAATCTGCCTCATCTGCTATAGTTTTCTCGATATACGGGCTGTCGTTATAGAAAAGATGCATCTGCGCAAATTCGTATTCCTTACCGCCGGTAGGCAAATTCAACTGAACGTATTCATCAATCTTATGATACAGTAGATTGATGCAGAGTCGCATTTTATAGGTATATTCCGTCGTCACCTGAGACGTATTAAACACCTCGTCTGCAATCTTGAACACGTCATTATCCCTGCCCATTCTCTTCAAATGGCCTACCAGACACAAGACCGTATCACACAGAACGTACGCATTACCCTCTATTCTGAATGAGTGAAGCATCCCCTCTATACGTTCATCAATACCTGACAAATTTGAAATCTTGTGTATCATCATCAACCTCAGTCGTGTATCCATGTGATACCACTTACTGAGCATTCTCGATGCCAACTCCGTTCCGCGATATTTAACTATAATCTGACCTGCAAACCTATAATCATCAGAATAATATTTCTGTAGGAACTCTTGTACGTCCTTACGCTCTGAATAATTCTCAATGATGACTTCCAGTATGCCCCATTTCGAACCGAGGATGCGGTCGCCCATTAAGATTTCTCCATTGAGGATTCGAGATATGTATTTCTCTGCAAACTCTTCTTTGTAATGACTTACATAGACCGATACGGCACGGTCTTTCATCAATCCCTCGTCTGGTTCATTGATACATCTATCAAGGTATGCCTTGATTCGTTCTTCATTACCTTGATAAATCTCATAAGCATAACATGCTATCCACATGGATTTTTTTAGCGGCTCTTCATCAAGGTACCGTTGCAGTCTTGCAACAACTTCTACATCCTGCCCCCAGTTTTTAATAAGAGGGAAGGCCACTATATGCTGGAAGCTATCCATTTCTTCTAATGCTTCAAGAAGTTTGACCTTGATACGAGGGTCGTTTGCAATTGTATTGACTATAGATGATTCGACACCCCACATCACATGTTTAATATCCCTGTCTATAGCCCACTCGGTTATGACTTGACGCAGTTCAGGTGATATTTCTTGCCTCTCTATGATTTGCCACAGCTCATGGCCATTACCATGAGTGAACGGGTACGACTCTTTCAGTTCATCAGCAATAGCCTGAATAACTTCAGGATGATTTATCCAACATGACAGCAGGTATCGCCAAGCCATATCTCTACCAATATTCCCACGTCTTCTGAACTTGGCCTTTACTGACTTCAAAGCCTTTTGCCTGATGTCCTCATCTTGTACAAAATAGGTCTGCAATAATCTGGAAGCATCCTCTTGGATTGAGAATGGCAGTTCTGAAACTAGCTCAAAGATTTCATCAGCGGGAACATTCTCACCCTTAAATAAAGAAAATTCTAACTTATAGAACCTTGTATAGAGGTCTCCCGACACAACCTCCTCTATAAACTTATTTTCATTCTCTATATCAAGCCCGTCAACTATGACGCTCCTGATAAAGAAAGCCACCACCTCGGGCATCGTCGATGATCGTATATATGAATTAACCATCTCCAGCAGTTTTTCGTCTGTGGTGATATGTTTCCTTATTACTTGTGACGCGAGAATCTTGTTGTTCACATCACCATTGACAACGGTTAGCACAGCAAACATCCTCTCCTCTGCGGTAAGGTCTGTCACTTGTGCCAATCCCGACAACCGGATATCATGATACACAGAAGCAGAAGGTATGTATCGTGAGAGAAAATCTTCTATACGCTCGCGTAAGGCAGAGTTGTACAAACCATCCAACAGAATCTCCAATAGGTCATGTTTGATATCATAGTCAGACTCCCGTTCTATCCTTTGTATATAATGCTCTATTTCTTTAAGCAAAAATGGCTTGGGTGCCTTCACCGACCTTACCAGAACTTCCAGTTTCAGTTTATAGAGGTAATAGTTTCTGTAATCGTCGGTAACGAGGGGCTTCAAATCACTGTACAGTCTTACAAACACTGAGGCCGGCATCATTTCGAAAAGGAAGAGTACAACCTGATGAAGGCCTCCATCTGGGGCATTCTGTAGGACAAAACTTCTGGCTCTGTCTTCGTCTACCGACAGGTATTTGGCCGTCATAAACTCTTGCAGTTGTCTATTGATAAAGGAAATACGCGAGCCTGTTCTTTCTTCAATAACACCCAACTGGTGTGTATCATGCCTGAACAAATTGTCAACGATGTGCGCATTATTCAGTTCCTGCCCCGATGTCTGACTATTCAGGTATTGGTTCAGCAGAATCTCAGCCTGAGTCTTGTCCATGCTGCCATCATTGTAGTAGTCGAACATTTCTTTTGACAGCACACCCAGCATTATCTTATTGCTTGTGAAGTCAAACGAGCCTGAATAGTCGAAAGCCTGATATTTACGTGACTGCTGATGCTTCACAAACAACTGTTCTACAATACAGTCCATAGCCGCTATGTTGTTGTGAGGTAGTTCGTTACCCTGCAGATACTGACCTATGAGAATTGTTAGCAGCATAGGGTTATCTTTCATGCGGTCAACATCATGCAGAAGTCTCAACTTTGCTGAAAGGAACTCAGCTGTTCTCTTCGTGTCATGAATCAGCCCATTATAATGATCCACACATTTCTTCACCAGTTCATCCTGCTGCAATGCTGACAGCGGAGCTATTGTGTATGTATCGCCACTGCTGAATGGAGAATTGATATTCGCAATGCCATATTCCCTGCTTGAGAAAATGGCTAACAGATTGCCTTCCTCAGTTTCAGCCTTCACCTTACGTATAACCTTGTCTGCCTGCAAAGGTTCATCACCCCATTCGTCAATACCATCAGCAATCAACAATATTTTTTTCTGTTCAAAGGCATACTCCAGATAATGGCTGTTCTTTTCCCACAACTTGCTCTCCTGTAACCACGTCTGAATGATGTTTTTAATATCGCTATCGCAATTCCTAGCCATATATGAAAATGGCATCCATACGGGCAGATAGCCGTCATACGCATCCATCTTACCCTTCAGCAATTGTAGCGTAAGGTATTTCAACAGCGAAGACTTGCCATAACCAGGTCCTCCCACTATGAGCAATATACTTCTATCGGAATTCAATATAGATGATGCTGGTATCCTGACCTCTCTATTGCTGGTCTTGTTCAGATGGCTATAGAATTCTTTAAGGTACTGCTCACTGTATTCTTGAATTTCTCCGCCTTTGAGATAAATGTTCGTAGGGTCTATCTCCACAGGTTTCACATCCAGCTCAACAGAATCACCAGAAGCCATGTTTTGCACCACATCTACAAAGTCGGGCATAACGAACCTGGATTCAAGTGGAAATCTGGAATTATTCCGATTGACCAGAATTGTGTCATTAATATCCCGGAATATGCCATCATACACGCCGCTCATAGCCAGCTTGCACTGAGTGATGTTGATGAAATCAATGGCTTTCCACCTTCGCTGGGCTAATTGCGATGTTATCTTTTCTTCTAATGCCTGAGTTATCTTGACATTATGGAATTCCCCATCCGTCGCAGCATATTTCCACAACACACCATACATCAAAGGCTGATTCAACGCAAATATACCACCGCCTGACATTCCGTGCAGACTATCCATATTATCAACAGGCGAAGTGATATTTACCAGTTCTACCCTGCTATCTACGCACTTACAATCCAGCCTGGTGATTATATCTTGCGCTTCACCAGAAATCCCATACAGTTGCATGGGCTTTTCTTCAATAAGGTCATCTGCCAGCAGAAAGGGAGTAAATTGCTTCTCGCCCTTCTGAAGCCTTATGATAAGGAAATCATCGCCAACTGGGAGTAAAGATTTAGAGACATTTTCTTTGGCAATGCTTATATAGGTCGTAAAGTGTCCATCATCAAAGACCTCTATTTCAATTACCCCTATCTTGTCAAGAACAGAATTCAATTTCTTTTTCTTGTCATCCTTCAGAATATGCTGAGCCGTAAAGACATAATCGTACTGCTCATCCTCTCCCAAGGGATAGATCACACCTGTCCCTCGGAAGTGAAGACCTCTTCCTTTGATGTCAGCCTTTATTCTGACGCAATTACGACGTATGTCAAATGTTGAATTCACGGCAAACAGTGAGTTTGATGTTATTATCAGCCTTCTCTTTTTCAGTTATTCCAAGAACATCCAGCGCATCCTGATAATTGAAATACACATTGATGGCTCTATCCTTTTGCGTTCTATAGCAGATTAGTTTGGCTATCGTCTCTTTATTCGGGAACAGATACTTCTTGTTTAACTTGGTTGAAATCACGAAATCCGCGCAGTCTATCTGTGTGGCAATAGCCTTTGTGATATTGCGGGTACTCCCATGATGTGGTAGTTTTATCAGGTCAAGTTTCAAAAGTGGCCCATTTATGCTGTTATAGTTGCAAAGTGCATTAGATAGCTCATGTGGCGTACAATCTCCAGGCAGCAACACCTTCTTACCTTCACACTCAGCCAAAATAACTATTGATTGACTGTTAGGGCCTCCTTCATCCAAATTGTCATCATCCACATTATCAATCAGTGATTGCAGGTTCACTCCCCAATCAGCATTTTCTACTCCCAGTTCATCAGGTTCTTTTGGCTTATATTCATCTGCAACATCGTGATTGGGTGCTAATAAATGCAGTTTTACACCTCCTATTTCTATGGGACCGCCTATCAATTCTGAAGTGTTGTTTATCCAATACAATCCGTCAATACTACATAGTAAAGATGACAGTTCGTTACCTTCAGGAACAGAATACTCGTCTGACTCAGGTTTCTTCGGGTAGTTAAACCAAACCTGTTTCAGCCTGGCTGTTTCACCTTTTTCTTTCATCATTTCCACCAATGCAATGCCCCCTGCTATATGGTCAGAATCTATGTGAGTTACTACCAGCAGGTCTAATTCCTCATCCTGTGGCATTTGGGCATATCTGGCTTTAATGGCAGTTTTTGACTTGCCGCCATCTATCACAATGTTCTTCTTATTGTGATTAATCCAGATACAATCTCCTGTTCCTGCTTGCAGTATTTCTATTCGCATTTATCTTCTAACTTAAACGCCAATCACTATTTACCATTCACATTAAATATCCCAATATTGCCCACTTTTAGCAACATCCTACAGAAATTTCTTATACTGCTCCAATATATCCACCGTCAACTTTGCCATCGGCCTCCGATTCATATCTTCCTCCCTTGTATAATTACCCCAAACCATACGTTCCAATTCTGCCTCAGTATGCGCTATACCCTGAAAGTCCCTTTTAATAGCCCCGTATGTTACTGGATTATAAGCCTGGATCTTGTTAAGTATATCTTTTACGTAGTCTTTATGCTCATTATACAGCTCCTTTACGCCAAGCTTCTTGGTATTTTCATTCTCACCATCAATCAGAATCTCTGGTCGAGCCGGGAAATCACCATTCGATGTATCTACTCGGAATTTCGGCCTTCCTCCCGCCCTATACCCAATCCAGGGATTAACATCAAGTTCTTGAACCTTTTTCAAATGATTGCACTGAGGACACGAAGGTACCAGATTATAAAAAGACAATATCAACGATGGATACAGTGCTTCCGGATAGAAATGGTCATATTCCGGTCTCACTTTTATCTCGGGACTTTGGATGGTCGTAGTATAGTTTCTGTTGCAGTAAGGGCAGACATTCACTCCCAGCTTTTTCATCAACCAATACCCATACTTCTTATCCTTTTCATACTCCGTCTTCATGAAACCATTATAAATTTCCCGCATACGTTTAATAAACAGTCCGTAACTTGTGACCGGCTTGTCTGACTTTGATGCAGAATCATAGTTCGCTTTGATTGTTCGGTATTGTCGGGTGAAGTCATCACTATATGTTTTTAATTTCTCAGCTGGTGCAAGTATGTATTTACGGGCATTCCTTTGGAAATACTGCATCATATTATTTGCATCTGCATCACCTAAGCCATCCCAGAGTCCCTTATTGTCTATCCACGAAGTAAGTCGTTGATAATACTCTCCGCTGATTTTCAGCCTTCGTTTTTCAGGAATATTAATATCAACCATTTAGTCGATCCTCCAATTCTTTAATTCTTGCCTCCAGCTCTTCATACTTTGAAGCCTGATGGGGCAGTTTGTTCAAACTATACAACTGATACAACTGTGTTTTTAGCAATGGCTCGCTTACTAATTTTATTTCTTCAAACAAATCTTCGCCATATTCATTATCATGTAACCGTTCAAACATCTTATTAATCTTCTCCTTAGCAAATTCTCCCATCGGTGCTCCTTCCAAAAAGAAGCCGTTCTGCAACAAAGCATGAATGTTTGCCCCAAACGTATTCTCCTGCATCACATATACAGGTAGGCCTTCTTTAAGAAACAGCACATTGCTCTTTGGTATATCAGACAACACAAATGGTGAATGTGTTACCAATATGATATTAATACCCTCGATATTCTCCAATTTGGCCTGCTCTATCTGCTTAATCATGCGATAGACATATTGCCTCTGATATTCAGGATGGAAATAGAGTTCTACCTCCTCTAATATCAAATTCACATATGAATACTCGATCGCGTGCTCTGCACCTACATGATAGTTCAGATTCCGTAAATGATAGATATAGGTACTGATAGAGTTGAGCATCTGAAGCTCTCCACTACTCAGATCTGCCATCCTATACCGCTTATTTCCGGGTTTATCTTCCCCTTCGCGTACCAGTATGTCGCCTATAAATATCGGTGGTGGAAGCAAAGCGATAGTCTCTTCATTGCACTTTTTCTTTGCATCTCTGATAAATCCATTCAACCGATTGAAGGTGACATATCTTTCATACATAAAATCCTTTCCAGTATATGGATCCTGAGTATTATTGGTTTTGAAAGAACCATACTTCATAAAGTTGATGGTCTGTCTAAGCTTCAGCGTGTCGTATTTCTTCTCTATATGTTCTTTTTTGCTATCAGTAAACAGCAGGTCAAAACACTCTGGCAGTCTCTTATAATACTCCACCCCGTCTTTCTTCTTCCTATCAAACAAATAAAAATAGCGAACATCCACCTCCAGCAAATCTAGGAAGCGTTTATATTGAGAAAAGATATTGATGGTCTTGTATATTACATATAATAAAGCTTGGCGCTTCTCTATACTCCGTCCTGCTTGATTGTTTGTATATTGTCTTATAGCAGTATAAAACCGTTCTTTCGCAAACCACGAATGTTCCGCCCAGAGTTCACATACATCTATGATTAGAACCAATCGTTGAAACTGAAGTCCAGTCAGTTTTCTACATTTTGCATTAACTATATTTATCGATTTAATGGCTTTCTGCTGCTCATCTCTTTTGCTGACATAGCGTTCAATACCATTTTTAGCTGACTTCAGATACCTTTTTAGGTCAGTTACTCCATCGTCTTCTTCAGCATTATTTTCCTTATAGACTTCCCAATTCACCTTTTCAGCCAACTTGAAAAGAGAATCATATTTGTCCCATTTCTCTAAATAATGAGCCCAAAACCACACTTGGTCATTGAATTCTGACTCTACCAATTCTATTAGGGGTTGATTCTGACTACCCAGATACCTTTCAAAATGTGCAGCCTCATTATAAAGGCTGGTCGATTTCCAAGTCTTCTGGAAATATTTTTTCAAGGTAACAGTCTCTAGTTTCGACTTTTCCTCCAAATTGAAAGCAAAACCCGTAGCTATTTTATTCCCATTTATTCGTCGAGCCACCTCATCGTCACCTAGATCACTATAAATGGTCATTAACCGTTGATGACACAAATCCTCCTCCTTATTGATGTCAAAATTACCTTGTGTACGCATGGGATTCAGTACCAACGGTGTCTGATAACTGTCATTCTTGTGGAACACACCATTTATCCAGCACTCATCTTCTTCCTCCACTTCTTGCTGTAGGTGTCGGGAGTTATAAGCATAGATGGAGTAGTTCGCAACGATGGTGTAAAACAACTCTTCCTCATGTTGTTTCAGTTTATCTTTATCCACATACTCATGGGCGAACGATGTATCAACCGTCTCATGAGTACACTTGATATAATACAATTTACCGCCAATTTCATAATAGAGAATTGCCTCTATACCATTCACATGAGCAAGTGACTCTTGGTCTATCTTAAAACCATTCTCTACTCCAAAGTTGTTAATAATTCTCAAGATTAGCTCTACTAATGAGCTCTTTCCGTCGCCATTCTTACCAACAATTGCCGATACGCTTATGATGGGTGTCTTCTTTATTTTATTGCCTTTTGTCGGAATTTCAAAAAAGTCGCTAGCGATTTTTTCCTTTGTATTTTCTGTATTCCTGATACCTTTCCACAGGCCATCTTCGTTAAACTCATCCTCATAGTCGTTATACAGGAAATACGTTTCTTCCTCATGCAATGCTCGTCTGATTTTGGCATCACATCCTTGAAGAACTCTTAATGCAATGATTCTAAAACTATTTTGCCCCATATTGCTAACTTCTCTTTACATCATTCTATCTGACCTCAAGCAGACACTAGACCAAGCAGTTTATCCAATAACGTCTTGAATTCTTGATTATAGTCTTGATGACTTGTTCCATCGTTATAGTAAGCGCATTCAGCCTTACCGTAGTCATCCACTTTAGTAATCTCAAACATGTTGGGGCCACTAGGCGTTGCGCTCCTATAATGAACCCGATTGTTGAAAATTCTCTTTTTACTTACATAAGCAAAGAAACAAGCAAAATAGATGAAAATCAACTTATAGGTCTTATTGTCATTAATACAGTTAACGATTCTTTCCTTTATTTCTTCATTTTTCATCCCGAGCCGTCTCATGATTGCAATAATCATCAAGGCTCCATGATGAACATTGATGAGCATTTCACCTTGATAAAAGGGCTCAATTGGTTTGATAAAATCATCTAATCTCTCAATGGCATTCACTACCTCCCTAACGCTATGCTGTTTTAAGAAATCAGGCTTCACAAGAAGTTTGATGGTCATAGGGTCAACCTTTGTATTCTGAGCCATACGCTCATAGAAGTAATTCTCTTTCTCTTCTTCAAAAGAATATGGGAAATAGTTGCTACTGCAGAATTTGTTTATGTACCCTTCGAAGTCAGTTTCCTGCCCATAGAAATGATGGTATATCTTTTTTGTATTCTCATAGCTCATGACAAACACAACTTTGTCAAGCCCGAATTTGCCACCAAAATATGGCTCGTTTGTTTCGCACCCAAACCGGTAGTTAAGGTCAATATGGGCTGAAAAAACGTTGAGTATTCGGAACAGATGCGCAGGATCCATCCTGTCCATATCCTCAATAACAAGGACTAATTCTTTATCCTTATGCTCACGCTTATAATCGGCAATACCTTTCTGAATAATGCCTGTTATGACATCTTGACCGGCAGTTGGGTTCTTAGATATTTCCTTCAAGAACTGCGTTATCTGCCTATCTCTAAAAGATTCCTGAAGTTCATTCACTTTCTGTCTGAACTTTCCTGTTGTTTTCTTGCCGGTCAGAAATGCAGCCGCCATTTTGGCCGAATTCGCATCAAGGCATAAATTGGAGAATACCGGCAGGAGTCCTTCTGCCAACGACGGAGCATTCAATTGAAGGCACCATCCCAAAGCCTGAGCCTTAGTCAGTTGAATGTCAGGTTCCATAATTCCCTTAACAAACAACTGTATTAACAAGTCATATTTTATTAGTTCGAAGATATCCCTATTCTCTTCCACCTAATAATTAACGGGATAAATAGTTAAGAACCGAAAGTTGTTCTTGACCTTTCCATCGGCCATGAATTTATGAAGAAAATAAGTCTTACCATCACCGTATCTGGCTGAGAGAATTGTTCTGTCATGAGTTTGAAGATGCTCATGAAATCGGACAATTGCATTATCTACAGGTATTTCAAAAGAATGTGTCATAATCACCTATTCATCCTATCCAAACACTCCACATGTATTACCTCACCCCATCTTCTAAAAGTAGGGCAAGTACTTTCTTCATATCTCGGCAGATTCTCTAGCCGTACATTTACTTCACGTTTTGGTTTAGCTATCCAAATATAAGAATTATCACTATGCTCATTGTCAATCATCCTATCAAACGATATAAAACCCTTCTTAGCCATAGCCACGAAACTCTCTATATACCTCTCATATGCATCCGGACTCTCATTTCGTCCTAACCTTGCATATACATAATCGTCATTGATAGCAATATCCTCTTTCGAGACGAAAATATCTTCCATATTGGCCACTATCTCCTGGATTCTCCTGTTCTGGGCTCGGTCATTAACCTTTTCAGGAAGTTTTCCCCCATTCGATGCACAATGAATAGCCCTGGCACCTATCTGACAGAACCAATCAATGTCATGAGTCTTAATATATGTTGTATAGTATGCTTTACTCATAATGTCGGAAATGTATCTTTACAATTCTTGCAATATGGCACATTTTCCATCGTTCTCGGTCTGAGAGCCTTACTAAAAACAAGTTGGGAAAGTGACATATGTTTACCGAAATGGCTCAGAACTTTCTGTGCAGCATGAGGTTCTGCACAAGCTCCTAGCACATTGTCGCAGCCAGTCCTAGTCTTTCCTATAACACCAAGCGATTTTAGTTTCTTTTCCAACTTTGGCGTTTTCTGGTATTCCTTAAACCGACGGCCCGTGCGTCCCCTCCCAGAAAATGTCAACTGTGTATCAGCTGCAACTACAACTGCAGGCGGATAATCATATATACCTTTGTTTATTCCTGTCTGTTTCCGAGTCCTTATTACCTCTTTACAGATATCTTTGCAGAAGGTCTCAGATGTTGCTTTCAAATCCACCATTCCATTCACTCGTTCTATTCGTGTCAGCCTCAAACTTCATTTCACTTCCAATGTCCTTCAGTCTCATGCGGCACATACGCGTCCTCTTTGACTTCCATGATTACCGTATTCGGGTTTTCCGTAGGGCCATCACTTCATTGTACTCATCTCACTCTCCACCATCTTCATAAGCTGTGGCATCATCAGTTCAATCTTCCGACACTTCACCTTGTTGAAATGATAATCGATATCATCGAGTAATGCATTACACAGCTCTTCATCCATGTCACCAGCATAGCCTGCGGCTACGAGGGCGATGGCGGCAAGTTTTCGGGCATCCTTCTCCGCTCTCAAATGCGAAGCACCCAGTATAGTGGGCAGCATCTCATATAGGATATTGCAATAGTGCAAGAGTTCCGGGAAATAATCGTCATCCTGAAGGAAGGCATCAAGCATCTCTTCTTCATACTGCCGTAACAGCAGGAAAAATTTCTCCTTTCGCATTTTACTCTTGAAGAACTGAAGCTGTGTCATCGTCCAGAACATAGCATGCGACAGGACAATACGATCCTCAGAGGAGTGATAGTAGAAAAGACTATCATCCTCCTTGGTATGCATCTCCTGCAGTTTCTGCTCCATCGGAGCAAACCACTGCTTACGAGCCTCTCTCAATTCCTCTTTAGTCTTTACCATTGTTGCCTATATTATAAAACGGACAACGAGCCATGTCTCTATTGGAAGTCGCTCTCTTAACCAACAGTTCTCATGGCCCGCTTTATTAGTAATATTTATGACGTTATTGTTTTATTTCGATTTCGTCCCCACTGCGGCCAAAACAAATAAGAGCAAAAATCCCACACCCCTTTTGCCAAAGCTATGATCTTTTTACTCTTCATTCTTACTTCTTTAAATCTAATATTCCTTCATGATCATGCGGAGCATATGGTCCTTCCTTGCACTCAAAGAACACACTTCCCGACTCCAAACACTCAAGATTGTGCCAAACGCCTTTTGGGATGTTTACACCATAGCGCCCTTCATCTGGATTTAACTCTACTCGTTCAATCAAGCTTCCGTCATCTCTGTATGTTGAAACAACAACCCGTCCTCTAAGCAACACAAAGGATTCGTCTTTTGCGGGGTGACGATGTATCTCAACAACAGTCCCAGGTTCCACTGCATTTAGGAACCTATGACATTTCTCATCCAAACTCTGGTGAAAATTATAATTCTTCCGTAGCCGTTGCGACTCTTTCGCCTCGGCTGAGACCTCATCCAACAAAGCCTTATCAATTAACTTCATCTTCCCGCGTTAATATGAGCCAACTCTACCTCAATTTCTTCTAAAGTCATAGCACCTCCCTGCATCCGATAGATGTAGAGAGGTGTTATACAACCAAAGTCCATCGAACATGAACGGGCCTCATTGTTCATGAACTCCTTTATTCGTGATTCTATATCAGATTTTGCAATCATGCATTTTGATTGTCAAAGTTGATTCTTTCTTCTTCAATTACAAGAGGTCTATTCATCATTCGAGTATTCACGCTCATCACATATTCTCCTACGAAACCGATAAACAGCAGCTCTACGGCATTCAGGAAAAATAGTCCAATAATCATCGGAGCGAATCCTGCTGAGAATCTATCCCAATACAAGAGTTTAAGTACTAGATATAGGAAAGCTGCAAAAATAGATAGTGCAGACAGCACAAGTCCAGCAAAAGTTACCAAATGAAGTCCAACCTTAGTATACGACGTAAAACTAAGCATTGCAGCATCAAACAATGTAAAGAAATTATTATGAGTCTTTCCAGCACGCCGCTTTGCCTGTGTATACTCTATGCTTACCCGTTTATACCCCAACTCCGCGACAATTCCACGAAGGAAAGGTGTGGGATCATTCAAATTTCGAAGTACATCAATAAACGTCTTGTCATAAAGGCCAAATCCAGTGAAATGCTCAATCTGATCAACTGATGACATTTTCTTTATAATTCGATAATATACCGTACGCATAAAGCGCATTATGGGATTCTCCTTGCTTTTAGTCTTAATACAAGACACTATTTTTGCCCCCTTCTCCCATTCCGCTACTATCTGCGGTATCATTTCAATTGGATCTTGGAAATCACAGCACATTAGAATAGTGCAATCTCCTGTCGTTTGCATCATTCCATAATACGGGCTGTTGAACTGTCCAAAGTTTTTTGCATTGAAGATAGCTTTAATCTTTGGATTGCCTTTACAGATTTCCCTCAATAAGGGTCGTGTATTATCCTTGGAATCGTTGTCTATGAAAACTATTTCATAATCGTAATCCGATAGGTTCTTTGTCAGCTCTTCTACTATCGCTTTGCTGATGGGAACCACATTTTCCTCCTCATTATAACAAGGAATTAAAATGCTAATTTTCTTCATATTATTAATATTTTATTTTCTATAAACGAATAGTTTTAGTATAAAGAACGAGCTTATGGCAGAAACCAGAATGGCTCCGAACCCCGACACATATTGATTGCAGTCAAACCAAATCTGCAGGCCTTTATTGACTCCAATATTAATGAAATAGGTAATGATGTAACTGAGAACAAACTTAAATATTAGCCGCTTGTCGTTATTCTCAAACACGAGATTCCCTGTGGTAATGAAATTGAATAGAACGCCCAACACCTGTGAGATGAGGGTTGCCCAAATGTAAGAACATCCCAGCAAAATCATTAAGCAGTAAACTCCATAACCAAACAGAGTATTCAACACGCCCACAAAAATAAAGCGGATGAATTTATTCTTGATATGATTTAGAAAGATGTCTATTCCCGTTCGCAGCAGGTTACTCATAACATACCTTTGATTACGTCCTCAAAACAGAACTCAGTAAGCGGTTTAACTATGCTAGTAGTCTTACTAGTATCCGGTTTCAAATTCACATCTTTTTCCTGATTGTAGCCGCCAAAAGAAAGCGTACTATACGAACCTGAAAGCTCTTTCATTTTTTCTACGAATTCTTGCAACTTGCGAGTATCGTTAGAGGCAATGTTATATACTTCTCGCTTAAATGCTTCTTTAGCAAAAGCATTCAATGAGAGTTCCCCAATCTGACGGGCAGCATCTTTTACGTAGACATAGTTCCACTTCTGACCACCACTTCGCATCTCAATTGGCTCATTATTCTTCAGTTTTCTCAACGATGAAATAATCAGTGTATTCGGATGATCATTTTCACCATAGACACTCAGAATGCGCAAGTGTATATACTTCAAGCCCAATTTTTGAGTTAGTTCACATGACTCATGATACATTTGAAGTTTCGTCTTTCCATAAGCAGAAACAGGATTGCATGGAGTATCCTCTGTTAGGGTACCAGGTACTATTCCATATTCTGCCTGTGAACCAGCATCTACATATAACTGACAGCCCATCCGTTTTGCCAGCTCGACACATCCTAAGGAGAAGCGAATATTCCCTTCCTGTAGTTCCTGGTTATCACGTTGTCCTAAGAGTGCTCCTGCCCAAGCTAGATGAACAAAGATGTCTGCTTTCACATCTTTTGCCCGTTCCATCAAGTTCTGCATATCCGCATAAAAGACTTGCAGATTCCCACTTTTTGCAATGTCATTCAGTTGCTCATTCTCTTTGCGAGACATAGCAATCACTTGATGGCCATTATCAGCTAGATAACGGCATATCTCAACGCCAATAAAACTGGAAGCGCCTGTGATGAAAAACTTCATTCTCTTGTATTATTGTGTTTCTACTATCCGATTTTCAGCCCTTCATATTCCCTTAGGTAAGTCTGAGTTCCCACAACTGGTGCAAACTCATCAGGAATAGCCACTCTCTTAATTGCAGGATAAATTTTCAAAACTCCATCAGCAAACATATCGTTTACCTGCTCAACTATGGCTGAACCCATACCGGTGGAAGCTTGATGCTCCTCAATAGTAATCAATCCCTCAGGATGCTTCTCAACAATGGCTTTCAGTTGCTCTTTGTTAAGAGGCTTTACGAATGGAACGCTGTATAAATCATACGGCATTTTCTGCTCCTCGATCTGAGCCTTTGCAGCTGCCATAATATTACCGCAAGCCAGAACGGCTCTCTTGTTTCCATCATTCAACATCACAGGAAGGATGTCACCGGCATTCACGGTAAGGCATTCTTCAGTATGTGCCACTTTCTCTCCAGCTTTGCCCAGACGGATGTACATAGGGCCATCATATTCCGCAGAGAATTTGGCAATAGCACGTGCCTCAACTGGATCTCCAGGAGTAGCTACAATCATATTGGGAATAGCCCTCAAAGCACCTATCTCTTCCGTGGGCTGATGGGTAGCGCCCAAACTACCGTAAGCATAGCCAGCACCTACAGAAACAATTTTCACATTGGCTTTATGATAGGCAATATCATTTCTGATTTGTTCTAGGCAACGCAAAGTGGGGAAATTACCAATGGAATAGATATACACATTGTAACCCGTCATTGCCAAACCAGCAGCAACACCTGCCATATTCTGCTCTGCAATACCAGCATTGAGGAAACGCTCGGGGATGGCCTCCATGAATGGTTCTACAACATGATAACCCAAGTCACCAATAACCAGGAAAATCTTCTTATTTGTCTTTGCCTCTTCTAGAAGCTGATTGATAAAACTTGTTCTCATTTCAGTTCCTCCATGGCTTGTTTAAACTCTTCATCATTCGGTGCGCTATAATGGAACTTCAGGTTGTGTTCCATATAACTCACGCCCTTACCCTTAACCGTGTTGGCCACAATAAATGTAGGCTTATCCTTGCAGTTCTTGAAACTCTCAAAAGCATCAAGTAGCTGTTGGATGTCATTGCCGTCAATATCGCAAACATTCCACTGGAAAGCGCGGATCTTTTCTGCCATAGGGTCTAAGCACATGATATCCTTAGTGTCACCCATAGCCTGCATACCATTCTTATCCAGAATGATGCAGAGATTATCCAACCTATGTTGAGCGGCAAACATCAATGCTTCCCAATTGCTACCTTCATTGATTTCTCCATCACCAATGATGCAATAGACATTGAACGGAACGCCACTTCTTTTGCTTCCTAAAGCCATTCCTGCAGCCACAGGGAATCCATGGCCAAGGCTTCCCGTTGATAGCTCAACGCCAGGGAGCTTATGGCTCACATGCTCGAAATACTCAGAACCGTTCTGGCAGTACTGTTTCATAAGTTCATCATAATTCATGAATCCCTTCAATGCCAATGCTGCATAATATGATGCACAATTATGACCTTTACTCTCAATAAAGCGGTCACGTTTCGGGTCATCCATCTTATCAGGTGATACATTCATCACTCCTGAATAAAGCACGGCAAGGATATCAGCCTGTGATAGCGTACCACCCGTATGGGAAGTTCGGGTATTATAGGCCATTTGAACCGCAGTCCTTCTAATTGCCTTAGCAAATTCTTTGATTTCTTCTATATTTGTCATCCTATGAATTTTTCAATTTCATCAACACAGATTGAATAGACGTCTTCCTTCTGGTATCGCTTATACCAATCAGATGTTAGGATTGCACAATTCTTTGCATCCAAGCGAGGCTCCCATCCCAAACGAGTTTTAGCCTTGGAAATATCCAGCATCAACAGATTGGCTTCATGAAGAGCATTCGGATCTGACACATCTTTCAGCTCGCCATAACCGAAATTCTCTACCATAGCTGTAGCCACCTCCCATACAGTGAGCACACTCTCCTGCTCCGGTCCAAAGTTCCAACCCTCACAATAATCTGTTGGATGTTCACACATCTTATGAGCAAGCAGCATGTAACCGCTCAATGGTTCCAATACATGCTCCCAAGGACGAACCGCCTTAGGTGAGCGTATCTCAATAGGTTTACCTGCTTCTAAGGCACGGATGCAGTCAGGGATGATGCGGTCTTTTGCCCAGTCACCACCACCAATCACATTACCGGCACGGACACTGGCAAGGCTCACATGATGCTTCTTGCCGTAATCCTCGGGGTTGAAGAAACTCCTGCGCCAGCTCTGAATAGCAATCTCACAAGCACCCTTTGATGAACTATAAGGGTCGTAACCGCCAAAGGGGTCATCTTCTTTGTAGCCTGTCATTTGCTCCTTATTGTCGTAGCACTTGTCGGTGGTTATCATCACACCAACCTTCACGCTATCAGTTGCACGGATGGCCTCCATGATGTTGATGGTGCCCATCACGTTGGTCTGGTAGGTGTCAACTGGTATCTCGTAACTAAGACGTACCAAGGGCTGTGCTGCCAGATGGAAGACAATCTCCGGCTGGTACTGGCGGAAGATTTCCTTCATTCTCTCACCATCACGAATATCTGCACGGATGTCTGCCTTAATCTTTTTACCTATTCCAGAGAGAACAAAGTTGTCTTTCTCTGAATAGGGTTCCAGACCTACGCCTACCACCTCTGCTCCCAGTTCATGGAGCCAGATGGAGAGCCAACTACCCTTGAAACCAGTGTGGCCGGTTACAAGGACGCGTTTGCCTTTATAAAAGTTATTGAAAACGTCTATGTTCATATTATTTGGCATGTGAGGTACAGAAATCCTTAATGCACTCAATCATCCACTGGTTCATTTCCTTAGTCATACCAGGGAATACACCAATCCAGAAGCCGTTGGTCATCACAAAGTCGGTATTCTTCAGTTCACTAACAATGCGGTAGCCCTCACCGGTCTGACGCATCTCATCAAAGCAAGGATGCTTGGTCAGATTACCTGCAAAGAGATTACGAGTCTGAATCTTGTTCTGCTCCAAATAACCAGTCAGTTCATTACGGGTGAAACCGGCATCTTCCTTCACAGCAATCAGGAAACCAAACCAAGAAGGTTTGCTGTTGGCTTCTGCTACAGGGAGAATCAGACCAGGGACATCTTTCAATCCATCATACAACATCTGATAGTTGGCACGACGGGCTGCAACAATGTGATCAAGCTTATCTAACTGAGCACAACCCACTGCAGCCTGCATGTCCGTAATCTTCAGGTTGAAGCCAAAGTGGCTATACACATACTTGTGGTCGTATCCCTTAGGTAGTTCTCCAAACTGACCGGTGAAGCGCATACGGCAAGTGTTGTCCACACCAGAAGCGCACCAGCAGTCACGACCCCAATCACGGAAAGAGAGCGTAATCTTGTTCAACTCAGGATCATTGGTATAAACAGCACCACCTTCACCCATCGTCATGTGGTGAGGAGGATAGAAGCTACTGGTTCCAATGTGCCCCCAAGTGCCCGTCTTCTTGGTTACGCCATCAATAGTGTACTCCGAACCAAGAGCGTCACAGTTATCCTCAATCAGCCAAAGGTCATGTTTCTCACAGAAAGCAAGCACAGCCTTCAAGTTGAAAGGATTGCCCAGTGAATGAGCCATCATCACGGCCTTGGTCTTGGGACTATAAGCTGCTTCCAACTGATTAACATCAATATCAAATCCTGGAAGTGCCACATCCACAAACACGGGGATTGCACCATACTGAATAATTGGAGTAACCGTGGTGGGGAAGCCTGCGGCTACAGTGATAACCTCATCACCTTTCTTGATTCTACGGTCACCCAACTTATGTGAAGTCAGCGTGTAAAATGCCAACAGGTTGGCACTAGAACCAGAGTTAGTCACTGCACAGAATTTCACACCCAGCCAATCTGCCAAACGACGCTCAAACTTGTGTGTCCAAGGTCCTTGTGTCAGCCAGAAATCCAGTGATGAGTCCACAAGGTTCACCATCTCCTCATCATTGAAGTAACGGCCACCGTAATGGACAAATGACTTACCTGGTTCAAATTCCTTCTTCTGGGCGTGAACCTCTTTATAATACTCACGAGTTAGCTCAAGGATTTGAGCTTTTAATTCTTCTTTTTTTGCCATATATGTTACTCTTTTAATTTTCTATTATAAAACTTTAGGGATTTGACGTTCCCACTTCTTCCATGGTGCCTTTCCTTCCTGAAGAAGTTTATCAAGAAGATTCTTTTCACGAATATTATCCATACATTGCCAAAAACCTTCGTGAATATAAGACATTAGTTCACCTTGCTTTGCCAGAGTTTCAAGTGGCTTACGCTCAAAAATACAACTATCGCCATCAAGCAAATCAAAGATACCGGGTTCCAATACCATGTATCCCGCATTGATTGGTGCGCCATCGCTGGCATTCTTCTCGCGGAAAGCCTTTACTGCACCTCCTTCGATGTCCAAAACTCCTTTTTCTTGCGCCATCTTTACAGCAGTGAGAGTAGCTATCTTACTATGGCTCCTATGAAATTCAACAAGCTTGTTAATGTCCACATCACATACACCATCTCCGTAGGTCATCATAAAGGTTTCATTACCCACGTACTCTTGAATGCGCTTAATACGGCCACCTGTCATAGTGTTGTAACCGGTATCAACCACTGTCACTTTCCAAGGATCCAGATGGCTATGATGCACTGTCATTTCGTTCTTACCTTCACGGAAATCAAATGACACATCACTGTTATGCAGGAAATAGTTAGCGAACCACTCCTTGATATACTCCTGTTTATACCCTGCACAAATGATAAACTCATTGTGACCATAATAGGCATATTCCTTCATAATATGCCATAGTATAGGCATACCACCTATCTCAATCATTGGTTTGGGCTTAAATACTGATTCCTCACTGATACGGGAACCAAAGCCGCCAGCTAAAAGAACTACTTTCATATCCGGTTTTTATATAAAATTATTGTTATCATAAATACTATTACAAATAAAGTTAATGAAACTCCAGTAATTGCAGATCCGTATGATCTTAAAGTTTTTTTTTAACAACTGATGCGGCTCTCACATCAATTAATTTTAAAGATGAACTCTTTGTAGGATCAATCTCAAAATTGTTAATTATTAATCCTTTCTCCTTCGATTTCAAGGTCGAGTTCCCGATTACATCAACTCCCAACAACACCTCATTCAGAGAATTAGTGGAGTTTAATGGAAAATTTGAAATGACAAAATTTGCCAGATGTTTATCATCTTCGTATTTAAATTTCACATTCTCAATATGCAATTCTGAAATATGGCCGATTTTCTTTTTGAAATCACCTCTTTCTCTAAAAAAGAACAAATAGACATTAGGTGCCTTCTTCGGAATATGCATTATCAGATTTTTTATCCTTACATTTGGCAAACATCGCTCTGACAATTCTTGTCTGATATTAATCTGTTCGTCAAGATAGCCTTCATCGACAAGAATAGGTGTGTCATGCGTGGTACTATATTCACAATCATTAAATGACACATCATACCCTACATACGCATTATATGAGGGTCCGTTTACCAACGGAACGCAATTAATGAATGTGCAATTATCAAAGTTAATACTTCCATATACAGCAGAGAACTGATTGTATTTATTTCTGAAAATAACAGATTTGAATCTCATCTCCCTACCATAGCAGTGAACATCAAATCTATTAATGTCAGAATTCGTTATAGTTACACCACTTATATTGTTTGTTCCAAAGATTCCCCAGTTTCCGTGACCATACATTTTATCTGCCGTAAAATTCCAGATATTATTTAGCGCAACACCATATCCAGAATGATCCAATCTTGAATAAGTGCCTTCTATCCTTAGATTTTTAAAACTTACATTTGTGCTGTTATTAATAGTAATAATCTGGTCATTCTCCCAGTTATTTTCTGGTGTATAAATAGAGACATTCTCTATCGTGACTCCATCAGTCCCTGAGACTTTACAAAGAAAAGTCTTGTTTATACAACTCATTGTTCTTTTTATAGTAAGATTTCTAATTATCGGTCCTTCGTCAGCAATTGAACTGTATTCGCACTCTGGGCTTGAGCTATTGTTATTGTATGGCATTATAACCTTGTTTAATGCCTTTCCATTTACCACCTTTAAAATATCTTTTCGAATATGACCATACTTATATCCTTCTCTGTTCTCAACCCAGGGACTCATATCTTTCACAAACAACACATGCTTTCCATTTCGAAGTTCTTTATATCCCACAAAATTACCACTATCTATATCTGCTTTGCTTATCGAAATAGGCTGAGATTTGTTCTCGTATTCAAAGAGGAAAATGTCCTTGCTCTTATTTGTCACAACGAAAACGGCTCCCTTAAAGTCATTGTTTGAAGTTAGCTGTATGCTCTTGGCGTTTCTCGGTATATCTATCATCAGCGTATCAACGCCCGAATAGTCAACCCATTTTCTTTTAGCAACCGCAGCTGTATGTGCATTATACAAAACCCAATACACCTGTTCCCCTGTTGCCGCTTCGTTCAGTCCAAACTGGCTGAGAGTAATCGCTTTAGTCTCCCTCTGGGTATACGAAATGGCTGTACAACTGGTAATAGTGCTAAGGAGAAAAATACCTATTAACGCCAACCTTTTCATTATTCAGTTCTTAACAGTTTGCCTTCCGCAGTTCCATTTTCATCTTAACCTTCCACCACTGATGCCATATCAAGAACAGCGGGCTAATCAGTACCTGTCCTGGAAACAGCAGTGCCAGCCTAAAGTTTGCTACGAAACGCTCTATCACATATCTTATTTTATTGGTAGAGAACTTTCCATAGTGCATGGACTCCCGCATGATGGCTTTTCCTACATTCTCGTCTGGTTCCACTACCAGCAGCTTTTCATCCAGCCCCAGCACTTCCTTCATCACCCACATCATACCATGACCATATTTCAATACCTTCAACTCCTTCAACAAAGCCGCAGCGTCTTTCTTCTGTTCTTCTGTAAGTCCTTGCTTCAACAGATAATAGTAGTCCACAAACTGCTTGAAGTTATTCCGCGTTGAGAAGAAATGTGCATACATATGGAGCAATTGATACACCACATTGAAATCATTCGTCAGGCTCCCGATCTCAACTCCATCCAGATTGACCCTGTTTTCAAACTGTTTCTTCTCAATTCTACTCACATATCTCTGCAACCGTCTGTCCATAAACCAGTTAATCAGATAGATGGGTCTATAATGAACCTCTACAGAAACGTCCATGAACACTGGCATCTTGATATGGTGGATGGAATATTCAACTCCTGGACATTGGCCCGTCACCAGTTTAATCAGCTTCATCTTCTCGCAGTCCACCCAGATATCAATATCCCCAGGACTGCGCAATTCCTGGGAAGGGTACATTATTCCATTTGCTTGTCCTTTCAGTATAACGCTCTTGAGCCCCCTCTCTTCAAACCATTTCGAGACGGCTATCAGCCTTTTATTGACAACTGCATTCTGCTGCTTGGTACTCTCCACAAACGAGAACCATTCCAGCAACACCTGCTGTGGTATCGGTCGATCTGCTCGCTCTATTCCTGCAAAAACAACTCCTAAAATGCTATGACTATAGCAGAATTGAAAGAAGTCCTGCCAATCTTCTTCGTTGAGGTTGGCAGGTAGTTGTTTCCTCTCGTCCAATGCGTATTGTATATACGCTTTGAATTCTTCTCTCATCAATTATGTTGGCAATGCTACTTCTTACGAAGGGTATCACCGACAAGCACATACTCTCTTCCGCACTCGCATTTCAGGCTTTCGCCTAGTCGCTTTCCACACTCGCAAACCCATCCAATTTGTTTGGCTGGTACACCTACCATCAGGGCATAGTCCTTCACGTCCTTAGCGACAACAGCACCCGAACCAATCAAAGCACTTTTACCCACGGTATGCCCACAAACGACTGTACAGTTTGCCCCAAGCGATGCGCCCTCTTTAATGAGCGTTTTGGCATAAACTCCGTGTACAGGGAAATGCGCACGCGGGGTTGTCACATTGGTGAAAACGCATGAAGGCCCACAAAAAACATTGTCTTCTATTTCTACGCCTTCATACACTGATACATTGTTCTGGATACGGACTCCATTGCCAATATGCACATTGTTACCAATATTCACATTTTGACCCAAGGAACAGTTCTTACCGATTCTTGCGCCTTTCTGTACATGTGAGAAGTGCCATATCTTGGTTCCTTCTCCGATTTCCACATCGTCATCCACATAGCTGGACTCGTGGACTAAGTATTTCTTTTCTTTCATAATTAGTCTTTATTGGCGAGCATATCCTTCACTATATTATAAACGTCAGAACTCTTCTTATAGTATACAGCTTCCAAAGATTTACTTGCTGGAGCTGGCACGTCTGGCAGGGTCAAAGTCTTTACTGGTTGTGTCAAATAAGTGAAAGCTCCATCATATATTTCCTTGGCAACCTGAGAGGCCACACTGGCAAAGTTCCATTCTTCAATAGTAACAAGAGCCCGTCTTGTTTTCTTGACAGACTTGATTATAGTCTCAGTATCAAGAGGTTTCAGACTTCTGATATCAATAACCTCTACGGAGACACCTTCTTCTTCCAATTTCTGAGCTGCTTCCATAGCCTCTTTAACCATAAACGAGGCGGCTACAACAGTTATATCATTACCCTCTTTTAACACATTGGCCTTACCAATGGGCACCTCATAATAATCTTCCGGTACATCATCCACCTGATCATACAACCAACGGTCATCTATAAAAATGACAGGATTCGGATCAGCTATGGCAGCCAATAGCAAACCCTTTGCATCGTACGGAGTAGCCGGTGTCACCACCTTCAGTCCGGGAATATTGGCATAGATTCCAAATGGACTCTGTGAATGCTGAGGGCCTTGTTCGCCACCTCGGTTAACGATTCCTCGAATCACAACAGGAACATTTACTTTTCCTGCAAACATGTAATTCCATGAAGCACAGTGATTAATGATTTGATCTAATGCCAGATACATAAAGTCCATTCTAGGATGAAACACGATGGGATGCATCCCTGCCATAGCAGCTCCAATACAGGCTCCTGTCATAGCAGCTTCGGACACTGGTGAGTCCATAATCCTACGAGGGCCGAACTCATCCATAAGTCCCGTCGTTGTTTTACCCACAAACCAAGGATTGTTAACGCCTTGTCCGATAACAAAGCACTTGTCATCGTTAATTAACGCCAATCGATGTGCATCGTTAATAGCTTCACCGTATGATAATTTTCTTGCCATGATATATCGTTTTTAGTTTTTATAAACATTGTCATAAAGTACAGTGGGGTCGGGCTTCAAACAACTCAAAGCATAGTTCTCCGCTTCCTCCACCCGTTTTTGTGCATCTTGGTGCATTACAGTCACTTGTTCTGCCGAAAGAACACCTTCTTTAATAAGTTTCTCCTCCAGATTCTTAATTGGGCATCTGGTCTTCCAATAAGCCAGTTCATCTGCATTGCGCAAACCAACATCAATATCGTCACGGTGTCCTACGTGCCCGAGCCAACGATAAGTCCTGGTCTCAATAAACTGCGGGCCTTGGCCAGCTCTTGCCCGATTAACTGCATCCTCAGCGGCTGCATTAACTGCGAACAAATCATTACCATCAACTACCTCTGAATGAAGACCATAATCAGCTGCCACATCAGCAATGTTATCATAGATACGTCTGTCTTCTAGCGGTGCAGAAGCTGCATACAGGTTATTCTCACAAACATAGATAACAGGCAACTTGTTAATAGCCGCAAAGTTCAGTGACTCTGTCCATACACCTTCTTCAGGTACGCAGTCACCATGGAAAATGACGCTCACGTTATCTTCCCCCATAATCTTGCTCCTGAACGCAGGACCAAGGCCTATACCCAGTACACCAGCCACTATGGAAGAAGAGCCAAGGAGTCCTTTAGACGGGTCGCAAAGATGCATCGAGCCACCACGCCCATGCGAACACCCTGTCTCACGGCAGTATATTTCCGCAAAAAATTCTTTCAGATTGCCTCCTTTTGCAAGGAAATGTCCGTGTGAGCGGTGATTGCTGAACACAAAGTCCGTGTCTTTTAACACAGAGCACACACCTACAGCAGAGGCTTCTTCTCCCATATACAAGTGACAAGGTGTAAATACTGCTCTCTCTGACACACGCTGTGCTATAAGCGTCTCTGAATAACGAATGGTGAGCATAGTCTGGTACAACTCGACTATCCTTTCATCTGACATACCTCGCTTGTTTTCCAACAGAGGTAAATGTGGTACTTTCTTAAATTCCATATTTCAACTTATTTTGATATTGCTTCTAAATCATTGATATGTTGTTCGCTCAGGTTCCATCCTGCAGCTTCGCAATTCCCAATTACTTGCTGGGGACGCTTGACACCCACTATCACAACTGAATCCTTTAGGTAATCCAAAATAAACCTGATGGCAATAGCGGGTAGTCCCTTTTGATACGACTGGTCAATCTCCCTCATTTTCTCTACAATCTTCAAGTTTTTCATCAACTTCTCCCCATGGAAATTGGGATAGGTACTCCGTGAACGTCGGTCATTGGCGTCAAACTTTGTATCTGCTCCATATTTCCCTGACAATATCCCTTGACCCAAGCTTCCCCAGGTCATCGGTGTCAGATTCATATCCTCAGCCAATTTCGCAATAGCTTCTTCACCTTCCCGCCATGCTAAACTGTATTGGTCTTGAAATGAAACAAACTCCCCTTTATAGGGCATTAACTCCTCCAGATCGACAAGAGTCACATTAGATAGTCCAAAATAGCGGATATACCCCTTCTTTTTCAACTCACGCAATTTATCAACAACTTCCGAAATAGGGGTCTTACCATCTCTCCAATGAAGTTGGTAGATATCAATGTAATCTCTTCCCAAGCGTTTCAAACTGCCGACAATAGCCTGTTCAATCCATTCGGGCCGGTTATCATAATAGCAAACTCCCTTAACTTCATCCTTGCGAACTCCGAATTTTGATGCAATTATTACATCATTCTTACTTGTACCCAAAGCTTTCCCCAGAAGGGTTTCGGCATGTCCTATTCCGTAGATATCGGCTGTGTCAAAGAAATTAATGCCATTATCAACTGCTGTGTTGACAGCATCGATTAATTCTTTGTCATCGGTGTCTCCCCATGCATGGCCGCCCATCGGATCTCCTCCGATACAGAGGCGTGAAACCTTCAGGTCTGAATTTTTCAAATATTGATATTCCATCTGAATTATTTTATCACAAAGCGTTTCAACACTTCTGTGATTGTTTTAAAGAAAATAATAACATCATTCTCAAAAGACAACTCAGCAACATATTTCACGCGTAGTTTATTCTTCTGAGCTAAGATATTATCCACAAAATATTTGTCCACATCTCCGTCTCCCACCACAGCGTCCATGTTCGAGAACTCCAGCGAACTCCAGTCAGTGATTCCAGGACGCACTTGAAGGATATACTTCTCCAATCCTTCAAACATATTGACATATTTCAAGACCTCCGGTCTCGGCCCGACAAAACTCATATCACCTTTGATAATATTCATCAACTGAGGTATTTCATCCAGTTTTGTACGCCGTAAAAAGAAACCAACCTTGGTAATACGGGGGTCATGGAGTGCAGTAGTTGATCCACCAAGTTTTTCCGCGTTCTTTACCATCGAGCGGAACTTCATAATACGGAATGGCTTATTTTTAAAACCGCCACGTACCCCTCGATAGATAACTGGAAATCCTGACTCTATCGCTATAGCTAAAGAAATGAGAATATAAAACGGTAAGAGAATAATAAAACATGGTACTGCAATAACCAAATCAACTATGCGCTTCCCTACTTTATTATAAAAACCTTGTGTTTTCTTTTTTAATTGTTCTTCTGTATATTCCATAATGGTGTATTTATTTCTTTGCTGGTGCAATAAACTTCTCTGCCAGCGTTCCCCACTCTAAATTGGCCTCCGTATAATATTTTCCTCTCTTACCCATTGCCTCTCTTTCTTCTTTAGTCATCGAAGCAAGTTTGTTTATTGCTTTAACAAGCAAATCGGGTCTTTCTGCTTCCACTTGTATGCCGCATCCTATTTTTTCTACCAATGCGCCTGGTTCGTCTATCGATCTGACTATTGGTTTTGCAGCAAGCATATAATCTATTTCTTTGTTTGCACAAGTTCCATATTTATGGAGTTCAGAATGGCCACCCCCTAAATAACAAATATCAAAATGAGCATTTATGGCAGGTACTAAATCTTTTGAGACGGCGGGTAGAATAGAAACATTATCAAGGTTGTTCTTATTTATTGTTTCTTCATATTTTTCTAATTCAACTCCTCGACCTACCAAAACAATATGTAGACGCTTGTTTCCCTTCAATTTTATTGCTGCTGACAATAAAGTACTAACATACTGAGCTGGCGCAAAATTTCCTGCAAATCCTATGATGATTTTTCCTTCACCATAGAGTTTCCTAAACAACTCTTCATGTTCTTTTGGCAACACTTTCTTTTCAACATCCACCAAGTCCTCTTTGAAGTATCCGTTTGGCACACACTGGAACTTACCGGGGGCAAGTCCGTGTTCACGGGCATGTTCTTCTGAATTCCACAGCAATGAATTCACAAAGTCAGCAGAACTGTATGCCACATTTTCTGCCCTCTGCATCAGCATAATATAGGGATTCCATTTTGAATAACCTCCTACCAGCATCGGCGTAAGTGGCCATAGATCGTGTACTTCGAAGCACAACTTTGCACCAGATGCTTTTGCAATCTTCTTACATGGATAAATGTCAAACGGATAGCATGACGATGCTATCACCAAGTCGGGCTGATACTCTTTAGCTATACGCTTGGCATATTTCTTCAGCTTCTTTACAAACACATAAATATTAACCACGCGCTTGGGCGTAGAATGATATTCGGGTGTTTTTATCCATAGGTAATTAATGCCATCAATATCCTCACACTGCAAATCTCCCTCCACTACTGGCTGTTGCTGTCTTAAATGGGTGAACGACGCAGCAACCATTGTCACCTGATGTCCCCGCTTCACCCATTCCTTTGCAAGCGAGTGTGGTCTGTAGGCCATTCCATACTTCGGACTGCCCGCATAGTGCATTACGAATACAATATTCATTGTAGTTTTACATTATTGATTTAAATAACAATTCTATTGGATGTAACGCCTTTATACCCGTTCCATCAAAAATCTGTTGACGACAAGATGTGCCGGGGGCTAAAACTATTACATTCTTTTTGTTTCTCTTGGTTGCTTCTCTAACAGCCGGGAACAACACCATTTCACCTATAGCTAACGATGTTTCATAGTGCTCTTTTTCATATCCAAATGACCCCGCCATTCCGCAACATCCACTGGGTATCACATTCACTTTGGCGCCACTAAGCAATTCCCGTAAAGCCTTAGCCGTTTTATCAACTCCGACCAATGCCTTCTGATGGCAGTGACCATGTAGCCATATCTCCATAGCAGCATTTTCAAAATCCTCTGCCGATATATTTCCAGCCTCTATCTCTTTCAGCAAGAACTCGTCATAGAGTAAACAGTTCTTTGCAAGTTCTCTTGCTTTATTTCTGTTCTCAGGAACTACCAAGTCAGGATATTCATCCCTAAAACTCAATATACATGATGGCTCTATACCTATCAGTGGATTGCTTTCACTTATCTTATCCGCAAGAAGCGCTACATTTTTCTCAGCAAATTGCTTGGCATACTTCAAACAGCCCTTAGATATAGCAGCCCTTCCGCTTTCTACGTGCTTAGGTATCTCAACCTTATAGCCAAGCCGCATGAGCAGTTTCGCAAAAGTAAGTCCCAATTCTGCCTCCTGCAAATTAGTGAATTCATCTGCAAAGAGATAAACCTTCTTCTTTGGCTTTGCTATCCGATAACTTGCTTGCTCCTTCTTCACCAAATGACGCATAGAATACCTGCTGAGTGTAGGTATCTGTCGCTTAGTTGAGAAATTGATTGCCTTTTTGATGATGGCAGATGACAGACTCCACGATGCAAAAGCATTATACAGCGGACGTATCATAAAGCCAAGTTGCTCTATCTGTGCCATTCTGGCCACCATAAATGAGCGCAAAGGTGTTCCATGTTTATCGTAATAATGCTGAAGTATCTCTGCCCTCAAACGAGTCATGTCCACATTCGAAGGACATTCACTCTTGCAGCCTTTACATGCTAGACAACTATATAAGACCTCCTTTATCTCATGACTATCTAATGAAAAGTTACTTTCACTTTTCAACTTTCCATTTTCATCTTTCAACTGGCCACGAGTCAGGATTTCTCGCAGAACATTCGCCCTTGCACGAGTTGTCTTCAATTCGTCACCAGAAACTTTATAAGCAGGACATAGTGTACCTCCTATGATATTACTTTTCCGACAGTCACCAGCTCCATTACACTGCTCGATGCTGCACATTAAAGCATTCACCTGGTTCTTGGTTCCTGTAGCCCCCGGGGCTATACACTCGTCAAAAGCAGCCTTCCAATTAAAATAGGTTTTATCAGAGCCTATCTCTTTTTCTATGTTATATCGCTGGTCAATATCGAAACGAAGCATCGAGTCCATAGGCAACGTATCCACTATCTTATGCAGATTGAACATCCCCTCCGGATCCCAACATTGCTTCACCTCTCGCATCAACTGATAGGTCTCTTCGCCATAGAGCATCTTGATAAACTCGCCACGAAGTCTCCCATCACCATGCTCTCCGCTAATACTGCCTCGATGCTTTTTTACGAGCAAAGCCGTCTCTGTAGCCAAGTCTCGGAACTGCTTTTGCCCTTCCTTGGTTTTCAGATTCAAAATTGGGCGTAGATGCAGTTCACCTGTACTGATATGTCCATAATAGACCACATTTGCTCCAAGCCTTTTGGTCATCTCTTGGAAATCCTTCATATAGGCTGGCATGAATTTGGGTGCCACCGCTGTGTCTTCTATCACCCCCATAGGTTTTGCATCACCCTTCATACCGCCAAGGATTCCTAGTCCAGCTTTTCGTAACGCCCAGACCTTAGCCACATCCGCGCCATAGACTCTAGTATTCAGATAAACCAACCCACTTTCCAACAAATCTTTCTCTAACGCATCTGCTTTGGCATCCAACTCTTCGCGTGTCTCCGCTCTGAGTTCGGTTATTAACAGTGCTGCAGGATCGCCTTCTACGAAAAATCGGTTCTTCTCTTGCTCTGAATTACCTTTACTTAACTCCAGAATATCCCCATCCATCAGCTCTATCGCTGTCGGATGATGTTGTAATGCCACAAGATTGGCCTCAAAGCTTTTATCCAGGGTATCACAATGACCACACACCACCATTATCTCTTTTGGCGGCAAGACATCCAATGATACTTTTATATCAGTAATAAAGGCCAGTGTACCTTCACTTCCTGCGAGTAATTTACAGAGGTTGATGGTTCTTTCCTCAAAAGGTGCCTCACTTTCAGTCAGTTCCTCTATTACCTCATCTATCGCATAACCGCAACTCCTTCTTCTTAGGTCTTTGTCGGGATAGTTACTCTTGATTAAATTGACTGTATCCTGATCGAGAGCATAGTTGATAAGCTGTGCATAAATTCTTTCAGCCAGCGTGGCAGGGGAGGGATTCTCCCAGAATCTCCTACCAAAACGAAGTTCCAATTCCTTAACTTTGTAATCAATGAACTCTTCTTTGCTGCCATCAGCCAGAATTCCCACTGCTCCCAAAACGTGATGTCGGGTACTGCCATAAACCAACGAATGTGTTCCGCAGGAATTGTTTCCAAACATACCTCCTATGCAGCAACGATTACTGGTTGATGTCTCAGGGCTAAAGAATAGTCCATATGGCTTTAGAGCAATGTTTAGTTCATCCCGTACAACTCCTGGTTGGACAATTGCCCATCGCTCCTCTACATTAATCTTGACAATCTTATTTAGATGCTTACTGATATCAACTACAATACCGCTACCTACCACCTGACCGGCAATAGAGGTTCCTCCTGCACGAGGAATCAGATGCGTATGCTTCTCTCGAGCCAAACGCATAACTTCCTGAATATCCTCAATCGTCTCAGGATATGCCACACCATACGGAATTTCCCGATACACAGATGCATCGGTAGCATAAGCAATTTTATGTAGACTATCAGTATAAAACTTCATCAGATCTCGTTGATATCCAAAATGGACTCTATGTCTTTTATGTTCTCCGACTCTTGTAAGTAGCGCTCCTTGTTTGCACTAGTCACAAAACGCTTGATTGTATCATGTATTGACTCCTCCGTTTCTTGGTACCAAATGGGATGAGTTAAGATATGCAATCTGTCATATTCACCAGATTTGATGATATCATGTGCAGGTTCGCGCCATCTTCTCCGACTGTCAGAGAGATACTTGAAATCATTAAAAAACGTCTTTCCATACGAGTTGACCATAGGATATAGGTCATAGTTGGCATCAAGTGTCTTTTGTGAAGGTCTATGCATTGAAACTATTGTTATTGGAGTACCTATAATATCAGAAAGGACACCAGCTTCATGCTTAATAGCAACCTCTACATCATCTAACTCGTCATACGCCATTTCATCAAAATGCAGTCCAATCTCATGACCCAATGACTGGATTTTCTTCAGACCTGACAAGCCTTTCCTTGATGCTGGATTATAAAAATCAGTACGAAGAAGGGTAAAATAGGTCGATTTTACGCCCTGCTCATGTTCAAGTTCCGCAATAGTCAAAGCCTTTTCAATGCTATTATCAATGTCATGCCGAAGAATTACGCAACGAGTAAAATCTGCATAGTCATGATAATCAGCAAACTCATAGCCAGACTTTCTCAGAGTATCAATCAGGTCAGCATATCCTTTGAAAGTAAATGGAATCATATTAACTAACTTTAATCACAACAGCTCCGTATGATAAGCCTACGCCAAATCCTGCAAGTACTATATTTCCTTTCAGTTTTCCTTCCTTTTCTGCCTCGCATAAAGCTATAGGGATGGTTGAAGAGACTGTATTACCCACATTCTCCATGAAAATGTAGAACTTTGCCTTGTCAATGCCCATCAGTTTCCTGATATAATTAATCATATACTTATTGGCCTGATGGAAAACATATAGATCTACATCTTCTTCAGACAATCCATTCTTCTGAAGGGTCTCTGCAATTAATGGGGGGACCACATCAGAAGTAAAGTCAAAAATAGCCTTACCATTCATATAGAGATTATCGCTTGAATGGATTCCGTCCTCTTCATCTACCTGATAGTCATTTGCAGGTTTAAACTGTCGAGCACATCCTGTTTTAACAATCAATTCCTCAGCACCACTGCCATCTGTACCTAAAGTAAACTCGCCAATCTCAGCAAAACCATCATCGGATATCAACGTGGCGGTTGCCCCATCTCCAAAGATAGTACGATTACCTTTGTCTGATGGGTGTATATACTTTGTGTAAGTCTCGGCAGTCAACAAGAGAATGTTTTTGGCGATGCCGCCTAAAACCAACCCTTTAGCAACAGCCAATCCATACTCATAGCCAGAACAACCCAAATTAAAATCAAAAGCGCCGCATTTGGTACTCAATCCCAATTTTTCTTGAATAATGCATGACGTACTGGGCAAATGATAATCTGGACTTTGTGTACAAAGCAGCACAAAATCAACAGAAGCGCGGTCTATGTTTTTCTCTACAAATAGCTTTTCTGCAGCTTTAATGGCCATATCACCAGCAGTTTCATCTTCTGTCGTGACATGTCTTTCAGAAATACCGACCTTCTTTGATATCTTCTCAACAGTCCATTCGGGGAATTGTTCTACCAACTGTTCGTTAGTCAAAACATTTTCTGGTAAATAATATGCAATTCCTTTTATATATGCTTTCATATTTTTACTATTTTACAGAATAGCCTCCATCTATCAGCAATTGCGAGCCAGTCATCCAAACTGTGGCATCAGATAACAGATAAACAATTGCATATGCAATTTCTTCAGGTTTTCCATATCGGCCTAATGGATAGTTCTTCGCATCCTCATCCAAAAGTTCTCTTGATAAAGCTGTGTCCTTCGTTAAAGGAGTCTCTATCATTCCCGGATGCACAGTATTCACGCGGATGCCTCTTGGCGCAAGTTCCAAGGCCAAGGCTTTCGTATATCCGAGAAGCGCCGATTTTGTTGCACCATATAAAGAACCACCTGCAAGACCGCAATACACTCCAGACATTGAAGATGTAAAGACGATTGATGCTCCTTTATTAAGCTTCTTTTGTCTAATCAACTGCTGAATAAGGTTAATATGGGAGAACGTATTGATTTTGAAAATACGCTCCATATCTGAAGGTTCACTAAATTTTGCTAATAGACTCAATACTATCCCTGCATTACTTACAACGCCGTCAACTTTGGGAATCTCTGACACCATTGATTCCAGCTGTTTAAGATCTGTCAAATCCAAGGCTTTAATCTCAACATCTTCTTTGCCAATAAACTGTTGTGTTTCTTTAAGCCCCTGTTCATTCAAATCAAGCAATACAATCTTGGCGCCCAGTCCAGCACATTGGAGGGCTGTTGCCCTTCCTATGCCTGATGCTGCTCCTGTTATCAAAATCGTTTTATTCTCAAGAGAAAAAGGATTCTGCATAGGCCTATTTAGCTGCAATTACGTTGAAAAGATCTTCTACTGTATCACATTTCTTCATATCATCAAAAGTAATACGCTTACCAAATTTTTTGTCTGTCATGTTGAGTACAGCTAAGGCAATAAGAGAATCCCATTCTTCCAAATCGTGGAAGGAAGTATTGGCTGTAATCTCACTAGCATCAGTATCGTCGAACTGATCTGCAAATTCTTCAATAAAATCTTTTAATTCCATATTAATTACAATTTATAACTATGATTGTTCAACTTTCATAGCGGGATTACCAAAAACAGTCCTCCCGTCTTTAACATTTTTCAAAACAACAGAGCCCATACCAACCGTACAATGCTCACCGATTCTAGTCTGTTGGTGAATTGAACAGTTCGGAGCTATCCATGATTGTTTTCCGACTTCTACACCACCACTAAATATAGCTCCTGCAGTGACAAGTGTATTAGCATGTATCTTACAATTGTGAGCAACATGTACAAGATTATCGATTTTAACATTATCCTCAACAATTGTAGCATCTATAGTTGCCCTATCAATAGTGGCATTTGCACCAATATAGACATGGTTGCCAATAACAACTTCACCAGTATGGGGGAAATGGACTGGTACTCCATTCTCATCATTTTCAAATCCAAAACCTGGACCACCAATCACAACTCCAGGTTTGATATAACAATCACTTCCTATTGTTACCTTTCCATAAATCGAACAGTTTGGAAGTATTATCGTATTATCACCAATCTTTACTTTCGATCCGATATGGCAGTGTGCACCAATAGAAACATTTTGTCCAATTATGGCACCCTCTTCGATATAGGCTGTAGAATTTATTCCTGCAGGGATATCTTTTTCTGCAAAGAAAGTACCAACTACTCTCATAAAATCAAGTCTCGGATTTGGTGATACAATATGAGGAGTGGTTATATTTTCATATCCGGCACATACAATAGCCAATACATTCTGAGTGTTTTTTAGAATCTCAACGTACTCCTTAGTGTACTTTTTCGCAAAAACGACTGTACCTTCAACAAGATTTGAAAGGGATGAAAATCCCTTTATCTCAATATCACTGCCAGTAAAAGGCCTGTTCAAATAAGTAGCTATTTCTGAAATTTTCATATATACGATTCCTTTTTTCAAACTGTTACGTTTTCCTCCCATTTAGATATAATACTTGCTGTCATGACATCCCAACACAGTATTTCAATAATTTCAGTGACCCTCGGCGTCAAAACTGATGATTGTATCGGAAGAATTGTCCATCACAGACCTTATACAATGTTGGAAATCCATTATTTTCAATTCTTGTTTACTGAATATTTGATAATAGATCTTTTCATACTGTGATGCTATCCCTCTCCATAAGAAACACCTTGATTCTTCTATCGCCTGATATGTCATCTCCTCGTAATGAGATATAATCTGTTTTACTGCAGACACAATATCTTCAGGATGATTACTCCTAACATGATATCCCACCTTACCTTCGACAAAATAGCCGTCGATACCCTGGCCCCTTGAATAAACTACAGGTAATCCCTGCGAAAGAGCTTCTATATATACTAAGCCAAAGGTTTCATTTATTGAAGGCATTACGAAAATATCGCTCTCATTATAGTATTTGATAAGCTCTTCCTTATCGCAGTGCTGGTGATACTCAACGAACGGGATATCTGTTATATATGACAACTTGGAGTCTGATATTTTCCCCACCACCTTAAAAGATATATGATACCCCATTGATTTCAACATCTCACAAGCCTTAAGGGTTGTTGTCACGTTTTTGTTGGCATTGACTTCGCCGACATATATAAGTCTTAGTTTTTTCCCCACAATTCGTTTCGTCTGTTGCGGAATGTTTTTAAGGTAAAAATCGTCTATTCCATTCGGAATAACACAGCATTTTTTCCCCATTGTTTCGCGCATCTTTCGGGGAACGTACTGGTCAAGTACTTTTCGCTTATGTGCAGGTGATATGAAAATAACGGCTTCAGCTTGTTCCATCACCTCGAGTCCCTTCTTACGAAGGTGTACCATATAGTGAAAGAAGTAGTTTACGTCCACGTTACGTACTGCCACGATGTAAGGTATCCCATACTTCTTGTGAAGTTGACAGGCTACGTTTCCTGCTGAAAACAAAGTATGTGCATGAATAATATCAAAACCTTCTATCAGACCTCGCGCCTCGATGTCTTTCTCCAAACACTTCTGTTTGCGGAAATACAACAATCTGTCTATCCTCCCGAAATTTCGTCCTGTGAATATCACAGGATAATCCTTGGTAACAGGAACCTCAGTCTGAGAGACATATACTGTATTGTCCGCTATATCTTCCAGACGACTTATCAAGTTATGATACAGTTTTGTAAATGGATAATTAGGGCATATATGCAACACCCTATATCGACCGCTTTCAGACATTGATAAAAAAAGTCTTAATAACTTCTATTATAAAAACCTGTATTTCCCTTGCCATCTCTGTATGTATAGGAAGTGATAAAACCGTATAAGAACACCTCTTAGATATTTCCAAATCTTCAGCTGCTCGTGTTATTGGCTTGAACGCTTCCTGTTCTTGCAACGGAAGCGGATAGTATATCATTGAAGGAATGCCTTGCTCTGCCAGATAAGCCTTCAACTCATCACGTTTATTGTTCTTAATCTTTAACGTGTACTGATGATAGACGTGAGTGCTCTTCTCTAACTCCTTGGGAGTAATAAAGAACTTTTCTTCCGGATCAAACTCCTTCAGCTTGGCGGTATAATATGAAGCAGCCTCATAACGAGCCTTTCCATACTCATCCAAATGCTTCAACTTAACATCCAGAATAGCAGCCTGAATGGAATCCAAACGAGAGTTGCAACCAATTACAGAATGATGATACTTCACGCGCTGGCCATGGTTGGCAATCATGTGAATGCGCTCTGCCAACTTTTCATCCTTAGTGAAGATAGCTCCACCATCGCCATAGCAACCAAGGTTCTTAGACGGGAAGAAAGATGTGCAACCAATAGTACCCATAGTGCCAGTTTTGGCCTTGTGACCATTACTGAAGGTGTATTCAGCACCAATTGCCTGGGCATTATCCTCAATTACATACAGATTATGCTCCTTGGCAAACGCCAAAATAGGTTCCATATCGCAACTCTGCCCAAAGAGGTGAACTGGGATGATAGCCTTAGTCTTGGGAGAAAGGGCTTTCTTGATATTGTCAACAGTCACGTTGAATGTTTCATAATCCACATCCACCATAACAGGTGTTAAGCCAAGAAGTCCAATGACCTCAGCAGAAGCGACATAAGTGAATGCAGGGACAATCACTTCGTCACCTGGCTTTAACTCTAATGCCATCAAGGCAATCTGGAGGGCATCTGTACCGTTTGCACAGGGGGTTACAAAGCATCCGCCCATATACTGGGACAGATGCTCTGCAAACTCCTTAACTATAGGGCCGTTGATAAATGCAGTATTGTCAATGACATTCTGAATACCAGCATCCACTTCGTCCTTTATCTTAAGATATTGACCTTTGAGGTCAACCATTTGAATCTTACTCATTCTCAATCCTAATTATGAATTATGCATTATGAATTGTAAGTTAATACCTGACATCATCCCAACCAAACGGATGCTTTGCCAAAGGCATCTTTGCCAGAGGGTGATAATCACCAACAAGTCCAACAGGTGTAGCATTACGGATATCATGAACAATCTTAATGCAAGGCAGAGCTTCACTGATACGAAAACCATTACCGGCAAGGATATGCTGATAACTCTTAGTGTGTAACTCTGTAAAGCCAGCGCTAAATTCAAACTCATCACCGTCAATATTCAGTGTACGATAGGTTTTCTTCTCTCCTTGTACAGCATTTGGAGGAAGACACTCTGAGTTAATACTCAAGAAGTAGCGAACACGTGCCTGCTTCAGGCCAAGATAACCAGCCACACGGTCAAAGCTCATTACGTGAACAATATTCTCCTGAACAGGACCAAAGATCCACTGGAGCATATCGTAGAAGTGTACACCAATGTTGGTTGCCACACCACCGCTCTTATGGTTGTTGCCCTTCCAGGAAGTGTAATACCACTTACCGCGAGAGGTGATATAGGTAAGGTCAATGTCATACACCTTATCTTTAGGACCTTCCTCTACTTTCTTTTTCAAGGCAGCAATGCTGTCGTGAAGGCGAAGCTGAAGGATGTTGTATGCCTTGTGGCCAGTCTCCTCTTCTTCCTTTATCAATGCCTCCAGATTCCAGGGATTCAGTACCACAGGTTTCTCGCAAATAACATCGGCACCAAGACGCAAGCCATAACGGATAAAAGCATCATGGGTATAGTTAGGAGTACAAATAGACAACCAGTCAATATTGTCAGGCGTACCCTTTACCTTACTACAGAAGCGGTCGAATTGCTCTTGCTCTGTAAAAAACGAACACTCGGGGAATGAAGCATCAAGCCTTCCCACACTATCAAACTTATCATACGCAGCCACCAGGTTATTACCCGTATCTGCAATCGCTTTAATGTGTCGCGGTGCAATGTAACCTGCGGCACCAATCAATGCAAAATTTGCCATTGTAATAATGTAAATATTAACCTTTTGTTATCTCAATTGCTTCTTTTAAAGCTTCCAAATAGCCCCTTCCATATAGCTGGTCTGGCTCCATATAGTTTCCTTCACCCCATTCATTCCATGACTTAATCATGATGATTTGTTCTTCAACTGGTTTTTCTCTGACCATTTCTATAGCACGTAACACAAGTTTCTTGAAGAACTGTGGCTTTGCATTAGATAAGACAAATCCATTATGCTTTGAACGCGGAGTATGATCCCAATTTGGAGAAATGCTAGGAATGACTTCTTCAGAACGACAATCGTCAATTACCATATAATTGATAGCCTTACGGTATGAAACAACTGTCGGAATTTTGAATACTTTCCGTATAAGCAACAATACGACTTTCTTCCAAGTAGGGAAATGATGATGGACATTTTTGACATCTACATTCACTATAGCATCAAATCCCATATCAAGTATTTCTTTCTTGTGTCGGCTATCTGTGTCTTGCCCAACAAAATAGAAATCTCCAATCCCGTTCTCATGAGCTAAACGCCGCCAACATGAAATAAATGATTTGATTTCAGGGGAATCGAACGTTTCGCAAACCATATAGAAAAGCTTGCCGTTCACCTTTATATATCTAGCATCTTTGAACGCAGGGAGCAAGGCATAGAAGTGGTTCTTATAATCATCTTCACCTTGATACTCCTGCTTTATAAGCATTTTGTCCTTGTCAGGTGCTTTTGGGTCCCATTTTTTATTATACCAAGAACCATTTGCCCACGATAGGCAAAAAGGATAGTCAGGTTTTCCACTTTTTATAACCTCTTCAATCGGGCGCTCCAGCAAACGTTTATTATTACCAAACCAATAGTCATAATAGCAAAAAGCCTCTACGCCGAATTCTTTTGCAAGCTCGGCCTGTTGCTCTCTAACTTCAGGCAACCTTAAATCATAGAACCCTAATTCTGTAGGGATTCTAGGTTGCTTATGACCTGGATACAGGGGCTTTGCACCTGCCACATTCGTCCACTCTGTGAACCCTTTTCCCCACCATTCATCATTCTCGGGTATAGGGTGATATTGAGGAAGATATAATGCGATAAATCTTGCCATTGATATGTTATATTTGTTTTACGATTCTTGCTGGATTACCAACCGCTATAGAATTGTCTGGGACAGAGTGTGTAACTACAGAATTCGCTCCTATAATACAGTTATTGCCTATCTCTACTGCCGGAAGGATTGTTGCTTTTTCTCCTATCCACACATTTTCTCCAATCTTCACACCACCCTTGGAGCATACTTCACGCTTTGTCGGCGGTGTCTCTATGTCGGAATGATCCAACTTTCCGTGGGAATTATCCGTCACAGTCACGTGTTTCCCAAAAAGTGTGTGACTTCCTATCTCAATTTGGTAAGATGCCGTAATATGGCACCCTTCTCCAATTGAACAGTATTCACCAATTATTAATGACGCTCCTTTGTGATTTCCAGTCACAGATAACGTGGTATTTCTATCAATCGCAGTTCCCTTCCCAATTGAAATGTACTCTGCTTCTCGCAGCCTTACACCTTTATATAATTGTACCTGTTCCCCACAATAATAAAGACGAGAGCGATAAAAACCACAGCGGACATAATTGAACAGAGAAATCATCTTTTTTCTTAAGCCCTCTGGGAAGAGTAATGAAATACTTCTCCCCAGAAGGTAAGCGAGTTTTCTCATTATAGTAACGTTATACTTCTTTTACAAACGTCCATCAACGATCTCTCTAGGGAGAATGCATTTTACATCGAAAATGACATGATTCTTTTCCAAAAGGTTATCCCAGTCCACATCATTATCTCGGAACTGCTTGTGGGCTACTGCTACGATTGCTGCATCAAACTTACCCTCAGGCATTTCACTTACAATATCAATAGAATACTCGCGTTTAACGGCTTCCGGATTTGCCCACGGATCATATACGGTCACGTTGACGTTATACTCCTGAAGGGCATGATAGATATCAACGACGCGAGTATTTCGTACATCTGGACAGTTCTCCTTGAAAGTGAAGCCCATGATAATCACATTGGAATGAAGAACCTGAATACCCTTCTTCAGCATATGCTTAATGGTCTGATCTACTACATAGGCTCCCATACCGTCGTTCATGCGGCGGCCAGCAAGGATAATCTCCGGATTATAACCCAGACGTTGGGCACACTGTGCAAGATAATATGGGTCAACACTAATGCAGTGGCCACCAACGAGGCCAGGATTCATCTTAATAAAATTCCACTTTGTTCCTGCAGCCTCAACAACGTCAGTAGTATCTATTCCCATCAGGGTGAAAATCTTAGAAAGCTCATTGAAAAAAGCAATCATTATATCACGCTCAGAGTTCTCAATTACCTTGGCTGCTTCTGCCACTTTCATTGATGGGGCCTTATGAGTACCATTCTTCAGAACAGAATTATACACATTATCAATAATGTCAGCAATTTCAGGAGTTGAACCCGAAGTTATCTTCTTGATAAACTCTACGGTGTGTACTTTGTCGCCAGGGTTAATACGTTCAGGAGAGTAACCGGCAAAGAAGTCTTCGTTAAACTTAAGACCAGACACTTTCTCTACAACAGGAATACACTCATCCTCGGTAACACCAGGATAAACTGTGGATTCATAAACCACAATATCACCCTTAGAGATAACCTTTCCGACGGTCTCACTAGCGCCCCAAAGAGGCTTGAGATCAGGTGCTTTGTTTGCATCCACTGGTGTGGGTACAGCTACAACATAGAAGTTGCAGTCACGAATCTTCTCCAAATCTGTTGTACACACAAAGCCATGGTTGTTAATGGCATCCTGAAGTAAATCGTCTGACACTTCAAGCGTAGCATCATGACCTGCCATAAGGGCATCTACACGTTTCTGATTCATGTCAAATCCGACTGTTGAATACTTGGTTGAAAACAACCGCGCTAAAGGTAGGCCCACATAGCCAAGGCCAACCACACAAATTTTAATGTCTTGCATAATTAATTATTTTAATATGTTATTATTATTTTGATCAAAATACACTACTTTATACAAATCCCCTTCATAAGAATTTTTATTCTGAAGACCTAGCATTTTAACAAAAGTATCTAACCAATTCGTAATCGGCTCAGGAGAATAATGAGATACAGGCTTTAAATTTAAAAGTTTAAATGCTTTTATGGCATCTGGACTAGCCTCGTTGGAATTATACATAACAAACTCCGGTTGGTACACTTCATTCATGAAGCGACAGAACTGTTCATCGTTTTTATAAACCTGTGTTAAACTTTTAAACTCACAATGAGCATTAGTAAAAGAATAATAATAACTATCACTACCCAATACAATGCTGCCGGCAGGTATATTATTCGAAATCCAGCCATCTACTATAGACTTATCACGGTATTCAACTGATGATTCAATAAGTGCCCACTTTGCAGTAAAAATCGCCACATTGATTAATCCGATTAAAACAATTAAAACAGAAAAACTTATTGACCATATCTTGTTTGCACTCCGTTGCTTCCATACTTTAAATAAGCCTACTCCAATTATTAGATAATATAATGGAAGAATTATAATTGAATATGTATCGCTGGAACTATGAACAACTAAATAAAAAAGTATTATTGTAAATAGATACAAGTTAATATCTTTAAAATAATGACTCTTTATACCATGAATGATAACACATATTGTTAATAAAACCAATGGATAATGAGTCTTTGAAATAATAAAACTTCCGCCAATAAACCGATCTATTAGGTTTCCATCTGCATACCCAGAATCCACTGTGGTATAGTAATTTACAAAGGCCTCAAATGATCCATAAGAAATAAAAAGCCATAATACAAAACCAATAACAGGAATAAATATGAAAGAAGCTAATAAAAGCCACTCTTTATCCTTACAAAGACGTATAAACATCGCTATTCCAATAGGCAAAATAAGTACAGCGGTACGAGATGTCGTCAAAAAGGAAAGAAGCAAACAAATTGCAATAATAACAATATATTTAATACTAATTATATTTCTAGCTTTTTCAAAATAGAGTAAACCAAGAAGATAAAACGAGAGTGCTAAAGTCTCCATTCTCCCAATATGAGAGCAATACACAAATAACTGATCAAATGATAATAATAATGTTATGACTAAAGAAATTCTCATCCCAACACCCTTCTCCTTGATGATCATATAGAATAAGATTGCCGAAACGATTGAAAAAACAAATCCCACGAATCTTATACTAATAGGATTCAAACCACCTATTAATACCGATAACCCCGTAAGAAGAAAATAAACAGGCCCATAGTGATATACATTCTCGTTAAGCCCAATAGGGAGCGTTAACCCTGATCCTTCAGTTAGGGACTGGGTAACTGATGCAAAATACACCTCATCAACCCATGGCACGGGGGTATATTGCAGAGTGTATAACCCCCAAAGAATTAAGAATGCAAAGACTCCTAATCCTATAAATAGCAAAGATTTATTATCAATTTTCATTTCGAGAAGAGATATTTTTTGTAATTGCTAATAATTGTTTTCGATTCGATTTAAAAAACTCATACATAACAAAAAAGACAAGTATTTGAAGATTCCCTCCTAAATTACAATATGGAGATAGGAATAATCCAAATATCAATAACTTCATAAGGAAGAAAATTAGAAACAATTTGTAAAATGGGATTTGCCCTTTGTTCTTTAGTTTTTCAGTAAAAACAGCACTAAATATGATAAATAAAAGAACTGTAATTATAGGTCCGAAATCCAATGTATAATCACCTACGAAAGTAGAGAATTTACTTTCATTTATTTTCATATAACCAAAACGGCTAATACGTTCTGCATACGTAGAAGGTGATGATGGATCTACTAATTTCGTTATCATTGTTGCAGTTCGCGTGCCATATCTTACTCCTCCCGCATCTAAACCATAGCTATCAAAAATAATATAGTTTTGTGAGATGTAACCCAATGTTCTTACTTGCCTTGCATCCTCATCTAAGTAACCATGTTTAAACATTGTCACTAAATAAAAAACGCCTAATAAAACTGCAAATATCCCTCCACCAAACAATATTAAAGTTCTTTTCGTTTTGGGAGGATATATAGGCCTTAGTAGGATATATAGGAAAAGTATACACATCATAAAATTGACTAAGGCACCTCTGCCGCCTTTTGCAGTTTCTTCTAAAGACGAAGCAATACTTACGAGAATAAGCATAGCAATTAAAAATTTGCTCGTTCGCTTAAGGGAGATATAATACATTAACAACAATGGAGCTAATGCAAAAGCCGCGCCTCCTAAAATGCTTAAATAATTAAAACCTCCCCCAGATTTTTTATCATAAATACTAACTCCTTCTATGACATCTGCTGTTGTGGCATCCCTCATTAAACCAAAAATAACCTCATCAAAATTCAGAAGTGCTTGTATAGCTCGAGGTAGCGCAACAATAATAGTAACAATTATCACCCACTTTAAAACACCGTAATTGGGTTCTTCAATTTGAAAAGACTTTCGCAAATTAGTTAACGGTTTCATCATGAGGACAATCATAAGAAACAAATAAATCAAGGGGTAAAAAGATATTGTTCCTTTTCCGTCTTCAAAATAACTATTACCCATCAAAAATATGGAACCTACAGCACTTAGAAAATAAAGGACTAAGATACAACTAACTACTATATGAACTTTTTTTCTCATACAGTAACATATCGCACCGAGATAAAGGGCTGCATTCAAAGCCAAAAGAAACTCATTACTCATATTCTACTTCCCTGCTTTCTTTAACAAACGACCGCAGAACTTCTCAATTATTGCAATCAGTATTTTACGTTCCTCTTTATTCAGACCTACCAAATAAGTTAATAAGCCTATTATAATTAACGACGTAATACACGTAATCAAAAGTCGAAGAACTCCTACAGAAAGATATGAATGAATAAAAAATAATAATAAACCAGAAGTTATTGATACTATGATTGCTTTAGATAAAAACGATTTGACATAATCTTTCACATCGTATTGTGGATAATATCGATGAAGACATACTAATCTAATAACATGAGAGACAATGACAGCTACAATCATTGTAATATATGTAGTATAAGCCGAGAAACCGGTTTTATACAAGAGGTATGTGATTGGCATAATCGCGAGTGTCGGAATCTCAACTTTAACATGATACTGTTTTACAAATCCTCCCGCATGCATAATGAAAGTAATCGGGTTGTTTAGAGCTAATATCATTGAATAAATAAGCATTAAACGGCAGAATAAAACAGTTTGAGCATCCGTTGTGTTTAACCATAGATTCAAGACATAATCCATCTCCAGAAAGAGTGGTATGACAATCATTAGTAGTGTATAAAACACAAATTTTGTACTATAATTAAATAGATTATTAAGATACTCAAAATTATTCTCTGCATAAGATTTAATAATAGGAGGTCGAACGGCTGTAAGGAAACTGCTACTAAAAGAGTTAATTGCATTATGTATCTGAAAAGCAACAGCCCTTGCTGCATTAACGACTGGTCCAAAGAAAATATTAACTAAAAATGTACAAACCTGATTTGTACCTACACTGGCCGCTGTTCCAAAAAGAGTCCAGCCGGAAAATGAAAGAAGTTCACGCCATAAAGTAGCGCTTTTTCTTTCATATTTAATATCACAATATCTTGCTCGCAGAATAATCATATATATGAATAGCTCAAATATTGAGATGCTCATTAATAAAAGGCCGTACAGAATAAGACGGTCAATCTGTGCTATACTAATCAAATATGCTGTAACTAATTTAAGAAAACACGCAGAAAGGCTAATAATAGCAAAAAGGCCCATATCTTCATATGCAATCACAGCAGAAGAATATGGTATTTGCATTATTGTTGCAATGAATGAAACAATAGAAAACTGATATACTAAATTAGCGGCAAAAAGCCTAGCTTCGGGTATGTCAAGATATGTGTTTAAAAACCACAAGCCTATAGTCTCGCCAATTATCAAAACAGCGAAAGAAAAAATCAAATTGACATTTACACTAGAAGAGAATACCTTTTTCAAATTATTTGTATTCTTTTCACCAAGAGCATTCGCATAATATCTTTGTGTAGATGCAGACATAACCGAAGATAGGTTCTGAAACATGATAACTATCCCGGCTACAACATCATAAACGCCATAATCTACTGCTCCTAATGCAATTAATACAAGCCTTACTGTATACAGGTTAACAACCATAACAATTGCCATCCTTGCATACAACAGACTAGTATTTTTTGCTATTCTCTTGCTATTTGAAGATGTCATATTATCTCAAATTAATAGAGTCGGTAAACCTTAGGCGGTAATATTTTTAATGCAAGCTTTTAAAGAATCTATCCAATATGGAACTTTGATTCCAAAAGTTTCTTTAATCTTTGATTTGTCTAATACAGAAAAAGCCGGACGTTTTACTTTGCTTGGAAACTCTTCACTATGGCATGGCTGTATATCACAATTGGTATTTCCTGCATATTCTGCAATCATCTTAGTGAAATCGTACCAAGAACAAACGCCCTCATTACTATAATGATATATACCAGTCTCAGCTTTACTGAGAATTAATACTATTGCTTGGGCTAAATCTCTAGCATAGGTCGGCGTTCCGATCTGATCAAAGACCACTTTTAACTGTGGTTTGGTCGCTGTGAGATACAACATAGTCTTGACAAAGTTTTTTCCAAATTCGCTATAAAGCCAAGCTGTACGAATAATAACATATCTGCACCCAACTTTCCTAATAACCTCTTCACCACGAAGTTTTGTGAGGCCATAGACACCTGTAGGAGTCCCTTTTTGGTCCTCTTTGCATGGTATATTATAAGGATCTCCGCCAAATACATAATCTGTAGAAATATGAATGAAGAGACCATTCGTCTCTCTCATTACCCACGCTAAGTTCTCTACTGCTTTCGTATTGAGCAACTCAGCCATCGCGTAATTGTCCTCAGCTGCATCCACATTGGTATATGCGGCACAGTTTATAATAGCATCAATTCTTTCCTTATGTACTAACTCCCTTATTGCATCTAATTTAGTAACATCCAGGTGCTCTGTTTCTGTATTGATATCATCTCCTGCAAGTTTCTTCAACATAGCTTTAGAATCTTCAGAAACCTCCACCACATCAGTGAAGATATACTTATCAGAACTGCCCTTTGAAACAATTCTCATTTCGTTACCAAGCTGCCCATTCGCTCCTGTTACAAGTATGTTCATCTTTAACCTTTCCTAATTTCTTAATAAATATATTCCAATAGCATCACTCCATATTTTATATGCTGATGGTTTTATATGCTGCCCGTCTGTCGTTAGTCTTCTATCAAGCTCATTGTTTTCATCTGCATATGACGAAAATAAATCTATATAAGTCAAAGAGCGTTGTTTTGCTATCTCTTCAATAATCGTGTTAGCATCAATAATAAGTGAAGTAGGACACATACGGGGTCTCAACTCGTGATTTACAGGCAATATACTCTGAAGATAGATGGTTGCTCCAGGGTTTGAAACCAGTAACGAATCCAACAATTGGTTGTATAACTCATTGAAAACAGTCAACGTAATCCTTTTCTTGCCTATATCATTACAACCAGCCATAATAAAAATCTTATCAGGATGAACAGCCGATACTTGTTTATGTCGGACTATCATCCCTTCTAATCCATCTCCAGAATAGCCAAGATTAACTATCTTAATATCAGGATAATCTTTTTGAAAATCAGAATTGTAAGTCAGAGAATTACCAAAGAAACAGACATCGGCTTTATAGCCCATCTTGTTCAGTGTGTTTTCCCATCCTTGCAAACATTGAAAATCTCTCCTCTCTGTTGGATCTTGTTTCAAATAACCTCTCTCTATCAAGGCGTTTTTGAAGAAATCATGCCTAACAAGCATAGCAAACTCAAAAATAGCCACGAGCAAAATAGCTCCCGCAATATATGGGTTAGTCAACATCCTTATAAGCTTCTTCATGCTGAGTATTATAGCATCTCAAAGGGGCTGTCAAAGTCTTTCAACCCAGAATGGTGCTTATCTTTTTCAGACAAAGACACATCTTCCACTGGTACAGGCCAAGGAAAAGCAATACCTGGATCATTCCAAGCTATCGCACCTTCCGCCTCAGGGTGATAGAACTCATCACACTTATATTGGAATACTGCATCCTCGCTTAAAACAACAAATCCATGGGCCATTCCTTTCGGTACAAAAAATTGGCGGTGGTTGTCTTCTGTAAGCTCGCATGATGCGTATTTGCCGTAGGTCGGGGAACCCTTGCGAATATCTACTGCAACATCTAACACTCTTCCTTTAACCACTCTCACAAGTTTGCTCTGAGTATAAGGGGGATATTGAAAATGTAACCCACGAAGCACACCGTAATGGCTGCGACTCTCATTGTCTTGAACAAATGTAATGTCTAAGCCTGTTTTCTCAGCAAATTCTCTTGCGTTAAAACTCTCAAAGAAATAGCCACGGTTATCGCCAAATATCTTTGGCTCAATGATAAATACTCCTTCTATCTCTGTCTTTATTACTTCCATTTATACGTGCTCTAATGTATTTGAATTGATATCTTCCTTCATCTCATCAATGACCTTTAGCAGGTATTGACCATACTGATTCTTAAGCATAGGCTTTGCTAATTCACGCATTTTCTCCTCGCTTATCCAGCCATTGCGATAGGCGATGCCTTCCAAGCAGGCCACTTTGAGACCTTGGCGCTTCTCAATAACCTCCACAAAGGTTGATGCCTCAGCTAAAGAATCATGTGTACCAGTATCCAACCAAGCAAAGCCACGGCCAAAAACCTGAACCTTCAATTCTCCTTCTTTCAGAAACTCTTGGTTAACTGTTGTTATCTCCAATTCACCACGTGCAGAGGGCTTAATGTTCTTTGCAACCTCAACAACCTTGTTGGGATAGAAATAAAGACCAACAACAGCATAGTTGCTCTTCGGTTCTTTGGGCTTTTCTTCAATACTCAGGCAATTGCCGTTCTTGTCAAACTCAGCTACACCATAACGCTCTGGATCTGATACCCAGTAACCAAAGACCGTTGCCTTTTTGTTCTTCTCAGCATCCTCGACTGCATTTCTAAGCAGCTTCGTAAATCCGCTACCATAGAAGATATTGTCGCCTAGCACAAGGCAGGCACTATCATTGCCAATAAACTTTTCACCAATAATGAAAGCCTGGGCAAGTCCGTCAGGAGAAGGTTGTTCTGCATACTCAAAGTGTACTCCATAATCAGAACCATCTCCAAGTAGGCGCTTAAAACCTGGTAAATCGTATGGCGTAGAGATGATCAATATATCTCTTATTCCCGCCAGCATCAATGCGCTGATGGGATAATAAACCATCGGTTTATCGTAAATTGGGAGCAACTGCTTGCTCACACCCTTAGTAATCGGGTATAGTCTGGTGCCTGAACCACCGGCTAGTACAATGCCTTTCATTATATGAGTTGTTTATAATTCACTGTAAATCGTTTCTCGTTTTTCCCTAATAATACTCACCATTGCATGAGCGAGAGCTTCTTCTTTTCCAACACCAACTATTCTATCTGGTGATAAATGCTTACGAACAGTGGGTGAACAGTCTGTTGAGATAACGCTTGTCCCAAGAAACAAAGCCTCCCTTAACACATTTGGTGATGCCTCTGAAATAGAACTGATTACAAGACAATCTGCGTTCTTAATCCAATGGTACGGATTGCTGTCATTCGAGATTAACGTTAAATCGGTATTTGGGTTTTGTTTATGGACAATATCAAATGCTTTGTGAAGAGTTGGTAAATCTTTTATTGGGTCTTCCCTTCCCACCCATAGGAAATGGAAGCATCCATTGTCTGGGAAAGGGTTCGGTTCTAAGGTCTTCAAAAGAATATCTTCTTCATCAAGTGGATTCTCAATAACTTTAATTCTGCATCCTTTTAAAGCATCTTTGGACAGTAAGTCATCCTTCATTTCCGGAGTCTGAGCTATAATCCAATCTGCTTTCGTATATGTTTCAAGTATTCTTTCTTGCGTTTCTATGGAAAGGTCTTTGAAGTTGTAATCACTACGGATAACCACAATCAGATTCTTCTCCTTCCCATCCAGAATAACATCTGGATTAATCATTGAGAAACTGGAAAACAAGATGTCTGGTCGTTCTCTTTCAATAGACTCTTCAATTTCCTTCCTCGGTTTCTTAATATCACTAATTATCGCAGTTCTTACCTCAAATCGACCACTAATCTTCTTAGCAATAGTCCTCGTGACCCTGGTGGCTCCTGTAAATATAGTGGTTTCAAAGAAAAGTATGCGTTTCATTAAGCATTTGAAAAAAAGCTGGTCCGCCGTTATTATTGAACCTTTTATTCTTTATGAGAAACCGGCGGATTCCCGCCCCTTTTATTTCAATCTTGTCTCGAGTTTTTATTTCACGTTACCATTAATAAAAGCATTTGGTGAGCCTACTAAATCACGATGATGAAACAATCCCATGATAATAATTGGCTCTATATCCTCCTTTGTTACTTCCAGCTGTGGACGAAGACGTTCTAAAATCTTATCCATGTTCATCATTTTATCAGTCGAAACCTCTCTCATCACGAACTCACGCAGGATTAATACATTAATATCCTATCGTTATGTAAGTCCAACATCATTTCATATGGCCATCTGTCCAAGTCAGGCCAATTCAAATACCTGAATTCATGGGGATATCTCCTGTTATAGTAATGATGCAGGTCAAGGAAAATTGAATTTTCATCTCTGATAAACATAGCCTGATCAAAATCCTTCGGCCAAGCTACTAAATGATAGACATCTACATCATCTTCATTTCTTATACGGTCAAAGGAGAAAAAACCTTTCATTGCCATATCAATGAAGCTCCATGTGTATGCCATTAGAGAGCGAGAATAATTTCGGTTTATCTCTGCTCTTTCAGGAATTATCATGTAAAAATCTTCATCGGACATTTCATCTATATCAGGATAGAATTCACCTTCATCCAGATAGTTTTGTAGATAATCCTCATCTATCTCGTAACGAAAGATATTTTGCATATTCGCCACCTTATGCTGAATGGCTACCAACTCTGGCACTGTGTAACTGTCTACAGGAAGATGACCACCATTTGAGGCTAGATGAACAGGGCACTCATTAATAGTCGCAAACCAGTCTATATCATGAGTAGCCTGATATTGTAGAGGGTACATATCCGTTAGAATATTGACTTACAGACTCTGCACATTGGCCTACGCTGAAAAGTCCGAGGACGAACAGGGTTTGTGAATGATAGCTGCTGGAGCGTAGGGTAGCTGTGTCTGACTTCAAATACTTCTTGCAGGACTTTATTTGCGGCAGAGTCCTCCGCACAAGTTCCTACAAAATGTATTTTACCACCTATCATCTTTTTGGTGGGAGGAGTGCCGAACCTTTTCAGAGCATTCAGCAATGGAGAAACATAATTTACCTCTTCCCTCAAACTCTTGTGACACCTCCTGCTATGGCCAAAGGCATTGTATATGCCATGCTCACACCCTATTGCTATTGCAGGGAAATCGTCATGCTTTATTGGCCGACTCTTTATTTCCGTCTTCAACGTCTCTCGAAGGTCATGAACATAACCGACCAATGACTTCACGAGATAAGGGGATGCATTCAGATTTGGCATAATGCTTATGGTAACAGTTGCCGAATATGTTAAGTTTTGTTTCTAAATCTTTATTTTTCTTTTCTCGTCAATCGTTAGACTATTCAATTGATCTCGGATTTTACCTTTACACGTCTGGATGTGTTTTTTCGTCTTTTTCCTTCTTTGCCTCCGTCATCATCCCTGGAACCCTCGTCACAACCCTCTCGGAAATTAACACTTGTTCACTATTTTGGGATAAAGAATCTTAACGCCCTTGCGTATTTGGGTAAAAATGCGTACCTTTGTATAGAAATGAGCGGAAAAGGCTTAATTTCCCGGATGTCTGATGAATGTCTGATGAAAGGCAAATCGGGTATGCTGTATTTCGGTGAGTATCAGGCCGGTATGCGGAAGTTCACATTAGCAAGGAAATCTTTGTAATCTGAGCCTCAGAGAGGCGGCAGAACTGGGCAAAAGAGATTTGATTCTCTTTGTGCAGTTGCACCAATGACTCGGTTGAGCCATCGAACGCCTCGCGCTCCTCCTCACGATCAATTTCATGAGTTCGGGG
>JAFZIY010000005.1 GCA_017554105.1 Prevotella sp. | reverse complement strand
TATCAGGCCATGATCGATGCCTCGGCCGCCCGACGCGTAGCCACCAGCGATGAGATTGCCGATGCCGCCTCGTTCCTTCTGGGCGAGCACGCCACCTTCATCAACGGCACCGACCTGCTCATCGACGGCGGTGTCATCCCCGCCATCCGCACAGGAATGTTCAAACTTCAGTGATAAAATAAGATAAATTATGAAACTGAAATCAATCATCATTGCAGCCGTAGGGCTTTTCTTGACCACGGGCTGCAACAGTCAGAACAAACAAGAAGTCAAACAACAAAAACAAAGCACAATGGGTAAGTCGATCGTTATTTTCTTCTCGCATGCGGGAGACAACTACGCAGTAGGAAACATTGAGGTGGGCAACACGAAGATTGTGGCCGATTACATCACGGAGTTGACAGGTGCTGACCAGTTCGAGATTGTCACTCACAAGTACGACGGCATGGCCTACAATCCGCTCATTCAGTTGGCAAAGGAAGAGGCCAACAAGGGCGAACTACCTCCTTACGAGGGTGAGGCTCCCGACTTAACGGAGTACGACACCGTCTTCATCGGTGGACCCGTCTGGTGGGGCACCTATCCGCAGGTGATGTTCACGCTGTTCCGTGACATCAACCTTGATGGCAAGACAGTCATTCCCTTCACAACCCACGAAGGCTCTGGCCTTGCAAACTGTGTAGAAGACGTGAAAGCTGCTTTCGCTGGTGCTAATGTCACTAAGGGTTTCAGCATCTACGGGCATGAGGTGCGCAGTGAGAAGGGTAAAGTGGAGAAATGGCTTAAGGGATTAGGATACTAACAACCTACTAATATAATATGTAAACTTTCAGATTATCAAATGGTGTTGAGATGCCTCTACATCGTTGTACCGTAATATTGTCGGGAAGCTCGGTGTAGGGGCGAAAAGTGTTTTTTTCGATGCATTGCTTTGGAGTAAGAGATTTATTTCTTATTTTTGCATCAACCTAAACAAACAGATAGAACCAACATAATGAAAGGAATCATTGTTACACTGTTGATGCTCCTGTCCCTGCCTGCAGTGGCACAGGTGCAGAACGGGTATGTGAAATCGTTAGGACGTCCTAATGCCAAGGGTGCTGCCTTGCAGGGAGTGACCATCCGAGTGAAGGGCGTGCACAATGCTGTGGTGACTGCCCAGACAGGTAAGTTCTCCATAAGCATGACTGGCAAGAAGGCAGGAGATGCATACGCTCTGCAAAGTGTCAGGAAAACGGGATATGAACTCGTTGAGGCTGGTATGATAGGTCGCAACTATGCTTTCTCGCCGTCGGTGACCATGCAGATAGTAATGGTGAACTCGTCTCAGTTGCAAGCCGACAAGCAACGCATAGAGAATAATGCGTACAAGGCAGCCGAGAAGAACTATAAGACGAAGATGGCTGCCCTGCAAAAGCAGCTCGGAGAGAAGAAGATTACTGAGACAAAGTATGAGAAAGAGGTGAACGACCTGCAAAAACAGTTCGAGAAATACGAGGCTCTCATCGGACAGATGGCAGAGCACTATGCCAAGACCGACTATGATGAACTCGACGAGAAGAACAAACAGGTGAACCAACTCATAGAGAACGGTGACCTGGAGCGTGCCGAGGAGATGATAAACAGCATGTTCGACCCCACCGACGTACTGAAACGTGCCAAGGAAGACCGTCAGCGCATCGACAAGCAGATGGCAGAGGCACAGGCTCTGATGGAGGAGGCTGAGCGGCAACGGCAGGAGGTGCTGAAGCGACAGGCGAAGGATGCGGAGTATCTTTACCAGCTCTTCACCATTGCTTACTCTAAGTTTGACATTGACAAGGCGAAGGAATACATCACCATACGTGCAGAACTCGACCCGGACATCGTGGAATGGCAGATATTCACCGGACTCTTTTATCTCGAGGTGATGGGCGACTACGACACCGCAATGAAATATAACAACCGTGCATTGGTTGCTTCTCAAAAGCAGGATGGAGAGCAGAGTATGAACACAGCGTTGTGCTATAACAACATCGCCAGTTCATATTATTATAAGAAAGACTATCGGCAGGCACTCGACAATTTCCAGAAAACAATCAGTATTTGGAGCGAGTTGCTGGGCGAAGACTATGAGATGGTGGCAAGGGCATACGACAACGTGGCTTCGGTATATATGGAACAGGGCAACTACGGTGAGGCACGCAAGAATCTGGACAAGGCTTTTGAGATAAAGAAAAAACTCTATGGTGACAACAGTCCCGAACTTGGTGAACTCTATCTCAACCGCGGCGGACTGTGCGAGAAGCAAAAAGACTATGAGGGTGCGGCAGAGAACTATAGCAAGGCATACGAAATGTTCATAGCGAAATATGGTGAGATGCATCCTAACGTGGGTACCGTGTATAACAACATCGGAAGCATATACGGGCATTATAAAGACTATGGCCATGCACTCGCCATGTTCAGCAATGCACTGAAGATATGGTCCACCACGCTGGGCGACAACCATCCCAACGTGAGGACTGCACTGGAGAACATCGGAGAGGCAGCAATGCAGTATGGTGATGCGGAGAGCGAAAAGGCGAATTATGACTCCGCTTTGAAATACTACACTCTGGCGAAGGATTCGTATATCAGGGCTTACGGCGAGGCGAACAGGAAAGTGGGACTCGCCTACGAGTATATGGGATTGACGAATGTCTATCTGAAGAACACCAAGGAGGCAGAGGCTAACTTCGTAAGTGCCATTGAGGCGCACAGCAAGGCTCCCGATGGCAAGCAAAGCCACATCGCATCACTCAAGGAGACTCTTGAGGTGATAAGACAGAATATGAAATAAAGGCCCTCTCCCGACCTCCCCCCTGGGGGGAGGAGTAAAGCTTTGAACATTAATCTTTGAACATTGAACTTTATATATATGGAAAAGAAATTTACTGCGTTCATCAGTTATAATTCACGCGATGACAAATGGGCCAAGTGGTTACAGAAAAGGCTGGAGAACTACAGTCTGCCCACCGTTATTGCAAACGACGAGGGTAAGGTGCTGAAGTCTTATGACAAGAAACCTGAGAAGTTCAAGATATTCAGATATATCTCTGACCTCGTGGCGAAGACACTGACCGAAGGACTGAGTGAGGAACTGGAACGCTCGCAGCATCTCATTGTAATCTGCTCGCCCAACTCGGCGAAGTCGAAATGGTGCGGAAAGGAGATGCAGTACTTCATCGATCACGGCATGAAGGACAAGATTATACCTTTCATCGTGGCGGGAACACCATACAGTAACGACGAGAACGAGTGTTTCAACCCTGTGCTGAAGGCAGCATTCGGCGAGGGAGAACTGCTTGGCGTGAATGTCCATGACGAGGGCGACGACCTCAAGATATTCCGTAAGCGCAAGGCGGTGGCAAAGGTGGTGTCGCTGCTCATCGGACTTCCCGATGCCTATGGCTTCATCTGGAACCGATACCAGCACCGGCTTTATAACTTGTGGATATTCCGTATTCTCGCCGCGCTTGCCGTTGTTGCGGCGATAGCCTTAACATGGTGGATGAACCGCGACTTCAACTGCAATGTGCAGGCAAAGGAACTGACGGTGGAGAACACCAACCTACCACCGATGAAGGATGCGGTAATCACGTTGCAACTCGACAACGAAACGAAAACCGACACCCTGCGAGGCATCGGTGAGAAACTGACCTTGCCCAATATACCGCACCGCTATCTCGGAAAGAAGGTACATCTGAAGTTCGAGGCTGCCAACTACCTGCCTCTTGACACTGTGGTGGAACTGTCAAAGGAGCAGACCATTGGTGTTAAACGTGACGAGAAAGTATTCGGAACGATTAACTTCACTTTGTGGAACGAAAGTCGCGAGGTGGCAGTGCCCAATGCTGAAATCACCGTTGGCGACCAGAAGACACGCAGCGACGGAAAGGGAATGGTGCGTCTGACCATACCATTGGAGAAACAACGTACGGTATATGACCTCTCTTCTCCGCTGAAACTCCTCGACACACAGATTGCTGTTCCGCATACTGAGAGCACAATAATAGGGGTAGAGTAGAATAGCGAAGCGAGAATAACTTGTAATTCGTAATTAATAACTCGTAAAAAACAATGTATATAAACACAATTGGCTGGCCAGGATGGGTGGCACTGATAATTCTTATCGCTGCCACGATACTTATGGTGACACACCTGTGGCGGTGGATTGCCAACAAGAGAGTGAGCCTTAATCGGAGCATGCGACTGAAGGTGCTTGCCACGTCAATGGTATTCCTGTGGGCTGCAGGACTGTTGATGTATATGATTGCTCTGGCGAGTGGAGAAGGGACGTTCCATTCCTTCGAGTTACTATTCCGCTCTGCATTGTGCTCGCTGGGTATGTTTGCCTTCCAGATTGACGGCGATGTCTTTGCGAACATCACGGGAGACAATGACGCTCCGTTCATCCGTGGCATCATCTCAGCCATTTCCGTGTTAGCATCGTTGCTCTCTGTCTTGTTGTTTGTGAGTCTTGTTGCCCACCGCTTATGGGCATATCTTCGTCTTGTGTTCTCAACTATACGCGCTACACTCTTCCCGCGTCGCCGCCTCTTCGTTTTCTTCGGCATAAACAATGCTTCAAAGGTGCTTGCCGAGGATATCCGAAGGAATCAGAAAGAGAACGACTATAACATCATCTTTGTCGAGACTCCGTTGGCAGAAGAGGAGGGAGAGCAAGGCAGTGGCATAGACAGTATAATGAATATGCTCACGCATCGTGCCGAAACATTCCGTACCGCGGCACGCAACAACGCACTGCTCTCTATTGCAAGCAGTCGCCTTGCCGACCTAAGTACCAGCGACATTGAGGATGACAGCGATGTGTTGCGGAACATAGGGGTGGGATTGCTGGCAAGAATACTGCGTAATATGCATAAGACGGAGCAGGCTGAAGCCCATTTCTTCATTCTCTCAGACAGTGACACCGACAACCTCAACAAGGCTGGGGTGCTGCGACGTGACAGTACAATAAAGGCTTCGGCAGAGAAGGGAGTGAAGACAACACTTTATTGCCATGCACGTTACAACAGTGCACATCGTGTTCTTGAGGATGAGGCGTGTGGCGAGAACATCAAAGTGAAGATAATCGACTCCTCGAGACTTTGTGTCGAACAACTCAAGCAAGACATCCGGCTACAGCCTATAAACTATGTTGATGTGGAGAAAGATGCCACCGTCTCGTCTTCGTTCAACTCGTTAGTCATAGGATTCGGAGAGGTAGGACTCGATGCCGTGCGCTTCATCTATGAGTTCTCAGCTTTTGCCGCCACAGGGAGCAAGGCGGAGAAAGTGGAACGCTCGCCCTTCCGTTGCGATGTCGTGGATAACCGTATGGAGGTTCTTGCAGGAAAGTTCTTCCTGAATACGCCGGCACTGACAAGTACTGCCGACACCACAAGTTTTCCTATGGAGTTGGGAGATGAGAAGAATTGTATCGTGCTTCACAACTATGATGCGTGCAGTGCGGACTTCTCAAGACTCTTGCTCGATGTCATCAAGCAGTTGAACTATGTCATCGTGGCAACGGAGAACGAACGACTGAACATCACCCTTGCGGTGAGAATATTGAGGATGGCGACACGCTACAGCCAATGTCTCGACCGGTTGCGCATCCTTGTCAGGGTGCATGACCGTTCCGATGGTAGCATAGATACCGTGGCCGACCATTACAACCGTCTCTTCAAGGCACAGAATGACATCAATACACAGCGCAGTGAAAGTCCCGATGGACCCATCACGCTGTTTGGTGACTTCGCATCGATACATACCTATGACAATATTGTAAGTGACAAGTTGATAACTGAGGCGCGACGTTACTTCGACAAATACAACAACCGCTATCCTTCGGATTGGAAAGAGGAATGGGACGAGCGCCACCGTCGGCTGCTTGGAACCACCAAGGGCAACAGTCTCTCGCCTTCGATGTCAGATATCATGGAACTGCGACGCAAGGAAAGTCAGGACGTTGCCAACGCAAAGCATGCCGCAACAAAACTGTTGCTTGTCCAAAAGGCATTCGAGAAGGGTGGTGAAGACGGCGAGGCGAGACTGCAAGAACTGCGTTCTGCACTGACCAATGGCGATATTACTCGTGAGATTGGCAAGATAACATATACCTTCAATACTCAACTCTCAACATCCAACGCCATACGTTCAGTCCTCACCACACTGGCATGGACAGAGCACCTTCGTTGGTGTGCGTCACACGAAGTGCTGGGATATGTCTATGGAGACCAAAAGGAAGAGGCTCGCATGACACACGACAACCTCGTGCCGTGGCAGCAACTGACAGAGGAAATACAAAGCTACGACTGCAACGTTGTTGATGTAACGTTAGAGAATAAATAACCTCCAAATACTTATTATCTTACTACGAATTTCACGAATTATACGAATTTAAAGTTGTTGATAACCAATAACAATGAATTCGTATAATTCGTGAAATATGTAGTCTTGTTATATATTACGAACCTTATGTTTGTTTAGTTTGTAATAAGAGTGTAGGAGTTGTAGGTATCACCAAGGTTCTTTACCTTGATTTTGAAGTTACCTGTCCATCGTGGTGTGAAGGAGACAACGCAGTCGTCGGTGCCGTCATCGTCGTAATCGATGAGGTTGTCGTTCTCGTCATAAACGTAGAGGTCGAGGTCTGTGTCACCATCACCGCTAACGATAATGGTAGCGTCCTCACCACCTTGGAAGCGCATAGTGTAAACATCGGTGAGTCCTGCGTCAACAGTATCCATGTGATAAGTCTCGCCACCAACGCGTCCGCGAACGTCGTCAAGACCCTTGATGAGTCCGAGGATGTTCTGGTCGCCGTCAGCGTATGCTGTAGCATCGGCGATGAGTTTCGTCTGGTCGTACTGCACCGGATTGTTCTTTTTCTTTGCCTCAGCCACTTTCTGTCCTTCCACTTCCTTCTGCTTTGCCTCTGCCTCAGGGACAACACCTATGCTCTTGTAGATTTGTACTGCCTGAATCAGTGGGAGGGCACTTTGTGTCTTGTAGCCATACTTCACGAGTTCTCCTGCCATGCCGAGGAGTTGTGCATTTTCATTCACTGCCTTTGGTTGTGCACTTGCTGCTGACTCTTGTGCACTTGCTGTGGCGGCGAACATGAAAGCCGCACACATAAATAATGTCTTCATTTTCATTTTTGGTTATGTTTTAAATTAGTGTAAAGGGTTTATATATTGTCAATTGTCAATGGCATCAATGATGATGAAGGCGTTGGTGTATTGCGGTAGGTCGAAATCACCGTTCCTTTGCACCATCGATGACATCACGGTGTCATCAAGATAGGTCTTCGTCTGTTGTGTCGGAGTCTTCAGCGTCTCGCGTGCTGCAAAGAATGCCTTGTGAAGCGGCATGCCATGAACCACGAGCGTCTGGAAATTTGAGAGCATAATGCTCGTCGCCTTGTCACTGACGTTGAACAGACTCACCACCATCGCGCCCACGCCGGCATTCTTCAGTCCGCGCTGTATGCCGTAGACACCATCGGCAGTGATGTGTCCAGAGCCCGACTGACATGCCGAAGCCACGAAGAGTTCCACCTGACTGAGGTCGAGTGCCGACATCTCGAGTGCCGAGAGTAGTCCGTCGCGCTGCTGCTTGTCGAAGTCTTCGTTGTTGATGTTGGTGTTCGCTCCTGCGAGCACAAGGAAATTCTCAGACATCGACTCGTCTGTAAGGCATGGCTTGAGGTCGGTGCCCAGCGGTGTCGTTGCAGCCCCGAAGAAGCCATGTGTGGATATGTTTATTATGGGATATTGCGATGCCAGTTCGCAGAAACGCTGCTCTGTGACGTCCGAACCAGTAATCAGAAGATCACCCTCCATATTTCGTCGTGCCATGATAGAGTCTGCCTCTGCAAGAGAGCCAGGCAGGTATGTGAACTTCATGTGTTTCCCTGCAGCATAGTCGAAGGTGCGGAGGTCGTTGGAGGCCCCCCTTTGGTCCCCCCTGGGGGGGATAGTGGTGGTGGCCTCGTATGTTATTCCACCGCAGATGAGGGCACGCTGATTGTCGGTCAGTGGCCTTGCGCTAAGCAGGGTGCGTGTGGAAGTGAGGCGATAGATGTCGATGTCGCCGAGTTGTGCAGGCAGCATATACTCTATGGCGATGCGGTTCTGGTAGCCGGCAGGCGAGAAATACACCTTCTTGTCCTTGCCGATGGCACTGATGAGTGCCGCAGGCCATACCTTCGCTTGCAGTTCGGTGGTGTCGTTGTAGAGTTGATTCAGTCGGTTAGGCTCCCCTGCCAGTCGCTGGCGAACAGTGAATGCACCGATTTTGTGCTCCATTATATCCTCGGGCTTAGTCAACTTCACGAAAGCTGGTCGACCGCTCTTATGCACTATGAGAGCACCCATCTGCTGCTCGTCCTGCTTCTCATATTGTACGAACTCTATGGCACAACCGTCCTTTGGCAGTTTCTTTTGTATCTGTTGCCACGTGTGTCTCAGCGATGCTATCGCCTCGGTGCCAGTCTTTCCCTTGTCAGTCATCTGACTGAGTTGCAACAACAGTCCTTTGCTGAACAGCGTAACGTCGAAAAGGAAGGCGGCATCGGCATCCTCCAGACGATAACAGTCGGCGATGAATGGTCGCATGCGCATCCAGAACTGCTCGCGCTCAGCATCGTTCATTGTTGCAAGATGAGCGAGGGCATAATCTTTCTGATAGTCGAAAGCCTGCTTGTAGCATTTCAGTGCCCCGTCTTTCGGACCGTCCGTTGCTTCCTGCCTAAGCATCAGTATCTTCGCTTTCTTGCGCAGCATCTCGGCATAACGCCATCCCCTCTTCGTGTCGTATTGCTTCACTCCGCGCTCGATGTTGCTGAGAGCCTCGTCGAAACGGTTGAGACGTGCAAGGCACATTGCACGTGCCGACAGTGCGTCGTAGAGCAAGTTGGCATCGATATACTCATCGGCTGCCCATGCTTCATAGTCGTTGCAGACAGCATCGAGCAGGATAATGGCATCGTCATATCTCTTACCTTTATATAATAGTTCGGCTAGTTCCATCTGCGACACAGCACGGTCCTTGTCCTGCGACATCATGTCATAGATGGTAATGGCCTCGCTGAAATAGTCTTGAGCCTGCTCCATTGCCGCAGCATCGCTCTCCGATTCCTCGTAAAGGATGTTTCCTTGCAGTTTTCTTGTGTCGGCGGTAAGTATCTCCAGTTCGTTGTCGTTGAGCAAACCGAGTCGTTTACCCTCGTTAATCATATAGTTCATGCGGCTTGTCACACGTTCCATCTGGTGTTTGTTACCCAGTTGGTTCCAGGCATTTCCTTCGGTCTTCAGCAGTCGTGCCAGGTCAAGGAAAGCCTGTCTGCCCTCCAGTTCACCGATGTCAGAGGAGATATTCTTCAGCAATCGTGCAGTCTGAAGATAGTCACCTTGCCCCATCAGCTCGACGCTCTTTCGGTAGTCGGCATCGGCATTCGGCGTGGAGGCAAATCCCTTCCATGCCGTCTGTGCTGTTGCGCCGCATGCAGCTGTTGTCATCAGCACCGCTGTGAGCAGGTTCCTTAGATGTCTTGTCATTTTCTTGTGTTGTGATTTAGTATTACCATAGCCATACCCTCGTTGCCTTCATTGCTTATCTCAAGGGTCAATGGTGTCTTGGTATTTATTTTTTCGGCACATTCTATGATTAGAGTACCGTCTGAGAGTCTCTGTGATGATGTCGACTCCTTGCCGTTTACGAGAAGTTTTGCACTCAGTTTTGCCGATGTCTTGTAGGGTACAATGACGAACACTTGCCGTCCCTCGCGTCCATTGAAAGAGTAACTCACCTTCTTCCCTGCCATCACACTCTTCTCATAAAGTGAGTAGTTGAAGCGCGGGTCTTGTCCATTCATAAAACCGTTAGTGGCCACTGCCACGCCCTGATGCACCTGTTCTGCCTTGCTGAGCATGCGGTTGAGGCGGAAGCGTGCCACCGATTTGTCCGAGTGAGGACATTCGGCACCGTTCTTGTCGCGCAGTTCGTTCATTGGTGTCCATGCGGTATCGGCAACGAGCGACTGGAAAGTATTATTGAATGCCTGCTTCTGCTCTGCCTCACCAGCCTTTCGGAGGTTTTTCACCATCGTTACGAGGCTGTTCAGTTCCTTGTCGTTCTGCTGTGCAGAGGCAGTCATCGACATTATGAGTGCTATGATTATCAATCCCAGTTTTCCCATGTTTCTTTATCTTAGTTGAAAAGAAGATATGTGAGGTATGAACATTCTGAAGGTTCAATCCTATGTAGGTATCATTTCTTCTGGCCATGCCGAAGAGTCGGCTTCCACTGCTGATGTGCTGCTTGCAGTCTCTGGCTTCATGCGTGGGCCGTCCTTCAGTTCTTCCTTGCAGCGTTCCAGATTCTCCTTTGCTGTAGTCAGCACCTCTGCAAGAGTAGGCCTTTTGCTGGCATCGTAGTCGAGACACTGTTGTACTAGGCGACTCATCTCAGGCATCTCGCTGCGCATGAATGGCAGTTTCGATGTCGCCTTCTGTGCCTTTCCGCCACGTCCGTTCATTATGTTGCAACCCATGACCATGCGGAATACTGTGGCAGCCAACGACCATACCACTGACTTCTCTGTTGCCGTTGTCTTGCCACCGATGAGTTCTGGTGCGACGAAAGCATCTTCGTGACAGTCTTGGAGCGGCACAAGCACGAAGCCATTACCGTTGATAGCGATGCATGACGGCGATATTTCCATGGGCGCACACAAATCTTTCCCCCCGGTGGGGACAGAGGGGGGCTGCACCTGTGTGGCCACATCGACAATCATCTGCCATGCCGTGAGTTCATCGCAGTAGCCTGCGAAGCCCTCGGCCGTGCCTTCCGGATATTTTTCCAACAGTTCTTCTATGGTCATCTTTTCATTATAAAAACAAATCTAATCCTCTTGCCTTATTCCATCCCTCCCCTACGGGGGGAGGTTCTTTCGCCGCTTCGCTTTGAAAGCGCCCCTACAGGTCGAGCGGGGAGGGGACTTCATCTCTCAATCTCAGTTATGGGCACAGAGTATTTGCGCTGTTCGCTCACCTGGTCAACCACCGAAACGACACCTACAACGATAGCAGTGCCACCCTCGGCAACCATCACGGGACCTCCCGAGAAACCCGGACGGATGTCGCCGTTGTGCGCAATCACTGCATCAGGCAGTCCGTCGGAGCCAAAACGTGCCAGCTGTCGCAGTTCGTCGTCGCATTTCTCGAAGGCTCGTTCCTGCGATGAGGGGAATCCCATGAAGTATAGTTTGCGCCCTGTCTTTGCCAACAAACGCACGGCATCGTCGGTAGTGGCGCGTCGGATGATACTCTGTGGCAGTCCCAACAGGTGCGGTGACACCTGCATCCACGCTATGTCGCCCAGTGTCATGTCGGTGCGGCGGTGACGTGCCAAGATACTTCGCCAGTACAGTTCGTGGTCGAAGTCGCCCGTTTCTATTATTTCGTCGCGTGTCTTGTTCATCATGAAATCGGTCGAACGTAGCCTTGCAACAGGTTTCTCGTTGTCACCGTCTTTCCATAAAGACACGAAGGTAACCAGTCCCAGAGTCTCCTTTCCCTCTGTCTGGTTGGTAGTCTCAGCCATCATGGCCCATCGCACGGGAAGTGAAGACAGTTCGGTGCTGTCGCTGACGGTAGGTGCCACGGGGTCGTTGAGCCATGGCTCAAGACAGTGACGTGCCGTTACGAGCATTGAGTCCTCGGTGAGGAATGCCGTGCCTATTGTTGTCTGATTCTCGTTAGAGAACGAGAATGACTGCAACCGCACGGTGTCGCCGTCGTTGATTGCCACGAGCCATACCGAGTCTGCCTGCAGTTTGAACACCGACTCCTTGACCTTCTCTGCCAGTATGTCGTCCATCAGTTGTGCGTTAGCATTGCGCATCATGAAGAAAAGCACTGCAAAGAGAAGCACGGGAACAGCCACCAGCAGCGCTATTATCCAACGTGGCATGCTGGTTTTCATTACCAGACCCTGCGAGTTATATAGGTCGTCGTGGCGGATGTTGAACTGCAGTTCCTGACGTTGTCCCTCGAAACTGATGCGGTCACCGTCGGCAAGCCTATGGACGTGATTCACAGCGATGCCGTTCACTCGTGTCTCATGCTGACGGTAAGGTGACAGTCTCACCAGTCTCCATGACTCTCCGCCCTCGTCGGGCACGATGGCCGCCAGTGTCGCATCCTCGGTGGCGGTGGCATTGGGCAGTCGCACGTCACATTCTTGCGCGTGCCCGATGCGCAGTTCGTTGCTGGCATTGAGCATCTTCTCGCCCCGTCGGTGCAGCGCATCGTCGTGCATGAAGCGCAGAATGTAGTATGTCTTAGGCGCGTTCTTGTCCGTCTTCATGATAGGAGTTTGCTATTAGCGGAATACATGCGGTGAGGTCGTAGTCGTAGATGCGCACATCCTGTCCCGTCTTGTCAATACCCAGTTCGGCATATGAGCACAGGTCGTAGTGTATCTTCCGTTTTTTGTAGATGCTCTTCAGGTCGTTCAGTTCTGACTTCTCGCCCCTTCGGTGTGCTGCAGCAAGACGTTCGATATTCTCTTCTATCTCTGCCCGCTCACTGTCGGTGGGTGGACGGAAGCCCAGAACCAGTCGTTCCACGCTCCATCTGTTATGCTCCACGGTTGCCGTCTGCTGTATCTCGTTCTGTGTCAGGGCGTAAAACTTGTCCCAGTCATTCTCGTCATGTCCCAGAGAGCGCATCTTCGTGGGCAGCGACATAGAGTTGTATATGTTAGAGAAACGCAGTGCCACAGAGGTCTGCATTGCCCATTCTTGTTCTATCTCGTCTTTTGGCATTGATGTGGGAACGCCCTTTCCACCGAAACTGTACGTGTAGAAGTAGTTCAGTCGCTTAGCCATCTGTATCACGGGCATCCTGACATCATGACCTTTGTTTATCATTCCGATGGGATGAACCTCGCTGTACATCGAGTCGCCAAGCGACACATTCTCCATCACCTCTGCCTTGCTCAGCGACACAAGCACAGGCACCTTATGTTCGTAGACAGCATCAGGAAGCGTAAATGCAAGGTCGTAGTTCTGCTCATCGTCTTTGCTGCACAGTGCGATGGTGAGTTGCTGGCGCGCGTCTTGTGCCCACTGTGCGAGTTTCTGACGCAGAAGGGGGTCGTCGGCATTACCGAGGGCAAACTCCCATTCCACATCGACGAAGTCGTCGCGGGTACCACTGTACATCGGACGATGGAAGAATGGTTTCAGTGAATCATCTTCTAGAGGTATTGTCCGCCAGTATGAGTTGTCGAAAAGAGCCTTTTGTCGCTGGCGGAAATTGCTCCATGTGCGGTCGGTGTCGGTAGAAACTATGGTGATGCGACTGCGCAGTGTGTTGTCGCGAAGGTAGTTAGGATAGTGTGCCACGAGTGCTGCGGTAAGCGCAAGGTTCTCTGCCAATGCCCCGCTTCCTATCACTACGAGGTGCACCACCTGGTTACTGTCTGCCCCGATGGGTTTCCTGTCGAGTGGATAGCAGTGGTTGCCGTTGCATCGCGAGCCTGTGAGCACCGTCTTAGCCCATTGGTCTTCCATTGTGAAAGGATACACATCGAGTCTCTCATTGAGTTCTGTACGCAGGTCAACGTTCTGAATCATCCATAACGTCGTTTGGTTGCGGAGCACCAGTTGCACCTCCAGTCGCTTTCCTTCATGACTCTTGGCATCGTATTTCTCGGCGATACGACCCACGAGAGTCATCGCCTGATTATCAGCATCGGCAGCACGCACTTCATAGTCGGCAAGGATACACATCAGCGAGAAGTCGTTAGGGTCTATAGAGTTACCATCGGCGTCAGAAAGACTGTAGTCTTCTGTCGTCGTCACCTCATATCCCATCGCTATCATTTGCGATTCAATGTCCGTCTTTGCTGGGTGTCTTCCTATTATTAATGCGTTCTTCATTTTCGCAGAAATGAATGACTAGTAGGTCTGATAAAGTTTATGTTTCTGCAAAGATAGGGATTTTTAATGAAACAACAACACTTTTCCCTGAAAACTTTGTCAAAACGACAAACTACGAGTTTCACGAATTAGTAATCCGTAAAACCCGTAGCCTGAAATATTAAAGGGGTGTTTTATTCTGTGTTATTTCACCTCCCAGATGTCGTTGGTCTCAAGCAGTTCACTGAAGTTATGGTACTTCTTTGCTGCCTTAACCTCCTCTATCTGCTGTGTCACGGCATCGTCGTAGGTCGGTGCGTCCACGTCACGGATAACGCCGAGAGCAATGGGGAAACCGTCGTTGTTACCCATCAGCGCGAGTTTCAACTGCAAGGTGTTGTCCTCACAGTGAGCATCGTGAACGAGGATGTCCTTTTCTGTGATGCCGTTCTCGCCAATCTTCACTATCTTCAGACCGAAGCCTTCCTGAACAAGACCATACTCGTTCTCAGGACCGAAGATCAGCGGTTTTCCGTGCTCCACGTAGATGGCATTCTCCTTGCGTCCCTGAGCGTTATAAACAGCGTCGTGACATCCGTTGTTGAAGATGACACAGTTCTGCAGTATCTCACAAACGGCAGCGCCTTTGTGGTTGTATGCTGCCTTCAGTATATCCACTGTTCCCTTCGCATCGGTGGCAACGGCACGGGCGAAGAAGTGTCCGCGTGCGCCGAAGCACAGTTCTGCTGGACGGAACGGGTCCTCAACAGTACCGTAAGGACTCGACTTCGACACGAAGCCGCGTGGCGATGTCGGACTGTACTGACCTTTGGTGAGACCATAGATACGGTTGTTCAACAGTATCATGTTGAGGTTTATGTTACGGCGGTTGGCGTGGATGAAGTGGTTTCCACCGATAGCGAGACCGTCACCGTCGCCACTTACCTGCCATACGGCGAGGTTTGGATTAGCCACTTTCGCTCCTGTGGCAATCGCTGCTGCACGACCGTGAATGGTGTTCATACCGTATGTTGCCATGTAATGAGGCAGACGGCTCGAACAACCGATACCTGAAATCACTGCAATATCTTTCGGTGCCACACCGATTTCTGCCAGTGCCTTGTGGAAAGACGCAAGGAAGAAGTGGTCACCACAACCAGGACACCACCGAGGCTGTCCCTTCTTATAATCGGCTGCCCCCCACTTGCTCCCCCCTGATGGGGAGTTGTTTATAGTATTGTTATCGATGCTTGTATTCATAGCTATCTTAAAATAAAATCTATTATTTGCTTTTTATATCCTTTCTAACAGTCCATATTATTCTGATATGGCTATTCCTTCCCTACGGGGGAGGTTAGGAGGGGGCTGAAGTTTTGTACTAGAGTTTCTACTTGGAATGGTTGTCCTTTTACTTCATTGAATTTCTCTGGTACGAAGTTGTCGACTTTCATGCGCAGATAAGCGGCGAGTTGTCCCATATTCTGTTCTGCCACCACCACCTTCTTGTACTTCTTCAGCACCTCGGCAGTGTTCTTGGGCAGTGGGTTGAGATACTTGAAGTGAGTCTGTGCCACCTTATATCCCTTGGCGCGCAACTCATCCATGGCAGAATGCAGGTGTCCGTAGGTAGAGCCGAAGCCAACGATAAGCAGTTCGGCGTCATCCACATCACCCTCAACGACGAGGTCAGGCACTTCGATATTCGCAATCTTCTGCGCACGCAGACGAGTCATCAGGTCGTGGTTCTCAGGATTGGTGGATATGGCTCCAGTGTTAGAATCCTTCTCCAGACCGCCGAGGATATGCTCGAATCCCTCGCGACCAGGCACTGCCCAGTAGCGTGTGCCGTTCTCTGCACGCATATATGGTGTCCACTTACCCTTCAGTTCCTCTGGAACATACGGTGGGTTGATGGCATCTAGTTTGTTAATGTCAGGCAGTTTGAATGCGCCTGAGCCGTTGGCAGCGTATGCATCGGTGAGAAGCACCACAGGAGTCATGTGCTCCAAAGCCATCTTACATGCCTGATAAGCGGCATCGAAACAGTCGGTAGGACTGGTGGCTGCCATCACTGGCATTGGACTCTCGCCATTACGGCCGAAGAGTACCTGCAGAAGGTCGGTCTGCTCTGACTTCGTTGGAAGACCAGTGGCAGGACCGCCGCGCTGTACGTCGAGCACTACGAGTGGTAACTCCATGATAACGGCGAGGTTCATTGCCTCACTCTTAAGACAGATGCCAGGTCCAGAGGTGCTCGTAACACCAAGTGCTCCAGCGAAGGAAGCACCCAAGGCACTTGCAGCACCCGATATCTCATCCTCACACTGCACTGTGGTTACGCCCAGCGATTTATGCTTCGACAGTTCGTGAAGCACGTCGGTGGCGGGAGTGATAGGGTAGGAACCGAGATATAACTTCAGTCCTGCTTTCTCGGCAGCGGCAATGAATCCATATGCTGTTGCCTTGTTTCCCGTGATGTCCATATATCGTCCAGGCTCCTTCGTCTTCGACTCTATGCGATATACGTTCATTGCCGAAGAGTGGGTGTTATGGCCGTAGTCATAACCAGCCTGTACTACTTTTATATTATTCTCTGCGATGGCAGGTTTCTTGGCGAATTTATCGCGCAGGAAATTGGCAACGAGGTTGAGGTCGCGGTCGAAGAGCCAACATACCAGACCCAGTGCGAACATATTGCGGCACTTCAGCACGGCCTTGTTGTCCATATCGGAGTCCTTGAGGCAGTCCTTCACCATCTGTGTCAGTGGGCACTGGATGACACGGTCGGGGTCGATGCCCATCTCACCGAGATAGTCCTCTGTCTCGAATGCCGCCTTCTTAAGGTCGCTCGGGCCGAAGGAATCGGTGTCGATGATGATTGTTGCCTGTGGTTTGGCAAACTTATACTGTGTCTTCAGCGCTGCGGCATTCATTGCCACGAGCACATCGCACTTGTCACCTGGGGTGTAAACCTTACCTTCACCGATGTGAACCTGGAATCCGGACACACCAGTGAGAGAACCTTGCGGGGCACGAATGTCTGCCGGATAGTCAGGGAACGTGCTGATGCCGTTGCCCACCGTGGCAGAGACTGTAGAGAAAATGTTTCCGGCGAGCTGCATTCCGTCGCCTGAGTCTCCAGAGAAGCGAACCACCACTTGGTCGAGTTCTTTGATTACTAATTTGTCTTGTTCAGTCATTTTAATTTGATTGACATTACTGATTTATAGGATTTTGCGCGTGCAAAGTTCTTAAAAACAAATGAAATAACAAAATAAAAACGCATAATTTTCATCTTTTTGCCATTTTATTATCCAATTATGGAATATCTAATGCAATTTGTTGCAAATAAATGCGGTTTTCGAACAAAATGTAAATAGTATGATGCTTATACGTTAATTGATGAAATCCCTCCGCGAATTAGCATAATGACACGATAATTTTGACATAAAGACATGTTTAGACATAAAGACAAAAGGACAAACGACAGAAAGAAAAAAAATACGATTACACCAATTCCATGCACTTTCCATTTACAAAAACAAGAATAACCCTTTTACTGATTTCAATCTTTCAGATTATCGTTTGGCACAGATGTTGCCTGTCTGTAAACGAGTTTACGCCATTCACCATCAACACCAACCGCCGCATTCCATGCTGTGAAATCACTAAAAGCAAAAACAAAAAAAAAGCCTCACCCCATCCCCTCTCCCGCAGAGAGGGGCTTTTTCTCTGTTTTGACCTTCGGTCTTAAGCAGGATGCACCTCGGCATAGTTCAAGTGAACTTGACTCTGCACTTGGTTTTCGCTGTTTTTCGCCCATGTCAGTATGTAGAGCCTCGGGAAGAGGCGAAGATACAAGACAGGTGTTTTTATCCGGAAAAACGTTTCCAAGGAAAAATAGCTGGCTTGCATCTTATAGGGCTGCAAGCACTTACATACTGACATGGGAGTTCTTTTAGGTTTTTGTTTCCATTTGCGTTTAATTCGCGGTAATTATCGGAGTAGAAACGTAAATTACCGTCAATGGAACGTAAATACATATATTATTTTCGGTTATTGACGTATCATTCACGGTCATTTACGTTAAAAATGTCTCCTGTGGAGCCGAGCGCGTAGTAGTAAAGAAAAAAGTCCTGAGGAAATTCCCCAGGACTTTCTATTATATATTAATAATGTAAGTGCATTATTAGAGTTTTGGACCTCATACCTTGCCCTGCATAGGGCGAAGTTGCTTTCGGTCCCCAACCATTAGAGTTTTGGACCTGTAACATTCCCCTTGTGGGGGAAGTTGCTTTCGGTCAAAACCTTACAGTTTTGGACCTGCAGCGACGTACAAAGTACTCGTTGCTTTCGGTCCCCAACAATTACAGTTTTGGACCTGCAGCGACAAGTGCCTTACCAGCCTCGTTGCCCTCGTACTTCTTGAAGTTCTTGATGAAGCGGGCAGCCAGATCCTCAGCCTTCTTGTTCCACTCTTCTGCGTCAGCGTAAGTGTCACGAGGATCGAGGATAGCAGGATTTACGTTAGGCAACTCTGTTGGCACCTCGAAGTCGAAGTAAGGAATCTTCTTTGTAGGAGCCTTCAGGATAGCGCCATCGAGGATAGCATCGATGATACCACGTGTATCAGGGATAGAGATACGCTTGCCAGTACCGTTCCAACCAGTGTTTACGAGGTATGCCTTAGCACCGCTCTTCTCCATCTTCTTAACAAGCTCCTCAGCATACTTTGTAGG
>JAFZIY010000004.1 GCA_017554105.1 Prevotella sp. | reverse complement strand
CTTATAGAAATCTTTCAAAGAACTCCTTCTCAAACGCTACCGAAGCGACCGGGCGGACGCCCGTTTTTCGGAAAGCGAGTGCAAAGGTACTGATAATATCCGAAACAGCAAAATATTTCAGGATATTTTTTCAGAAAAAATGCTTTTCCCGTTTCATGATGAAATGAAAGAGAAAAGCATATATTATATAAGGTAATATGAATGAAAAATACAATCCTTTACATATTACTATATAAAAGGATTGTTGTGAGGATACTATTCATAAACCTCATCTATTCCATTCAATCCCAAATCCTCAGAACTACATGGGTCAAAATCATCCGGAATGTCGAATTTCTCATTCTCATTATATCCGAGAGACTTGTCCGCAAACACTTTTTTCATAAAATAAGCCCATATCGGCAGAGCCATACTTGCACCCTGACCAATTCCGCCAGAGTCGAAGTGGATATCTCGGTCTTCACCACCAACCCATCCTCCGCAAACGAGTCTTGGAGTAAAACCAATGAACCATCCATCTGAATTGTCATTTGTGGTACCAGTCTTGCCGCCCATATCACATTTCACATTATATCTGTTTCGCATACGTGAACCTGTTCCATGATCGACAACGGCTTTGAGCATATCAATCATTCTATAAGAATTCTCCTCGCTAATAACCTCACTCATCAATGGCTGGAAATTAGCAATTACATCACCATTGCTGTCTTCTATCTTCGTCACGAACATTGCGCCAGCACGTATTCCATGATTAGCGAAAGCAGTATATGCACATACCATCTCCCTAACACTAGCCTCATAGGCTCCGAGACATAATGCCAAAGAAGGTTGAATGCCAGGTGTGCAAACACCAAACTTATTAAGCATCTCCATATATACCAATCCGCATTGCCTGTAATCACTTGGAACAAGCCTACTCATCAGATATGCCGACACAAGGTTATTTGAATTCTGCAAGCCCCATTTCAATGTTACCATTCCATGAGCACTACCGCGAGGCGACCAGTTTCCATAGTTATGATGAACACAAGGCACCGTGTTGCAAGGTGTGTAACCGTGTTCCAGAGACAAAGCATAAAGGTATGGCTTGGCCGTTGATCCGACCTGACGACGTCCAAGACTAACCATATCATACTTGAAATGATTGAAGTCGAGTCCACCCACGTATGCTTTCACCGCACCAGTATGAGCGTCAACACACATAAAACCAGCACGTAAGAACCTCTTGTAATACTTAATAGAGTCCATAGGAGTCATCGTCGTGTCGACAACACCATGATATGTAAATACGCTCATCTCCACCGGAGTATTGAACGAAGCCTTTATTTCTTCGTCAGAAGCGCCCGCCTTCTTTAGCATACGATACCTGTCCGTCTGCCTCATTGAGCGTTCGTAATTCCGCTTTACCTTATCAGAAGAAGCCGTTGAGCTATAAGGAGCATTCCTCTTATACATATTCTCCTTATTGAATGCAGGCTGAAGCGTCTTTGACAGATGTTCCCTTACTGCCTCCTCGGCATATTTCTGCATTGTGGTGTTGACTGTTGTGTAAATCTTCAATCCATCAGTATAAACGTTGTAAGGTTCTCCGTTCTTCTTGAAGTTCTTATTACACCAGCCATAAAGCGGGTCAGTCTCCCAATAAAGAGAGTCTATCGAATACTGATTTCTATTCCAAGAAGGATAGTCTTTAATGTCAGGCTTCTTGGCCATCATATACTGGCGCAGGAACTCACGGAAATAAGGAGCCTCTCCGTCCTTATGACTCGACCTGTGGAAGTCAAGCTTCAGTTCCTCGGAACATGCCTCATTATATTGCGAACGAGTGATGTACGCAGCCTTCAGCATTTGTCCTAGCACCACATCTCTTCTCTCCTTGCAACGCTCAGGATACCTAACAGGATTAAAATATGACGGATTCTTGCACAATCCAATCAGCGTCGCCGACTCTGCAAGCGTCAACTTGTTAGGCTCTTTATTAAAATATGTATTAGCAGCACGCTTAATTCCGACCGCACTATGCAGGAAGTCGAAATAATTAAGATACATGGCGATAATCTCTTCCTTAGTGAAATTGCGCTCCAATTTCACCGCTATAACCCATTCTATCGGTTTCTGAATAAGTCGTTCCACCGAGTTATGGGCAGCCTCGCTATATAACTGTTTTGCCAATTGCTGTGTTATCGTGGAACCACCACCAGCACTTGCCTGCCTCATCAGTCCTCTCTTAACTATGGCTCGACCCAAAGCAATGAAATCTATACCCGAATGCTCATAGAAGCGCTCGTCTTCCGTAGAAACCAATGCATGAACCAAGTCTGGCGAAAGGTCGTTGTAATCCACCATGATTCGGTTTTCTCTATTGATATTCCACGTACCTATGATTTTTCCATCGGCAGAATACACCTGCGAAGCATACCTACTGATAGGATTCTGCATATCTTCCATATCTGGCATATACCCTATCAGGCCAAACCAAATGGCAAAAAAACCGAGTACTCCGCAGCCTAACACTGACAGGAGTATAAACCATAGCGACAGAACAAATTTCTTTCTCATCAATTTATGTATTTCAGTTTTCGAAGGCAAAAATACAACTTTTCTTTGAAATTATCATCATTAAATCAAAAATAATGCGTAACTTAGCGCACGAAAAAATAAAAACACTATTCATTGCGATGAAAAAACGTAATTTTGTTACCATTGCCGACCTCTCAAAAGAGAAGATAAAATACCTTATTGAGATGGCGCAAGAGTTTGAAAAGTATCCTAATCGTGAGATTCTCAAGGGTAAGGTGGTGGCCACTTTGTTCTTCGAGCCTTCAACCCGGACACGCCTTAGTTTTGAAACTGCTGCCAACAGGCTGGGAGCAAGGGTTATAGGATTTGCTGACCCGAAGGTAACCAGCGGTACCAAAGGTGAGACCCTGAAAGACACAATATTAATGGTGAGCAACTATGCAGACGTAATCGCTATGCGGCATTATATAGAAGGGGCTGCGCAATACGCAAGTGAGATTGCGCCAATTCCTATAATCAATGCCGGCGACGGAGCCCATCAGCACCCTTCGCAATGCATGCTCGACCTTTATACGATATTCCAAACTCAAAAGACTCTTGACAACCTGAACATCTTCTTAGTAGGAGACTTAAAGTACGGACGCACGGTTCACTCACTGATTATGGCCATGAGGCATTTCAACCCTACGTTCCACTTCGTCGCACCGAAGGAACTTGCAATGCCGAACGAATATAAGTTGTATTGCAAAGAGCACGGAATAAAATTCGTAGAACACACGGCATTCAACGACAAAGTCATTGCAGATGCAGACATAATATATATGACTCGCGTTCAAAAGGAAAGGTTCAGCGACCTGATGGAATATGAAAGAGTGAAGAACGTGTACATCCTTAAGGCGGAAATGCTGAAGAACGTGAAACCAAACATGAAGATTCTTCACCCTCTGCCACGTGTCAACGAGATTGCATACGACGTTGACGAGACGCCTTACGCATACTATATCCAACAGGCGCAGAACGGACTATATGCCCGCGAGGCCATTATATGTGACGTTCTCGGAATCACTCTCGACGAAGTAAAGGCTGATAAGACTATAATAAAGTAAATCATAAACATGCCAATGGAAATGAACAAGAAAGAAAGACTGGTTGCCGCAATAGAAAACGGTACCGTTATCGACCATATACCAGCAGAGAAAACATTCCAGGTAGCCAATCTGCTTGGACTTCTCGAACTGAGGACTATTGTGACAATAGGTAACAACTATGCCTCTAACAAGGTCGGGAAGAAAGGAATCATAAAGGTTGAGAACAAGTTCTTTACTGATGAAGAAATATCCCAACTATCCGTTGTGGCTCCCAACGTGGTGCTTAATATCATCAAAGATTATGAGGTTGTAGAGAAGAAGACCGTTGAAACACCTGACGAACTCCGCGGAATCGTCAGATGCAACAACCCAAAGTGCATTACCAATAACGAGCCAATGCAGACAATATTCCACGTCGTTGACAAGTCAAACGGCATCCTGAAATGCCATTATTGCGACAAGGAGCAAGATATAAATAAGGTGGAACTCGCATAAGTTCCACCTTTGTTTTTCCAATTGTATATCTTTCACAACGCCAAAGGCCATCTTTCGCATCACGAAAAGCCACCTTTCGCAACCTAAAAGGCCACCTTTGTATGTCTTGTTCCTATCAACTTGTGGGCAACAACAAGTAGAGCGATTATTACAACATACATAATAACTACTCCCCCAACACCTACATTGACATCGACGGAGGCATAAGGAAGAGACGCAACATATGCCAATGCACTATTCATAAAGCCCACAACACTATTCAAGATGCCGGCAACAAAACCCTGAAATGCAGCAACTGGCACTACAAGCAACAACATTCCTAATAAGAGTATAATATAAGTGCAAGGTATAGCTACAACATTAGCGATTAGGAAATAGCACGAGAAACGTCCGAAATAATATGCTATGAGGGGTGCAACTGCCAGCTGGGCAACACAAGAAACAACTATAAAGCTGAAACATATACGTGATGCGGGAAACCTGAATACTGCTCTTTCGCCCAACCTTTCCATTATCCACGGTACCAGAGTCAGGATTCCAAGGACAGCCATGAATGACATCTGGAAACCGACATCATATACACTCATAGGATTAATCAAAACGATTATAAATGCGGCAAGCGACAATGTGTTCAATGGTTTGGCTTCATACCTTGAAACACTTAACACACAATAAGTAGTAAGCATTATGGCCGAACGCACAAGTGATGTCGGTAGTCCAGCAATAAACACAAAAGACCATATGAGAATGATGTTCACCAACGAGACAACTACCCATCTCTTGCGCCTTCCCCATGCAAAAGTGAGGAACATATAGAGAATACTTAGGTGAAGACCAGACATGGCGAGTACGTGTGAAGTACCTGTTGCCGAGAACTCTTCACGAACAGACTTGCTAATCATGGAGCGCTCTCCAAGTGTCATTGCAGATACAAGGGAAAGACTGACATCGTTTAATCCGGACGCTTTGTATCGTTTTATCAACTCCTCACGGTATTGTGTGGCCCGCAAACGAAGCATGTCTGTGACAGATAAGCATGAAAACGGGATGCCCACAAACCGCCAATGATTTGTTGGAACGAAGGCTGTCGCAGAAATACCGTTATTCATTAGATATCGAGAATAGCTGAAATTGCCCTCTCCGAAATCTTTCGGAGGAGAAATAAAAGCATCGCATTCAATGCCAGTACCTATTCCCAGACGCTTATAACGTTGCCCTATAGTATCTCGCATGATGCTTGCACGCACCCGTCTGCCCGCCATTCTACCATTAGCAACCACAACATCACATCGTACAATCTTGCCATGTTGGGTGGGAGATGACACTATTATTGCCTTGACATTTTGTCGGGATTCATTCTCAATTGTATATTCTTTTAGGGCGTGTTGATACATGACAACGCCTAAAAGAAAAACACTAACGTATAGGAATATATACCTTATAATCAAATTCTTATATAAAAGAGTGGCAAAAAGAAGCAATGCCAAAATCGAGTATAATGTCACTTCGTATGGAAAATCGAAGAAACTACCTATTATTATCCCCCCTATCATTATAAGTGTAACAATCAAGAGGGGATAAAGTTTCAACCTTTCAAGAAAAGAAAGAGAGCGTCGCAATACTGTTAAACCTCCTCTCGATAGTTGTCGTGGTCTTCTTTATCTTTACCATTTAGGCGTTTAAAGAACCATTCCGCCTCAAGACAAATAAGCACAATGATGGTAGTAGCAACAGCTAACAGATAAAGTGACGAGCCACAAGTCATTCCAATGGCAGCCGTCACCCATACACCAGCAGCAGTAGTTAACCCATGTATTCGCTTCTGGAATATAATTGCGCCAGCACCGATAAAACCTATTCCCGTTACTATCTGTGATGCTATTCGTGAAGGATCATAAGACACATTAGATTTTGTAAGCGCTTCGTCAAATCCATACATAGAAAGAACCATGAACAAAGCACTTCCGAGAGCAACAAGGAAATGAGTGCGGAAACCGGCTGCCTTTCCCCTGTATTCTCGTTCCAAGCCTATCAGTCCACCTAATACGCCTGCAATAAATATGCGTAATATCAGATCCAACATAATTATCTTATTCTTTATCCTTATCAAAGAAATAGCTTGAGCCATCAAAACAATGCGTACATACACGCTCCTTAGGGAGTCCGATGGCCTTAATCAGAGTTTCTATCTTGTTGAACTTAACACTCGAAAGTTCAAGACGTCTGCCAATCTCCTCTACCATACGCTTATATTCTGGTGAGTCGGTAGTTGCATATTTGTCAAGGTTCTTGCTTGCATCGCCTTCGAAATCTTTAATTATCCGGCGAGTAATGAGTTCCAACTCACTCTTCGAAGCCGTAAAACCGATGAACGGACAAGCATATACAAGCGGAGGACACGAGATTCGGGCGTGCACCTCTTTTGCTCCATACTCAAAGAACGTACGAACATTATCACGCAACTGGGTTCCTCGCACAATAGAATCATCGCACATCACGATTTTCTGGTCCTTAAGAAGTGAGTGGTTTGGAATGAGTTTCATCTTTGCAACGAGTGCGCGGCGACTTTGGTTGCCAGGAGTGAAACTACGGGGCCATGTCGGAGTGTACTTCAAGACAGCACGCTTATATGGTATTCCGCGACCTTCCGCATATCCAAGTGCCGTTCCTACTCCACTATCGGGTATTCCGCAAACACTATCGGCCTCTATATCGTCCTCCTCACCCATAACCTTTCCATTGCACTCGCGAACGAATTCCGTATTAACTCCTTCGAAATCGCTTGCGGGGAATCCATAATATACCCAAAGGAATGAACATATCTGGCACCTTGAATAAGGTTTCTTGAGGACTTCTATACCGTCGGTTGTGATACGAACTATTTCACCTGGGCCGACATCCTTAATGGGTTTGAAGTCAAGATTAGGAAGGGCTGTGGTCTCACTTGTGACAGCATATGCGCCATCTTTCTTTCCTATTACTATCGGAGTGCGTCCCAAAGCATCACGGGCGGCAATAATACCATTCTCTGTCAGCAAAAGCATCGAGCACGAGCCCTTAACTTTCTCATAAACAAGTCGTATACCTTCCTCGAAAGTATCTCCTGTGTTAATGAGCAAAGCAATAAGTTCCGTCTGGTTTATTGTATTTGCGCTCATCTCGCTAAGATGCATGCGCTTCTCCATAAGTTCATGTGCAATCTCGCGGATATTGTTCACCTTTGCAACAGTAACTACCGCATAGCGTCCGAGATGAGAGTTTATGAGTATCGGCTGGGGGTCGGTATCACTAATTACTCCGATGCCTGACTTACCTGCAAAGCCTTCAAGTTCTTTCTCAAAACGCGAACGGAAATAGTCTCGCTCAAGTGAGTGGATTGAACGCGAGAAGCCTTGTTCGTTGTCAAAAGTTACAATACCGGCACGTTTAGTGCCAAGATGCGAATTGTAATCCGTCCCGTAGAACAGATCGTTAACACAATCTTTTACCGATATGGTTCCAAAAAAACCGCCCATTATATTATTCTATGATTTTTGAGGTCGCAAATTTACCGATTATTTATGAAATATCGGAAACAAAATGTCTTTTTTTTCTGAACTCCTTACCTTTCTTTTCTTATATCAAGTGAATGTATTTGCTACAACATTATAACAATTCCTTTATGAGCTCTGATATTCTCTGAAGAGTAGTAAGACGTGTGGGTACAAGTGGTAAACGTAGAACGTTTTCTATAAAACCCATCTCTGACAGCATCGCTTTTACACCCGCTGGGTTACCATCAACGAAAAGAAGGCTGAACAAATCGGTAAAACGATGATGTATCTTCAAGGCTCCCTCAAACTCACCCTTCATCTCAAGACGTAACATCTTTGAGAACTCACGTGGAAGAGCATTTCCAATAACACTTATCACGCCTACGGCGCCACATGCCACCATAGGATATGTAAGAGCATCGTCACCACTTATCACATCGAAGTCGCGAGGTTTGTTCTTGATTATCTCATCAACCTGCTCAAGACTACCGCTTGCTTCCTTGATTGCAACAATGTTCTGACAATCGCGAGCCAGACGAACTGTCGTCTCAGCCTTAAGATTCACACCTGTTCTTCCAGGCACATTATATAATACTACAGGCAATTTAGTTGCTTCAGCTATTGCCTTGAAATGTTGATAAAGTCCTTCCTGAGATGGCTTGTTATAATAAGGACAAACGCTGAGCACACCATCAACACCCTTAAAATCACCCGTTCGCAACTCTTCAACAACGGCAGCAGTATTGTTTCCGCCACATCCCATAAGAATAGGCAAGCGTCCTTGAACAGTATTTACTACAAGTTCTTTGATTCGCGACTTTTCTTCGGATGTCAATGTGGGGGTTTCGCCAGTTGTAGCAAGAATACAAAAGAAATCTGCTCCGTTATTTATCTGGTAGTCAACAAGCCTTTTAAGCGAAATATAATCCACTTGTCCATCACTAGTGAAAGGTGTGACAAGCGCAATGCCAAGGCCTTTGAAAATATTATGTGCCATAAGATGATTATGAGATTTTCGCATGCAAAATTACTACATTATATTCAAATGACAAAAAAAAGAATGTCGTTTTTTGTTTATTTTGAAAGTAGCGCAAAGGTTTACGTTATTTTATCGTATAAAGTTGCACCAACTAACACAAATAATTGTTACCTTTGCAATCAGAATTAACAAACATCTAATAAAGTAATACTAAGACAAATCATGGCAAGACTTCAAGAATTAAACAAGCGTACTGCTCCCAAGAGTGTTATGCCTGAGAGAATCATTCAGTTTGGTGAGGGAAACTTCCTTCGTGCTTTTGTTGATTGGATTGTGTGGAACATGAACCAGAAGACTGATTTCAATGGCTCAGTTGTTGTTGTACAGCCAATAGAAAAAGGCATGGTTGACTGGCTTAATGGTCAGGATTGCCTCTATCATGTCAACCTTCAGGGACGACTTAATGGCGAGGCAGTGAACTCTCTCACACGTATAGACGTAATTAGCCGGGCTCTTAATCCGTATTCACAAAATCAGGCATACCTGGCTCTTGCCGACCAGCCGGAAATCAGATTCGTCATTTCCAACACCACAGAGGCAGGAATCGCATTCGACCCTGCTTGTAAGCTCTCTGACGCACCCGCAAGCAGTTATCCCGGAAAACTCGTTCAGTTGCTCTACCGCCGCTACCAGACTTTCAACGGTGACCCCAAGAAGGGACTTATCATTATGCCTTGCGAGCTCATTTTCCTCAACGGGCATCATCTTAAGGAATGCATTGAGAAGTACATCGAACTTTGGAAGGATGATTTCGGAAGCGACTATGCTGGATTCAAGGAGTGGTTTGAGAAGTACAACTACGTATGCGCCACACTCGTTGACCGCATTGTGCCAGGATTCCCACGTAAGGAGATTGCCGACATACAGCAGAAAATCAGCTATAAAGACAATCTTGTTGTCCAAGCAGAGATCTTCCACTTGTGGGTTATCGAGAAACCAACAAACATGAGTATTGAAGAACTACGCGTTGAGTTCCCGGCTGAGAAGGCTGGGCTGCATGTTCTTATAGCAGAGAGCGAGAAGCCTTACCACGAGCGCAAGGTAACATTGCTTAATGGTCCACATACTGTTCTCTCTCCTGTAGCTTATCTTTCAGGAGTTGACATCGTTCGTGACGCTTGTAACCATGAAGTGATCGGCAAATACATTCACAAGGTTCAGTTCGAAGAACTAATGCAGACGTTAAACCTTCCGATGGACGAGTTACAGCAGTTTGCAGGCGATGTTCTCGAGCGATTCAACAACCCATACGTTGACCATCAGGTTACGAGTATCATGCTCAACAGTTTCCCCAAATTCCAAACACGCGACCTTCCAGGATTGAAGACATATCTGGAGCGTAAGGGTGAACTTCCCAAGGGACTCGTGCTCGGACTTGCCGCTATCATTACTTACTATAAAGGAGGTAAGCGCGCAGACGGTACAGACATCATTCCTAATGACGCACAAGAGATTATGGACCTGCTGAAGAACCTATGGGCAACAGGCGACACACGCAAGGTGGCAGAAGGAGTGTTGGCTGCCAAAGATCTCATCTGGGGCGAGCATGGTGACCTGAACGCAATTCCTGGTCTTACGGATATGGTTACAAGTTTCCTCAACGACATTCAAGAAAAGGGTATGCTCGAGACCGTAAAGAGCATTCTCTGACCTCAATAGATTAAGTGAAACAATGATGGAGAATCGTGAACCGACCATTCATGGTTCTCCTTTTTCAAAACATCAAACTTGCCTTAAGCAGAAATATCGACATGGAGATTCTGAAAGAACTGGCAGAGAAATACGAAACATCCGATTTCCTCAACGGTGACCCTTCATGGTTTATGCATCAGGTTGTTGAAAAACAAAACCAAGAGGCTATTGCATTCATAGCCTCATGCCTTAGCTATGGCTCCAGAAAGCAGTTCTTTCCGAAAATACAATACATTGTTGACTGCTCTAAAGGGAATGTATATGATTGGCTAAAGGAAGGCCGTTTCGTGCATGATATTCCCGATGATGACAAATGCTACTATCGGCTATATACCAACTCCATGATGAAACGATTCTTACGAGCATACCGCGAACTTATCCTACAAAGTGGTTCGTTAGGAGAATACCTTCTCAGAAACGGAGTTGATGATGCCATGAAAGCATTGGAGGCAATTACTTCTTATTTTGCAAGTCAAGGGATTGAGGTCATTGTTCCAAAGAATACCAAATCGTCGTGCAAGCGAATATGCATGTTCTTAAGGTGGATGGTGAGAGACAACTCGCCCGTTGACCTCGGGTTATGGGATTTCATCGACAAGCGAACACTGATAATGCCGATGGACACACACGTATTGCAGGAGGCTTGCGCACTAGGACTCCTCAACTCTCGCAACGCATCAATGACATCAGCCTTGCGACTTACCGCACGAATGGCTGAGATATTCCCTGACGACCCGTTAAAAGGTGACTTCGCGCTCTTTGGCTATGGAGTGAACAAATGACGTTCCTTGATTCCTAAAAGCATACCTTTGACAACCTCAAAGGTCATCTTTTAACTTCCCAAAAGCCATCTTTTAGCTCATCAAAGACCATCTTTTGAGAGAGCAAAAGACACCTGACGCAACAGTATTGTTACATTACAACTTTTGTTCGGCTAAATCCGCATTGCCCAAGAAAAGTTCAAAACAACAAAAAATATTTGGAGGAAATAAAAAAAAGTTGTACCTTTGCAGCCGATTTGCAAATCAATGACTGAATTTTGATATTTTTATATAGTCCGTGGAGGCTCGGTAAAGAGGCATCGCATAGTATGTCCGCCTTGCGGAAAAACCCGTTTTACAAATAAAAAAATGTACGCAATTGTAGAAATTAACGGTCAGCAGTTCAAGGTTGAGCAGGGTAAGAAACTCTTCGTAAACCACATGAAGGACGCTGAAGAAGGTCAGACCGTAGAGTTTGACAAGGTTCTGCTCGTAGATAACGACGGAGCTGTGACGGTAGGAGCACCAACCGTAAAAGGTGCGACAGTAGTAGCCGAAGTGAAGAAGCCGCTCGTTAAGGGCGACAAGGTGATTGTCTTCAAGATGAAGCGCCGCAAGGACTCACGCAAGAAGAACGGTCATCGCCAGCAGTACACTGAGGTTGAAATCAAATCAGTTAACGCATAAAACAGAGGAGGAACAAGAAATGGCACATAAAAAAGGTGTAGGTAGTTCTAAGAACGGTCGCGAGAGTGCTGCACAAAGACTCGGCGTGAAAATCTGGGGCGGTCAGAAAGTAATAGCAGGCAACATCATAGTTCGCCAACGTGGCACACACCACAATCCAGGTCAGAATGTGGGAATCGGTAAGGATGACACACTCTATGCTCTGGTTGACGGTGTTGTAAGCTTCAAGAAAGGCCGCAAGAACAAGAGTACTGTTTCAGTAATTCCAGAAGCTGAAGCATAACAACAAACAAAACAACTTATTCCAAACAAACAACAGAATCCCGCGTTTCATTGAAATGCGGGATTTCTGCATCTAATACCCTACACAACACTCATTCATAAAAGCCAAAAACTAAGATGCAAGTTTTTTGGTGGTTACAAATATTTTGCGTACTTTTGCAACGTTTATTTTGACAACGAATTAAAAACAAAATATTATGCTTACACTCAAACTCATCAGCGAGGAAACAGAACGCGTCATTCGCGGTTTGGAAAAGAAACATTTCAAGAATGCAGAAGAAACCATAGAACAAGTACTTGCAATCGACAAACGTCGCCGCGAAGCACAACAGAAACTTGATGCCAACCTCTCTGAGGCAAAGAAGATGGCCGCACAGATAGGCGCTTTGATGAAAGAAGGAAAACGCGAAGAGGCAAATGCCGTGAAAGAGAATGTCGCTCAGATGAAAGAGACCAATAAGGCTCTGGAGGCAGAGATGGACAATGCTCAGAAAGAACTGACAGAATTGTTATGCCAGATACCTAACATTCCATACGATGAAGTGCCTGAGGGTGCAACCGCAGAGGACAACCATGTGGTAAAAAGCAACCTGCGTGAATGCAAGGAAGGCGACACCGTTGGCAACTGGGATGCGAACCCCGTGGTTGAAGAGGCTCGCCTACCCCATTGGGAACTAGCCAAGAAATACAACCTCATCGACTTCGACCTGGGCGTGAAGATAACCGGTGCAGGCTTCCCTGTATATATCGGCAAGGGAGCACGTCTGCAACGCGCCTTGATAAACTTCTTCCTCGACGAGGCACGCAAGGCAGGATATACTGAAATAATGCCTCCAACGGTAGTTAATGCCGCATCAGGTTATGGTACGGGACAGCTTCCCGACAAGGAAGGTCAGATGTATCATTGCGAGATTGACGACTTCTATCTCATCCCTACCGCTGAGGTGCCTGTTACAAATATCTATCGTGACGTTATTCTCGATGAGAAAGAACTGCCTATAAAGAACTGCGCCTATACAGAGTGTTTCCGTCGTGAAGCAGGTTCTTACGGCAAGGACGTGCGTGGACTTAACCGTCTCCACGAATTCTCGAAGATTGAGATTGTACGCATAGATAAGCCCGAACACTCAAAGGAAAGCCACAAGGAGATGCTCGAACATGTAGAGGGCTTGTTGAAGAAACTCGAACTACCATATCGTGTCTTGTTGCTTTGTGGTGGAGACCAGTCGTTCACGTCTTCCATTTGCTATGACTTCGAGGTTTATTCAGAGGCACAAAAGCGCTGGCTTGAGGTATCATCGGTATCCAATTTCGACAACTATCAGGCAAACCGTCTGAAGTGCCGCTATCGCAATGCTGAGACAAAGAAGACCGAACTCTGCCACACCCTCAACGGCTCGGCTCTCGCACTTCCGCGCATAGTCGCCGCCCTGCTTGAGAACAACCAGACAGAGAACGGCATTCGTGTGCCTAAGGCACTCGTTCCATACATGGGATGCGATATTATTGACTAATCATAACATAAAACACATGAAAGAAACAGCACTCCACCTGGCTCTGATACTGTTGTTCGCGGCTTTTGCGCTCACGGGCAAAGCACAGGTAAAAGTGACGGATGCGACTAATGGTAACATCGTGATACTGGCTCAGATTCAGGACACGAAAGGCCGTCTGATAGGATTCACCACCAAGGAGGGAATGATTCCTGCCGACATCAAAGCCGCTGAAGGCCTCACCATTCACCACATGGCCTATGAGACCTATACGCTGACGGCTGCCGACATCGAGGCGCAAATGGCAGCCCTGACGCCCCGCACCTACAACGTGGACGAGGTGGTAATAAAAGGAGGCAACCAGGACTACATCTACCTGCGCGGCTACTACAGAAAATACATAAACCACGAGATGCTTGACACGTTGACGCAGGAATACATCGAAGGCATGCTGGAATATGTGATAAAAAACAAAGAAGTGCTGTTCGAGAAAAAACCGCACGTGCTATCTGCCGATATCTACACGGTCAAGTTAACAGGCGACTCCATCGTGAAGACATCCTTCAAGCACAACGACAAGAAGACGCAAAGGGCAGCACTCCGATTCCTCCCCACGCTGGATGCTGGACTGCTCATCAATTCGTACAAGGTAGAGAAACTCGACTTCAGCCTCAATGCCGACACCCTGCAGGGCAAGTTCTGGCCAAAGGCCTATTTCTCGAAGAGCGGAAAGACTATTAACGTGGGTACTGATGAACTGGCTGACAAGGAAGGGCACACCATGAGATTTCCGTTGTTGACCACATTGACGGGCGTCGACATCATGTTCACCGACATGAACGAAAACCAGCTCTACCACCTCAGAGAACCCGGCCAATACAAGTTCTCGAGCCTGATGGGACTCTCGTCTTGCCAAGAGGCGCTCATGGGCGGAAAGAGAATCGTAAAAAGTATCAACAGGAAATTCGACACCAACATCTCGAAAAAGGACTATCCGATGAAAGGATACTTTTATACCGAAGTTTTCTTCACCGACATGGAATACATTTCGAAAGAAAGAGCCAAGGAATTAAAGAAGCATGAGGGATTCGACGAAAGCGTCGTAATCGAGATTCCAGAAAGTGCCCCCGAATTATCGCCCGCAACGGTGAGACTGAAGGAAATAACCATTAAAAACGAAAACGACAAGAAACAATAAAGATAAAGAATGAACAAGATTATCAAAAAAGAACAATTCTCTGAAAAGGTATTCCTATTCGAGATAGAAGCTCCGCTGATTGCAAAAAGTAGAAAGGCGGGTAACTTTGTTATTGTACGCGTAGGAAAGAAAGGAGAGCGCATGCCACTCACCATTGCCGGTGCTGACATCAACAAAGGTACAATTACCATAGTTGTGCAACAAGTAGGACTTTCGAGTATGAAGCTTTGCAAGCTAAACGTTGGCGACTATGTTACAGACGTAGTGGGACCGCTCGGCAATCCTACACATATAGAGAATTTCGGAACTGTAGTTTGTGCAGGTGGCGGCCTTGGTGTTGCCCCCATGCTACCTATAATACAAGCCCTCAAGGCAGCTGGCAACCGTGTGCTTAGCGTTATGGCAGGTCGTTCTAAAGACCTCATAATACTTGAAGACAAGGTTCGTGAGTCGAGCGATGAGGTTATCATCATGACCGACGACGGCTCTTACGGCGAGAAGGGCGTAGTTACCGTCGGTATTGAGAAATTCATTGAGCAGGAGCATGTTGACAAGGTGTTTGCCATTGGGCCTCCCATCATGATGAAGTTCTCAAACCTTACCGCACAAAAGCATAATATTCCATGCGAGGTTTCGCTCAACACCATCATGGTTGATGGAACAGGAATGTGTGGAGCTTGCCGCCTTACTATCGGAGGAAAGACAAAGTTTGTATGCATCGACGGTCCTGAGTTCGACGGCGCACTTGTTGATTGGGATGAGATGTTCAAGCGCATGGGGACATTCAAGCGTGAGGAACAAGAAGAACTAGCACACTTTGAAGACCACATGGAAAAGGCTTCTGACACAGAGAAAGCCCCATGCGAGTCGGAAAAGGCTGACAACAAATGTGAGTCCGCATCATCCTCACATGCAGAGAACGACCCGATAGAAATGCTTACCGACAACAAGTCGGAATGGAGAATGACTCTACGCAAGAGCATGAAGCCAAAGGATCGCATGTCTATTGAGCGTGTTATTATGCCAGAGCTTGACCCTGTTTATCGTGCTACCACAAGGACCGAGGAGGTTAATATCGGTCTAACGGAAGAGATGGCACTCACAGAGGCAAAGAGATGTCTTGATTGTCCCAAGCCGACATGTGTTGAGGGTTGTCCGGTAAATATCGACATTCCTTCATTCATTAAGAATATAGAGCGCGGCGAGTTCCTTGCGGCAGCCAAGGTGCTAAAGAACACCTCTGCCCTGCCTGCCGTTTGTGGTCGTGTGTGTCCTCAGGAGAAGCAATGCGAGAGTCGTTGTATTCATCTGAAGAGTGGCGGAAAACCAGTTGCTATTGGATACCTTGAGCGCTTCGCAGCTGACTATGAACGCGAAAGCGGCAACATCTCACTTCCCGAGATTGCTCCTTCAAACGGCATAAAGATAGCTGTTGTTGGTTCTGGTCCTTCTGGATTGAGCTTTGCCGGCGACATGGTGAAGAAAGGATTCGACGTATATGTATTCGAGGCATTGCACGAAATAGGCGGTGTGCTTAAGTATGGTATTCCAGAATTCCGACTTCCGAACCGTATCGTTGACGTGGAAATTGACAATCTTGCTAAGATGGGCGTTCACTTCCAGACGGATGTTATTGTAGGAAAGACCATCTCCGTAGAGGAACTCGAAGAACAAGGATTCAAAGGTATCTTTGTCGGTTCGGGTGCAGGTCTTCCAAACTTTATGAACATTCCTGGTGAGAATGCCATTAACATAATGTCTTCTAACGAGTATCTTACGCGCGTTAATCTCATGGATGCGGCAAATCCTACTACCGACACCCCACTTAACCCAGCAAAGAACGTACTTGTAGTGGGTGGCGGAAACACGGCTATGGACTCATGTCGCACGGCTAAACGACTTGGAGCAAATGTGACACTTGTATATCGTCGTTCTGAAGCAGAAATGCCAGCACGTCTTGAAGAGGTTAAGCATGCAAAGGAAGAAGGTATCAACTTCCTCACCTTACATAATCCTATTGAGTATATTGCCGACGAGAATGGTGCCGTTAAGCAGGCCGTTCTTCAAGTAATGGAACTTGGCGAGCCTGATGCAAGTGGTCGTCGTTCTCCTATCCCCGTTGAAGGAAAAACGGTTACTCTCGACATTGACCAAGTTGTGGTTGCTGTAGGTGTCTCTCCGAATCCCCTTGTTCCAAAGTCTATCGAAGGACTTGAGCTTGGAAGGAAGAATACGATAGTAGTAAACGAGGACATGCAGAGTTCTCGCCCCGATGTCTTCGCAGGTGGAGATATTGTTCGTGGTGGTGCTACCGTTATCCTTGCTATGGGTGACGGACGACGAGCAGCCGCCTCGATGGCAGAAAAACTATTGTCGTAACATAATAATACAGCTATGAGATTATTAATTGTTGTGCTCTCCATGCTAATCACAATACCTTGCATGGCTCAGCGCAATAAGAATCGTTCACAAAACCGCAAGGCTAATGTAGAAAAAAAGCAGCCATCGGCATCAGATCTGTTGTTCGAGAATATGCTTCCTTCTACACGCAAGGTAATGTTCATTGATAGCATTGTGGTGAAAAAGGATGAATTCCTGGGGCACATTCCATTGCCATCGGAGTGTGGAGTGCTTGCTGACAACCAGGAAGGGGCATCATTCCTGAACGATTTTATCAACAAGAAATATTTCTCAAAGCGCGACACCTCAAGCATTTCTTCCATCTACACTACCGACAAGTTGGCTGGACAATGGTCGGAACCGCAGAAGCTTTCCACCTTAGGAAATGCCGACTATCCATTCCTGATGGCAGATGGCACAACGCTTTATTTCGCTTGCAAGGGAGAAGGTGCCCTTGGCGGATACGACATATTCGTAACCCGCTACGACTCCGACAATGGCACGTTCCTCGAGCCCCAAAATATGGGACTGCCATTCAACTCCCGCGCAAACGACTATTTGTATGTTGAAGACGAAATTGACTCACTTGCATGGCTGGTAACCGATCGTAATCAACCAGACAGTATGGTGTGCATCTACACGTTGGTTCCTGATCGCCATCAGTCGTATGATGTATCGGAATACTCTTCCGCACAACTCAATAGCCTGGCAAGAATATCATGTATCCGCGATACGTGGTTTGACCAAAAGCAAAAGAACAAAGCCCTTGAACGACTCCATGCCTTACGTAAAGGCGTAGTGATAGTTGACAGCAATAAGAATATCAAGTTTGTCGTAAATGACAAGACAACTTACACTTCCATAAGTCAGTTCAAGTCACCATCGAACAAAGAAAACTTCCAAAAGCTGCAATCCATGAATGGCGAGATGGAAGAAAAAAGCAAGTCGCTTCAGAACCTTCGTGAGCGATATTCGTCATCTGGCAAGACATCGCAAAGAGCAATAACAGAAGAAATCCTCTCACTCGAAAAAGAAATTCTTAGATTGAGAAACGACATTATATTAATGGAGAAATCCATAAGGAACACAGAAAATATGTTAACTAATTAACTAAAAGTCTATGGCAAAAAAACATTTTCCAGAATCAGAGCTGATTATTAATGCTGATGGCTCATGCTTCCATCTGCACTTGAAGCCTGAACAGTTAGCAGACAAGGTCGTACTTGTTGGCGACCCTGCACGTGTAGATACCGTTGCTGCACATTTCGACTCAAAAGAGTGTGAAGTTTCAAGCCGTGAGTTCCATGCCATAACTGGCATGTATAAAGGAAAACGCATAACCTGCCAATCACATGGCATTGGTTGTGACAACATTGACATTGTTGCAAACGAACTTGACACCCTTGCCAACATTGATTACCAGACACGTGAAGAGCGCGAGGAACATCGTACGTTGACAATGGTACGCATCGGCACCTGTGGTGGACTGCAGCCTGACACCCCGACAGGATGTTTCATAGCATCTGTAAAGAGCATCGGTTTCGATGGCCTACTCAATTACTATGCCGGACGCAATAGTGTATGCGACTTGAAACTTGAGGAAGCCTTCAAGAAGCACATGCAGTGGGATCCGATAAAGGGTGCACCATACGTGTCCGTGGCTGATGCGCAACTTATTGACCAGATAGCCCAAGACGACATGGTGCGTGGCTACACCATATCATGCGGAGGGTTCTATGGTCCTCAGGGACGTGTGCTCCGTGCAGACATAGCAGATCCGAAACAGAACGAGAAGATTGAGAGTTTCGAATATGACGGAATGAGGATTTGCAACTTCGAGATGGAGTCGTCGGCTCTCGCCGGTATGGCATCACTTCTTGGCCATCGCGCAATGACCTGTTGCATGGTCATTGCCAACCGCTATGCCCAGAAAATGAACACCGAGTATAAGAACTCTATTGACACACTCATCGAGAAGGTGCTGGAAAGAATTTAAGTGTCGGCTTAGTCTCTCTTAATAGTAATACTCACTAACACATGGTCAAAGGTATTATGAGCATGAAACCGTCTTTTGAAAGTGACTATAACAATGGAGCACATCCCAATGTGCTCCAACATCTTATAGACACTAACAACAAGCAGAGTGCCTCATACGGATTTGACCAATGGAGCGAGAGTGCACGCAACAAGATAAAAGAGGCATGTAGGTCAGAGAATGCAGAAGTCTTTTTCCTCGTTGGCGGAACACAGACGAACGCCACCGTTATCGACTCCATGCTTTCTCGTTATGAAGGAGTGGTGGCTGTAGGAACGGCACACATCAACGTCCATGAATCCGGTGCGATTGAGGCAAGTGGACATAAAGTACTCACTCTACCCTCTCACAACGGAAAGATGTGTGTTGAAGAGCTTCGCAAACTACTCAAGACCTTCCATGCAGACCCCACACGTGACCACATGGTATGGCCGGGAATGGTTTACATCACGTTTCCAACAGAATTGGGGACCATCTACAAAGCCTCTGAAATAGAACAGATAGGAGATGTTTGCAAAGAATACAACATTCCACTCTTTATCGATGGCGCACGTCTCGGCTACGGACTAATGTCTGACGAGTGTGACTTCGACCTTCCATGGCTCACCGCCCATTGTGACGTATTCTATATTGGAGGCACAAAGGTAGGAGCATTGTGTGGTGAAGCTGTTGTCTTTACTCATGGCAACGTTCCACGTCAGTTCTTTACCATAGTGAAACAGCATGGTGCGCTGTTGGCTAAGAGCCGCGTGGCAGGTGTGCAGTTCGATGCTCTATTCACAGACGGACTGTATTTCAAAATCGCGCGACATGCTATTGACAAGGCGATGCAGTTGAGGGAGATATTCATCAAAGCAGGATTCCAACTCAAGGACTCACCTACCAATCAGCAGTTCGTGATTCTCTCAAACGCACAAATGAAACGACTGGCAGAGTCTATTGCTTTTGAGACATGGGAGCCCATCGACGACAATAACACACTATGTCGATTCGTCACCAGTTGGGCAACTTCAGAAGAAGACCTGAAAGTACTTGACAACGCTATCAATTCCTTATAAAAGACGAATGACATATTACAACAGCGACACCATTTGCGCCCTTGCGACAGCTACGGGAGGAGCCCTAAGCATAATACGCATCAGCGGTCCCGACTCAATTAGAATAGCCAGCGCCGTTTGTGGAAAAATCAACGATTCAACTCCCCCAAACACCATCAGACACGCCAACATCATCGACACCAACGGTGATGTTATCGACGATGTGATGGTAAGCATATTCCATGCGCCACATAGTTATACTGGAGAACATTCAGTAGAGATTACGTGTCATGGTTCGCAGTACATAGCAAGTAAGATTTTGGAACTCCTCATCTCTTACGGATGTAGGATGGCCATGCCTGGGGAATTCACGCAACGTGCCTTCCTCAACGGAAAACTCGACCTTAGCCAGGCAGAGGCGGTTGCCGACCTCATTGCGTCGACAAATGCTGCCACGCACAAACTGGCAATGTCACAGCTTAGGGGAAACATATCGTCAGAGCTTGCCGACCTTAGGGAACAACTGCTCAAACTGACATCGCTTCTTGAACTCGAGCTGGACTTCTCCGACCACGAAGACCTTGAATTTGCTGACCGCTCCGAATTGCTTATGCTGGCAAAGAACCTTGACAACAGAATCATCTCACTCGCACAATCATTCGAGGTAGGAAACGCCATCAAGAAAGGAATACCTGTGGCCATCATTGGAAAGACAAACGTAGGAAAGTCAACATTGCTCAATCGACTGTTAGGAGATGACAAAGCCATAGTGAGTAGCATTCACGGCACGACACGAGACGTAATCGAAGACACCACCATAATCAACGGAGTTACCTTCCGATTCATCGATACCGCAGGTATAAGAAATACAACCGACGAAATAGAGCGACTTGGAATAGAGCGCACATACAAGAAGATTGACGAGGCAACCATCGTGATGTGGCTTGTTGATAAGCAGCCAAACGATGAGGAATTCAACGAAATGGCAGAACTAACACGAGGAAAATCTTTAATCATAACCCAAAACAAGATTGACCTCACGCCACCGATAAGTATAAGTGCTGATTCTGCCTATACGACCATGCACATCAGCGCAAAGCATGGAACAGGAATCACACAACTCAAAGAGGCTATATATAAAGCCTCCAACATACCTGAAATGACCGAGAACAACGTCATCGTCACCAACGCGCGACACTACGAAGCACTCTCCAGGGCATCAGTTGATATCAAGAGGGTGATTGAGGGACTTGAGAACAACCTCTCGGGCGACCTCCTGTCTGAAGACCTCCGAAACGTTATCGCCACACTCTCTGAAATCACGGGAGGACAAATTACAAGTGACGAAGTCTTAGGAAACATCTTCAAGCATTTCTGCGTGGGAAAGT